>CAZFRO010000004.1:0-66501 GCA_964521425.1 uncultured bacterium
GGCCATCGTGGCAGGACTCACATAACCAGGTCTCCGGAGAAACCGGGGCGGTTCAAGCGCGAGAACGAGAACTGCTGCAAGCAGTGCACGCATTGTAGCCTCCCTTTTGTGCCTGGCGGCACGATTTGTCCTACGCTTCAGGGGATGCGCGACGCGATGCAAAGAGGGGACTCGTCCGCGCCTGACAGGCTCCCGCACCTCCGCCCTGTACCTGCGCATCTGAGTCTGATGAGTTTGGTAAGCCCCGCTCCGCTACCCCCACCAATGGTCAGCCCGAGCATTATTCCACAATATGATGCACAAAGCAAGCACCGAATGGTGGCCTCCGGACGGCACGCCAGAGTCGTGGAACTGACTGAGGCAGGCAACAGGTGTCACGGTAACGGATTGCCAGTGGGCACAGTCCGTGCTATGTTGTGTCATCTGTGTTGCATGGGGTCCGGGCTGGATTGGGGGAAGGAGGAGTACCACACATGCGTTTAGAACGTTCTATCCTGGTGGTGTTCGTTGCTCTTGTCGTACTCATTCCGACAGCGCTTCCTGCACAGGAGTGTTACACGACCCTCTGACCTGCCCCCGATCGTAGTGCCACATCTAGAGACAGAGTGCCGTTGCTGATGGCCTCGGCCGATGCCACTGTGGAGGCTCCGAGGCAGAGCGCGAGGATTGCGCACACCAGGATTGCCCGCGATTTCATACTCATGATCCACTCTCCCGGTGAGGAGATACCTATGCGCCAGCCGCCCTATGGCGCGCAGCCTGGCGATGATCGCTCGCTATGAACCTTACTCAGAGCACTACTTTGAGGCGATAACATCAAGTATCAGATGCAGGACGCGGATTGCCCTGTCCGAGTTCGGGCAGAACGGATTCAGTGGCGGGCACGAGACTCGGCGTGCGGCGCACGACCTGGACATCCAGCTTCCGCTCTTGAGCAGTGCCCGGTTTCATTGTAGACTCCTACAGGCTTGGTTCTTACGCAAGATCTCCGCACGGGGTGCATCCCGGCGGAGTTGCTTGCATCACAATGTGTTATCACGGTCGTCCCGTCGTCTGCATCCCGTCCGGTAGAGGCGGATATCAAGGGGGGAACAATGCGGAGAAGCCTTATCAGTGCCGGCCTGCTGCTCGCGGTCGCCGTTGTGCTGTCCCTGTCCGTGTCTGCGCTGGCGGACATACCGGCCGATGTCGAGGACTTCGTGAACCACCTCGGATTCCTCGGATACGAATCGGAACAGAAGGACACCTACATCAGCATAACGCACGAGGAGAGGACGAGCTTCACGCTTCAAGGATACGAGGGAGGGATCCTGCTCCGTGGATTCTACGGGGGCAGCGAGTACTCGAAGAGCCACAAGGGACAGTTCCTCGACATCACCAACGAGCTGAACGTCTCAGCGACAGTGATGCGTGCGTTTGTGGATAGCGATGGGGATCTTGGCCTTGAAGCCTGGTTCCCGTCCGACTACGACAAGACCCGCTTCGCGATCTTCATGGAGGCGTGGCAGAGCGACACCGGCAACCTCCTCCTGTCGAGATACGACGACCTGGCCAATTTCCTGGAGTAGTCTGAGGACACCAGTGGCAAGACTCAAGGGTGGCTACAACATTGGCCTCGCAGGGAGGCCCGCGTCGCGCGTCGTCGACCTTCCGGTTCCGAGCAGGCTTGTTCTGCCGCTTGCGAGCCGGTGTTTCCGCTTTGGCGATATCCGTGTAGAAGAGGGCGCCCGCATCTCCGCCGGGACGGTTCTTGCGACCGATCCCAAGCGCTTTTCGGCTCCACTTATCGCCGCGTATGGCGGAACCGTGCGTCTCGACGGAGTCGCGGACCACTTGGTTCTCGAATCCCTGGACGGGGCGTCATCCAGCGGTTCTTCAGGCGGATCGCCGACGGATGTCCGCGACCGCCTTGTCTCTCTCGGGGCTTGGCGGTTCATCACCGACGCCCGCACGGACATGCCGGTAGATCCTGCCGCCACTGCGAATGACGTCATCGTCTCCACGGTCCATCTCGAACCTTTCGTCGCGAGCGCCGATGCGCTTCTCACGGGGAGGCTCGATTCGTTCGTTCGCGGCCTCAAGCATCTTCATGAGCTTACCCAGGGCGGCACCGTTCACGTTGCCGTCGCTCAAGATGCGGGATTCGCGACAGAACTCGCGGGCCTCATTACAGAGCACTCCTGGTGCCGGCTCCACACGGTGGTCGCACGCTACCCGTCTGGTCACCCACTCGTGATCCTGCGGGCTCTCGGACTTGGCCGCGATCCTGGTCGTCCCGTTTGGGCAATCGGAACAGCAGGCGTCCTGGCGATTGAAGGAGCGCTCTCATCCGGCGCACCGAGTGTAGAACGCTTGATAGCACTTGGCGGCCCGGCCGTCAGTGAGCCCGTCCATCTCAAAGCTGTCATCGGCTATCCCATCGACGAGATCCTTGCGCATCGTCTCTGCCACGAGGATGTGCGCGTAATCAGCGGAGGCATCTTCACGGGCAGTGATGCATCGCCGGGTTCATCCGGGCTCGATGCCGAGTGCGAAGGGCTTACGGTTCTTCGTGAACTCGGGAAACGCCACATGCTTTCCTTCGCCATGCCGGGGCTCTCGCGAAACTCCTACGGCAGAACTTTCATGAGCCGCCTCTGTCAGGGCGGCCCGCCGGAGCGTTTGAACACATCCCTTGCGGGGGAACTGAGAGCATGCGTTTCGTGCGGGGAGTGCATCGATGTCTGCCCGGTCGGGATACTGCCCGGCGTCATTCACAAGTTTCTCCACGCCGACGAGATAGATGAAGTGGAGCGCATGCGTGTAGACCTCTGCATCGAGTGCGGTCTCTGCTCCTACGTCTGTCCATCGAAGATAGAGCTTCTCTCTGACATGTGCGATGCCAGGCGACTGATACGCGAGGAGCACGAGGCTCAGAAGAAGATGGAGCTGAAGGCGAAGCTCGAGGAAGAGAAGAGACTGGCGGCCAAAGAGGCGCTCGCGGCGGAAGAGGAGGCGACAGCATGAAGTTGATACTGACTCTCCTCGATAAGACGCGGCCGCTCTTTCAGGAAGGCGGGCGTTTCGCCGCAGTCAAACCCATCTACGATGCCGCCGACGCTTTTCTCTTTTCGCCTCTCACGCGGACATCGCGGGCTCCGCACGTTCGTGACCCCCTCGACGTCAAACGCTACATGTCGACGGTCATCATTGCTATTGCTCCCTGTCTCCTGGCTGCAGTCCACTTCTTCGGCCTGCGTGTGCTCGCCATGGTGCTCGTCTCGTACGCCGCCGGTGGAGCGGTCGAGGTCCTCCTCGCCATGTTCAAGAAGGAGGAGATCAACGAAGGGCTTCTCGTTACCGGGATGCTCTTCCCGCTCATCCTGCCTCCAGGGCTACCGCTCTGGATGGTCGCCTTGGGCTCTGCATTCGGCGTGCTTGTGGGGAAGGAACTCTTCGGCGGCACAGGCAGGAATCTGTTCAACCCAGCACTCATCGGGCGCGTGTTCCTGGCGCTCAGCTACCCGAAGGCCATGTCGGCGGGGTGGATCGAGCCCGGGCAGGGGCTCGTCGGCAGGGTGCTCGAGTACGCGACCGACGCCGTGACGATGGCGACGCCTCTGGCTGCCGCGAAGAGCGGTACGTGGGCGGCGCTACCCAAGCTCTTCTTCGGCAACGTCATCGGCAGCGTGGGGGAGACATCGGCGCTCGCTGTTCTCCTCGGGGGAGCGTTTCTCCTCATCATAGGGATTGCCAACTGGCGAACCGTTGCGGCGATGCTCGGCACATTCGTCATCGTGACCGCTGGTATCTACAGCGGTGACCCACATGCGATCATCTGGCATCTTCTGTCTGGGGGGCTGCTCTTCGGGGCGTTCTTCATGGCGACGGATCCTGTCTCCAGTCCGATCATGAACTCGGCCAAATGGGTCTACGGCGCGATCATCGGGATCGCGACGGCCCTCATCAGGAATTTCACCGGCTATGTCGAGGGCGTGATGTTCGCGATACTCCTCGGCAACATCTTCGCGCCTGTCCTGGACGAGTTCTTCGTCACGGCGCATGTTCGGAGGCTTCGTGAAGAAGGGTAGCCTCTATACGGTCTTCTACGCGGCCGTCCTCGGGATCATCTGCGCGGTCGCGCTGACCGCGGTCGATCGTTTCACGGACGAGAGAAAGGCCGCTAATGCGCAGGCGGAGGAGGTTCAGAACATCCTGACCGTCCTCGGCGTGCCCTTTGATGCGCAGGCGAGTGCGTCGGACCTTCTGGCCGTGTATGAATCGATGGTGGGCGAAGAGGAGATTGAGGGGCTCGAGTTCTTCGTGAGCGATCATCCGGAGGCAGGCAAGCTCCGTGCGATGCGTTTCCACGGACCGGGACTGTGGGGTCCGATCGAGGGACTCATCTGTCTCGAGGAGGACATGCGCACGGTCTACGCCATCTCATTCTACAGACATGAAGAGACTCCCGGGCTGGGTGGTGAGATATCTTCCGCGGGCTTCCAGGATCAGTTCCGCGGGAAGGTGATTCTAGGACCGTCGGGAGATCCGGGTATCCACCTCGTCAACGACGGCGCCGATCAGATCAACGAGATCGACGCCATCACCGGAGCTACGATGACCTGCGACAAGGTCGAGGACATGCTGAGCGAGATCATCGAGAGGATCATTGCGAGGAGCGGGTCCAGTGGCGCCTAGTCAGAAAGTGGCCTGTGTTACATGCGGAGGAACCGGTCCCTGTGATGGGAAGGGTCGGGAGACACTGCGTGCCGGCGTCTGGGTGACCAATCCGGTCTCCGTCCAGGTACTCGGCATCTGTTCCGCTCTGGCCGTGACGAACAAGCTCGAGAACTCGCTCGTCATGGGTGCCGCCCTCATCTTCGTCGGTGTGGGCACCAACCTGTTCGTGTCGCTTCTCAGAAACGTGACACCGAGGCGCATCCGGATGATAGCGGAGGTGGCCATCATCGCCACATTCGTGATCATCTTCGACCAGATACTCAAGGCGTACTACTGGGAGATGTCGAAGCAGCTCGGTCCGTACGTCGGTCTCATCATCACGAACTGTATCATCATGGGACGCGCCGAGGCGTTCGCGCTGTCGAACCGCCCGGTTGTGTCGATGCTCGATGGCCTCGCCAACGGTCTCGGGTACGCGGTCGTCCTTGGGATCATCGGGTTCGTTCGGGAACTCATGGGAACGGGAGCGCTCTTCGGCCACCGGATTCTAGGGGCCGAGTGGTACACGCCTAATCAGCTGATGATCCTGGCGCCCGGGGCGTTCATTGCACTCGGTTTCCTGATCGCTCTCTACAATGCGATCACCGGCATCAACAAAGAGCTCGAAGGGAAGGGGAGCTAGCGATGGGTGAGGTATCACCCCTTATCATCCTCGTAGCTGCGATCTTCACCAACAACATCCTGTTGGCGAACTTCCTGGGAATGTGCTCGTTCCTCGCGGTCTCGAAGCGCATCGACACCGCGGCCGGACTCGGCGCTGCCGTGATCTTCGTCATGACGTTCACGACTGCGATCAACTACGGCGTCTATCACCACGTGCTTGTCCCGACGGGGCTCACGTTTCTCTCGTTCATCATCTTCATCGCCGTGATCGCAGCCTTCGTGCAGTTCGTGGAGATGTTCGTAGAACGCTTCAGCCCGGCGCTCTATCACGCGCTCGGGATCTTCCTGCCGCTCATCACCGTCAACTGTGCGATCCTGGGTGTGTCACTCTTCATGATCATCAGGAACTACACATTCATGCAGTCGGTCGCGTTCGGCTTCGGTGGCGGCGTCGGGTGGACGCTGGCGATTGTCCTGATCGCGGGCTTAAGACAGAAGATGAGATACAGCATCGTCCCGGTTCCATTCAAGGGCGTCGCAATAGCCATGGTCATCACCGGCGTGATGGCAATGGCGTTCATGGGGTTCGCCGGCATGGTCACGATACAGTAGGCGATTGATGATCTTCCTTCTTCCCATACTGGTCTTTGCGGGAATCCTCGTTGCTCTTGCGGTCGCGCTCACGGTTGCCGAGCGGTTGCTCGTCAACTACGGCATCTGCAAGATCGACATCAACGTGGGGGACCGTGTTCTCGAGGTCGAGGGCGGGCAGACGCTTCTCTCGGCCCTCATCGAGTCGAAGATCTTCATCCCGTCCGGCTGCGGCGGCCGTGGTTCTTGCGGGTACTGCACCATCGATGTGGTCGTAGGCGGCGGGGCCGTCCTGCCCACTGAAACGCCGTTTCTGACGCGATCGCAGGTGCGTTCGGGCGTTCGGCTGGCCTGCCAGGTCAAGGTGCGCGAGGATCTCGAGGTCAGAATCCCTGAGGAACTCCTCAACGTTCAGCTCTTCACGGCCACGGTCGAAAGCGCGCGCACACTGACACACGACATGGTCGAGACTCGCTTCAAGCTCACGGAGCCCGTGGAGATCGAGCAGCGTCCCGGGCAGTACGTGCAGCTGCAGGCGCCCTCGCCTGAGGGACCTGTCTTTCGCGCCTATTCCATCAGCTCGCCTGCGTACGAGACAGACGTCGTCGAGCTGGTCGTTCGCCTGGTGCCCGGGGGGATCGGCTCCACCTATGCGCACAATCTGAACGAAGGGGATCCGATAATCTTCACGGGTCCGTACGGAGAGTTCCGGTTGAGCGAGGACCCCGAGGCAGAGATCGTCTGCGTCGGCGGCGGCTCGGGCATGGCGCCCTTGAAGAACATCCTCTTCAGTGTGTGCGAGCGCTGGCCGAACCGGAAGTGCTGGCTCTTCTTTGGTTGCCGCTCGGCGAAGGATGTGTTCTACCTCGACGAGTTCCGGGAGCTTGAGAAGAAGAACCCGAACTTCCACGTCATCTACGCGCTGTCCGATCCTGATCCTGAGGACGGGGAGTGGAGCGGCGAGACAGGCTTCATCCACATCTCAGTTGACAAGCACCTTGAGACTCGCGAAGCGAAGCGGCAGGCGTTCCTCTGCGGTCCACCGCCGATGATCGAGGCCGTCATGAAGATCCTCGATGACAAGGGATTCGAAGAGGACGACATCTTCTACGACAAGTTCTAGAAGGAGAGAGATCATGGCCATCATCACGGTGGCCGACGTGCTGAGGACTGCCGAGGACGTCGAGGCGAAGCTCGTCGACTACTACGCGGAGATCGCCGAACATGCGACATCGGAGGGCGTCAAGCTTCTCGCGGACTACATGGGGAGGCACCGCCGCCACCTGTCGGAGGCTCTCGGTCGGCTCGGTGACGCCGAGCGGGAGGAGGTGAGTTCGTTCCCGATCAGGTACGAACCTCTCGCGCCCGACTGCACGTGTTTTGAGGGGCGCGAACTTCCTCCGGACGCCACGGCTGCGGAGGTGCTGGACATCGCGATCGAGATCGATGGGTGTCTCATTGACCTGTACCGCCAGGTTCTGACGCAGGACGTTGACCAGGAGGTCCAGGATCTCTTTGAGAGCCTGGTCCGGGCTGAGGAACGTGACACCATAGAGCTCAAGAAGATCAAGGCGATGGACTACTTCTAGGCGCATGCGGGGCTTGTCAGAATCAGATTGACTGGTTCGGCCAGAGAGCATAGAATACTGGTCTGAGGCACACTCAGAGGCATGCTGCCGGACCGGATGCGGAGCAGACGAGCTGACCCGATGGGAAGTTCCAGCGGGCAGGTTTGTCTGATTGTAGGGGGGGGGAGCTTATGACGTTTGGAAAGGTGGGGGCAAGCGCTCTGCTTGTTCTGCTGATTCTTGCTGTCTCGACTGCTGCATGGGCCGAGTCATCATGCGTCACGTGCCATCGTGACGTCAGTCCGGGACAGGTGGCTGACTGGGAGTCCAGCAAGCACGCGAAGGTACACGTGAGCTGCGAGGTCTGCCACGGCGACGCCCACACAACGGCCGACGATGCTGCCTCGGTCTCGTTCCCGGATGAGAGTACTTGCGCCGGGTGCCACGAGGAGCAGTTCGACCAGTTCGTGCAGGGCAAGCACAACATGGGTTGGACCGCGATGAACGCTCTTCCGATTACCCACATCGAGCCCGATGCGCTCATTGAGGGTGGGAAGGGCTGCGGCGGCTGCCACAACATGGGCATCAAGACCGCCGAGCAGAAGCAGGCCCAGCTCGACATGGGATTCCGCTACCAGACGAACTCGTGCGACGAGTGCCACACGCGGCACGCGTTCTCGAAGAAGGAAGCGCAGAACCCGCACGCATGCCAGCAGTGCCACATGGGCTACGATCATCCCCAGTGGGAGATGTGGGAGAGCTCAAAGCACGGTACACGGTGGCATGCACAGAGCGCCGGTGATCTGCCGGAAGGCGCTGCTGCGCCGACCTGCCAGACCTGCCACATGGTCGATGGCGATCACAACAACCACACAGCGTGGGGTTTCCTTGGCGTGAGACTGCCGATGCCCGAGGACGAGCAGTGGGCGGCCGACAGGGTCGTGATCCTGAAGGCTCTCGGTGTTCTGCATCCTGATACCGGCGAAGCGACCGATCTCGTCGGTGTCGTTCAGGCTGCCGATCTCGCGCGTCTGACCGAGGAGGCCTGGCAGAGTGAGCGTGACAAGATGATCACGACTTGCAGCCAGTGTCACTCCACAACGTATGCCACCCAGCAGCTGAGCTTGGGTGATGACATGCTGAGGGACGCCGATCGGCTCATGGCACAGGCTATCGAGATCGTTGGGGATCTGTACCGCGATGGCATTATCGAGAAGCCTGAGGCCTATCCGTACAACTACCCGAACTTCCTGTTCTTCATGCAGACGGGTGGCGGCGACATGGACAACCTGTCGTACATCGATCAGGTTCTCTGTCAGATGTACATGAAGCATCGGATGCGCGCGTACCAGGGCTTCTTCCACGCCAATCCCGACTATGCCTACTGGTATGGTTGGGCGGGGATGACGAAGGACCTCGGTGAGATCCAGGAGCTGGCCAGAACGATGCGCGCGACCCACGGGTTGTAGCCGGTTCCGAATCTGATTTGTGATCGACGAGGGGGCGTTCGTTGTCGAACGTCCCCTCATCAGTCCGGACATCTGAATGCCCGAGTGGCGCAGGCACAAAAGGAAAGCGCCTCGCGCGGCATCTGGAGGGAGGTGACAGAATGCGCATGCTGTTTCTTGTTCTACTCGCGCTCGCCATCGGCCTCGTGCCGGTTCTAGCGGTCGCGGCTGATGCCGAGGCCGAGGAGAAGCCGGTGGAGCTTACCGGCAAGACGATCTTCGTAGAGAGCAAGTGCGCCATGTGCCACACCGTCTTAGCCGAGGGCATAGGTGAAGTGCCGGAGGACGGCGCGGAAGCCGAAGAGAGCGACGGCCCACCTGATCTGTCGACCGTTGGCGCCTCGCGCAAGCTCGACTGGCTGCACCTCTTTCTCGTCGAGAAAGAGAAGATCGACGGCGTGAAGCACATGATGAGTTTCAAGGGCACGGAGGAAGAGTGGACAGTGATGTCCACCTGGCTTCTGAGCCTCGGCGCGCCCGCTGACACGACCGAAGGCGAGACGGAAGCCGCTACTGAAACGGGCACACAGACAAGCGAGTAATCAACCGTGATCTACTGGGCACTGGTAGTGGGCGCCGGAGTGCTGATCGTGTTGCTCCTGGTCTTCAGGAGAACGATGAAGTCGCTCGCGACGCGCCCCGAGAGGATTCTCGCGTTCCTGGCGATGGCGGTTCTTCCCGCCCTCTGGCTCGCGGGAATGATGGGTTACGCCGACCACGAGTTCAAGAAGGTCTCCTTCTGTACGCAGTGTCACGAGATGTGGGAGCACGGTGCGAGCCTCACGAGCGACAGCGATGAGTCTCTGGCTGCCGTGCATTTCAGGAACAATCTCGTTGATCGGGAGACCGCGTGCTACAAGTGTCACACCCGACCCGGGCTGGCCGGGCTTGTGGAAGCCAAGAAGAAGGGTCTGCACGATGTCTACGCCCACTATCTTGGCGAGTCCCCGGAGGTTCTCGAGATCCACGGGGAGTACGATACGCATATCTGTCTGAAGTGTCACGGTGAGGCCGAGAGCTTCCTCACGGGATGGGGCCATGAGGCGATCCTGGAGGAACTGCAATCGGGTGAGATGTCATGCTTGGAGTGCCACGACGTGGCACATGAACTGGATGGTTAGTATGAAGAGCATGTGGAAGCCATTCGCCGGCAAACCGCCCGTTCACATCATGCGCTGCGGAGTGCTGGCGCAGGTCTTCGGAATCCTCGTCATGTCGGTCATGCTGTTCACGAAGATCCCGCTTATCACGGTGATCTGCCTTCCGGCGGGCGCGGCTCTCATTCTGCTCGGATGTCTGATCTGGGCGTGGGCCGTGTACTGGGTACCCCAGGACTGAACCGGCAGGGCGAATGTGACGCGGCAGTCGACCGCTTGAACACGTATGAATGACAACGTCAGTGAGGTCCGCTGTCTTGAAGGAGCCCCGGTGCTAGGCCGGGGCTTCGTTGTGTTTGTGCTCGCTCAGGAACCGCATCTCCCTGGCAAGGAGCACCAGAGCCAGGGTGGTTGCCCCTATGGATGCTGCAGGGAATGACACGAAGATCCCGGTGAGTCCGAAGAAGCGCGGCAGGATGAGGACGAGGGGGATGAGGAGAATGACCTGTCGGGCGAGCGAGAGAGCAATTGCAGAGAGCGCGCGACCGTGAGCCTGCAGGAGTGCCGCGCCCATCATCTGGAATCCGACGAGCGGGAAGGCCGCGATGATGATCCTGAGTGCCGAAGTGCTCATCTCAATGAGCGCCGCATCTCGTGAGAAGATCCCGAGGATCGACCTCGCGAAGATCATGATCAGAGAGACGGACACCACGCCGAGGACTGTCGAACGGACGACGGAGAGCCTGAAAGCCTCCTTCGCCTTGGCAAACTTCCCGGCTCCGTAGTTGAAGCCTGCGACGGGCTGGAGAGCCTGCGCAAACCCCATGATCGGCATGAACATGAAGTGCGAGACCCGGTTGATGATGCCGTAGGCGGCAATCGCAGTGTCCCCGCCGTAGAAGCCGAGACTGCGGTTCAAGATGACCAGCACCACGCTTGCCGATACCATGCGGGCGAATGAAGCGAAGCCCACCGCGATCGTCTCGCGAACGATGGCAAGGTCGAGTCGCAGGGACTTGAATCTGAGAGAGAGGCCACTGAAGCCGGCGGTGAAGTAGACCAGAACGAACGCTGACGCGCATCCTGTGGCTATCACGGTTGCGATCGCCGCACCCCTGACACCCATCCCGAGCCCGAAGATGAAGACGGCATCGAGGACGATGTTGATGCCTGCACTCAGAACCATCGTGGTCATTGCGACCTTGGCCCGGCCTTCGGAACGTACGATGTTGTTGCTCCCCATCGCGAATGCCCTCAAGGGTATCCCCCAGAGCATTATGAGCAGATAGTCCCTGGCGTAGGGGAGGAGCTTCTCGCTGGATCCCAGAAGGAGAAGAAGATCGTCGGCGAACATGAAGCCTGCGAACATGAGTGCTGCGGAGATGAGGACGATCAATGAGACGACATTGCCGAGCGTTCTTTCTGCCCGCGCTGCATTGCCCGCCCCGAGCGCCCGGGAGATGATCGATGCGCCACCCATCCCTATCATGTGACCGATAGCCATCACGAGCATCTGGATGGGGAAGACGAGCGCGATCCCACCGATACCGAGCGGACCGACAGCGTGCCCGATGAAGATCGTGTCCACGAGTCCATAGGTTGCCATGACGGCCATGCCCACGGTGGCCGGTATCGTTAGCCGCCAGAGGAGCACACCGATGTTCTCGTCACCGAGGATGTGGTTCTTGGGCCCGTTCGGCATGGATCTCCCATCGTGTGCACCGAGCATCTCAAGCCTGGACGCTTGGAGAGCAGCGGTGTCGGCCACTGAATGCTCGAAACGTACACGAGAGAGGGCGCATATGCAACTTCTCTCAGTGTGTAGCTATGCGACCCTGTGTGGAATGGTGTGTTGGCTGAATTCCGGATGCGTGGCTTGAACCATGAAAAGAGAACCGCCCGGAAGGCTATAGCTTCCGGGCGGTCATATGTTTCGATATCAAGTCTAGTACTTGGGTCTCTGCTACTTGCGACGCCTTCTCACTGCGATGAGGCCTGCAAGGCCCGTGCTCATGAGCAGGAGTGTTGCCGGCTCGGGCACTGGCGGTACCTCATGGGTGTCGGGCACGAGGATATGGTACTCGATCGAACCATCCGCGGCCGCATCGATCGGATCGTAGTCACCCGCCGTGAACCCGGTGTTGAAGGCGGTGTTGAAACCCTGTCCGCCGGCTTCTCCATCCTTGGCGTAGAAGTCACCCCAGACAGGAACGCGGAAGCTGTCGAATTCAAGGCTGGTATTGAGCCCCCACGCTTCATCAAACTTGATGCCGTAGATATCCTCAGGCATGTTGAAGTTCCCTGACCCGACCTCATGGGTTCCGATATCGATGCCCTCGAAGTCGCCATGCTCTCCGAAGATGTCGTTCCGGGTGAACGTGTCGGAGACCTCAAGGATGAAATGACTGGTCTCTCCCACCTCATGCCCGAAGTAGTAGGCGTAGTGCCAGGAGGTATCCACGTTCTGGGTAACGTTCCACTCAATCCAGATCGAGTTTTCCCCGTGGAACCAGTTGCCGGTTCCGGTGAGGCCGCCCCCGGTGGGCAGCTACCGGGGCTCCTTCCAATCCTCTATGGACTCGCCGGCGCTAATTCCAGCCACCGCCGCTCACTTTCGAGAAGGCTAACGGTCAGTAAGATGCTCCACCTTCGCAACATCTCTTCCCCCTTCCAACACCACGAAGCTCCGTGGTGTTTCAAAAACGGCCCAATAATCTCCATGGTCTGCCCGTAGACCTCCCTTCGGAAAGCCCACTGCCACGCAGATGTATCCGAGCCGGTTCCGGCCATATTCTGCCTCAGAGTTCAACAGGACAGACCTGTCACGGGCGGAATAGAGTCGGAGTTCCATGGGAGAGTCGGTCAACAATATCGGTCCTCCGTACAAGGTCTCTCCCAAAGCTGTGACCAACTGGAACACGGTTTCACTCCCCCAGAGAACACCTTGCTCTGGAGGATCGACATGGAGCCAGAGCCAATCATGAGGATCTGCGAACATGGCCGCATGCCACTTCATCCCTCCGTGCTCATGGAATCTCATTTCATCCGAAGTGTAGTTCGACCAATAGAGCTTGCGTTCCGAGAACATGCCCTTGACCCGGACAGTCGCCCCCTCTTCGCTCACGGTCTCGAACTCATACCCCACACGGCCCCCCTGTGCATCTCTCGGCAGGCAAGAGACCAAGATGGCAGCGATTGCCGTCGAACGGAACGCAAGTCATCGGCAGATAGAGCACACCATCCACAGACATAGCCCAGAACGGCTCGCCATCGCACAATCCAGTCCATGGACCAGAAGATGCGCCGATGATGATGGTGCCGCCAAACAGGATCAGACCTGTCACGATGCGGGCCAGTGTCATGCTATTGCTTCCTCACTTCGCAAGGGCCACCATACAACCCGAGCCACCAGAACATCCCGCTCTCGCATCGGTCGAGGATATCCTGCTCCACGGTCTCACCTCCGACCGAAAGAATGGTCTTCAAGCGATACCACAACGGGAGGTGGGAATCAGCTGTCAGGCTGACCGAATGAACCTCTCCCGCTCCGATGTGAATGATGTCAGTGAGGAAATCCTCATACCCGCCGGCGCCGATTTTCCGCTCAATCGTATAGATCACCCCGACGCCTTCCGGGTAATCATTCCCGAGACTATCAGCTGCCGTGCCATCCCATTCGAATACATGGTCAGGAGACAGACTCACAGCTGCACATCCGATTGTGGCGACCATCAGAACGATAGCCAATGCCATAACTGCAACACGCATTAGAGCCTCCTTACTGAACAATTCGAGCGTCCGATCGATCTTCTCTTCGGACTCCCCGGCTAGGCGATCTGGTTGCAATTCCTCACGCACGCGGATGTAGTTGTCCACATATTCCGTGTAGCCTCTGTGCCTCATGGCAATATTGTGCCACCGGACAATCTTCCTCAGCGCCCTCACCTTCCGGTCGCTCCATCCGGCGCCACCCTTTTCGAGGCGGGGGAATTCCACATCGGGAACGCGGCCAGTACCGGCTTTGCAGTCTACGCAACCAGCGTCGGCACGGCCGACTTGATGCGGGGTTATCATAGCGGCACCAGCGGCAACGCAGCTGACCTCGACATTGCCGATGTCGGCAACAGCTCGGCCGTTGTTGATGCCAGGACAACAGGTGCAGGGCCGGCACACTATGGCGAGACGGCCGGTCCGTACGCGGTCGAGGTGTATTCTGACTATGAGAGCTTCGACACGCACGTGGTCCACGCGGAGTACACGGTGACGGGCAACCATGACGCCGTAGCGGTCTACGGCTATTCCGTCCCAGCAGATCAATTCGGGTACGGAGGCTATTTCGAGGGCGGGTACAGGGGAGTGTACGGTAAGGTCATTCCCACAGGGATTGGTGGCTACTACGGAGTGCGCGGTTATGTTAGCGGCGGCAGCGGGACAAACTACGCCGTCTCCGGCTACGTTGTCGGTGGCGCAACGAACTGGGCCGGCTACTTCAGCGGTAACGTCAGCGTCATCGGCACTCTGTCCAAGGGCGGCGGTGCGTTCAAGATCGACCACCCCCTCGACCCCGCGAACAAGTACCTCTACCACTCGTTCGTGGAGAGCCCCGATATGATGAACGTGTACAACGGCAACGTCGTCCTGGATTCCTCGGGTGAAGCCTGGGTCGAACTCCCGGAATGGTTCGACGCTCTGAACCGGGACTTCCGGTATCAGCTGACCGCTATCGGTGCACCCGGTCCTAATCTCTATGTCGCCGACGAGATCTCGGGCAACCGCTTCAAGGTCGCCGGCGGTGACCCAGGCCTCAAGATCTCCTGGCAGGTGACCGGCATCCGTCAGGACAGGTTCGCCGAGGAGAACCGGATTCCGGTGGAAGAGGTGAAGTCCGACAGGGAGCGCGGCAGGTACATGCATCCCGAGGCCTACGGCCTACCCCGAACGATGAGCGTCGACTATGACGAGCGGGAGGAACAGCAGCTGGCTGATGAGACAGCGAGCACTCGGAAGCCCCGGTCTGCGACGGAAGAGGTAGAACCGGACGACGACTAGGGAGGCGGATACAGGCTGGGGTGCGTAACCCAGCCATCAGACTGGACACCAGATGAAGAGGCCCAGCGGATTTCCACCCGCCGGGCCTCTTGTTGTTCCGTATGGCGCCCTCAGGCGCCCCTCTACCTGAGAAGCACCGTCTTGCGCGACTGCCGCCACTCGCCGGCGTCCGCGCGTATGAGGTAGATGCCTGATGCAACGAGTTCACCGCGGTCATCCGTGCCGTCCCACGGCACAGAATGGTCCCCTGCACTCAGGACTCCTGAGACAAGAGTCTTCACGAGTCTGCCGGAGACATCGAACACAAGCACCCTGGTCGCAGTTGCTGTCGGGAGCGACAGCTGGAGCACCGTAGCGTTCGTGAACGGGTTGGGCCTGCCTGGAGCGAGCGCAAATCGCGTGGGGTCGGACGGCACCGATGTGCCGCTCAGGGGACATGCACTCAGGTGGATGGTGAGATCGTCTTGCACCACTCCACCGACTATGCCCGAAAGGTCGCGCGTGCTGAATGTGAGGATCGCTTCGTAGACAACGCCCGTCGGCGCCGAGACGTCGTCGAATACCACCCCGTAGTACGCGGGAGTCGATCCTGCTTCCTGGCTGGAGAAACCGCCGGCGATCGAGAAGAACCCTCCGCCGCCCACGATTTCGGCATCGTAGATCTCAAGCAGCGCTTGGAGGCTGTCGTATTCGAAGTTGTGGATGTCGATTCCCGCCTCGTCGAAATCGCCGGAGTCGTGTGTACCGAAATCGAGAGTGTTGACGAGGAGGATCTCCGCCGCCGCAAGCGACGGCGCGGCGTGATTGAGCACCGTTCCAGAGAGAGCGATGCTCGCTGATGGCTGGTCGACATCGTTCGACGACACCGTCAGGTTACCTGCCTGCGCGCCGGCCGAGGAAGTGCTCATCGAGATAGTGTGTCCGCTGCTTCCACCGGAGGGCTCAGAGAAACCACCGCCGGGTGCTGTGAAACCGGAAGGGGCGCCGAACGAGTAGTCGAGATCGTCCGCCGGTGAGATGGCGGAGTTGCCGACAGAGAGGATCTCCTCTGCGGTTGCACCGACGATCACATCGCCGAAGGCGAGTGATGACACGTAGTCGAGTTTCGCCGGCACCTGGAAGTCCGCGTAGACCGGGATGTGATCGGACGCTTCGTGAAGCGCATCGGCGATGACCGACCCCACGGCGTAGTTCGTGCCGTAGTTGATGGCCTGGTTGAAGTGATAGCCGTCATTGCCGTAGGCAACGTGGCTTCCGGAAACGTACGAGAGGCCGTCACCGTCATCGAGAGCAGCGGAGATAAGAAGCAGGTCGAAACGGTCATCCATCCCGCCCGTTGCGCCTCCGCCGAACTGCGTTGTGCGTGGAGACTGCGTGTGGATGTACCTGTATGTGTAGCTGTCGTGCCAGGTCCCAGGCTGGTTGATGGGGTCCCACACCCGACCGTTGTTGTTCGCCTCACTTCCCACCAGCTTCTGGTATGCGGTCTCGGAACTTGCTCTGATGTTGTAATCGCCGGCGATGATGAAGTGGGTGCCGGGATTGTGATTGTTCGTGTGGTTCCTGAGTATCGTCGCCTCAGCCAGGCGCTTCGTCTTATCCGATGAAGTGGATCCGGCCTTCAAGTGGAGAGAGTAGACCGTGAGCTCCGCATCGGACGAGCTATAGCCTACGGGGCGGAGGACGTACTCGGAGATGTTCCTGAGCGCCGTCGATATCTCCTGGTGGGAGATGTAGTCCACGGTGGCCGTGCGGTAGAAGAGGGCATTGTCGGTATCGTAGCCGTTCACGAACGGCCCGGCTGCGTATGTCCCCGGTACCGTGTAGTTCAGGATATCGTTCAGGAACTGGTTCGTGCCCGTCTGGCTGAGCATCTCCTGCACGACGATTATGTCCGCGTCGAGTTCGTCCATGACCGTTACGAAGTCATCCTCACGGGCCGAGCCGGTTGAGCCGGGGAAGTTGAGTACATTGTACGTGACTACCCTGAGGCCGAGTGCCGTCTGGGGAAGAAGCGTGACGAGCAAGATCGCCACAAGTGTCAGGGCTTTCCCATATCGCATGTATCTCTCCTGGGGGTGTGGATGGAATATGACTCTATCCTCATAATATACCACAATTAGCACAATCTAGCAAGTGATAGGTCTCGTGCCCCCGCTCGCATCTACCGGAGCAGCACCAGCTTCGCACTCTCCGCGAAACCAGGGGTCAGAGAGCGGACAAGATAGACGCCTGAGGCAAGCCGCCTCCCGTCCCTGTCCGTCCCGCCCCACGTCACAGCGAAGGTATTGTCTTCGACTCGCGGCGCTGAGATGTTCGAGACGAGACGCCCTCCTATAGTATAGATGCCGATCTCAGCATGTGGGGTTCGACTCTGTTGAACCAGTTCGATGGAGATAGTATGGCCCGATGGATTGGGTGAGACGGAGATGATCGCCGGCCGCGCCCCTGAGTGTAGATCTCCAGCCGGCACATCTGTGGAGCCACCGCAGGGGCAGGCCGCCGGCCAGGCTCCTATCGTGGAGCCTCCTTCGCCGGCTCCGACACAGGGCGACGACTCATCGAGGCAGAACGCCCCCATGGACGCATCGCAGAACCCAGGGTCGACGTAGATATTGTCGTGGTAATCGCCGCAGAGACTGTCACCGCCTGCGTTTCCATACACGCAGCAGTGGGAGATGGTGAAGCTGCCGGCACCTGGGCAGTAGACGGCAGTCCCCTCCGGGCTGAATGACAGGATGGTGTTCGTGATGAGGGGCGATGCATCGTATCCGTAGATGGCGCCTCCCTGCGGGGCTGAGTTTCCATAGAACGTGCAGTCCCGGATCACGGGGGAGGAGTAGCAGCAGTAGACGGCGCCACCGTAAACGGGGGCCGTGTTGCCGTAGAACGTGCACCTGCTGAGTTTGGCGCCGATTCGCAGGATGCGGATCCCGCCGCCGCCTTGAAGTGCGGTGTTGTTCGCGAACACGCAGTCTATGAGCACCGCGGGGGAGTCGGCGCAGTACATGCCCGCTCCCTCCGGGGCAGTGCAGCTGTCGAAGTGACAGTCGACGATTTCAGGAGAGGAGTCGAGACAGAGGATCCCGCCACCGCGCACGCTGTCGTACCCGTTCTCGATTCTGAACCCGCGCACGACCGACGTAGTGTCCTCGGCGCTCGAGAACAGAAACGCGCGCGAGTCGCCTCCGCAGTCTATGGTAGTCGAGTCGGATCCGGCGCTCGAAGCAACGACGATTGCCTTCCCCCCGAAGTCCAGATCGGTGTTCGAGGGTCCGGAGTACGTGCCGGGAAGGACCATAACGGTGTCGCCGTGATCGGCTGCCTGAATCCCCTCAGCAATGCTCACATAGTCGCCACCGCCGGCTGCGTCCACCGTGATCGTGGCGGCAAGCCCTGGGCCTGCTGCGAGAAGGATGGCGACGATCGTGAGCCGCGCATCTCTGGACATCGGCGTGAGCATACCGGTCTCCATGTGGCCGTCAGGTGGATACACTCATCATGTGAGCATATCACATTACTTGCCATGTTGCAATAATGATGAATCGTGGCCGCCTGTTGTCCCGCTCGTCGCGATAGCGTAGGATTGCCTGAATGTGTACAACGCTGGTGTGCGTGGGGGCCGGAGAGCCAGCGCCACCCGAAACGCTCGACAGCACCGGATGAGATACATGAAGGAGGGGCATTTGATTCGATTCAGAGAACCGAGGTTGACCGACCTCGCTGTGACGGTTCTACTGGTGGCGCTTCTGGCGCTGCCGCTTGTGTCTGGAGGGACCTCATCCGAGGATGGGGGGTCGACCGATTGCTCACTTCCGCCCGGGGACAGCCCGCCCGCCACCGCGTTCACCCGCCTGGCAGACGCAGGAGACACCGACGATTACCCCGGGGCCGACTACATCATCGTCTACGACATTGCCGAGAACAGTGTGAAGCCCTCGGGGGTCACATATGTCGACGGCTACGTTCTCTACAAGATGCTGACGCCGGCAGGCTGTCGTGATCGTTCAGTGCTCAGATGGGGCTACGAGCCCTGGAGCAGCTTCATTGGGATCATAGAGGTCAACATCGTTCGAGGTGAGGAGAAGATCCCTGTCGATGTCTTGAAGGTCCACGACCTTCCGGCGCCCCAGTCGAGCATCTACTGGAACGCGCGCATCAAGACCCTGCAGCTTCCCCGTCTGGAGGTGGGCGACGGCGTCGAGGTCCTGGTGTTCCGGAAGGGCTACAGCTACGCGCTTCTTGACGGCGAGGGTGCTGTGCCCGTGACGAGTGGACAGCCGGCCGGTACATACGCAGCCGGGGCTTCACAGTCGACGAGCACCGGACGTGGGCTTCTCGCTGAACCGGACGACGACAAGTACATACCGCCGATGCCGGGTGAGTACTTCGACATCGTGCTCTTTCAGTCATCGGTCCCGATTATCGAGAAGCGCTACGAGTTGACGCTTCCAGCCGACAAGAGGCTTCATTCCCAGACCTACAACGGTCCACTCTACGCGAGTACGACCTACTCTGAGGACACGACCACCTACACGTGGTGGATTGAGAATGTCCCGGCGGTGGCACGCGAGCCGCGGTCACCGGACATGAGCGATCGTGTTCCCAAGGTTGTCGTGGCGACGGTGGAGAGTTGGGAGGCCAAGAGTCGTTGGTTCTTCGACGTGAACAAGAACCAGTTCGACGTGACTCCCGAGATCCAGGCGAAGGTCGATGAGGTTCTCCGCGACGCAGGCGTTGCGCGAGGCAGCGAGGAGGAGAAGGCAGAGGTGCTCGTCCACTGGGTCGCGCAGAACATCCGGTACAGCGGGCAGACCATGGGGGAGGGCGAGGGGTTCATTCTCCATCCGGGCACCATGATCCTCGAGCAGCGAAGCGGTGTCTGCAAGGACATTGCGGGGATGCTCGTCACGATGATGCGCGCTGCGAACATGGACTCCTATGCAGCCATGACGATGGCCGGGAGCCGCATCGAGGAGGTCCCGGCGGACCAGTTCAACCACTGTGTCTGCGCGTTGAGGAAGAGTGACGGTAGCTTCGAGATGTACGACCCGACCTGGGTTCCGTACTACAACGACGTGTGGTCAAAGTCTGAGACAGAGCAGCAGTACCTCACGGGCACGCCCGCGGGAGAGCCGCTCGCTTCGATTCCGTACAGTCCTCCGGAAGGATCGCCTCTCATCGTCCGGCACGAGGCGGAACTGTCAGAGGACGGGACGCTCCGCGGCGCTTTCAAGCTGTCCGGGGCGGGTGTTATGGATTCGAGACTCAGGGGAATGGTGAGCATGAGCAGGCTCACTGATGTCGAGGACGACATCGCGTACTACCTCTCGAAGCTCGGCAAGGGAATCGAGATCGTGAACCTCGGGCACCGTGCGGTGGACGACTTCAGTGGAAACGCGTGGATCGAGATCGAGTACGTGATCCCTGAATACGCGTTTCCAATCGAGGGAGGACTCGAGTTCAGAAGCCCGATGGCGGTTCTTACGACAGAGAACGGCTGGCTCTGCAGATCCTGCGTCTACGATTGGGGGGAGGAGCGCGAGAACGACATCTTCCTCTGGTTCACACAGCTGATCGAGGGAGAGGAGACGATTCGTCTCCCCAAGGGGTACTCGATAGATGATCCTCCATCGTCCGAGGAGATAGACGAGACCTTCGCCTACTTCAGGGCGGAAGGTGAAGCGGACGGACGGCGACTCACCGTGACGGAGCGCTTCGAGGCGCGGCGACGGCTGATTCCATCTGACGGGTTCGAAGGATTCAAGGCCGCGGTCGATGAGGCGCTCGATTGGGCCGGAAAGACGTATCGCGCCGAGAAGGGAGGTGACTCCTGATGAGAGCCAGTTACGCCGGGGAGCACCCCCGTTCCCACGCGCCTGCTCTTGGTCGTGGCTTCATGGTCTGCGCGATTGTTCTCGCGCTTGTTCTCATCGCTCCACACCAATGCTCTGCAGAGCCGCTTGCTTTCGCGCGGGGGCTCGACATCGGTGCGCTCATGTCACAGGCGAAATCCACACTCGACCTTTCGGAGCTGGATGCCATGCTTCTCTACGATGGCCGTGAGATCGAAGTCCAGGTGGACGGAGGCCTGCGAACGACATTCCATCAGATCACGTGGATTTCTACCGAACTCGGAATCGATGAGTACGCTGATCTCAGGGTGCCGTACAGCACGGAGACAATGTCACTTGAGGTGCATGCCCTCAGGACATGGCGCGACGACAGGTGGTGGCCGCACGAGTCCGCGATCAGCCCGACCGCCGTGGTCGAGACGACGCCGAGCGTCCTCGGACACGCCGACGATTACCTGACGATCCGCGAGACGGCTCTCCTGCATGACGGTGTCGAGATTCCGTGCATCATGGAGGCCGTCTACACGACCACTGAGTCCCGTCCGGACGGTGCCGGCGCTCATGGCATCTGGGTGTTTGAGCGTGACGATCCGGCAATGGTGGTTCGTTACTCGGTCAGTGTTCCGTCCGGCGAGCGTCTTCTGTACGCGGCCGGACACGGTGCTCCGGAGCCCAAGTACAGCCCCGAGGGTGGCCGGGAGCTGTTCACATGGGAGATGAGCGATGTGAGCCGGCTTCCCCGACCGCACGTCGCCGATGCCGCCCTGATCGCCCCTTATGTGGTCTGGTCCACGTGGAAGGACTGGGACGAACTTGGCGACGCGATCCTGGATAGACTCGATGCCGCGGTCGAACTCACAGATACGATACGGGATACGATGTCGGCGCTCGTGAAACACAAGCCGTACCTTCCGGAGAAGGCGCAGGCCGTGGTCGACTACGTGAATGAGACAACGCGAGCGATTCGGTACGATGCGCGCTTCTGGGAATTCGCGCCGCGCCAGGCATCGAGGACGTGGGAGACAGCGTACGGTCACAGGCTCGACCGTGCCGTGCTTGCCCTTGCTCTCTTCGAGGAGATTGGGTGCGACGTGAGTCCGGTCTACAGGAGCCGCGGGTTCGGTGAGATTGACACCGGTGTACCGTCGCTCTCGCGGTTCGACGGCCTTGCGCTTCGCGTAACAGGTGACGGCCTGGACGCGTACTACGATCCTGCGAGCGGTCACTTGACGAACGGTAGGTCGCCGCTCACGGGACGCACGGTGTGGGCGCCAGGCAAACAGACAGAGCCTGCACTCAGGATCGGTGACCTCAGCGAAAGCAGCCGCCTGGAGCTGATCATCTCTATCGAGTCCAACGAGGACGGTGAATGGGTCGGCGAGGGGTTCTTCCGTGCATCGTGCCTGCTCAGTCCACACGATCGCATCATCGGGCTGGGTGGAGAGGCGGGGGCTTTCTTCGGTGGAGTCGCCGGCGGAGTGCTGCCCGGATCTGAGATCACTGAGCACAACGTGGCCGTCCTCACGGAAGAAGAGGTCGTGGCCGGCTTCTTCCTCACGATGGCGCTTCCCGAGCCTGACGACGATGGACGAACCTGGCTCGAGATAGGTGAACCGGCAGGTGGCGTGATAGGTCTCCTTCCCAGCGACCTGCATCTCTACTCACCCAGACGAGAGTCGCCCGTGTTCCTTCCATCAGTGATGTCTCAGAGCGTGACGCTCAGGATCAAGGTCGGGGAACTTGAGAGCGTTCGGATTCCCGAAACTGTCACCGTCAGCCACGAGTGTGGCGAGTTCATCCTGAGCGTGGAGAAAGACGGGGAGTGGATCACCGTGACGCGCGAGCTGTCGCTGACTCAGACGGACGTTCCGTCCGGCGTGTGGACGGAGCTGCGCGACGTTCTCCTCGCGAGTGACTCCGACCGCGGGCGGGCGCTGGTCTTTCGCTAGCGCAAGAGCATTGGCGTCGACATCGCGCAGGTGCTAGAATGGCAGCAAATCAGGCACGGCGTTGCCGGTCAAAGGTCGGGAGACACACTCATGAAGAAGTGGATCACTATTGCCTTGATAGCCATCGTAGTTGTCGCTGCCGTCGCGTTCGCGCTCAGGCGTGGAGACGGCAGCGCAGACGCGGAACGCTACGAGTTTGTCGAGGTCGAGCGGGGAGATCTCGAGAACATCATTACGAGCACAGGCACACTCTCGGCGGTCGGGACGGTGGAGGTGGGAACGCAGGTGTCCGGTACGGTCTCGTCTGTGCTGGTCGACTATAACGAGAGCGTGGCCGTAGGGCAGGTTCTCGCGGTTCTTGATACGACCATGCTGTCGGCATCGGTTCGTGACGCTCGCGCTTCAGTAATGAGGACGGATGCGCTGCACGAGCAGGCCGGCAGGGACCTTGCCCGCGCACATGATCTCTTCAAGAACGAGCTCATCAGTGACGCAGAGTTTGAGGATGCCGGGACGAGTGCGAGGTCATCCGAAGCGTCCCTGCTCTCAGCGGTTGCCTCACTGGATCGAGCGCTGGCCAACCTCTCGTATGCCGTCATCCGATCTCCGATCGACGGGACCGTGATCATGAGGAACATCGAGCCGGGTCAGACGGTTGCTGCGAGCTTCTCGACGCCCACTCTCTTTATCATTGCGGAGGATCTCTCAGAGATGGAGATCCGTGCGCTCGTTGACGAGAGCGACATCGGGCAGATCAAGGACGGACAGAGCGTCCGCTTCACCGTGGAAGCCTACATCGATGAGGAGTTCGAGGGGACGGTCCGTCAGGTGTGGCTTCAGCCACAGACCGTACAGAATGTCGTGAACTACACTGTCGTCATAGACGCCGCCAACGACAGAGGCCTGCTCTATCCAGGAATGACGGCGACAGTTGACTTCATGATAGACGAGGTTCGGGATGTGTTGCTTGTTCCGAATGTAGCCCTTCGCTTCCAGCCAAGCGAATCGATGATCGATGAGTTCCGCTCGTCGATGCAGGAGCGCATGAAGGATGCGGCGGAGGCCGGGGCCACCGGGAGACCCGAGGGCATGGGACCCGGCGGGCACGGCTCACCTGGGGGCGGCGCAGGTATGGGAGGCGGCTCCCCAGCGGCGAACGGCAATGCATTCGGTGACGCGGCCAGGCTGTGGTATCTCGATGAGGAAGGCAAGCTCGGCGTAGCCAGGGTTCGCAAGGGCGCCACCGACGGACGGGTGACCGAGATCGTGAACGGGCGCGGCATCACCGAAGGCACGAATGTGATCACGAAGGTCAACGAAGAGGAATCCTCAGGAAGGTCGAATCCCCTGAGTTCGACCATGAGGCGCCGCCGCTAGCCCTCCGCCGATCGGATGGCGGCGACGTGGATTCGGGCCGAGAGAGAGACACGATGAGCAGAGTGATCGAGACATCAGGACTCACGAAGGTCTATCAGATGGGCGAGATGGAGGTCCACGCCCTGAGAGGCGTTGACCTGACCGTCGAGGACGGTGAGTTCGTCTCAATCATGGGCGCATCGGGCTCCGGCAAGTCGACGCTCATGAATGTGATCGGCTGTCTGGACCGGCCCACTTCGGGGGAGTATCTCCTGAGCGGGAGAGATGTCAGCGAGCTTACCCCCAATGAGTTCGCGGAAGTGCGAAACACGAAAATCGGATTCGTCTTCCAGGTGTTCAACCTCCTCCCCAGAACGACGGCTCTCGACAATGTTGAACTCCCACTCCTGTATGACCACACCGGTCGCATCAGGGACCCGCGAGCGGAGGCCGTGGCCTCGCTCGAGCGCGTAGGTCTGGGGGACAGGATCACTCACGAACCGAGCCAGCTCTCAGGGGGAGAGCGCCAGCGCGTGGCAATAGCACGGGCACTCGTGAACAGACCCTCCATCATCCTGGCTGATGAACCGACCGGCAACCTGGACAGCGTCACGTCACTCGGCATAATGGAGCTATTCAAAGAACTCAACTCGCAGGGCATCACCATTGTCATCGTCACGCACGAGCACGATATCGCCGAGTACACGAGGCGGATGATCGAGATGAAGGACGGCGCGATCGTCCGTGAGACCATGAGGACGGGGAGGCAGCCGGAATGAGACTCCGCAACCTCCTGAAGATCGCCCTCAAGAGCCTCACGAAGAACAGGATGCGCAGTCTCCTGACCTCACTCGGCGTCATCATCGGCGTTGGTGCGGTCATCGTGATGATCGCCATCGGTCAGGGCGCCCAGGCTGACATAGAAGCCCAGATTACAGCGCTCGGCGCGAACATGGTGATGGTGTTCCCCAGCTCGTCGTGGTCGCACGGCGTCAGTCAGGGAGCGGGCTCTAGGAATCGTCTCACCCTCGACGATGCAGAGGCTATCCGGGAGAGAGCAACGTTTGTCACCGCCGTATCCGCCGAAGTGCGCGTGAACGCGCAGATAATCGGTGGGGACAGCAACTGGAGCACGTCCATTCAGGGGGTTGACCCGGGGTATCAGGAGATTCGAGACTGGTACACCGTGTCGGGCGAGTTCTTCACCGAGAGGGATGTGCGAGCCAAGGCGAAGGTGGCGGTGCTTGGAAAGACGGTCGCTGATAACCTCTTCCCCGGGTCCGATCCTGTCGGTGAGAGGATACGGATTAGAAACACACCGTTCAAGGTCATCGGCGTCCTGGATTCGAAGGGACAGTCATCCTTCGGGTCCGACAGGGACGACGTTGTCATCGTGCCTTCCACCACGGCGCTCTATCGTCTGGCCGGTGGTCGCTACGTGAACAGGATCTACGCGAGTGCCGTATCTACAGAGGCCTCAGGGGCGGCAGAGGATGAGCTTGTTGCCATCCTGAGGGAGGAGCACGGCCTCGAGCCGGGAGAGGACGACGACTTCCGTGTGCGCAACCAGGCGGAGTTCCTGGAGACGGCGACCGAGACCTCACGCGTGATGACGCTGCTTCTTGGTGCCGTGGCTGCTGTGTCGCTTGTGGTCGGAGGGATCGGCATCATGAACATCATGCTGGTGTCGGTGACCGAGCGAACCCGAGAGATCGGCATACGTCTTGCTGTCGGCGCGCGCGCCAGCGACGTTCTTGTTCAGTTCCTCACGGAGGCCATTGTCCTCGCGCTCGTCGGCGGTCTCGTGGGAATCCTACTGGCGATCGGAGTATCCGCATTCCTGGATCGCGTCGTCGGCATGACGTCGGTCATCTCGCCTGGAATCGTGGCTCTGGCCTTCTGTTTCTCCGGCGCGGTCGGGGTTTTCTTCGGCTACTATCCTGCCCGCAAGGCCGCACGGCTCAACCCGATAGACGCTCTCCGATACGAGTAGCCATCGGCCACGTGCACGGCACCCCAGCACTTGCGCCCCTCGGTATTCTGTGGTATACTGCGCCTAAATCGCGGGTATCGCAACAATAGTGGGTGTCTGTTCGCGCCTTTGGGCGCATTTCATGCGTTCACACTGGCGTACAAGATGGGGCAGCTCATCGATGGCGAACAGGACGGCCAGCCGAACTCGGCGTCCACGGGTGACGACCTCATGACATCGAATGACGAGGACGGCGTGGCGTTCACAACGAATCTCACCCCGGGCAGCACAGCCAGCGTGGCGATCGACATGACCACATGGTTCTGATCGACAGCGGTCTCGAAGAGTGGAAGTGGGAGCAGAGGCCGGACCTCAGCACGACGGGCATCGACGTGAACTGCACCGAGCCGTCCATCCTTGCCGATGACTTCCTCTGTGAACAGCCCGGGCGTCTGACGCACATCGACATCTGGGGTTCCTGGCTCAGCGACTACTTGCCGTTTGGCGACAACCCCGTCGCGGTCGATTTCATACTGAGTCTCCACGAGGACATTCCAGCCGACGAGAGTCCGACCGGATTCAGCATGCCTGGCGATGTTCTCTGGATCCACCCGTTCCGGGGGGGGGCAGTTCACGGTCCAGATGTATGCGGACGGGATCGTCGAAGGTTGGATGGATCCGCCGGAGCAGTATATGTTCCCGGCCGATTAGACCTGCTGGATGTACTCGTTCGACATTCCGCCGGAGGAGGCGTTTCATCAGGTCGGTATGCCGGACTCGGGTGTTGTGTACTGGCTGGATGTCCAGGCGTACCCGCACGACTTCGAGGCGCTCTTCGGTTGGAAGACGACGCTCGATCACTGAAACGACGACGCGGTCTGGAGTATCGGGATGGAGCCCCACTGGGGTCCATGGAATGAGCTGATCTACCCGCCGCAGCATGAGTTCGCGGGTCAGTCGATCGATCTGGCGTTCCGTCTGAGGATGGACTACGGAACGGACGTTCCTGATGAGGTCGTGCCAACGCGGCACAGCCTCCGTCAGAACGTCCCGAACCCGTTCAACCCGATGACGACCATCGCGTACGAGGTTTCAGCGGGCGGCGGCCAAGTGACCATCGAGGTCTACGATGTCGCGGGTAGGCTCGTGACGACACTCGTTAACGGTCTCGAGCCCGAGGGCGAGCAGACTGTCACGTGGGACGGACTCAATGCGAACGGCGAGCAGATGGCGACCGGCGTCTACTTCTACCGCATGCACGCTGAAGGCATCGAGTCCAGCAGGAAGATGCTGCTTCTCAAGTAGGACCGCGGTTGGGGTACAATCGCAGGTGGTACATACTGCCGACTGAGGCGAGTTCGACCGCAGTCGCGGTTTAGAGCTACAGCCGCAACTAACAGAGGCGGACAGGATCAATCCCGTGGGGACTCGGTTCTGCCCGCCTTGTCTTGTGCGGGAGCGTCGGCGGTGGTGACGAGCGCCGGGCTGGTGTAGTATCGTCAATGAGCTACGACCATCACCACCACCTGCGAGGACATCATGAACGATCTTCCCGAGCACGTCAGACGTAACCGTGAGGCCTGGAACGCGATGGCGCCGAACTGGGTCGCGGCCGGAGAGAGAAACTGGGCAGAGCAGGAGCTGTCCTTGGGTGTCTGGAGTGTGCCGGAGACTGAGCTGGGTCTTCTGCCTGACGATCTCGATGGGAAGGACGCCATCGAACTCGGATGTGGAACGGCGTACGTGTCCGCGTGGCTGACGCGTCGCGGGGCACGCGTCGTCGGCATCGACAACTCTGAGAAGCAGCTCGAGACGGCACGGCGTCTTCAGAAGGAGCATGGTCTCGAGTTCCCCCTGATTCACGGCAACGCCGAGACCGTCCCGCTACCTGACGAGAGCTTCGACTTCGCCATCTCCGAGTACGGGGCCTGCATATGGGCCGACCCCGCGCGCTGGGTTCCGGAGGCGGCACGGCTGCTCCGCCCTGGTGGGCGGCTCGTTTTTCTCATGGGCTCGCATCTTCTCAACCTCTGCATGCCCGATGAGGACGGCGTCCCGGCGGGGGAGCGGCTCCTGAGGCCCGCGTTTGGCATGTACCGCATGGAGTGGCCCGGCGACCCCGGCGTGGAGTTCCATCAGACGCACGGTGAGTGGATCAGGCTACTTCGTCGCTCGGGCTTCGAGATCGAAGACCTCGTCGAGGTGCGCCCTCCCGAGGGCGCGACCACGGGCTATCCGTACACCACGTATGAGTGGGCGCGTCAGTGGCCGTGCGAGGAGGCGTGGAAGGTCCGGAGACGCGGGTGAACGCTCGTTCGTGCAGACAATCCTGCTCTGGAGCCGTCTGGCAGCATCTCTCCTGTCAACGAAGTTGATACTTCTTGCCTCCCAAGGCATAGTTGTGTGAATTAGTCCCTCCAATCTGTCAACTGAACCATAAGCCCGCAGGCGAGTTAGCCTCGGGCTTCTCTCTTGTGACAGCCTCGTGGCACACGTGATGCACAATTCAGCCTGTGTAACGCGGTCATGGAGTAAGGCGACCGCAAGGGGAGGATCGTGAAACCGATCGTGGTCATGACAATGCTGTTCGCTGTTCTCCTGGCGCCTGGTGCTTGGGCCGGAGGGGGAGATAGCATCAGCCGGGAGGTTGCCCCCGGCGTTACGGCCGCATTCAAACATAAGATCGTTGTAGAGCGAGAGACGTGGCCTTCGGCCCTCGAAGAGACAAGAGCAGGACGTGAAATGATCCGCCTCGAGCATCGGGGCGGATTTCGTCTTCATGTGAGGGTTCGCGAGACCCCCGGTGACTACGTCGTCTGCATCGTGTATGTGGATGACGGCGGGGAGCTTGTCCTCGACAAGGACAGCCGGTTCGTCTTCCGCTATGGGGGCCGTGAGATAGAGAGCAGGGAGATCCTGCTTACCGACAGCATCTTCGAGAAGCGAGTGTTCAGCAATGCGGAGGAGACGGTCTTTCTCACGGAGAACAATGGCCGATACGCGAAGGTGAGAAGCGGTGGCTACCTAACCACCGTGCGCTTTGATAAGGGTTCACTCCCAGGAGATCGAGGGTGGATCCCGGACACATTTGAATTGAGAGGAGGTGGTTGCGATGAAGCGGTTCTCAACTAGGCTCTACCTTGTGCTTCTGGTGGTTCTGGCTTCGCCGGTTGCGTGCTTCGCCGCCGATCCGGAGGAGGGTATGACGCTCTGGGATTGGATCGTACTGTTCTTCACCTGGGCGTCAGGCGGTTGGCACGGCATGTAGGATGCGATCGACCGATTACGGAGTTCACCAGCAGGAGTAGAGCATGTTCTGGTTACAGACGGCTCCCGACAAGGGGGCCAGTGAGAAGGCTGCCCGTGAGGGCGGCCTTTCACTTTCAAGCTGTAGCGAATCCCGGCCGTCCTGCTAGAAAGGGTCCGGGACTTCAAGCGATATGCCGGCCACGATGTGGATACCGACGCATCCGGTCCAGTCAAACACAAGCATGTCCTGCGCGCTCGGGTCCGGCTCCACGTTCCCGTTCTCAACCGAGAACTCGAGGACCGGGTCAGCCGTGTCAGCGATGTACTCCGCCAACGCCTCGTTTATGAGCTCGACCCCTGCCGCGCTAAGGACTGCGGGAGTGCTGGTGTTCAGCGCCCCGAGGACCGACTGGCTCGTGTACGTGACGAGAGTGACCGCAGCGCCCGCAGTGTCAACTCGCCGAACCGTGATCACCCCCGAGATGTCCCAGTCGTGTGCGTGGGAGAAGTCAGTCACCATGCAGGTTGCGCTCACGACGTGAGCACTGTTGATATCGCTCTTGGAGATCGCGTTGTCGTCGAGTATGTCATCAAGGTCCTCTGCATAGTCAACTATGACGGGAGTCGTGAACACCTCGGAGTCTTCATTCTCCTCGAAGTCCGCGCATGTCTTGTGGAAATAGACGATCTCCAGGACCTTCTCATCGAGCAGGCAGTTGCTTCCACTCAAGGCAAACGCCACGAGCAGGAGCAGAAGCGGAATCAGAAATCTCGTTCTCATCCTTCACCCTCCTCCTCAAGCTGCTAGAAGCCGACGGCCAGACCGAATGCAAAACTGCTCTGGGCAGCGATGAGGTATCCGCGATTGTACTCCACGTTCGCCATTACCGGGGCGATCCCGATGGCGCACCCGAGGCACAGGTGAACCGATGACGCCGCGTCGAGGCTGATCTCCTCAGTCTCTCCGGACTCGTCGCCCACGTACGATACGCTCATCGAGAACATGTCGTAGGAGAGACCCGCATATGGCTCGATCCAGCCGTAGTTCCTGCTGGCCTGGATGCCGACAGTGAAGGCGCTTGCATCGATGAAGTCGTCACCGAGCGTGAACTTCTGCCACATGAGCCCACCGGCCAGGTCAACCGGGAACTCGGGGTCCAGGTACTGCGAGATGCTGTGACGCGCGCCGAGTCCCAACAGGCTCACATTTCCGATCTCGATGTCGCCGACGTCGATCGCGAAGTATCTGATCACGGCCTCGGTACCCTTTTGTACGAACCGAGCGTGAGCTGTGGAACCGCCATGGCGAAGGAGTTCAGATCGAAGCCGCCCGGGAAGGAGAACTCGGTTGAGCTGTCTCCCAGGACTGTCACAGCGTCGCCTGAGCCCACAACGGTCGGTGCGTCGACGGTCTGTTCGGGAGTAAACCCACTCTCCGTCGTGGCGCTGAACGTCGCGGCATCATCTGAGAAGATAACGCCCATCACGCGCAGCTCGAAGCTCCAGTGGAAGCCATCCACAGGGACGTAGCCCGAGTGATACCACGCGGAGTTGAGATCTGCTCCGAAGGCGTCGGACAGAGGCTGCAGGTACCCCTCCGCATTGGCGCCCGTATACGCGGAGAGCTGATCCTCGATCTGCGCAACCGCCGGCGTGGCCATGGGCAGGGCCAGCGCGGCAAGCGCGATCGCGGTGATCAGACGGGTGGAAACGATCATATCATCCTCCCTTGGTTCTGAGACGACACCGTGCGATATCTCACCTCTTTGCAGGCACGATACTCCGAAATGGGGGAGAGCATCAAGAGGACACATCAAGACGGGGAAAGCCCTGAATGGGTGGGCGTTCACAGATGCGCCACTCACTCAGGGCTCACTCGGTGCGGATGCTGCGAGGGTGGTCGGACTACTAGTAGCGGTCGCCGCCCTTGTCCTGCTCGCAGCAGCTTTCGCCCTGTCCGCAGGAGGTCTTCTCGATGTCGATGCCGGCGTCGGCATCGCTGTCGCAGCTTGCGTCCCGCTCGCAGGAGTCCTTCATGTCACGGGTGCAGGCATGAGCATCGTCGCCGCAGCTCTCGGCTTCCTCGCAAGAGGCCTTCATGTCATCGGTGCAGGCGCTGGGATCGCCCTCGCACGCACAGTCCGGATGCGCGTCCGCGTCGTCGCCCTGGCCGGGGCAGTGGTCCATATCGGCATGATGGCCGTCCTTGCCCTCTGATCCGAGCGTCGCGGCACACACACCCTGGTCGCCGCAGCTGAGTTCAGCCACGCCCTCTCCCAGAGTCCCGTCGCCCGCAGATCTGGCCTGCAACATGTAGAAGCCCACTCCGAGCCCGAGCACTACGACAATCGCGACTGTGATGATCTTCGTCATGATCCACCCTCCGTCATTTACTGCAGCATGAGAAACCCACAGGAGAATACCACCAGACCTAGATTATCGCAGAAGCGAGTGGGTCAGTCAAGGCGGAACCATCCGGCAATGGGGGAGATGAAGTGCCAAGGGGCCGCGCGTCACTCAGGGCCCCCCGCACAAACGTGGAAGCCCCCGGAACCATCGTGATTCCGGGGGCATTGCAGCTTTCAGCGGATGTCCTTGCAGTCCTACGCCCTCGTGCCTGCCCTGCGACGTGCACTCTCTTCATGGGGCTGAGCGTCAGCAGGCGTGGCCGAGAGGATCTCCGCAAGATCCTCCGTCGCGGTGCCGATCGGCTTCAGGTCGTACTCCCTCACGAGGAGATCGAGTACGTTGGCGGAGACGAAGGCAGGGAGCGTTGGGCCCAAGCGAATGCCCTTGATCCCCAGGTGCAGGAGGGTGAGCAATATCGCCACCGCCTTCTGCTCGTACCACGAGAGAATGAACGAGAGCGGGAGCTCATTGACACCGACACCGAATGCCTCGGCGAGGGCCGTAGCGATCCTGATCGCCGAGTAGGCATCGTTGCACTGCCCGATGTCCAGAAGCCGCGGTATGCCATCGATGTCGCCGAATTCGAGCTTGTTGAAACGATACTTGCCGCACGCGAGTGTCATTACGATGCTGTCTTCAGGCACGTTCTCGGCGAACTCCGTGTAGTAGTTCCTTCCGCTCTTCGCTCCGTCGCAGCCGCCGATGAGGAAGAAGTGACGGATCGAGCCTGCCTTGACGGCGTCGACTACCTTGTCGGCGATGCCCAGCACGGCATTGTGCCCGAAACCGACCGTGATGCTCTTCTCCGGCTCATCCATCTCGAAGCCGGCTTGAGCCTCCGCGGCTTCGATAACCTGCGTGAAGTCGCGATCCGAAATGTGCGTGACTCCAGGCCAGGCAACAAGGCCCGATGTGAAGATGCGGTCCATATATGAGCCGCGCGGCTTCTGGATGCAGTTCGTGGTCATGAGGATCGAGCCGGGGAACGCGTCGAACTCCTTGGCCTGGTCCTGCCACGCTCCGCCGTAGTTTCCGGCAAGATGCTGATACCGCTTGAGCTCCGGGTAGCCGTGAGCGGGGAGCATCTCGCCGTGCGTGTAGATATTGATGCCCTTGCCCTCGGTCTGCTTCAGAAGCTCTTCAAGATCCCGAAGGTCGTGGCCCGACACGAGGATGGCCTTGCCGGCGATCGGGGTGATGCGCACCGGGGTCGGTACCGGGTGTCCGTATGTTGAAGTATTCGCGCGATCGAGCAGCTCCATGGCCTTCAGGTTGATCTCGCCGGTCTTGAGAGCCCAGGTCGTCAGCTCTTCGACCGTTGCATCCATCCGCGTCAGCACGTCGAGTGCTTCGTGGAAGAGGCCATAGACTTCCTCGTCATCGACGCCCAGCACGTGGGCGTGATCGACGTATGCGGCCGCGCCCTTGAGACCGTACATGATGAGTTCCTGAAGGCTCGAGATGTCCTCTCCGAATGCCGCGCGCCGTGCAGAGATCGAGACCACTGCGGCCTGAGCCAGAAGTTCGGAACGCTCATCGGCAGGCTCCCAGACAGCCGCTCCGCTCAGCGCCTCGGGCGTCTCTCCTCGGGCAGCACAGGCCTTCTCGTAAAGCGCGCGAGCCCAGTCCTTCATTTCAACCGCCCTGCGAATGAGATCCATCATCCGCTCGTCATCGAAGTTGACGTTGGTCACGGTCGTGAAGAGCGCTTCCACCGTGAAGATATCAACATCTCTGTCGACCGCACCGTGCTCACGGGCTCTGCGAGCCCACATCGAGATTCCCTTGGCGGTGTGGACCAGAAGATCCTGAAGATTCGAGGTCGACGCAGCCTTGCCGCACACCCCCGCAATCGAGCAGCCCGTACCCTTCGCCGTCTGTTCACACTGGAAGCAGTGCATCTGTCTCCTCCGTTCTGAACCTGGTTTGCTTCTAATCATGGATCCCATCATCCGGATCCCGCTCAACACTCGCACAATCTACGCCGGCCATGCCCAGGGCTACCGCACCGGCAGTGTCTCACTGCGAAATCTGAAATCGTGGAGCGTGATGGCCGCCAGGCCATCCACGATCTCAGTGCTCACCTTCTCGAACAGCGAGCTTAACGCGCAGCTCGGCTTGTCACAGACGGCGAGGCCCGAGAGGCAGTGCTGGATCTCGAGGTTCCCCTCTATCGCCTCATACACATCGCGAAGCGTCACCTCGGTTGCATCGACGGAGAGCCGGAAGCCTCCGTGGGGCCCGCGCGTCGCTGAGACGAGGCCGGCCTTCGAGAGTCGGCCCAGTACCTTCGCCAGGTGTGCCTCCGACGCTCCCAGTGCCTCAGCCATGCGGCCGGCCGTGATCGGGTCGTCTCCGGCTCCTGCAAGAACACCCGTGGCGTGAAGGGCAAGTGAAGCCGCTTCCGAAAAGTAGATGGCACCGTTCATATGAATCGCTCCGTAGTCTAGCTACCGTTCCGACAGCCGTCCTCGTCGGACTTGATCGTCATATACTGGTATTCGAGTACCAGAATATAACCATTGAGCCACTGGTGTCAACCCCCAAATGTGAAAGCCCCCGGAACCGTTGTGGTTCCAGGGGCTTTCGAACGCGCCGTCTCTGGGGGAGATGAGACTCCTCGCGTCAGATTCGCATGCGGGGGTTCCCATCTTCGACTCTGATGTCGCCGACACCGATATCCGCATTGATTCTGATCGTGGCATCGGATTCGGCTGAGCCATCGGTTACGTACGCACCGCCACGCTTCACGAGATCGCCGGCGTCGACACTGCCGATGCCCGTGTCACAGTTGAGAATCACATTCGCCTGCTCGGGGATGTGGAGCACGATATCGCCAACGCCGCTGTCTATTCCGATGGTCACATCGTGATCCAGAGCGTCTCCGAGGTCGACGATGATCTCACCGACTCCGATATCAGCGTCAAGATCCGTGAGCATCATCCCGGTGAGATCAAGCTTGCAGCCTCCAACGCCGAGATCGATTTCCATCGTGAGCGCGATCTCATCTGAGAAGCTCAGGTGCCAGTCACACTCGGCGCCTCGTCCCGACGAGCCCTTGGCTTCCGGCTGCCGGACGGTAAGCTGCCCGTGTGAGCCGGACTCCGTGTAGATGACCTCCGGCTTCCAGGTTGCCACATTATATTTGAAGTCAGCTTCCAGTAGCGCGTCGGCGCCCCCCTCGATGATGAGATCACCGACACTCAAGTCCACGACTACAGTGACCGAGTCGGCCGTCACGGCGGAGATGGTGGACGTCTCGGTCACCATCTCCCCAACGGGGGCCGTCGGGTCACAGCATATGCATCCTGCTGACGCAGCCAACACCAGAGCTGACGCCGATATCAGCAGGGCTCTGTGCGAAATCCTCAATTCCGTCCTCCTGTTGCATTGCCACTTGCCGCTCCGAACGTGTCGATCGCTGATGCTCCCACTGGAATAGGACACTCCTTGGGGCCTCGGGGTTTCATCGCCTCCAGTTGCTGAGCATCCGCTCGATCTGCATGCTCATGTCCTTCCTCATTCCCTTAAGCCAGATCAACGTTTCTCCGTCTTCAGTCAGAAGAACCGTGAGTGGAATCTGACTCTCCGGACTGCTGATGCCGAAGACATCCTCCGCGGCTTCGGTCGAGATGGTCATCGCTCCATCCTCAGCCGGGTGGCCTTCGAGTCCGCTGACCTGGAGAGGGACGAGCGTCATGCCGTGTGCTGTCCAGTCCGTCGACTGCAGGTGCGTCATGTGGCCGACCGATGCTTCGTGCCCAGAGAGAGTAAGGACGATCAGTCTGAGCTCTGTTGGAGCGAGTTCATCAATGCTGTGCTCCTGTCCGTCGATTGTGATGGAGATGCTCTTCTCGATATCCCACTCCTGTTGAACCAGGTCCTCCGGTTCCCACTCGGAGAGGGGAATGCCGATGTCCATCTCGAAGTAGAGCGAGTCAAGAGCTGCGATCTCGAAGCTCTTCGAGACGAACCGCGGCTCGCCCCGGGGGTTCCTGAGACCTCCGAAGAGCCAGTACTCTCCTTCAGGAAGCGACCATTCAACGATCCCATCTCCTTCAGAGAGCTGACCGAGATACCAGGTCCGAAAACGTCCATCCTCGAATCGCATCAGCCGCGTGTGGATCCATGTCTCGACGTTCTCGATCGGCACGCCCTGATCGAAGTAGGAGACGGACAGGTAGGCCGCAGCACCAAGCTCCCCCTCGCTCTCAGCCGCGTCGCTCTCCTCGTCCTCGAACGGTTCGAACCTCGTCCAGTCACCCTCACTCCACGCTTCGACGTAGTCCACGCCGAGTTCTGCTCTGGCTGGTATGCCATGCCTTCGCAAGAGTCCAACCAGACACGCTCGAGCCCCCGGCGACTCAGCATACCCGGAGCGCCACGTCGTCGACGGGGTCGCAACATGTCCGAACCGCAATCTATCAACCTTCTCCACGCGCTCCCTGAAGAGCGAGAGAATCGCACCTGCCTGAGGCGCAACGCTCTCATCATCTCCCAGCCACGGAAGTTCCGTCCACCAGGCAAACGTCCCCTCCTGGAAATAGAGCCGGGGGGACAGGACGAACTCATTCCAGACGGTGTCCGGAACATCCGGAGCCAGCGCGCGGACACGGAGAATCTCGCGCAATGTGAGTTCGAGGTTCTCCGTATCCATCTCGTAGAAGTCCTTGACGTCCATCTGCTTCACGAGCTCGATGGCCGTGGTTCTTATCTCTCCGTCCATGGCGAGTACCGTCCCGGTCCACTCGGCCTGAACGGCACCGGCCTCGGTCATCTTCTCACGGAGTTGAGTGGCATCATCACGTCCAACTAGAAAATCGATCCACGGGGGCGTGAATGCGGATTTCTTGCAGCGCTCAAGATCGCGCCGCGCAAGATCCCGCTGGTGCCGTAGCCACGTGGGATCGTTCTCGTCCGTGTCGCAGGACCCGCCCTCGCTCTCCGGGTGGAGCGGGTACCTGAGCCAGATGGGTTCATCGAAGATGTCCATGCCGGGTTCGAGCTCGAGCACTGTACGTTCTCCGGCAGTTATGTGGGCGAGAGCGGACCAGGGTTCGCCGTCAATCCCGGTCGTAACAACGTAGTCGCCCGGGCCCAACATGACTTCGCTCTCGAACGGTTGGTGGATGAGAACCACCGGCGCGCTGTAGTTGTAGATATGGATGTTGGCTTCGGGAGTGTCATCATCCTCTGTTGCAGCAGGTGTGTATCCGGGCGGTGGCGCCAGATAGAGCGTGCCGGCCGTTGTGTAAACATCCGTGGAATTGAGAATCGTCGCGCCGTCGGCTTGCCGGTGCAGCATCGGCTCGTATTCGGCGGGGACGGGAGCCTCACCGAATCCGACCGAGAGCACCACGCCGGCTCGCTTCACTGTTTGTGAGAACCATGTTCGATCGAGACAAGCCGTGGCGTTGCAGGACTCCATGTAGTGCCAGCCCTCATCCCGCCCCACGTAGACTTCCACCCAGGCGTGGTTGCTGTTGCCCGTCGTCCACCAGGGAGCGGAGCAGCTTCTCACCGGAATCCCAACACTGCGGAGAGCACAGATAGTGAGAATCATCTCCTCTCCGCAACGCCCGATTCCTCGCTCCATCGTGGTGAGGGGTCCCTGGTCTCGTCGCGAACTCGCTTTGTACGTGGCCCATTCCCTCGTCAGGCGACCGATCTCAAGAGCGGCCTCCGTCATCGTCATCCCCTGAACGCGTGCGGCGCCGAGTTCGTTCAGACGCGCGCGCCAGTTCTGGACGGGCTCCTGGCTGGCGCGGTGCGGGAGAACGTAGACGTGAAAGAGATAAGGGTCGATCTCATCCTTCCATCCCGCATCGTTCCAGGTATCGAGGGCGAGTTCGACGTTGCTGATAAGAAGGTCTGCCGGAAGTGACCCGAGGTCGGACGTGGGCATCCAGGCCATGAGAAACTCGAGGGCGCCCCTGTGTTGCTCATCGGCATCGGCGAGATAGGTGCGTAGTTCATCTCCCTCGAAATGCCTGTCGAGATTCGTCTCCACGAGTGCGGCCACCTCATCGCTCGGTGGCCAGCTCCACTCATCCTGCGAAGCCCCGGCGGTCACTGCGAGCAAGGCCACAAGGCCGACTGCGAAGAGCATCCTCATGAATCTCTCCTCTCGATAAGGGCGGTTCCCTTCGTAAGACCTGACACTGATTTCGTGAGTTCATCGGCGCGCTCCTCTGGGAGCTCGATCTCAAGCGTAACGCGAGTCGCGTAGTCCTCTGAAAGCACATGAGCCTCAAGGTCGGGGAGGATCCACTTGACAGGATCGACGCTCGCGTAGTCGATGATCAGCGTGAGAGTGGTTGAGGCGATGAGCATCTTTGTGGGAAGACCCTCGATCGCGTTCTTGACGCCTCCGCTGTAGGCTCTAGCCAGTCCGCCCTTTCCGAGCTTCGTGCCGCCGTAGTAGCGCGTGACGACCGCGGCGATGTCGCCGACACCGCTGTGGACGAGCACGGTGAGCATCGGGCGTCCTGCTGTTCCGTGAAGCTCACCGGCGTCGCTCATTCCAATGCGGCTCGTGTCACCTGGTGGTCCGATGACGTACGCCCAGCAGTTGTGCGTTGCGTCAGGGAACTCGGAACTCACAGCCGAGATGAAGGCTCGCGCCTCATCGACTGATGATGCGTGACCAACCGTGGTAACGAACCGGCTTCGGAGAATAGTCTCCTCGACGCGCCGCCGAGTGGCGGGTATCGCATAGCGCTGTCGTGAGGGCAATGTGCAGGTCTCCTGGTGAGTTCCGGGCTTTGCGCCAGCTCCAAGGGTCCAGTGAATATAGTAGGTTTGGTGTGATTATACCACACTGCGGTCCAATCCCTGCCCGCGTCCACGCCGAGACGGCCGGCTGGGCAGTGTGACAGCGCAGAAGCTAATGTTGATTGCGTGGTCAGCGGTCATTATTGTGCTTGACGATTACGAGCAAACCGTGATATAATCCTCGATACGTGGGCAAGTAGTGTTTCACCCACATCGGTGCAATAGACGTCATTGCGCTGGCTGGTCTGCGGCGGAACACACTAGCAAGACATCTTTGGGGAGAAGTATGCGTTCCTGGAAAGGGGGGATGTGCAAACTGGATTGTGTTTTCGCGAGTGACATATCGTTCTTCATTTTTAGGAGGATGCAAATGAAGGTCGCTTATTTCGCAGTGATTATGATCGTTGCTCTGAGCATGGTTGCCCTCGCCGTTTCGCCGACCAACGTCGCTCCTGTCAAGCAGAGCGTCGTCTCCGGCGTTGCGCACCCGACCGGTCGTGTCGGTGGTGAGACCATTGAGACCGCCACCGTGATCGCCGGGCTGCCGTTCTCGGATGCCGGTAACACGTGTGTTGCCATTGATGACTACGATGAGGTCTGCCCTTACTCGGGATCAACCTCAGCGGACCTCGTCTACGCGTTCTCGCCTGGCGTCGATGTCATTGTCGACATATTCCTGTGCATGTCCATGTACGACACAAAGGTCTACGTGTACGAGGACATACACACACCGACCGCCCCGTATGCTTGCGTCGATGACGCTTCAGCATGTGGCGACTTCAACTCGTACATGTACCAGTCGTGGATTACCGAGTTGACGCTCTACGCCGGTCACACCTACTACATCGTCGTCGACGGTTACGGTGGCGATTGTGGCGACTACGTCCTCGACATGTACCAGGTTGAGGAGTGCGTTGTCGAGTGTCCGCCAGGCGCAGTGCTTGAGGGTGAGGTCGACTGCTACCCGGACTACGTTGACGACTTCAACGGTGGTCTGAACAGCGACCCGCCCGTCTACTCGTACCTCGATTGTGCGCAGGATCTCGTCGTCTGCGGCACGATGGGTGTCTATGATTTCAACGGCACCTCGTACAGGGACACTGATTGGTACATCCTCCCGATCACTGAGGGTGCGACCATTACGATGGGTGTTGAGGCTGAAATCGGCGTTCTCTTCGGCTTCGTTGACCTGTCAACTGGCGGGCTCCTTGAGTACACCGTGGCAGCGAGCTGCACGTACTCGACGGTCACACACATCTACGCCGGCGCTGCTGACGCCGCGTTCGTCGTGTTGCCTGACGATTGGGATCTAGGCTACGCCTGTGGTTCCGACTACTACATGACAATCGACGGTTGCCCGATCGTGGCAGTCGAAGAGTCAAGCTGGGGTTCCATCAAGGCTCTCTACAGGTAGTTTAGTATGAAGAAACCAGTGCAGCAGTAGCACTGGCGAAGAATGCGCCCCGCCTGGCTGATGCCGGGCGGGGCGTTTCTGTGATATGCTACTCAATACAGGAGACTCCTCCGGAACCACGCTCTCTCGAATGACAGGTCGTCCATCTCGCTCTCCAATCGAGGAGGATGCAAATGAAGACTGCTGGTCTTGCAGTGATCATGGTTGTCGTGCTTGGCGTGGTTGCTCTCGCTGTCTCGCCGACCAACGTCGCCCCCATGAAGAACAGCGTTGTCTCCGGCGTTCCGCACCCGACCGGCCGCGTCGGTGGTGAGACCATTGAGACCGCCACCGTGATCGCCGGGCTGCCGTTCTCGGATGCCGGCAACACGTGCGAGTTCGTGCATGATTACGATGAGTCCTGCCCCTACGCGGGATCAACCTCGCCGGACTGCGTCTACTCGTTTGCGGCCGGCGCCGATATGCTCGTCGACATATTCCTGTGCATGTCCACCTACGATACCAAGGTGTTCGTGTACGAGGATGTATACACACCCGGCATCCCACTTGCCTGTATCGATGACAGCTACGACTGCGAGGAGTTCAACACGTACATGTACCAGTCGTGGCTCACCGAGGTCGCGTTGTACGCCGGTCACACCTACTACATAGTCGTAGACGGTTACGGTGGCGACTGTGGCGACTACATCCTCGACATCTACGAGGTTGAGGTGTGCGCCGTCTAATGCCCGCTGGGCGCGATCCTCGAGGGTGAGGTCGACTGCTACCCGGACTACGTTGACGACTTCAACGGTGGTCCCAGCGGCATCCCGCCCGCCTACTCGTACGTCGATTGCGATCAGAATATCGTGATCTGCGGCACGTCGGGTGTCTTCCCGTTCGGCGCTAACACCTACAGGGACACCGATTGGTACGTGCTCCCGCTTGCTGAGGGTGCGACCGTTACGATCGGCATTGAGGCCGAGTTCAGCGCGCTTCTTGGTTTCGTCGATATGGAAGCCATGGTGCTCATGGAGTACACCATGCCACCGACGTGCACGTACGCGACGGTCTCACACGTCTATGCCGAAGCCGGCGACGCAGTGATCTTCGTCTCGACGGACGCCTGGGATCTGAGCTTCGACTGCGGTTCCGATTACTACCTGACAATCGACGGTTGCCCGATCGTGGCGGTCGAAGAGGCGAGTTGGGGTTCCATCAAAGCTCTCTACAGGTAATGTAGAACGAAGAACCCAGTGCAGCGATGGCACTGGCGGAGAATGCGCCCCGCCTGGCTGATGCCGGGCGGGGCGTTTCTGTTTGTTTGGGTGGGGCGCCCCCCAGGGGAGGTGCTTCCGTCTCAGTGGTTGCGTCGGCGAGCCGGCAGAAAGCGCAGCCTGCCGCCGGGCGTCGTTGTCAGGACAACGAGGAGATACGCGACTCCCGCCAGGATGATCACGGTGGCACCGGCCGGGAGGCCGGGCGAGTAGCTCAAGGCCAGCCCGGACGTTGTGAACACGATCGTAAGAATCGCTCCCCCGATCATCATGCGTGAGAGCCTCGTAGCGAAGCGGCCCGCGATGGCAGCCGGGATCGTGAGAAGCGCGATCATCATCACGATGCCGACCGCGATGACGAGCAGGACGACCGTTAGTGCCGTCAGAAGCAGAAGGCCGATGAAGAACAGATCGACCGGGATTCCACGTGTACGCGCATACTCCTCATCGAACGCCACCGCCATCAACTGATCGTAGTAGAGCACCACGGAACCGAGAACCACGAGATCGAGAATGCCGAGCAACCACAGGTCGCTCGTTCTGACCATGAGGATGTTCCCGAAGAGGTAGCCCATGAGGTCGCCGCCGTAGCCCGGGGTGCGTGCAAGAAAGAGCACGCCGGTTGCCATCCCGATCGCCCACACGGCTCCGATGACCGTGTCGGTCCGCTCCTTGGCCTTGATGCTGACGATGCCGATCACGACCGCCGCGAGAAGGGCGGAGAGGAGTGCCCCGTAGAGAGGATCGAGCCATTCCCAGCCGTGCACTGTCTGCAGATAGACTGCCGCGCCTATGCCTCCAAGGACCGAGTGCGCGATGCCTCCAGCGATGAAGGCGATGCGGCGAACGACAACGAGCGTGCCGACAACGCCGCAGGCGACACTGGCGAGGAGACCCGACAGGAGAGCGTTGCGCATGAATGTGTGTTCGGCGACGGCGCGCAGGAACTCACTCATGGCGATTCCCCGTTTCGTGCAGACTCACTCATGGCGATCTCCCGTCCTGCATCCATGTTCGTCGTGATCGTGCCGGACCATCCTGATCTTCTCTCCGTACATCTCCATCAACGTGTCGCCGCTGAGTTCTGACGTGGGATGAAGCACTACCGTCTTCTTCACACAGATGACCTTCGTCGTGTACTCCGACACGAACCCGACATCGTGGGATACCAGCACGATCGCCATTCGTTCATTGAGTTTTCGAAGAAGCTCGTGAAGCTGCTCCTCCATCGTCACATCCAGATTCGCGGTCGGCTCGTCGAGAAGGAGAAGCTCCGGGTCGGAGACGAGCGCACGCGCGATCAAGGCCCGCTGCCGCTGGCCGCCCGAAAGCGTGGAGAACATGCTCGCTCGTCTGTCGGACAATCCCACTTCGGCGATAGCGATCTCGGCTCGCTCCTTATCCTCGGACGAGTACCTTCTCACTCGCCCTCCGGTAAGCCGCCCGGTCATGACGACATCAAGGACGCGGGTGGGGAAGCTCAGGTCTACCTGTGCGTGCTGCGGCATGTAGCCGATGCGCGGTCTCGCATCTACGGGGCTCGATCCGAGCACGCTGACGGTCCCGGCCGTGGGTTTCAAGAGCCCGAGCACGAGCTTCAGAATCGTGGTCTTGCCGCCTCCGTTTGGCCCGACCATCCCTGCGAATTCGCGATCCAACACGGTGAAGCTCACGTTCGTCAGGACATCGTGCTCCCCGAAGGAGAGTGCGACATCCTTCATCTCGATGATCACGTCTCTTCCTTCCCCACGGTTCTCGCTCATCGCGCGTACTCCTTCACTGCCGCGGCTATCTTCCTTAAGCTCTCCGGATAGTCGTATGCGAGAGGATCGATGATGACGATTGCAGCGCCTATCTCATCCGCCAACGTCTGGGCGCTCCTTGCCGGATGCTGTGGCTGAACGAAGACGGCGCCAACTCCTCCCGACGACGCTGACTCGATCAGCCCGGCGAGTTCTCGTGCACTCGGCTCCTTGCCCTCGAACTCGATGGCGATCTGCTCAAGCCCGTACGCATCGGCGAAGTGACCGAAGGCTGGATGGAAGACGAAGAAGCTCTTTCCCCTGCACAGCGCAAGAACTCCCACGAGCTCGTCATCGAGGATGAGAAGCTCCGTTCTCAGCGAGTCCATGTTGGCGCGGTATGCTTCGGCGCCCAAGGGGTCGATCCTGACGAGCGCGTCGCAGATGGCGTCGGCCTGAGCGAGCGCGAGTCGGGGGTTCATCCAGGTGTGGGGGTCGTGTCCGTGATCATGCTCCTCCTCGATCGCTTGCGTGGAGACGACCGTCATGTCTGGGTTCATGTCCGAGATTCTCGAGAGGATGCCGAGTTCGAACGGCAACCCGATCGTGAAATAGACATCCGCCGTCGCGGCCTCTATCATCTGAGTTGGCGTCGGCTCGAATGTGTGTGGAGAGCGACCCGCCGGAACAAGAATCGAGGTGCTCACTCTCGCGCCCGCGATACGATCGACGAAGAAAGCCTGCGGTACGACAGTGACTAGCACACCGACAGCTGGAGAATCGGCCCAGAGCGGCAGGGGAGAGAGAAGGAGCAAGGCTGAGGTGAACAGAACGGCAATCGCAAACCCGGCCGAGTGACGGCCCAACTGACTGCCAATCACGCCCCGGCTGGAATCGACCTCTCCGTCCCTCACGCTGGCCTCTCGTCTCTTCATGCTCGCCCCATCCGTCCACCTTGCGAAGTGAACCCTCAACCAGTGAGATTATGGGCCGCACGGGCCGTGTGCAAGGCAGAACTGACGGATGGCCGACTTTCCCTTGGGACCGTGAAACCACGCCCCTGCCAGGGCATCAGAAGCACTGGTTGAATGATAGTGATTCTTATTCCCAAGTAAGGAATGTACCATGCAGGCGCACGAGTCCCTTCGGATGACACCAAGCCGCAGAGCGATTCTTGCCGTTCTTGGGCAGAAGCGTTGGCACCCGACGGCTGAAGAGGTGCTTCAGGAGGTAAGAAGAGCGCTCCCGGGTGTTGGATTGGCCACAGTCTATCGAAACCTCGAGGTCCTAAGAGAGCAAGGTCTCATTCGCATCGTGACGAAAGACCGGGACAAGAGGCGGTACGATGCCGTCGTCGAGAGACACTACCACGTGAGGTGCGTACAGTGTGGACGAGTGGAAGATGTGGATCTGAGCGAGCGGGAGTGGATTGAGGATGAGGCCGCAAGGGCGAGTGGCTTCGAGATCACGAACCACGAGCTGATGTTCCTGGGCACATGTGGTGATTGCGCGAGAGCGCGCACGGCAGAGAAGGAGGAGCACTGAGATGGAACTCAAGGGAAGCCGGACGGAGAAGAACCTGATCGGAGCGTTCGCGGGTGAGTCGCAGGCAAGGAACCGCTACACGTACTTCGCGAGCAAGGCGCGGAAGGAAGGCTACCGCCAGATATCCGAGATCTTCGAGGAGACGGCGAATCAGGAGCGCGAGCACGCGAAGAGGCTTTTCAAGTTTCTCGAAGGTGGTGAGGTCGAGATAACAGCATCGTTCCCCGCCGGTGTCATCGGTACGACGCTTGAGAATCTCGAGGCCGGTGCCGGGGGAGAGAACTACGAGTGGACTGAGATGTATCCGTCGTTCGCGAAGATCGCGCACGAAGAGGGCTTCTATGAGATCGCGACGGTCTTCGAGTCGATCGCGATCGCTGAGAAGCAGCACGAGAAGCGCTACAACGATCTCGCCGGGAACATAGAGGCCGGAAGGGTCTTCAAGCGCGAGAACAAGGTTGTCTGGCGTTGCATGAACTGTGGCTATCTCCACGAGGGCACCGAGGCTCCGGAGAACTGTCCTGCATGCGCGCATCCGCAGGCACATTTTGAGATCCTGGGCGAGAACTGGTAAGGGAGAGGGAACATGTCGGAGCGAACAGGATTGACAGCGGTTGGGGGAAATCCCCTGACGCTCGTGGGAGACGAACTCAAGGTGGGGGACAGAGCACCCGGGTTTGAGCTTGCCGGTAATGGTCTTGAATCCGTGAACTCGTCCGAGTTCGATGGAAAGGTGCGCATCCTGGTCACTGTTGCGTCACTGGACACGGGGGTTTGTGACACCGAGACCCGTCACTTCAACGAGAAGGCATCAGGGCTCGGAGATGACGTCGTGATTCTGACGGTGAGCATGGACCTGCCGTTTGCGCAGGCTCGCTGGTGTGCGGCCGCGGGAGTTGAGCGTGTCAGGACGCTGTCGGCCTACCGTAGCAGCGCGTTCGGCAAGTCGTACGGCGTCTTCATTAAGGAGAGCGGGCTCCTGGCCCGTACGGTCTTCGTTATCGACCGGGAAGGCATCATCAGGCACGTGGAGATCGTGGACGATCTGACCAGCGAACCAAACTACGAAGCTACATTGGACGCAGCACGGAAGCTGCTATAATCTCGACAACCAGGAGGACATTACAATGACGGCAATGTCTCAGGTCTACAAGTGCGAGAAGTGCGGGAACATCGTTGAGGTCTATCACATCGGCGCCGGGGCTCTCGTCTGTTGCGGCGACCCGATGGTGCATCTCGAAGAGAACGCCACGGATGCGGCAGTGGAGAAGCACGTGCCGGTCGTCGAGAAGGTCGACGGCGGGATCAAGGTAACGGTCGGTTCGGTCGCGCACCCGATGGCCGACGATCACTACATTGAGTGGATCGAGGTCATCTCCGGCGGGAAGACGTACACGGAGTTCCTGAAGCCGGGCGCCGCTCCCGAGGCCGTGTTCCCGGTCAGCGATGTCGAGCTGGTCCGCGAGTACTGCAGCGTTCACGGGCACTGGAAGGCGTAGGTCTTTCAGTCGATATGCACGAAGCTGATGCCGAGTGGCGCCGGCCCCACGATGGCGGTGGGAGGGCGCCGCGCGGCATGTGACCTCGGACCTTCACTGGAAGGCGGTGCTCTGTGAGTCTGGAAGAAGCCATCAGGACAGCGATCGAATATGAGACGAAGGTCCGCGATGTCTACGTTGATGCAGCCGAGCGGAGTGTGGGAACGCCAGGGAATCAACTGTTCCGTGTCATGGCGGACGAGGAACAGTACCACGTTGACTATCTCGTCGAGAGGCTCCGGGAGTGGAAGGAGACAGGGAAGGTCAATCCAGCGGAAGTGAAGACGGCGATCCCGTCGCGCGAGACGATTGCAGCAGGGCTCTCGAGCATCGAGGGTAGCCTGGCCGGCGAATCGTCGGGGGCAGAGATGGACTTCCTTCGGAAGGCGCTTGAGGTCGAGCGAGAGACCAGCGACTTCTACAAGAAGGTTGTGGGAGAACTCGGAGACGAGGGACGGGAGATGTTCACTCGTTTTCTTGAGATCGAGACAGGGCATCTGGCTCTCGTTCAGGCGCAGATAGACGTGCTCAGTGGAACGGGCTTCTGGTTTGATGTCCAGGAATTCACGCTCGAGTAGCGGTGCAGCGCGCCGCGAGGAGAAGTCGGCAGTGGCCTTCGAGCAGTCTTTCGGACTGGATGGGATGTGCTTCGAGGCGCTCTATGAGAGTTTCAACCAAAGGGCGTTTCTCCATCCCGACCCGCTGGAGTTCGTCCACGAGTATACAGAGGAGTGCGACCAGGAGGTGGTTGGGCTGATCGCTTCGTCTCTGGCGTACGGGCGCGTAGCACAGATCCTCAAGAGCGTATCGCGTGTACTTGAGCTGCTCGGCGCGTCCCCGTCTGCATTCCTCGTGGAAGCAGCGCCACCAGAGATCGAGCGATCGTTCAAGGAGTTCAGGCACCGGTTCACGAGCGGAGCTGAGATCTCGGCGTTGCTCATCGGAATCGGACGGACGCTCAGGAAGCACGGTTCACTTGAATCGTGCTTCGTCGATGGGATGGAGAGTTCTGACGCGACCGTGATGCCGGCTCTCGGTCGGTTCGTCGCCGGGCTGAGTGAATCCTGTGGTGATCATCCCGGAAGCCTGCTCGCGCTCCCCGAGCGCGGAAGTGCGTGCAAGCGGCTTCATCTCTACCTTCGATGGATGGTGAGGCGGGACGAGATAGACCTTGGTCCATGGACGCGTGTATCGCCCTCGAAGCTGGTTGTGCCCGTGGACACCCACATGCACAGGATATCGAGAGTCTTCGGGTTGACAGAGAGAAAGCAGGCCGATATCAAGACGGCGCTTGAGATCACCGGCGGGTTCAGGCGATTCGCGCCGGACGATCCCGTGAAGTACGATTTCGCGATCACCAGGATCGGCATCAACCGTGACACCCCGTTCGAGCTCATCGGTGGATAGACCACATGTCTCGTTTGGAAAGGACAGAAGCGATGCTCGGTGACAGGATGCAGAAGGCGTTCAACGATCAGATCAACGCAGAACTCTACTCGGCGTACCTCTACCTCTCGATGTCCGTCTACTTCGAGGACACAGGCATGGAGGGATTCGCGAGCTGGATGCAGGTTCAGTATCTCGAGGAGCAGTCGCACGCCATGAAGATGCTCGCCTACGTCTGCGAGCGAGGAGGACGCGTTCACCTGGCAGCGATAGATGCGCCTCCGACCGAGTGGAAATCAGCGGAGGACGTGTTTGTTGCGACCTTCGAACATGAGAAGAAGGTCTCCGGCCTCATCAACTCCCTCATGAGCATTGCCCGTGAAGAGAATGACTACGCGAGCGAGAGCTTCCTGCGCTGGTTCGTGGACGAGCAGGTCGAGGAGGAGGCGAGCGTGGAGGCCGTCGTCAATAAGATGAAGATGGTCGGTGGTGCGGGTCACGGTCTCTTCATGCTGGACAGAGAGCTGGGCCAGCGGACATTCACCGAGCCGGCAGGGAAGGGGGAGTAAACGATGCCAGGTCCCTTCCAGGCGACAAGGGTCAGTGAGCATGTCTATTGGGTGGGCGGGATCGATTGGTCGTCGCGGGATTTTCATGGCTACTCGACGCCGCGCGGAACGACCTACAACGCCTATCTGATACTTGCTGACACCGTAACGCTGATCGACACGGTCAAGGCGCAGTACCGCGACGAACTCATGTACCGCATTGCTTCCGTCATAGATCCGACCGAGATCTCGCTCATCGTGTCCAACCACGCGGAGCAGGATCACTCCGGTAGCCTCGTGCCTGTCGCTCGAATCGTGAAGCCGGATCGCATTGTCGCATCTCCGATGGGTGTCAAGGCCCTGGCGAGGCACACTCACGGTGCACTCGAGGTCGACACCGTGAGTGACGGGGAGACCATCTCTCTCGGGAACATGGATCTCAGCTTCGTCGAGACGCGGATGCTCCACTGGCCCGACAGCATGTTCTCCTATCTCGGGGCGGACGAGATCCTGTTCACGCAGGATGCATTTGGAATGCACCTGGCTTCGTCCGAGCGCTTCGACGACGAGTTGGACCCCGTCATCCTTGAGAGTGAGGCGGCGAAGTACTTCGCGAACATCCTCCTTCCTTACTCGAAGCTGATAGGCAAACTGCTCGAGCGCGTCGGGCAGCTCAATCTGCCGCTCAAGATGGTCGCACCCGATCACGGACCCATCTGGCGCACGAGATTCGACTGGATAGCGGGCCTCTACGACAAGTGGTGGAGGCAGGAGCCTACGCTCAAGGCCGTCGTGACGTACGACACGATGTGGCAGAGTACGGACCTTCTGGCCCGTTCGATTGCCGGGGGTTTGACGGCGGGTGGGGCCTCGCCGAAGCTCCATCAGCTTCGTGCGAGCCACAGGAGCGATGTCGCCGCGGATATGCTTCAATCCGGAGCGCTCGTCGTTGGAAGCCCCACGATCAACAACCAGATGTTCCCGACGGTCGCGGATCTCCTGAGCTACGTCAATGGCCTCAAGCCCGCGAACCTCATAGGGGCTGCATTCGGCTCGTACGGCTGGAGCGGCGAGGGGGTGAAGATGGTGAACGACACCCTGAGAGAGATGAAGGTGGAACTCATCTCGGAGCCACTTCGGGTCCAGTTCGTTCCCGATGAGGAGGAACTGGCCCGTGCGTGGGCGCTGGGGGAGGCCATAGCCGCGGAATTGAAGACCCGGGTGGCTTGAGTTCGGGGCGCTGTGACAACGGTGGGAGCCAAACTTCTGCTGGAGAAACTGCGCAAATAGTGTTATCATTGATGTAGGTTGACTAGGAGCTGGTGCTCTCTAATGGTGAGGGTACCAGCTGCCTGTATGTAGACGCGTCCTTCGCAGGAGGCAGTAATGAGAGTCGCCCCGTGGGTGTTGGCAGTCCTGGTCCTCATGGCCTCGGTATCCCCAGCCCGAACGATCGTGTTCGAGGAGAACGTGGGGCAGGCCGGCCTGGCAGTGGAGCAGTCATCCGATTCGTTCATCGAGATCTCCTACAAGCTGAGTGAGATCAGCATCGAGGACATCGATGTTGACGGAGAGATCCTCCAGCAGATCTTGATGTCAGGTCTTGCGCTGCCCAACGATGAGGGAGCGCCGAACCTCCCCGGAGTGGGACGGCTGATGGCATTGCCCGAGGGAGCCATACCCCATCTCGAGATCCTCTCCGCGAAAGCGCAGGTCTTCACGGGAATCGATGTTCTCCCGGCGCCTGACATTCCCCTCGAGAACGATGACACTCCGCCTGTCTACATCAAGGACCAATCGGTCTACTCGCAGAACGCGCCGTACCCGGCGGAGTTCGTGCGCATCTCCGAAGTACATCAGATGCGCGGCGTCGACGTCACGACTCTCGGCATCACGCCGTTTCAGTACAACCCCATCACGCGCGAACTGACCGTCTATACGGACGTCGAGGTGCGCGTGACGTTCGATGGGGGTACCGGTCACTTTGGCGAGGACGCGTACAGGAGCCGCTACTGGGATCCGATTCTCGAGGCGAACCTCGTCAACTACGAGCTGCTGCCCGAGATTGAGTACGGCGTGCTGAGCTCCCGTGACACGGAGTACGAGTACGTCATCATCTGCCCGGACAACCCGACCTACACCGTCTGGGCCGACTCCATCAAGCAGTGGCGCGTTGAGCAGGGTATCGACACGGGAGTTGTGACCCTCACTGAGACCGGCGCCACGACGACCGACATCGAGAACTGGATCAACTACGCCTACGACAACTGGACGACGAAGCCCGTCGCCATTCTGCTTCTCGGTGATTACGTCACGAGCGGCGGCACCACTGGCATCACGTCGCCGATCTACAACGGCTACTGCGTGTCAGACAATATCTACGGTGACCGTGATGGCGATCACCTGCCGGAGATCGTCATGGCGCGCATGACGGCGACGCCGGGCAACATCGAGACGCTCGTGATGAAGGCGATCAGCTACGAGCGGGCGCCCCCGACGAACCCCGACTTCTACCAGAACCCGATCATGGCATGCGGCTGGCAGACAGAGCGCTGGTTCCAGCTCTGCACCGAGATCGTCTACGGCTACTTCGCGAACGTGCACGGCAAGACGCCGGTCCGCGAGTACGCCATCTATTCGGGCTCGCCAGGCGGTGTATGGTCCTCGAATCAGAATACCGGTATGCTTGTCGACTACTTCGGTCCAGACGGACTGGGCTACATCCCTGAAACGTCTGCCCACCTCACCGACTGGGGTGGCAATGCGACACGGATCAATGCCGACATCAACTCCGGCGCGTTCCTCCTCCAGCATCGTGATCACGGCGGCGAGACCGGCTGGGGCGAGCCCGACTATCAGGCGAGCGACCTCGCCGGGCTTTCGAACAACGACCTGCCGTTCGTGTTCTCGATCAACTGCCTGACAGGCAAGTACAACTGGAGCGGGGAGTGCTTCAGTGAGACGTTCCATCGCATGGATCACGGTGCGCTTGGCGTCGTCGCTGCATCCGAGGTCTCCTACTCCTTTGTGAATGACACGTTCGTCTTCGGTATCTACGACGAGATGTTCCCGGACTTCGATCCGGGATACCCGGCCAAGGGTCGGTTCAACGAGTCGAACGGCGTCATGCGACCGGCGTTTGCCAACGCGTCTGGCAAGCACTACCTCTGGGCTTCGAGCTGGCCGTACAATCCGGGAGACAAGACGGTTACCTACAACCTCTTCCACTCCCACAGCGATGCCTTCACGCAGCTCTATTCAGAGGTGCCCGAGGTTCTGACGATCACGCACCAGGGCGTCCTGCCGATAGGTGCTGCGGCTTTCAATATCACAGCCGACGTGGGCTCGATAGTGGCTCTCACGATTGACGGCGAGATCATTGGTGTGGCCGATGGCACGGGCGCGCCGATGGACATGGTTGTTATCCCGGCTATTGCCCCGGGCATCGTGAGGCTCACGGTCACGAAGCCGAACTACTACCGTTACTCCGAGGACGTGCCCGTCATCTACCCCGTGACTTACACGATCGTCCCGGCCACGATCCCCGTCAACACGACGACCGATGTCACGATCACGGTGTGGGATGACGAGAGCAATCTCGAGCCGGACGTTGTCATCACGATCGACGGATGGGGCATCGACGCCATCGTCGATACGACCGATGTCAATGGCGAGGCCGTGCTCACGGTCACAGCGCCGTACGGTGAGGATCTCACGGTCCTCGGCAGTCGGATCAGCGAGACGTACGACTGTCTGTCTGACGTGCTCCCGGTTACTGGTGGAACTGCCTTCGCATCGGTGGATATCGAAGCGAGCGTGCCATCGATCGGGCTATATGGGTTCCTCGCTCCGTACTACGAGGGCACTATCTCTGGTACGGCGTCCGAGACGGGCTTCGACCTCTACGCTCAAGGCTGCGGCATCGACGCCAACGCCAACTCGGGCGGCGCGACGACGGTCGATATCCTCGACACGTGCACGAGTACCGGAACGGTCCACGCGGCCATCGGCAAGAGCGGATTCAACATCTACCTCGAGGATATCCTGGTCGACGTTGTCTACGGCACGCTGGCAGGAAGTGTGGACGAGAACGGTGGAGGCCCGCTGGATGGCGCCAAGGTCAAGGGATACGCCTCCGGCGCCGACACCTCGATGGTCGACCCCATCTTTGCGGCGCTCTCCGGTGTTGACGGTGCGTACGCCGTCGAAGGCGACCTGGAGATTGGTTACTATGACGTCTACGTCCTGAAGTTTGGCTACCTCACGCATACAGAGGAGCTATTCGTACAGTACGACTTGAACGACGTCGACTTCCTGCTCGATCCGGCGCCGTCCGGACTGGTGCGGGGTAGTGTATTTCAGGTGGGCACGCTCAATCCTCTCAGCGCCTCAATCGGGGCCTACCGCGCCGACAACGGCGAGCTCTACACGGAGGTCTTCTCCGATTCGCTGGCGGGCGGGCGCTATGAGATAACACTCCCGTATTTCAACTACACGCTCAAGGTGCGCGCCTACCATCACATTCCCGAGAATCGTGGTGTGGTAGTGGACGCGCCCGATCAAGGGGAGACGTTCTTCCTTGAGCCGACGCTTGCGAACATACTCCTGATCTCGGATGGCGGCTCGAAGTCGGAGACGGTCAAGTTCGACAAGACGGGAAACGTACTCGATGTCTACACAGGTGAGCAGGACTCCGCGTCGGACGATATCGAGGTGGACCTTGTCGCGCTCGGCTACGACGTCGTAGTTGAGACGGCCACGGCTACGAATCCTGCCACGTGGGTTGACTACGACTTCGTCATCTCATCGAGCGGCAACAACACGAGCCCGGTGTCAAGCTCAACCTACCGCTCAAACCTAGAGAGCTACGTTGCTGGTGGCGGGAAGCTTCTCATCGAAGGTGGCGAGATCGCCTACGATGCTGTCAGCTATCCGGGCTATCCGACGTTCGCGGCCAACGTTCTTCACGTGACTTCGTGGGGCCACGACTCAAGCGGCAATGTCACCGTCTACGATGCGGCGCATCCGATCACAACGTTCCCGAATACGATCGGTACGATCAACGTCGCCTACTCAGGCTACGGGGATCATGACTCTCAGACCCCCATGCCGGACGCCGACATCGTCTGCAGCTGGTCGAGTTACCCCACGCTCTCGAGTGTCCAGGTCTACGACGACACGCCTGATCCAGCGAGCGGCCAGATAGTCTTCTACGCGTTCAACTATGGCGCTGCCGACGTAGCAGGGCGGAAGGACCTTCTCGAGAACACCGTGACCTATCTCGTCACACCCGAGAGCCAGGCGAACGGCAGCACATCAGGCACGGTCATGCTGGCAGGTGAGACGAACCACAGCGGCGTTACGGTCACGTTGACGCCGGGCGAGCTCTCGACCGTCACGGCGGAGGACGGGAGCTGGCTTGTCGAGGATCTCTACGATGGGATCTACACAGTCACGGCTCGAAAGGAAACCTGGGGCACGGCGGTCGTGCACGATGTCGTCGTTGCGGCAGGCGCGCATGTGAGCGGCATCGACTTCGTGTTGTTCCCGGTCACGGTCTACGAGTACTGCGAGAATCCAGCGCTTCCGATCCCGGATTCGGACCCGATCGGTGTCTACGACCAGCTGCAGTTCCTGGACGAGGCCACGGTCACGGATGTCGAGGTGTATCTGAACCTGACGCACACCTACATCGGCGACCTCGTCGTTGAGATCACGTCGCCCGAGGGCACGACCGTGCGCCTGCACAGCTCGTCCGGTGGCAGCGCCAACGACATCATCGGATGGTATCCATCGGAACTCTCAGTCGGTGGTCCGGGCTCGCTCGACGATTTCATGGGCGAGAACGCGCTCGGCGAGTGGGAGATCTGGGTGAGCGACAACGCGGGCGGCGACACCGGGACGCTCAACACATGGTGTGTGAGGGTGACGACCAGCTCGACGTGGACGGGCGTCGACGATGAGTTCGATGCGCCGAGATCATATGTGCTCGGTGGTGTTGCTCCGAACCCGTTCAATCCGGTGACGACAGTGACCTACGGCGCGCCGCAGCCGGGTGACGTAGTGCTCGCCATCTACAACATCGCGGGCCAGCGAGTCAGAACGCTCGTTGACGGTCCGGTTGAGGCGGGCTTCCACACAGCGATCTGGAACGGCCGGGACAACGACGGTCGCTCGGTCGCATCCGGCGTCTACTTCTGCAGGATGCAGGCTGAGAGCTTCGACGACGCTGTGAAGATGGTATTGCTCAAGTAGGCGCTGTCCCGACGGAATCGTTGGCCAGGCGTCTGTATCGTGTGGAACAAGGGCCCTCGCATGAATCGCGAGGGGGCCCTTCTCATCTAACGCAGTAGCCACAAGTAAGGTAACAGGTAGTGATAGGGTAACAGGCACCGGTAGGGCAACGGCCACTGGCGTTACAGTGCCAATCATGTTATGCTTGTCAAGAAGGGGCAGTTGAGCCTTTGGCTTGCTGCCCGCTCGTGATTCATCGGTGTCCCCCAATCCTGGAGGTTGTAGATGTTCGCACGAGACCGCAGCAGCGCATGGCTCTCGCACGCCGCGCTCCTTACAGTCCTGGTCGCTCTCGCCACATCGGCGGTTCCGGTAGGCGCGGCTGACGCTGTGCCGACGGCGTACACTGCCGACGTGCTCCCTCTGGAGACGGTGGAACTTCTGCGAGCACCGATAGTAGATCGTGCGGAGCTGTCCATCGAGGATGAGCTTCGTGAGGACCAGGGACTCCCGCCGCGCTATGCGATCTCCAATGCGGTCTCCATCTCCCCGGCGACCGATGGTACCTGGGAGGATGTGGATTTCGCGACCAGGCTCTGGCGTCTCAGAATCACGTCTGACGGAGCCTCGTCGATCAACCTCGGTTTCGGTCGGTATCACATGCCCGCGACCGGAAGCCTTCTCATCTACGCCGCGGACGGCTCGCACATCGCCGGTCCGTATACTGACCTGGACAACGAGGATCACGGCGAGCTTTGGACACCGGTTGTGCTCTCCGACGATGTAGTCATTGAACTCACCATCGCTACGAAGGCAGCAGACGATCTGGAGTTGGAGCTCGGCTCGGTCAACGTAGGTTACCGTGGCTTCGGCGAGCTCATCGACAGAAGCCCGGGATGGTGCAACATAGACGTCGTCTGTCCCGATGGTGACGGCTGGCGCGACGATATCGCCTCGGTCGGCGTCATCTCAACCGGCGGCTCCACCTTCTGCACCGGTTTCATGGTGAACAACACAGCACAGGATGCGACTCCCTACTTCATGACAGCGAATCACTGCGGCATCAACACCGGTAACGCAGCCTCGCTCGTCGTCTACTGGAACTATGAGAGTCCGAACTGCGGCGATCTTGGTGGGGGATCGTTCAGCGACAACCAGACCGGCTCCTACTTCAGGGCCGGGTACTCAACCTCCGACTTCACGCTGGTCGAGCTCGATTCCGATCCGGACCCGGGCCACGGCGTTACGTTCGCCGGCTGGGACCGCACGACGGCGAATCCGACAAGTTCGACTGCCATCCATCAGCCTGATGCCGACGTGAAGTGCATCAGCTTCGAGTATGACGCTTGCCAGACAACGAGCTATCTCGGTACGAGCCAGCCCGGCGACGGCTCGCACGTGCGCGTCGTCGATTGGGACGTCGGCACGACAGAGCCTGGTTCGTCCGGCTCGCCGCTGTTTGACCAGAATCACCGCATCGTTGGTCAGCTCCACGGCGGTTATGCGGCGTGCGGCAACGACGACTCCGACTGGTACGGACGGATCTCGACATCGTGGACCGGCGGCGGCTCGAGCAGCTCGCGCCTGAGCGACTGGCTGGATCCTGCATCAACGGGTGCTACGACGGTCGATCTCTACTCGCCGTTCGCAGCCGGGATGCGTGTGACACCGTCGTCCGCTGCCGTATCGGAAGGCGCCTCCGGCGGCCCGTTCACTCCGAGCCAGTTCATCTACACGGTAGAGAATCAGGATGACACGGGGATCGACTACAGCGTCTCGAAGAGCGCGACGTGGATCACCCTCACAAACGGCAGCGGCCATCTGAACGCTCACGCAACGGTGAATGTGACGGTCACGATCAACTCTGCTGCCAACTCTCTCGGGAACGGTGCCTACACCGATCGTCTGGATTTTGTGAACGAGACCGATCACGTCGGCGACACATCGAGGGATGTCACTCTCACGGTTGGTCTTCCCGAACTTGCCCATAGCTTCCCGCTGGACACCGATCCCGGTTGGACGACGAGCGGGCTCTGGGCGTTCGGTAGTCCGACCGGCGGCGGCGGCGAGTACGGCAATGCGGATCCGACGTCGGGGCACACGAGTTCCAACGTCTACGGCTACAATCTTGCCGGCGACTACGAGAATGGCCTTGCCGAGCGTCACCTGACGACCACGGCGATCGACTGTTCCGATCTTGGCACAGTGACCGTCAAGTTCTGGCGCTGGCTCAATGTCGAGCGCAGCCAGTACGATCATGCCTACCTGCACGTGAGCAACGACGGCTCGTCGTGGGAGACTATCTGGAGCAACCCGGACAGCCACACTGAGGACTCCTCCTGGTCGCAGCTCGAGTACGACATCTCATCGGTCGCGGCTGAGCAGTCGACCGTCTATCTTCGCTGGACCATGGGTGCCACTGACGGCAGCTGGCAGTTCTCCGGCTGGAACATCGATGATGTTGAGATCTGGGGTCTGTCGATGGGTGGAACCGGTGTGATCGATCCGGGCGCCGAGACGAGGCTCGCATTGTCACCCGCCTACCCGAACCCGTTCGGTCCGGCGGCCAGCGTACAGTTCTCGCTCCCCGAGCGTTCGCACATGACGCTTAAGGTCTACGACGCAGCGGGCCGGTTCGTGCGCACGCTCGAGAGTGGACCCATGGATGCCGGTTCACACGTGGCGGTTTGGGATGGGCGTGATGCAAGTGGCGAGCGTGTTGCCGCAGGCGTCTACTTCGCCCGTATGCAGACCGACGGTTTCGATGACGCCGTCAAGATGGTTTTGATCAAGTAGAGACGGGTCAGGTAGAGGCGGGCCGCGTGGGACTCACAGAGCGCGGCGCGCAAGATAATGCACAGTGAAAGGCCGCCCCTGCGTACAGCGGGGGCGGCTCTTTCTTGGGTACGCAGGACAGCACGCCTGCCGCTAGCGCAGCACGCCTGCTACTACCGTAGCAGGACGACCTTCGTCGTTCTGGTCTCGTTGCCGGATGAGAGCGTGATGAGGTAGACGCCCGATGCGACCCGTCTACCCGAGTCATCGGCGCCGTTCCACGTGACCGTGTTCAAGTGCTCGTCGGCGCGACCGACGCGGAGCGTTGTGACGATACGGCCGGAGATGTCGAAGACAGAAATCGTTGCGTCACTACCGGACGGAACGGAGAAGTCGATGGATGTTCCAGCCGTGAACGGATTCCCCCGCGCCACGAGCCAGAGGTCGCTCTCAGGCACATCATCGGACACCGACGTGGCGTCGGAGCTGATCCACACAGGGTTTGAGTAGGCGCGGTACGTCTGACCATCTCTTGTGGAGCGACACTCGACGCGGAAGGCGTACGGCTCATCGAAACTCCCCGGCGGATATTCAAGCACCCGCTCGCCCGCGTATCCTTCTCCGATGGCATCGGGGTTGAACGAGAAGAGCGTCTGCGTACCGGACGCGCTCGATGCCAGAAGCTCGACGTGCACGATCGGCCCGAAGTCCTCCATTGAACGCCACCGGAGCGTGATCGGAAGCTCCAGGAACGGGCTCCAGGAGCCATCCTCTCCGATGGCAAGATCCTCGGCGTCATCGAAGTCGCCGTCGCCGTTCTCATCTACCCCCAAGAGGACGAAAGGACCGTCGGTCACGACGGTGTGTCCGGCGCGGAGAGCCGCCAGGAGTTCACTCATCGGCGGGAGGTTGCCGGGTCCGTACGAGCCCGGCACGTACGCAACCGTCTGTACCTTCCCGATGGCGCTGTCTGTCGCATAGCTATCAAGACCTATGAACGCCCCGTAGTTGAAATCGCCGTGCGCATCGCTTCCTCCCGAGAGGAAGCACTTGACGAGCGGATCGAGCCCCGTCTCCAGAAGGTCATTCCATGTGGCGATTCCGGCCAGAAGCTCGTTCGGATATGGGTCGCTCGGTGTCACGCCCGCATCGAAGTCCGCCCAGGGGTTGTTCTGATCGTTAGAGTGCAGCGTATGCCGCGTATTGAAGGCCTGAAGCCCCTTGAAGACCTCAAAGCCGAGTGCGGTGGCGATGTCCTCGTCGCCCCACCTCGTTCCGTTGATTGTCCAGTCGATGCCGCCCCACTCGGCGCTCATGTCCGACAAGGGGTGTGCGGCGTACATGAAGCCGCTTCCGCTGATCTGAGACAGTGCGCCGGGGAGATCGGGTGTCACCGGCCGCTCGCCGAGCGCTCCGGAGAGCGGGGAGGAGATGTAGTCCTCGTTGTAGACAAGCGTGTGCAGCGTCTTGTTGAACGAATCGCCATCGATCGAGGCGGCATTCAATTCCACCGCTCGATAGAGGCGGAAGGATGGTGAGTCGAGCATTGCGACCTCATCACCGAGGACATCCCACGTGGTCCCGATGGCCGTGTTATCGCGGTAGACCGTGCTGGTCCCGCTCTCGTCCTGGATCGTGTACTCCCAGTGCGTCGTCGCGTAGGAGAAGGAGCCGTCGCCGGTCTCATCGAGATCGCACGAGTGGTCGCTCGTCGTGAGCCAGTGGAGGCCCATCGCCTCTCCAGTGAGGGCCACGGCCGGAAGCGGCGCCCCGAACTCGGCCGTGTTGTTCGTGTACATCGTGTGATAGTGCGTGTCTCCACCGTACCAGTCGTCTGGCCAGGGATAGTCACCGCGTCCCACGTGGACCCTCAAGTAGCGGGTCTCCGTGTAGTTGAACCAGTCATCCCTGTAGTAGATCGAGACCTTGAGATTGATGGCGTCACCCGCCGAGTAACCCAGGTTGGCCGGGGTCAGTAGTGTCCCGTTCGGGAGAGTCGGATGCCCCTCGGTTACCGTCGTGATCCATGTCCAGTAGTTCGATTCGTACGGATCGTCACCGATCTCTTCATCGCCGAAGTCGTGGTTCCACAGAATCGTCTCGCCCGACGTCACGTCCCAACACCGTATCCAGTGAAGCTCGCGGATGTCATCCGTGTCGCAGTCCTTGAGGACGATCATGAGAGGGATCGCCGTGTCGGCGTCCTTGACCCGCCACGGAGCGTCCATCATGAAGTCCTTCATCCAGGTGTTGTCGTAGCGGTCGTGTGCAGAGGCGATCGAGGGGAGAAGGGCCAGGGCGAACACAGTGACGAGAGCTGTGCGCAGTGCGAGCAATCCCACGACGGCCGGCATCGAGCGAGCGGACTTCGGACTGTTCCTCATTGGGCATTCCTCCTGGGGTGTTGCATTCGTGGAACCGGTCTCAAGATGCGAGCTTCGTGCCAGTCCGTGAAGGTCGCGGTGCTCTGGCTGTGCTTCAGCAGTAGAGTGCCTGGTTCGCGGGGGCACTGTCAATATCGTTAACGCCCCGGCAAGAGCGAGTCCCACCGGGGCGAATGACACAATCCTCTGCCGGCTGACCCTACTTCAGGAGCACGCCCTTTCGCGTTACGCTCTCACCGTCGCGCGTCAGCTTGAAGAAGTAGACACCACTGGCGACCGCGCCATCGTTGCCGTCCGTTCCGTCCCACGTGGCAACATGGCGACCTGCGGCAAGCTCGCCCTTCACCAGTGTCGTGATCCTGCGCCCGGAGGCGCTGTAGACAGCGAGTTCAACCTGAGCATCCGTCGGCAGTCCGAAAGCCATGACCGTGCTCGGGTTGAACGGGTTGGGTCTGTTCTGCTCGAGCGAGAAGCGGTAGACGGTGATGCCGTCATCGATGCCTGTCTCGATGAGACCGAAGAAGTCCAGGATCTCCGTCAGAAGATCCGTCTTCGTAGACGGCGAACTGCCGTCAGTGAGACCGCCGAACTCGAACGAGCAACCCACAGTCTTGTAGCTGCCCTCATCATTCGAGATGCCGCAGCCTGCATTGTCGGATGGATTCCTGAGGATCTGCACGGCTCCGCCTATGGGAGCGATGTGGTCGATGTAGCTGTTGCCTCCGGTGTACGAGAAGCTCATCCCGTCGCACATCGTGCCGGTCTCACCGAGCACCGTCGAGAGATCGCCCGAGCCGTCACTTGTTCCGTTGATGCCGAAGGGACCGTTGTAGATAGTCCTCGAGGAATCGTAGGCCCAGCAGTCGCCGCCCTCCATGTAGACGTGGCCGCCCGCGTTGAGATAGGCGACGAGTTCATTCGCCTGGGTCGAGTTGAGTGAGTAGTTCTGCGAATAGACGCCGAGCAGCATGAAGACGGCCTCGTACTCACCCAGGTTCGCCGGGAACGACGTGGTGTAATCGTAGCTTAAGTCCTTGGCGTCGAGGATCGACATCATGGGCGACCCTGAGATCGGCGACCCATCGAGTTCGACGATGAGGATCGGGATGCCCTCAACGATGTCGAAGCTGTGCGTTCCGCTCGCCGGATCGTACGTGACATTGGCGGGAGAGGCCATGTCCTCCGCCTTGATTCTGTACGTCACCACGTCACCGATCGAGACGCTTCCAGCGAACCCGCCCTCGTACGTGTAGGTGCTTGGGATATTCGTCATCGTGACGTCGATCTGCGGCGTTCCGTTGATCCACGACTCAAGCGTTACGGCTCCGACCTGGATGTTGTCGGTGACCGTGGCAGTCGCCGTCGGCGGCCACGAGGCCTCAGGTGTATCGGTGAGAGGCGTGTGCGCGATGTCGGGCGCCTCGGTGTCCACCAGAATGCTGAACGCGTATGCGTCACCCGGCGCCACGTACGGCTTCGCCTCGCGACGATCCGAGTTGTCGACCGCGTAGACATAGTAGGACACCACGGTGCCGACCGACTGCGCCGGGATGTCGGCGTAGTAGCTGCCGGCCCTCGCCGCGGGGCTCATGACGATCGGCGTGAAGCCGGGCGCGCCGTCTGTTTCCCAGTAAACAAGGAGCGAGTCGGTCTTGAGGCCCGTGTTGCTGTAGTCGTGTATGTATGCTTCGACGCGATAGTCAGTTCCGGAGCTTGCCGTGTCCTGTAGTGGCACGTGATCGATGTAGAGCATGTACCGGTCAGTGATTCCCATCGCGCGGCAGTGGATCGCATCATCGGTGAGCCAGGAACCCGTGTAGCCGAGGATCTCGTAGCCCGGCATCGCATTCTCGTAGGTCGTGATCGCGGCCGCATCGTTGGCCGTGCCGTATAACGGCACGTAGACCTTGTTGTTCACGATGAGCGAGTTCGTATACGGCTCATCGTTCGGCGTGTAGATCCTGACGATCTCGTACGGTGTCCCGTAGGAACTCTGGATCTGCGACAGATACGTGACATTGGCCTCGATCCGTGCGTAGTCGGAGTGACCTGGGTCAACCTGCTTGTACAGGATCTTGTCGGGGGCAAGGAGCTTCGCGGAACAGTCGATGTGGTGTATTCCGCCGGTCTGAACGTACTCGAGCTTCTCGAAGCGATCGATACCGACGTACTCATACATGATGTCGTCGATCTCCTGCTCCGTGAGACTCGTATTCTCATCCAGGATCAGCCGGGAGGACATCCCGACGCCGCGGCCGTCCGACATGTAGTTCCCGCCCGTGGAGCTGAGGTCCATTACGTAGGCCGGGATTCCCCAATAGGTGGCCAGGAGGCTTGGGATGACATCGTCATTCGGACGCGGGCGATTGTAGTCGTGGTCGACGATGCCCTGCTCGCCGCTACCGTTGATGATGAACCAGGGGCCGTAGTCGCGCGTCCAGTACGAGTCCGTCGGTGCAAGGAAGAAACTCACGTTGGACATGTTGGCGCCGGCGCTCGAGAGCGCACTCGATGCCGTGCTCTGTTGTGAGGAACTCCCGCAGATGACCAGGAGATCGGTCTCCTGCGAATACTCCGCGAGGAGGCTCGTCGGATTTCCGAATGGATAGCGGACGATCACACCCGTCATCGGCTCGAATTCGCCAGGGTTCCTTACCGGGCCAGGTGGAGCCGCCGTGGGCTCCTGGTAGGTACCGATCTCGTGGATGCGCGTCTGCTCTTCGGGCGTCATCCAGATCGGGAGGGAGTCCTCATACGGGTTCTGCCTGGTCGCTCGCGTGGCATCTGCCGACATGGCTCCGAAGACGAGCATTAGAAGCAGAAGTGAGAGAGCCGCCGTCGCAGTGCCAGTCCGGAATCGCGTCATCCTCGCTGTCCTCCGTTGATGTACCTATCCATTATCCGAAAGCATATATCATTATCATTATAACATGGCAAGAGACTGGAGGATAGCGTATTCTGGGGGGGCGGGATTCGCTCCAGCAATCGGCAGCGCTACGGGATGGGCCTTGCCACCGGGGCTAGATGAACCCTCCCGACGCATCGAGGATGAATCGGATTCCGAAGAAGAGGAGCAATAGGCCGCAGACCAGGCGTACACCCAGGAGGAAGCGCTCTCCCAGGATGCGAGTCCCCCGGTAGGACGCCGACGCGAGGAAGAAGTACCAGATGAGATCAAGTGACCAGTGGACGACGGCGAAGACCGCGAACTGCCAGATGCCGAACTCTGAAGCGCGGAAGACCAGCGTTGCACCGACTGTCGCCCACCAGACGATGAAATACGGATTACCCGCCGACATCAGGATCCCCGCCATGAGAGGCGAGGTCTCCTTGTAGAGTTCCACGCTCTGTCCGGCACGAAGGGAGCGTAGGAGCCCGACTCCCATCCAGAGGAGTACGAGCCCACCGAGGAGGCCGATGATCGCGCCGGCCACGCTGTGACGTAGTAGAGGCCCAAGACCGACGAGTATCAGTATCATCAGAGGGAATTCGACGATGCCGTGCCCGAGCGCGATGAGAGCTCCGGCGTGGGGCGATTTCGCGCCCTTGCCGACCACGACCACTGTGAGTGGTCCGGGAGCCAGAACGCCTGAGAGCGATATGAGAATCGCCTGGATGAGGAATGCACCGTATGTCATGGATTCGCACTCTATCAGAGCGGGGAGTGGGGGACAAGGTCAACTGCCTCCGAGATCGACCAGTGGCCTACCGAACTCCTGGCGTAGTTGCCGGCCTCTTGCCCAAGGCGGTTCGATGTGTATATTGCACCCTATCCGAACCGCCGGAACCCACGGCCACGCGGCGGCACGAGCTGCTGAATCAGGGTGAGTCGCGGGGTTCCCCAGAAGGAAGGGACTTCACAATGGACCGTTTGAGACTCCAGAATTTTCCCATATCGTTCTTTGCTCCCGCATTGGGCCTTGCCGGCCTGTCGCTGACGGTGTTCAAGTCCGAGCAGCTGTTCCATCTGCCTCGCGGCTTGACCATCTCCCTGGTCGGGCTTGCGCTCGCCGTGTTTGCCCTCGTGGGGGTTGCATACCTCTCCAAGCTGATCCTCCATCGCAAGAGCGTGAGGGAGGAGTTCCAGCACCCGGTGAGGATCAACTTCTTCCCTCTGATCGCGAAGACGCTTCTTGTGCTGAGCGTAGTGTTCCTCGGTCTCAACATGGGAGTGTCGCGATGGCTCTGGGGCGCGGGCGTCGTCCTGAACCTTGTCTTCGGTCTCTCCATCCTGAGCGCATGGATATCACACGAACACTTCCGGATTCACCACCTGAGCCCTGCCTGGTTCATTCCAGTTGTTGGGAACATCATCATACCGATCGCGGGTGTCGAACACGCCAACCCGGAGATCTCGTGGTTCTTCTTCTCGATCGGACTCGTCTGGATGGTCATGCTCACGACCATCATCTTCTACAGACTCATCTTCCATGATCCGCTTCCCGAGAAGCTCGTGCCGACGCTCTTCATTCTCTTCGCTGCTCCCGCCATCGCATTCATCGCCTACTACAAGCTCACGGGGAGCTTCGATGCTTTCGCGCGCATCCTCTACTACTTCGCCATGTTCGTGTTCGTACTCGTGCTGGTTCAATGGCGCAGATTCCTGAGCATACGTTTCTACCTCTCCTGGTGGGCCTACTCGTTCCCGCTTGCGGCGTTCGCGCTGGCCAGCATCCTCATGTTTCACATCACGGAGACGGAACTCTTCCGTGTCCTCGCAGGGGTTGTCCTGACGGCGCTGTCCGGCCTCGTCGTGGCTCTCATCGTCCTGACGGTCCGGGCGATAAGGTGCCGGGAGATCTGCATAGAGGAGGAGTAGCGGCGAGGCATGCACCCTTGCGAACTTGCTAAACTTGTGCTAGAATGGAAGATAGAGAAATATCATGCAACCGAGGCGCCGGTGCTGTAAGGTGAGATGGACCCACCCCCCGGTACCTGCGGTGGTGTAGCGTCAAGCTCCAGTGCTACACATCGGCCCATCCCGGATAAGCCCGGGTGAGGAGGGACCCCTACAATGCTGTCGAGAACCCCTGTGAAACGCCCGCTCTTGACGCTCGCGATCTTCGTGTTCGTGCTCCTTGCCGTGGCGCAGCCGGCTTCGGCCGTTAGTGTTGTCACGTACAACATCCTCAACTGGCCGGGTTTTGACTGGCCGGGCAGGTACCTGTATTTCCAGACCGTCATGGACTCGCTGGACGCGGACGTCATCATCGTCCAGGAGATACAGAGCCAGACCGGGGTGAACAACTTCCTGAACTACTGCTTGAACGCCTCCGTCCCCGGCGAGTACTCCGCCGATCTCTTCGTGAACGGCCCCGATACCGACAACGCCATCTTCTACAAGAACTCGGTCGTCGATACCGTTACGCACGTAACGATCCCGACCGACGTGCGCTACACGATGGAGTACACCGTCACGCTGAACGGCTACGATTCGTCGGATGCACAGTTCAAGATCCTCTCAACACATCTCAAGGCCGGTTCATCAGGCTCAGACATAGCCATACGAGAAGATCAGTGTGAGCAGATCCGCGCCCACATGAACGACTACCCATCGGGCACGCACTTCATCTTCGGTGGCGACCTCAATATGTACACAAGCAGTGAGGCCGGCTATCAGGATCTCGTGGGCTCTCAGGCCGACAACGACGGTCGGTGCTTCGATCCCATCAACAAGCCCGGCTACTGGCACGACAGCTACACCTTCAGGAGAGAGCACACGCAGGCTCCGGCCACATCCCCCTCAGGCGGCTATACCGGCGGAGGCATGGACGACCGCTACGACCAGCTGCTCATCTCTGCGGCGCTTCAGGATGGAGACGGCCTCTCGTATGTCACCGGGAGCCACAAGGCCTTCGGCAACGACGGCTACCGGCTGAACAACGACATCAACAACCCGACGAATCAGGAGGTCAGCCAGGAGATGGCGGACGCTCTCTACTACGCGTCCGATCACATTCCTCTTCTGCTTGAGCTGCAGGTTCCCGCCAAGGTCGGTGTCGCAGCATCCCTGGCCTTCGGGAAGGCCATCGTCGGCTCGACTGCGGAGGAGCTTCTGACCGTGACCAACTCCGCCACAGCCCCTGCCGACGAGCTCGACTACTCGCTCGCTGATCCCAGTGGCTTCACGGCGCCTGGAGGTTCGTTCCAGCTCTCCGCGGGAAGCGGCAACGACCACACCATCTCGATGGACACGGCCAGTGTGGGGGCGAAGGCCGGCGATCTCACGGTGAACTCGAACGATCTCGATGATCCTGCCATGGACGTAGCGCTGACCGGTACCGTGGTCGACCACGCGAGTCCTTCGCTCGATGCGGCTTCGGTTGATCTCGCAGATACGCTCGACTTTGGTACTCACGATATTGGGGCTTTCTCGGATATGATCCTGAGCGTCTACAACGACGGCTATGGCAGCCTTCAGGCGCTCCTTGAGGTCTACGATGCGGCGATCGTCGGTGGAGACGGCAGATTCTCGTTCGTGGGTGGATTCACGGAAGAGTCAGTTGGGGCTACTGCGGCAGAGTACACGCTTCACTTCGACGATGTGGGTGCTACGATGAGTACGCTCTACACCGCGACCCTGACACTGAGTGACAGAGACGAGTCCGGGATCCACGGGGGAGGCGGGGCGCTAAGCGATCTCACCGTCTATCTCACGGCGTTTGTGGATGATGGAACCGGCGTACCGGACGACGGCATTCTCAAGCTTGCGTTGAGCCCAGGGGCGCCCAACCCATTCACGGAGCGGACGTCGCTCATGTTCTCGCTTCCGAACTCATCTGGCGTGAGGATCGAGATCTTCGACATAGCCGGCAGACTTGTGCGGACGCTCGAGTCAGGCGTGCTTCCCGCTGGTGAGCACGAGATCGTCTGGACCGGCAGGGACGACAATGGGGTAGAGGCCGCTTCAGGCATCTACTTCTGCCGTGCGACCGTCGAAAACTGGACCGACATGAAAAAGGTCGTCCTGCTGCGGTAGC
>CAZFRO010000004.1:66601-94937 GCA_964521425.1 uncultured bacterium
AGCAGGCGTGCTGCGGTAGCAGCAGGCGTGCTGCGGTAGCAGCAGGCGTGCTGCGGTAGCAGCAGGCGTGCTGCGATAGCAACACGTGTGCCGCGGCGCTGGCCGCGAAGCGCTGACATGGAAGATATCACGGGGGCCGTCATCATTGACGGCCCCCGCTCTCTTTGTGGACATCCCGTCAAATCCCCTTGACCGCTTGGGCTCAGTGATGCTAGATTGCGGCAGATGAGTATTACGACTAGGACAATCGTAATACATCAGCAAATGACCACACTGCGTTGCAGAACGAGCAGGAGCAGATGAATGAGCAGAAGGAGGCGAGAACGAGCGGGGCGGGGCGCATTGCGCTTGCCGGCGGTCACCGCACTTGGGCTTCTGGTGTTGCTCCTTCTTGTGCCGAGCGCGCCGAGCCATGCGCACGATCTCTGGGTAGAGCACGCGGGCGATGAGTACGTTCTCTACTATGGGCACGCGCATGCGTCTCACGGTGGAGCCGAGTACATCAAGTATGAGCCGGAGGATGTGTTGCGCGTGGAGTGCTTTGATTCAATCGGTGTGTCGCGCGTCCTGCCAGTCGGCGATACGTATCCGATACGCGTGACGGAGAGGTGTGCGGCGTGCTGGTTCCTGATCTCATCGGGCTACTGGACGAAGACGCCATACGGAACCAGGAATCTCGCGAAGGATGAGGTCGAGCATGTGATAGAGAGCTGGCTCACGCTCGAGAGCGTGAAACGCATCGACGCATGGTGCGATCGCTTCGCGGGGCCGCTGACCGATGGACTCGAGATCGTGCCGCTCATCGATCCGCTGTTGCTTACACCGGGAGAGAAACTGCGACTTAGGATTACGTTCAAAGGAGAGCCAGTCGAGGGCGCCATTGTGACGTACGGCAGCAAGGTCCGGGGACTGAGCGGTGAAAGCGGACTTGTGAATGTGAGGATCAAGGCGGCGGGTTTCCAATCGGTGAGCGCGAGCATCCGCATCCCGATCGAGTCTGACAAGGCCGACCTGGAGATTCACACGACGTTCCTGAACTTAGAACTGGGGGGTGGGGAGTGAGTGGGAGACCCCTGCGAGCTATCGCCCGTGCACGCGGTGCATGGATCGCGGTTCTGGCGGTGGCCATTGTTGTCGGGACCACCTCCCCGGGAAGCGGGCACGAGATCATGCACGAAGTGGCCCGGGGCGAGGCCGTGATAGTGACCCTTCACTACCCGGAGGGCACGCCGTTCTCCTACGAGAGCTTTGAGATCTTCCGTTCCGATGAGGAGCTACCTTTCCATGTCGGGCGGACCGACGCCTCGGGACGGATCTCGTTCCTGCCCGACCGCGATGGGACGTGGAGGATCAGGGCGTTCTCCGAGGATGGGCATGGCGTTGACATTACCGTCGAGGCCGGGCCGGCAGGCATCCATGCATTCGCCGGCAGGTCGTCGAACGAGCGTTACATGCGAGCCGTTGCCGGGCTCGCGATCGTGTTCGGGTTGTTCGGTGTAGTGAGTCTATTCATAAGGAGGAGAAAGGCATGAGGCGGTTTCTTGTCGTTCTGTTCATGGTCGCAATGGTTCCATCGATCGCGGCGGCGCACCATGGCGTGGCGTCGATCGGAGTCGCGGGCCTCGAGGGACCTGGAGCGCCGATCGAGACCTCAAGTTCGGCCACGCTTCCCGAGGGGAGCTTCCTCGGGTACATGAAGCTCGACTACGCAACGTTTGAGAAGTTCACGGATGAAGTCGATGATGAGGGTGACTACAACACGTTCTGGATGTACGGAATGGGCTACGGCGTGAAGTCGTATCTCTCCGTCTACACGTTTGCGCCATTCTACACGAAGAAGCCGGAGGACAGTTCCTTCACAACATCTGGTTTCGCAGACGTGTCGCTTACCGCCGTGCTCGGGTTCAAGATGGACCGCGGCCTGAGGCTGGTCCCCAAGAGCGAGAGCCTCGACGACCTCGAGGACTGGCACTTCACGCTGAATACCGGGCTCACGCTTCCCACGGGCAACGCCAATCTCAAGAACGCTGACGGAGAGATCGACCCCGGGATGGCTCTTGGATTCGGGGGGCCCTCGTATGCGGTCGGCCTGACTGCCACCAAGCAGTTCCTGGATCGCTTCACCGGCGTGACCGAGGCCTCGTTCATCACGTTCGGCGAGTACGAGTACAATGATGGCAACAGCGTCAAGTTCGGTGACGAGATCAGGTTCAACGCGGCGTTGACCGCGCGGCTTCTGACACACGCCGGGTCGCAGTCGAGGCTCGATCTCAATCTCGAGGGCAACTACCTGAGTCTCGGGCGAGACGAATCGAACGGCGAAGGCGAGGACGCGACCGGTGGTCAGATGGTCTATGTCGTGCCCGGTATCAGGCTCTACCGCAAGAGCACGAGCATCGGTGTGGGCGTCAAGGTCCCGGTATGGACGGACCTCAACGAATCGGACGATCAGCAGGGCGCGGAGGGCAAGGAGAGCTACAGGCTCATCGTGTCGCTCTCGACTCTGTTCTAGGGAGTGTAGGAACAAATGCACGTTCCGGACGGTTTCATATCCCCGAAGATGTACCTCCCGGCCTATGCGGTTGCTGCCGGGCTCTGGGTATGGGGTCTGAACAGGGCCAGGGCGAAGCTGGACGAGGAGACGGTTCCCTACGTTGCCGTCATGACGGCGCTCTCCTTCGTGCTCATGATGATCACCGTTCCGATGCCGGGGGGGATGTCGGTGCATGCGACCGGCATCGCTCTCCTCGCGATCCTATTCGGTCCATGGACCGCGTTCCTCTCGGTTTCACTCGTGCTTCTTCTTCAGGCCCTTCTCCTGGGCGCCGGTGGTATCACCTCACTGCCGGTCAACGCGCTGGCGCTCGGGCTCGCGGGGGGTACCGTCGCCACCGGCGTATTCAGGCTTGTGAGGCCCCTGAACGAGACCGCCGCGCTCGTGGGTGCCGGGTGGGTCTCCGTCGTTGTGCCGGCCGCCCTTCTGGCGATGGCCCTGGGTGTGCAGCCGATGATCGCCCATGCCGCTGACGGGACGCCGCTCTTCTTCCCGTTCGGCCTGTCGGTCACGATTCCGGCGATGATCATCCCGCACGCCGTCGTCGGGGTCGGAGAGGGGCTTCTGACGGTGATGGTATATCGTCTGGTCACGAGGCTCCGTGACCGGAGAGCCGGAGATGGAAGGGTCGCGTTGTGATAGACAGACTCAAGCTCATTCTCTACGTGGGAGCCGTTCTCCTCATTACGTCGGTCCACGACCTCCGGTTCCTGGCGGGCGCCCTCGTGCTCCTGCTCGCGCTCTCTGGCCGCGACCTTCCTGGAATCGTACGGAGAGCCGCACTCGCTATCGCCCTTTTCAACTCCGTTGTCACAGTGTCTTACACGGTTGCGTCGCTCATCCGAGGCGACTTCTCAATCTACTACGTGACGCTTCTGAACCTCCGCGTCTTCCTTCTGACATCGCTCACGTTCCTGTTTGCTCTGCGTGTCAATCTTGTGAAGGCGCTCGCCTTCTCCAGCACGCTGAGCTACCTTCTCACACTGGCCATGAGCCAGGTACTGACGTTTCGCCGCCTTCTCCTGGATTTCAGAATGGCGCTTGAGAGCAGGATGATAGTGAGATCTGGGCCCAGAACCCTCTACCGGCACGCGGCATCGAGCGTCTCGTTCTTTCTCGAGAAATCACTCGATAGCGTGACCGACATCACACAGGCCATGAAATCACGGGGGTTCTTCGGTGCTCAAGGCTAGCGGGATCGGACATGCCTACGGCGGCACGACGCGGATACTCAAGAATGTGTCGTTCGGGATTCATCCTGGGGAGAAGGTGGTTCTCCTTGGAGCGAACGGAAGCGGCAAGAGTACGCTTCTCAAGATCTTAAACGGGCTTGTCTTTCCCTCCGAGGGACAGGTCTGGTTTGGCAGTGAGGAGATCTCGAGACGCAACCTGAAGCGGAGAGAGTTTCACAGGCGATTCAGGAGTGAAGTCGTGCTCCTCTTCCAGAACCCCGATGCGATGATATTCAACCCAACGGTCTACGATGAAATCGCCTTCGGTCCGCGCCAGCTCGGCTTAACCGATGAGGAGGATCGTGTACGACGATGGGCCTCCGAACTCGGGCTATCCGACCATCTGGACAGGCCCCCTTTCCAGCTGAGCAGCGGGGAGAAGCAGAAGCTGTGCCTCGCCGCTCTCCTGGTGCTTGAGCCGAAGGTGCTGCTGCTCGACGAGCCGACGGCGAATCTGGACCCGCGGAGTACGGGATGGCTCGTCGACTTTCTCCACGGGCTCGACATGACGACCGTGGTTACGACTCATAACCTCTCTCTGGCCGCCGAGCTGGGTGAGCGGACCCTTGTGCTTGCTGAACATCACGAGCTGATCTACGATGGGAGGATGAGGAATCTCCTCGACGACAAGGAGAAGCTCCTGGAGGCGAACCTCCTTCACGTGCACGCGCACAGGCACGACGCGCTCGAGCACAGGCACTACCATTCCCACGATTGGGACTAGCGTCGAACGTGCGCACTATTCCACACACGCGAGGTCAGGCAGATGGCGAAGAAGAGCAAGACTGTGCGGGTGAGTGTCTCTCTGTCCGCGAAGCTCCTGAGTGAACTCGACCGGCGCATTGTGAGCAAGGGCTACTCATCCCGCTCCGAGTTCGTACGCGATCTCATTCGAGAGCAGATTGTCCACGACAAGTGGGAGAACGAGACCGCGGAAGTGGTCGGAGTCCTCACCATCAGCTACGACCATCACCAACGAGGACTGGCCGACAAGCTCATCGGCGTCCAGCACCGCAAGTACATCAATGTCCTGTGCAACACCCACGTCCACATGGATCACCACAGCTGCCTCGAGACCATCATCATCAAGGGACTCCCGCCTGAGATAGAGAGGCTCGCCATCGAGATAGGAGGCCTGAAGGGCGTGAGATTCGCAAAGCTCACCCGGGCCTCCTCCGTCGACATGTAGCGTTCCTGGCCTGATTCCAAGCTCATTTGGGCGCCATCGATATACCTGTATTCACGGGAAGTCGATGGGGTTAGACTCTAGGATTAGCGCCCTCGTGGGGCGGGCCTCTTCGTGGGGAGTCACCGATGAATGTCAGAAAGCTGGACGATCTCAGAGGGATTCTGTCGGAGATGGGGACCGCGGTCGTCGCCTTCTCGGCCGGAGTCGATAGCACGTTGCTTCTGAAGGTCGCCGCGGATGTGCTCGGCGACAACGTGCTTGCGGTGACGGCTACTTCGCCAAGCCGGCCAACAGCGGAGCTTGACGATGCGCGCGCGTTTGCCGCATCTCTTGGCGTCGAACACATCATAGTCGAATCCCACGAACTCGAGAACGTCGCTTTCACGGTCAACCCACCGGACAGATGTTACATCTGTAAGGGTGCGCTCTTCTCAATGCTCGTACAGATGGCGGCCGACCGGGGAATGAGCCCCGTTGTCGACGGGTCGATTTGCGATGACGAGGATGACTATCGCCCCGGTATGAGAGCAACGGCCGAACTCGGTGTCAGGAGCCCTCTCAAAGAGGCCGGGCTTACGAAGCCTGAGATCAGAGCAATCTCGAAGGAGATGGGTCTCCCGACGTGGGACAAACCACCGTCGCCCTGTCTCGTGACGAGGATTCCGTACGGCGTCGAGATAACGGCCGAGAGGCTCGCACGGGTCGAGAGCGCTGAGGAAGTTGTCGCGGGTCTCGGAATCCGCGAGCTAAGGGTGAGAGACCACGGTACCGTGGCGCGCATCGAGGTCGGAGCTGATGATATGAAGCTCCTGTTTGATCCAGCGAACAGGAAGACGGTCGTTGCCGGTCTTAAGGAGCTGGGCTTCACGTTCGTGGCTCTCGATCTCAAGGGCTACCGGCAGGGGAGCATGAACGTCGGGCTTGGGGATGTCGAGGTACCTCCGGAGGGGGAGTAGCAACAGTGGACGGTGAACGCATCAGGCGCCTTCTGGATGATGTGCAGAACGGAAGGCTTGAGATAGACGAGGCAATGAGGGAGCTCAAGACGCTTCCTTTCGAAGATATGGGCTTCGCCAAGATCGACACGCACCGGGATCTCCGTACCGGCTTCCCCGAGGTAGTCTTCTGCGAGGGCAAGACGTCGGAGCATCTCGCTGCTATCGCCGGTGCGATCACTGCCCGGGGCGGTCTTCTCATGGGCACAAGGGCGGACGCCGAGGCCTTTGATGCCATCCGTGAGGTCGTGCCCGACGCGGTGTATCACGAGGAAGCCCGGATAGTGACGGCCGGTCCCAAGAGGAAGAAGAGCACCAAGGGGAGCGTCCTTGTGGTCAGCGCCGGGACCACAGATATACCGGTTGCAGAGGAAGCCGCCGTCACAGCGGAGGTCATGGGCAACGATGTCGTACGGCTCTTCGACGTTGGAGTCGCAGGCATTCATCGTCTCTTCGCTCACCGCGACGAGTTCGAGCGGGCGAGCGTTGTCATCGTAGTCGCCGGTATGGAAGGTGCGCTTGCGAGTGTGGTCGGGGGTCTCACCAACAAGCCCGTCGTGGCCGTTCCAACGAGCGTCGGCTATGGCGCGAGCTTTGAGGGGCTCTCGGCTCTTCTGACTATGCTGAATAGCTGCGCGCCTGGAGTGGTCGTCGTCAATATCGACAACGGTTTTGGGGCAGGGTACTTCGCCAGTAGTGTGATCAGGAGTTGATGCGTATGAAGATCGCCTATTTCGATTGTTTCTCAGGCGTGAGCGGCGACATGATCGTCGGCGCTCTTCTCGATGCCGGGCTGGACCTGGGATCGCTCGAGGCCGAGCTTCTGAAGCTTGGGCTAGAAGGGTACTCAGTAAGCGCCGGACGCGTCGGGCGCGGTGCGATCACCGGCACGAAGTTCACGGTCGAGACCGATGAGTCCGGACGTGGGAGAACGGTCGGGGAGATAACGCGGATCCTTGGCGCCAGCGCTCTCGACGAAGACGTTCGTTCATCCACGCTGGCAGTCATTGACGAGATCGCTCAGGCGGAATCGCGGATTCACGGGAAGCCGGTAGACGAGCTTCACCTTCACGAGACAAGCGGGCTTGACTCCATCGTGGATATCGTCGCGTCGATAGCTGGGCTCAAGATGCTGGGTGTCGAGGCCGTGTTCGCATCGAAGATACATGTGGGGACCGGATTCGTGGAATGTGCCCATGGCACGCTCCCCGTGCCGGCGCCTGCAACGGTGGCGCTCCTCAAGGGAATCCCTGTCTACTCCCGGGGCATAGAGTCGGAACTGGCCACCCCGACGGGCGCTGCCCTGCTCAGAGTTCTCGCGCAGGACTTCGGTCCCCTACCTGAGATGAAGGTGGAGACCGTCGGATACGGCGCAGGAAGCCGTGAGCTTGAGATGCCCAACATGCTGCGGGTGGTGATCGGCGACATCGGCTCGGCGACCTACGAGAGGGACGAGGTCGTCCTCGTAGAGGTGAACATCGACGACATGAACCCTGAAGTCTTCGGTCACGCGTCCGATCTTCTGTGGGAGCGAGGGGCTCTTGACATCTACTTGACGCCGGTCTTCATGAAGAAGAACCGGCCAGGAACCATGCTCACCGTGCTTGTGGCGCAGGAGCACGTCGATGGAATTGTCTCGACGATCTTCGATGAAACGACCACGCTCGGTGTTCGGATGACCAACGTCGAGCGCAGGAAGCTGACCCGCGAGATCCTCCATGTGGAGACACGTTTCGGGAGAATAGGGGTCAAGCTCGGCCGCGCGGCTGGTCGCGTCGTGAATCTGGCTCCGGAGTACGAAGACTGCAGAGAAGCAGCGGTGAGGTGTAGTGTCCCGCTAGCGGATGTCTATGACGAGGTGAGGGCGGCCGCGCGAAAGGTCATAGTGGCCGAAGAGAACGGTGAACAGGGAGATCTCAAGTGACCGGTTCGACCAGCAGCAAGTCGCTCGTGAAACACAAGGCAGGTTTCCTGGCCGGAATCCTGGCCTTTTTGTTCCTCGTGTTCGTTCCCCTCGGGCTCGAACCCATGATACAGAAGACGCTGGCCGTGCTGGCGCTGTGCGCCATCTGGTGGGGGACTGAGGCCATCTCCATCTACGCGACGGCCCTTCTGCCGGCGATACTGCTTCCGCTTCTGGGTGTGTTGTCTCTCCAGGATGCGCTCTCGCCCTACGCCAACCGTCTCATCTTCCTGTTCCTTGGTGGGTTCATGATCGCGCGGGCGATGATGAAGTGGGGCGTTGACAGGAGGCTTGCTCTCGTCATCCTCGGGCGTGTCGGCAAGAGCCCGAAGATGCTCGTTCTCTACTTCATGGGACTGACGGCGTTTCTTTCGGCGTTTCTCTCGAACACGGCTACCACGGCCATGATGCTGCCCATAGGCATGGCTATACTCACAAACTCAAAGCTCAGCGCGGAGTCACGCTTCGGGACGGTGCTTCTCCTCGGGATCGCATACGCCTCGACGATCGGCGGCGTTGCGACGCTCGTGGGAACGCCACCGAACGTGCTTCTCGCCGGATTCTCTCAGACACTTCTTGGTAAGGAACTCACGTTTTTCGATTGGCTCAAGGTTGGTCTGCCGTACGCCATCGTGATGCTTCCTCTCACGTGGTGGTTCCTGTGGGTTTCGCACAAGCCGAAGGTCGAGGTTATCGACAGCGGTGATACGATCGACGAAGAGCGGAAGCTCCTCGGTCCGCTCGAGAGAGGCGGCAAGTACACGATCGTCGCGTTCGTCCTGGTCGCCGTGCTCTGGTTGTCGCGGCCGTTCTGGGACAAGCTCCCGATCCCAGGTATGGCGCTCGTGCAGACGAGATTCGATGATTCCCTCATAGCGCTCACCTGCGCGCTTCTTCTCTTCATAGTGCCGACCAGCATAAAGAGATGGGAATTCCCGCTCGTATGGGCCGACACGCGCTCGATATCGTTCGGCATCCTGTATCTCTTCGGTGGGGGACTTGCGCTGGGCAAGGGGCTCTTTGTGTCCGGGGCCGCTCAGTGGATCGCGGATTCTCTTCCTCTGTCGAGCGAGCTGAGCCCACTCGTCCTGATACTGATCGTAACCGTCATCGCATCGTTCGTGAGCGAGATAGCATCGAACACGGCGGTGGCGAACATGATGATTCCACTTCTGATCGCGGTCGCAACGTCCATCAATGTCTCACCGTTCCTTCTGGCCATCCCCGCGACTCTCGCATGCTCAAACGTGTTCATGCTGCCGATCTCGACGCCACCCAATGCCATCGTCTACGGCTCGGGGAAGCTCGAGATGTCCGACATGATGCGAACCGGATTCTGGCTCCATCTCATAGGTCTGGTCGTCATGATAGTGCTTGTGTACTTCATAACCGGGAAGGTGTTCGGGATGTTCCCGGTGTAGCCCTAGATAACCATCACGCGAAAGGGGACGTCGATGAGGGGAAATTCTCGCCTCCTCTGGGTGGCGCTGTCCATGTGCATTGCACTTGTGACGGTCGCAAGTGCCCAGACTATCGAAGACAAGGTCCAGGAGTTCACGCTGGACAACGGGTTGACCTTCCTGGTCGTTGAACGCCACGAGGCGCCGGTTTTCTTTGGAGCCATCGCGTTCAAGGTCGGGAGTGTCTACGAGAAGCCGGGCATCACGGGGATTTCGCATCTCCTTGAGCACATGCTCTTCAAGGGTACCGAGACCATCGGGACGACCGACTACAAGAAGGAGATTCCGTACCTGGAGCGCGAGGATGAGCTCGCCGAGGGGGCAAGGGATCTCAGACGCGAGCTCGAACCGTGGAGACTTGAGTTCTTCCAGAGCCTCGCGGACGATGTGACGGCGGGGTTCTCGGAAGAGGACCGCGAGGTGCTGGGAGCGGACAGGGCGCTCGAGATCGAACTCCTCATTGAGACGCTCTCGGCCGATGGACCCACGGACGAGATGCTTGGTGTGTTCGGACTCGTCAAGCAGGGCGAGATCAACTACTTCGATCGCTATCTGGAACTCCTCGGGCTCGAGATGGAGCTCTACGATACGATGGCCGAGCACCGGGAGCTCATCGTCTCAAACGAGTTCTGGGAGACCTACATGAACAACGGCTCCCGCATGCTCAACGCGGGAACCTCATACGATGGCACCTTCTACTTCGCCTACCTTCCCTCCAACAGGGTCGAACTCTGGATGCTCATGGAGTCCGACCGGATGGCCAACTCGACCTTCCGCGAGTTCTACTCCGAGAAGGATGTGGTCATGGAGGAGCGGCGCATGAGCGAGAACAGGCCAGAGGACGTGCTTGATGAGGCGTTCATGGCCACCGCCTACAGCGCCTGTATGTATGGAAGCCCGATACTTGGGTGGATGACCGATATCGAGGACATCACGCGCAAGGATCTGGCCGCGTATTTCACGCGCCACTACGGGGCACAGAATGCGACCGTGGTAATCACGGGCGACGTGGATTTCGACGAGGTGAAGAAGCTGGCAGAGAAGTACTTCGGGAAGATGGACAGAGGCGAGGCGCTGCCTCACATCACGGATGTTGAGCCTACGCAGCAGGGCGAGCGACGACTGGTCGTCAAACTGGATGCGAAGCCCGTCCTCACGATCGGCTATCACGTGCCGAAGGCGCCGCACCCTGACTTCTACGCGCTCGAGATGCTGAGCTCGATCCTCTCAGTCGGCCGCACGAGCCGGTTCTATCGCTCCATCTATGAGGAGAAGGGACTGACCCGCGGCGCGCCGCACGCCTATATCGGCCCAGGCAACCGCCTGGATCCGATCTTCCAGATCGGCGCGGAGCCACAGGAGCCGCATACGCTCCTTGATGTCGAGGCAGCCATCTACGAGGAGATAGAACTCATCAAGGCTGAGGGCGTCTCCGAGCGTGAGATAGAGCGTATTCTGAACACCGAGGAGGCCGAACTCGTGCGGGCGCTCGGTTCGAACATAGGACTGGCGTTTCGTGTAGGGATGTACCAGGCGCTGCGCGGCGACTGGCGCGAGCTTCTGCTGGATATGGAGCGCAAGAAGCAGGTGACATCGGAAGATATCGTTCGTGTCGCAAATGACTACTTCATCGAGGAGAACAGGACGGTCGGCTGGCTTGTGGAGACCGCTTCCGAGGACGGTGGGGAAGGCGGAGACGAGGTCGACATGCGTGTGCTCATGCAGTGGGTGATGACCTCGCTTCCGGAAGAGGAGCAGCGCGATCTCATGATGCGGTTCCAGTCCATGAGCGATCAGGAGAGACAGATGCTCGCGGAGGAACTGTGGGCGCGGATGCTGGATGAGCAAGGCGGCACAGAGAAGACCGACCCAGATCCGAGCTAGGTATTGAGATCAGACCGACCACCGTCAAGACCAAGGAGTGTACGATGAGGAGATTACTCACAATCACGACGATTCTCCTGGCGGTCATCATCCTGCTTCCTGTGCAGGTCGATGCCGGCAGGGTGAAGCACCCGAGCAAGCTCAAGTTCGATGACATCGCCCTTGAGTCGATCGAGTACGAGGAGATCTCGTTTGGCAACGATATGACCGGGTTCTTCGTGGAGGATCACGAGGTTCCGATCGTCGATATCTACATGCTGATCCCGACATCGAGAGCTGTGAAGGGCAAGACCGGGCTGAACGAGCTGGCCGCGTGGGCGATCAGAAACGGCGGGACCGAGGAGTGGCCGGCGGAGAGGATCAACGAGGAGCTGGAGTTCGTCGCCGCGATGGTCGAGGTCTACGCCTCGGATCTCAGGACGACCGTTCACGTCAACTGTCTCAAGAAGGACCTCGATCTCTGTCTGGAGATCCTGGGAGCGCTTCTGACGAGCCCAAGCTTCCCGGAAGAGAAGATAGAGCTCAGGCGATCGACGATGCTTGAGAACATCAGACGCGAGAACGACGAGCCGCGCAAGATCGCGATCAGGGAGCTGAAGAAGGTCATATACGGAGATCATCCGATGGGATGGCACAAGACCGAGGAGACGGTCACGGCCATAACGCGTGATGATCTCGTGAGGTTCCACGGCGACTTCTTCCATCCGAACAACGCGATCATAGGTATCTCGGGCGACGTGACACGCGACGAGATCATGGCAGCGCTCGACTCTGCACTTGTCGGATGGCAGCCGGCCACGATGATCACCGAGCCGGATGCACCTCTGGAGCTCTCGTTTGAGCCGTCCATAAGCTATGCGTACAAGGACATGAACCAGGCCGTTATCATGATCGGTCACCTTGGTCTGAACAGCCACAACGAGGACCGCATGGCGGTGCAGATGATGAACTACGTCCTCGGCGGTGGCAGTTTCTCATCGCGGATCACGCAGAAGGTGAGGACCGACGAGGGTCTCGCGTACGCGGCCTACTCGCGCTACGGCGACGATCCGTGGACCTTCGGGACGTTCATCGCCTCGTCTCAGACGAGGGCCGATGCGTCGGGCAGAGCCATCACCCTCATCCTCGATATCATCCGCGAGATGCGCGACGAGGGTCCGACCCAGGACGAGTTCGAGCGAGCCAAGGATAGCTTCATCAACAGCTTCGTCTTCGAGTACGACTCGAAATCACGCGCGGTATTCCAGCTGGTCCAGCTCAAGTGGGAGGGACGGCCGCTCGATACTCCGGAGCGCGATATCGATGCGATAACGGCGCTGACCCTCGAAGATGTCCGGCAGGCCGCCGCGACGTATCTCCACCCGGACGGCCTGGCCATCATGGTTGTGGGGGACGAGGATACATTCGATCAGCCGCTGTCGAATTTCGGGGAGGTCCGGTCGATCGAACTCAACTAAACCTGTATCTGTTGGGGGTCGCTTCACGGCTCGAGCTCAGGCTTGACGTGGCGACCCCCTTCTGGTACGATAATGGTGCCGGCTTCGTATCTGTCCGCGCGGCGCACGTCGGGAGGGACTGGGCCGCAAGGAGATGGTGACGAGGGCGGCCTATCTTTGTATGGACTGCAGCGTTTGGCCATTGAGCCGCGGCCTGCGAATCTGAAGCCAGGACAGGGCGCCGGATGTTCTTCGTTCTGATACTCGCGTTCTTGTTCCTCATCTACGGTGCTCTCGAGTACCGCTTCCATACCAGGAATCTCGCTCTGGTTCCCATTCGTATCCACGTCAACGGGACCCGCGGGAAATCTTCTGTCGTACGACTGATTGCCGCAGGCCTGCGCGCCGGCGGCATTCGCACGTCTGCAAAGACCACAGGGTCTGCTGCGCGCTACATCCACCCCGATGGCAGCGAGGATGTCGTCTTGAGACCGGGGCCTCCGAACATTCGCGAGCAGCTCGACGTCGTAAGCCACGCGGCGCGCGAGGGCGCACGCGCACTCGTGATCGAGTGCATGGCCCTAAGACCCGACCTGCAGCGGCTGAGTGAACACCGGATAGTCCGCGCCACGATCGGTGTCATAACCAACGCGCGTCCCGACCATCTCGATGTGATGGGTCCGACCGCGGACGATGTGGCGGTCGCGCTCTCAGGCACCGTTCCCGACGGTAATGTGATCTTCACCGCCGAGCACACCCGGGGTGATGCAATCCGTGACGCTGCGCGGGAGAACGGGTCCGTCTATCACGAAATCCATGAGTCAGACTACGACGATGGCATAGCCAGAGGTTTCGCGTACATAGAGCACCGCGAGAACGTGGCGCTGGCACTGGCGGTCTGCAAGCATGTCGGTGTGGAGCAGGATGTTGCCCTGAAAGGCATGAGGGGTGTGACCCCGGACATCGGGGCTCTCACAATCCAGAAGGTCCAGGAGGCGGGCAAGGAGATAGAGTTCGTCAATGCCTTCGCAGCCAACGACAAGGAATCCACGAGAGCGGCCTGGAGCATGGTCGCCCCCAGGTCCATTCCCGACAGAACCGTGATCGGAATCGTGAGTATGCGGGCCGACAGGCCGGATCGCGCGTTCCAGTTCGGAGCGATCATCGCCGAGGACATTGAGGCCGACTTCTTCATTCTTACCGGTGGCCTGACGCACCCTGTGAAGAGCGGGGCCTTGAAGCGTGGCCTTCCGGAGGAAAAAATAGTGGACATGGCCGGGCGTAGCGCCGAGGACGTGTTCTCCAGAATCGTGGAGCTGACGAGATCCCGTTCGATCGCCATCGGGGTCGGCAACATCGGAGGGACCGGAGCGAGCATTGCCTCTCTCTTTCACAAGAGGAGCGAAGCCAAGTGATTGATCTCTTGGGAGGAGCCAAGACGATACCGACAGCCGTCGGGCTGGGACTGATCGTCAGCCTCATCTTCTCAGAAGCATTCGGGCTGGCGGCGGGTGGAATGGTCGTGCCGGGCTATCTCGCGCTTGCTCTGGGTGAGCCCTGGCGTGTGGTCGGGACGGTCGGAGCGGCGATAATCACGTTTCTCATCGTGCGGCTGATGGGGCAGTTCATGCTGCTCTACGGGCGCAGACACCTGGTGATGGTCATCCTCATCGGGTTTGTGATAGGCCACCTCACGCGCGTTGTCTTCGGACGCCCGGAGGTTCCGGAGCTTCTGAGCTTCGAGGCCATCGGCTACATCATCCCCGGTCTCATCGCCTACTGGATGGAGCGGCAGGGAGCGCTCATGACTCTCATGGCGATGCTCATGGCGGCCGTGCTGGTTCGCCTTGTGCTGATCGTGGGAACGGGAGGAGCGCCGATTGAAATACCGACCTGGTAGGGTTCATGTGATGAGCCTGGTGGGGCTCGCGGTGCTCGGTCTCGTCCTCGTAGCGATCGCCGAGCGATCGAAGACGCCCGTCATACAGCAGTACTTCACCGAGAAGATGGACGCCGCGACCAGAACGAGCCTCGCAATGAAGGCGCTCAAAGCGGAGCGACTCGAGCGCGGCGGCGTGATCGATGTCGTGAACGATCCCAATGAGACGGGTCTGATCGGGGTGAAGGTATCTCCGACAACGACGAGCCGTGGGTCGCACGAGCAGAAGCTCAGAGCGCTCGACCCGAATCTCTCCGCCGTCTTCGTCGACATGCTGAAGCGAGCGGGTGTCGTAGAGGGAGACATCGTCGCTCTCGGTCTCACCGGTTCATTCCCGCTAATGAACGCAGGAATGGTGATCGCCGTGGAGGCGCTGGGTGCGGTGCCGGTGTCGATCCCGTCCGTTGGAGCCTCGATGTGGGGCGCCAACGATCCCAACATGACGTGGCTCGACATGGAAGCGGCACTCGAGCGTGAGGGCATCATCTCACACAGATCGGTTGCGGCCTCGCTCGGAGGCAGCAACGACATGGGTCGCGGGCTGCCACCCGAGGGACGCGCGCTCATCCGTGATGCGTTCGAGCGAAACGGTGTGCCGCTCATCGACGAGCGGTCTCTCGACGAGAGCATCGACAGGAGGATGGAGATCTTCCATGAAGTGGCCGCCGGCCGGGAGTACCGCGTCTACGTGAATGTGGGAGGTGGTCTGGCGAGTCTGGGTAGCAGTCAGACTGGCAACCTCATCAAGCCCGGTCTCTGGCGCAATCTGCCGACCAAGAATTTCCCCCGGAGAGGTGCGCTCGTGAGGATGGCCGAAGACGGTGTGCCGATTATTCACGTGCCCAAGGCGGACGATTTCATCGAGCGCTACGATCTGAGTCCGGAGCCCATTCCGCTCCCTGCCGTGGGCACCGGTGGCATCTTCTACAGAGACCAATATGACGTGCCGCTCGCCGCCGTCTTCGCAATTCTGTATGCGTTCGCGATCTTTGTCGTCGTGAGAATCGACATCAAGCACTACCTGTTCAGGGCGTCACGGCGGTAGCGTCGGACAGAATCGGCAGGCGGATTGAGAGCCAGAGAGATGGGACGACCTCAGAGCATGCGGAACACCACCCGATTCGGAGTCGTTCGCTGTGCGGCGCTGGTGCTGATCGCCGTCGCCCTCACGGCTACGATCTCACGGGCCGCGGACTGGCGATCGCTGTCACCGACCGGAGAAGTATCCGGCACCAGGATCATGGTGGGATCGAACGCGCTCACCTACTACCGCTTCGATTCCGACGACGCTCTCACGTTCGTCGTTCAGGGACCGACGCGCGTCAAGATACTCACGCGCCTCAGCATATCTACTGGTCTCGGCGGTGTTGAGAATGGCGGCGGTGCCCCCGCTGACCCGCTAGCGGCCACACACACGTACTCGGTCGATGTCCACAGGGACGGCGCGTTCATCAATACGATGGAACTTGCGACCGAGTCTGCAGCCCCGGAAGCCTACTATATAGCATTGACTCCGTTCACCCCGGGGAAGATACGCCGCATCTACATCGACGTGCCTACAGGAACGCACAGCTACTCACTCAAGGCCATGGGGCGGGCGATGGTCGATGCCCGCGTCTTCGAATCGACGGCACGTGTGCCGAAACGCGTCTCGATCGCCCCGCGTGAGTACACAGCGGTCGAGATGCTCCTCTACAGGGAAAAGGAACTGACCTACTACATTGCCTCTGGCTCGTCGCCCGTCGTGCTCGATGTTGTCGGTCCGACCACGGTGAAGGTGAACACGCGTCTTCTCTTCTGGGGATCGATGTTCGGGGAACAGGTGTATATGTTGGGTATCCAGAGCGGAGAGGACGAGGAGATCGTCTACCGTCTGGAGTCACAGGCTTCCCAGACGGTCGTCTGCCGGGACAGGGGAGATGTGCTTCCCGGAGCTCTCAGGAGCTTCGAGCTTCCTGTGCCGCGCGGGCGCTACTCTATCGTCCTGAGGCTCCTGGAGCCGGAGGATGGGGAGCTGGCGCTCAAGTTCTACATCCCCCGGGGAGACATTGCGAATGAACCGTAATCCCTCCCGTACTCGCGCCGCTCTTGTGGCCGGTCTTGTCCTCGTCGCAATTGCGTTCACACCGTTCATCGTTCGTGCAGCGAAGCTCGAGCCTCTCGGGAGACACACTCCGGTGGCTGTGAGTGTGGGTGGTGCGGTCTACCGCTACTACGCACTCACATCCGGCAGGCCGCTCTCGATGAAAGTTGAGGGTCCGTCGGTCTTCGAGGCGCTCCTGCGCTGGCGCTTCGAGGAGCCATCGAGTTCGGTCGATGCCGTCGTGGAACTCGCGGTGGACGGAGAGGTCCGGTCTCGCTACGTCGTCCACTTCGCTCCCGGCTCTGCCGTCTACCCCGACAATCCAAGTGCTACTCCAAGCCGCCTCGAGATGCTCGTGATTGATGTCCCCTCAGGTGAGCACACGATCAAACTCAAGCTGATCTCTCCGTCTGGCGGCACGATCGATGTCAACCCACTGTCGAAGACTCCTGACCTCCTTCCGTGGAGGGTCGAGTGGCGCGGGAGCCTTGGGAGCACGTACGACAGCAATCTGTATCGCTACTCTGACGGAGATGTCGATGACTTCCTGGACGGCGAGCGGTACGAACGCTACCCGTTCGACACACTCGATGAGCTCCGTCTGGAACCAGGTGCCGTGCTCGGGTTTACGAGAGAGGAGCCTGGGGTGCGAGAGACCGAGTTTCGGTTCGCCGGGAAGTGGTTCCTGGCCGGATCGAACGGTCAGAAGAGCTTCTCGAGATTCCGGGTCGCCTTGACCGAGACCAGGATAGGTGTTGCCTGGCTCAAGCTCGAGTACTCTGCGATTCCGCTCTATCACCTGAAGCACGTGTGGGACGCTGACGCATCGGGTGATGGAGAGTCGATGTACAGGTCGTGTGACTTTGGGAAACACTCGCTTCTCGTTCGGACAGGAAGCGACCGGTCGCTTCCTGTCGATCTCACGGCGTGGTGGAAGATCGATTCGTACGGCTACGAACAGGACTTCATCGAATACGATTCGCGCGCAACGACGTTCGGGCTCTTGGGTACATGGCGGCCGGCCAGGGGGCTCAGGCTGGACGCCGGATACGCGCTTCGCATGCTGGTCGCCCGTGGGTATGACGAGATAGGGGAGACCCGATCTGATTCGGACGACAGTGACACCACCTATGACCAGAACGAATATGAACTTCGCGTCAGATGGGAGGCGGGAGAGGTGTTGGGCCGGAGTCTGGTGCTGCGACTGCGCGGCAAGCTGGCCGAGCGGTACTATCTGGCGAGGGATCCGGACGACGCCTATCATGCCGGCCGCGACGATTCGTACGTGACGGTCGCAGGGGGATTCTCGCTCGCGCTGACTGATGAGGTGAAGCTGGAGGGGCTTTACGAGCACAAGAGCCGGAAATCGGAGTCTGATATCATCGCAACTATCGGAGACACAAAGGATTACGATGCCGACAGTATTACGCTGCGGCTGGTTGTGGAGGGAGGACGCTTCCTTGACTGAGTACCTAAATGATGATATAATCAAGAATTACGGCGATGGACAGCGTACGCGGCGCACTGGAGCGCCGGACAGCGGCGCCGCTCGACGCACGTGGGGCGTTGCCGCATGGATCGGCGCAAGCCTTCTTGTGGCCGCCCTTTTCATTATGGGTGGTTGTGCGCGAAAGGGCGATCCCGTATCCGTCGACGACCCGGACGATGCTTCGGGCTACCGGCTTGTCGCGACGTTTGCCGTCGCCGGCTACGGAGAGGGCGTCGATGTCGTAGGTGACATCGGACTCGTAGCAACGGGTGAGGTGGGGCTGGTCATTCTCAACATGTCGGATCCGAGAGCGCCGGTCTATCTCGGTACGGCGGGAAACGACTTCTCGTCCCTCAAGTGTGCGTACGCCCCTGGCTCAGCGATGGCGTTCGTCACTGACGGACCGAACGGTGTTCTGGCATACGATGTGAGCGATCCATCGAATCCGGACTGGAAGACAGTACTGCAGAGCACGAGCGGGCAGGACGTTGTCATCTCGGAGACGGACCCCGGCCACTTGATACACATCTACGTGGCCGACAAGAACGGCGGGTTCAGGATCTGGGAGCTCAATCTCGACTGGGGACCTCCGTGGTTCCCGATCGAGGTATATCACGGATACACGACGGGCTATGCTCGAGGCCTCTGTCTTCACGGCGACTATGTGCTGGTTGCCTCGGGTCAGAGCGGGCTCACGATCTTTGAATTGACGAACCCGGGGACCGCGACGAAGCTCGGCACGTTCGATACGCCGGGCAACGCACAGGCCGTGGCGGCATTCGGGAACTACGCGTTCGTCGCCGATGGGCTTCAGGGGCTTCAGGTACTGGACATCTCCGATCCGGTGGATGCCGTGACCGTGGCTTCTATTCCGACGAACGACTACGCGACCGACATAGTCTACCTGAATGGTTTGGTCTACATCGCGGACAGGTACGGCGGACTGAGAGTGGTGGACGTAAGCGACCCCCTGGAGCCTGTGGCAGCGGGGCATCTCGTGACAGCGTACGCGAATGGGATCTCTGTCACGGGCGACTACGTCTATCTGGCCGACCGCGACTGGGGACTTGTGATACTGGAAGAGGAGTAACGGTTTCCGATCCGACTTCTCTCCACAAGCATAGACAGATTCTGACCCGGCTGAAGTTGAGCAATTGCTCTAGGAGAGGAGACACGACGTGACACGGTGGACAACCGCGCTCGGTATGGCCGTTCTCGTAGCACTCACGGCGGCCGCGCCTGCCAGGGAATGGATTCCCGTCAGCGATACGCTCGACCCGTCCGAGGCGACGGTCAGGGTCATCGCTTCCGACATCACCGAGACGATTATTGAACTTGAGGTTCCGGGCATGTTCTTCGAGGCGGCAGGTCGCGCGCTCGATGGAACTCCTGCGCTCGAGATTCCCGGTTCCCGCCGAATCAACCATCCCGGGATGCCGGACCTTCCTACGTTCACGTATCTGATTGCGATCCCGGACCTCGGTGGCGTGGAGCTCTCCGTCACGACCTTCGAGGAGAGGGTGTTCGCGGACATCGACATCGATCCGACCGCTCCATTCAGGACGGAAGGAGAAGAGGGCGGTCCCACAGTCTCGGACGCCGCCGTCTACAGCCGTAGCGCTCTCTACCCGACCGAGGTTGCCTCCATCAGCGAGCCGATGATCATGCGGGATCTGAGGATCGTCCAGCTCAGGGTCAATCCGGCACGTTACAACCCCGTGACGCGCGAGCTTCTGGTTGCGGGCCGCATCACCGTTACCCTTGACTACACGAGCGGTGAGGAGATCAACCCGCGCACTGCTGCGCGTTCGTATCGTTCGGAGGCGTTCGAGCCTATCTACCGAAGCCTGATCGCGAACTACGATGAGCTTCCCGCAAGAGAGGTACGTCGGGGCAGCTATCTGGTGATCGCGAGCGATGAGTTCGCAGCTCATGTCACCGACTTCACTACCTGGAAGCACCGCCGTGGCGTCGAGACGGTGCTTGTTCCGCTCTCCGATATCGGTGTCAGTCCGTCCGCGCAGGATGTGAAGGACTACATAGAGAACGCGTACAATACCTGGGACAACCCGCCCGACTTCGTGTGCCTTGTCGGCGACAGAGATGATGTCCCGGCGTGGTTCCACGATGGCGACGTTACCGACCACCCGTACACCGAACTCGAGGGCGCCGACTACCTTCCCGAGATTATGATCGGCAGAATGTCCGTCGCCTCGGCGGCCGATGCTGTTGTCGCTTCGCTCAAGCCACAGGTTTACGAGCGCGATTGCGATGCCCCGAGTGACGACTGGTACGAGCACGCCCTCATGGTCGCAGCCAACTGCTGCGGAACTCCCCAGCCGACCACTCCCAGGACGACGAAGCTCCGTGTGCGCGAGATGTTCATGGAGCATGCCTACACGCAGGTCGACACCGTCTTCTGGAGCTACTCCCGTGAGGGATCGAGGACACAGACGGAGGACATTCAGAACTTCATCAATGCGGGAGTTTCGTTTGTGAACTACCGTGGTTGGGGTGGGTCGCCGGGCTGGTACTACCCGCAGTTCTACACGGATCACATCAACCAGCTTTCGAACGACCGGATGCTTCCTGTCATGACGAGCATCGTCTGCGGTACCGGCAACTTCGATGCTTCGTCCGATCCCTGCTTCGGTGAGGCGTGGATCCGCTACGGAACACCGTTCGAACTCAAGGGCGGTCCGGCCATGATCGGGCCGAGCGAGTATTGGACGCACACTAAGTGGAACAACGCCATGGACACCGGCATCTACGAGGGGATCTTCAACGAGGGGATCGAACACTTCGGGCAGTCTCTCCTGCGGGGCAAGATGGAGATCTACCTGAACTACCCCGAGTACGTGGACCCGGGTTCAGCAGACGAGGATGGGCAGAACGTCGACTTCTACTTCAACGTGTACAATCTGATCGGTGATCCGGAACTTGTCCTCCGCACGGAGCGGCCCGGGACGATTCTGGCCACACACGCTGCAAGCGTGCCGTTCGGACAGAACATGCTCACCGTTCATGTCGAGGACGAGAGCGGCAGTCCGATTCCGGGCGCAGAGGTCACCATCTGGAAGGGCGATGAGGTGTATGAGGTCCGGACTCTGAGCGGCGGATACAACATGGACATACCGCTGGGTGCTGTGACCGATGGCAATGCCTACGTCACCGTCTGGGCCACCAACATGAAGCCCTACCTGGGTGATGTGTCGATCGACCAGCAGAGCGAGTTCGTGGGATGGTACAGTCAGACCATCGACGATGATGGCTCGGGCGCCTCGAGCGGAGACGGCGACGGCGTCGTGAACCCCGGCGAGACCATCGAACTCGCCGTCAATCTCAAGAACTACGGCCTCCTGACCGCGACGGGCGTGACCGCGAGCTTCGATAGCGGTCCGCCGAGAACTGGCGGCGAGTGGGTGACCATTACTCCTGGGCAGACGGCCAGCTACGGCACGATTGCAGCGGGAGCGACCTCGGCCGGTTCGAATCCGTTCGTTTTCACCATAGACGACGGGTGTCCGAACGGGACGGAGATAGGTTTCGAGTTCACCGTGACCGACGGTAGCCGGGCCACCTCTGTCAGCTACGCTCGCATCGTTGTCGGTGCGCCCACCCTGGAGTACTACGCAATCGCGATCAGTGGCGACGGCATCCTGGATCCGGGGGAGACGGCGTCGCTTTCTGTGACGCTCTATAACGGTGGAGAGATGGATGCGACATCGGTCGTGGGGACACTCGTAGGACCTTCATCCGGTCTCCTCGTCCCTGACGACTACGGAACGTATTCAAGCGTTCTGGCCGGGGGGTTTGCCTCGAACTCCGGGAACCCGTTCCAGGTGCAGGCCGAGTCGGATGTGGCGGTGGGGCACGAGTTCACGATGATCCTCGAGCTGTCCGGCGACAACGGTCTCTCGCAGTTCGTTCTCTTCCCATTGACTGTGGGAGTTCCCTCGAGCGACGACCCGGTCGGCCCGGACGACCATGGCTACTATGCCTACGACAACACGGACACGGCGTACGACGAGGTTCCGACGTACTCATGGGTCGAGATCGATCCAGGCTACGGTGGTAGCGGGACGGACCTGGGGCTCGCAGACGACCAGACGTTGACCGTGAGTCTTCCGTTCACATTCACCTACTACGGCGACGACTACACGCAGATAGGGGTCTGTTCGAACGGGTGGATCGGGATGGGCGACACACCTTCGTCCCATCACGAGTTCCGCAACTGGTTTATCCCCGGCGCTCCGGGACCCGATGCGATGGTAGCCGGATTCTGGGACGATCTGGATCCGGGCGCGGGTGGCAAGGTCCTCTATCGGAACATGGGAGATGGCAGGTTCGTCATCGAGTGGAGCAGAGTTCCGACGGCGTACGAGCCGTACGCGGAGGAGACGCTCGAGATCATTCTCTACGATCCTGCTGTCTACACGACGGAGACCGGCGACGGCGAGATCCTGTGCCAGTACCACACGATCTCGAACACGCACGCGAGCGCCAACTACGCCACAGTCGGGATCGAGAACCACCCCCAGACCGATGGTGTGCTCTACACGTTTGCAAATATCTATGACGACGCGGCAGCGACACTCGCGGGCGGACGCGCTATCAAGTTCACTACCGACCCACCGGACGGACACGATTCCACGGACGTCCCTGATGAAGCGATCGTGCCGAGAGCCGTGATTCTGGCCGGCAACCAGCCGAACCCGTTCAATCCGCTGACAACGATCAGCTACGGCGTGCCGAGTAGGACCAGCGTCAAGCTTGAGGTATTCGATGTGACCGGTCGTCTTGTGAGCACGCTTCTCGATGGTGATATCGACGCCGGCTACCACAACACAGTCTGGGATGGAACGAACGCGGCCGGTGACAGGGTTGCGAGCGGCGTCTACTTTGCGAAGTTCTCAGCGCTCGGCGAGGAGATGTCAGCCAAGATGGTGCTTCTCAAGTAGCGCCGAATACGGAGGAACGAATGAACCTGCACCATGCGATAGCGGGCATGAAGACCCGCTCGATCGCGGCGCGGAGGGCGCCAATCATCCTGGTCCTCGCGTGCCTTCTTGTTGCCGGTATCGCTTCAGATGCTTCTGCATTGCACGAGCGCTATCACACCCATGCGGAGGTGGGCGTTGAGCTTGCCGCGGTGGCCGCGGCCTATCCGGAGATCACCAAGCTCGAGACGCTGGGGTACTCCACCACGGACGGGCAGGCCATCTGGGGGCTCAAGATCTCGGACAACGCGGACGTCGACGAGGACGAGCCCGTGGTGCTTTTCGATGGGTTGCACCACGCAGAGGAAGTGATGGGGCTTGAGGTCTGCATGTGGATGATCGATGAGCTCACAACCAACTACGGCGTGGTCGATTCGATCACACAGTGGGTCGACGACATCGAGGTGTGGTTCATTCCACTTCTGAATCCGGATGGACACTGGGTGGTCACGTCGGGGCTGGACACGACGTACCGGAAGAACATCCGCGACAACAACGAGAACGGCACGCTCGAACTCGACCTGGACGGAGTCGATCCAAACTACAACTACGACTTCAACTGGGCCGAAGGTGGCTCCGGCGAGTGGACGTCGCCCTACTACCGTGGGACTGCTCCCTTCTCAGAGAACGAGACCCAGGTCATGAGAGACCTGTGCATCGCCGAGAAGCCGGTCTTCGCGCTCAACTACCACAGCCCGCTCGTTTCAATGGGAGACTGCATCTATTACCCCTGGTACTGGCCGACGATCGGGTTCTGTCCTGATTACGACGTCGTCTACGGTGTGGCACTCGGCCTGGCGGGGAAGACGACGAAACTGGATGATACCTCCTACATCGCCCTCTACGGATACGCGACGGCCGGCAAAGCCCGGAACTGGCAGTACGGGGTGCTCGGGACCATCGGTCTCACGATGGAGATCATGAGCCAGATGTGCATCCCGCCCGGCGCAGATGTTGACAACTACTGCGAGAGGGTCTCCCTCGGTTCGTACTACCTGCTGGATCGGGTCTACGGCCCCGGTCTCACGGGTCACGTGACAGACGGGACCACGGGGAGTCCGCTTGTTGCCGAGGTCAAGGTCATAGAGAACTCGTCGGATGAGATCGAAGCGAGACTGACCGACGCAGCCTATGGCCGATACTGGCGAATGCTCGTTGCGGGAACGTACACGGTTGAGTTCTCCCTTACCGGGTACGACACGCAGACCTTCTACGATGTCGTGGTCGGTGCCAGCGGACTGGCCGAACTCGATGCGGTGCTCTGGCCGACCGGGACCGGCACTCCCGACGTCGAAGGGCGTCTGGCGAGGATCCGCTCGGTCTCGCCCAATCCGTTCCACGGAAGCACGACGATCAGCTTCACCGCTCCTGGCTCAGATGCCGTCGCTTTGGAGATCTACTCCGTGTCCGGGCGGCTCGTCAGCCGGATGAGCGCAGCCGCAAGCATGACCGGTGAGGGTGAGATCATCTGGATGGGGAAGAACCTCGGCGGCCAGTCTGTGGCGGCGGGCGTCTACTTTGCGCGGCTTGTGACAGAGACAGGGACCGACCAGCAGAAGGTCGTTCTCATGAAGTAGAGTGTGCGGCGATAGCTCCCCGGGGTCTGAGGCACGGGGAGACAGCGCAGTTCGGATCGGGCGGTGTGCGGCATGCCGCGGCCGCCCTCCTCTCGTGGAGGACGCGCAAATGGGATTAGGCGATCATCGATTCCTCTCGCGGGCGGCGTTGCCCCTCCTGGTGTCCACTCTCGCAGTCGCTGTGGCCGTGGCTCTTGCGCCGACGTGCGCGGCGGCGGAACCATGGGCTGCTGTTTCACAAGTGTCCCTGCTCGAGCAGTTCGGGGACGGCGGCAGGTACTTCGATGAGATTGTCATCAGCGAGGCTGTGGCCGTTCTCTTTCACCAACGGATGCTCGACGGCGCCATCGTCGAGAAGGACTATGTGGTCTACCAGTTCGACCGGCGCACGGGGGAACTCCTCGCACGCAAGAGTCACTGGCGTGATGATCTTCCATTGAGTCTTCCAGCGATCACCCTTTCCGATCTGGACGCCGAGGCGGTGGTCGATGGTGAGATCCTCTTCGCAGATCTCTTCATCATCTCCCCGGAATCGGACGTCTTTCCATTCGACCCGACACCCACGAACCCGTGCTGGATCGTTCACAGCGCGAGCGTCGGCGGCATTCGCTCCGTCACCGTGGTCGACGCTGTCACCGGCACCATTGCGGGGCCGGGAATACCGCCACCATCCGCCGGTTTCTCACTGACGGGGCCGTGGTACGAGGGGCCGTGCAGCGGGTCGTGGAGCAGCTGGTCCGGCAATGCCAAGACCTGGTTTGAGATCATGGGTTATCCTACAGGGGAGATCATCTGGCCGACGGAGGCCGAACTCAGCAGTCATGTTCAGGACAGCGATGTCGCGCTCTTCTACGAGCTGGCACACGGCGGTAGCAGCTACTTCGGAAGCGGATGTGATGGCGGCACGGCGATCCACTACACGACAGCGAGCAACATCGAGGCGTGGATAGAGAACTACGGCCGGATGCCATTCGCGTTCATCGGAAGCTGTGCAGGGATGTGCTCGGTCGGAGACGGTACATTCGCAAACGAGTTCCGGAAGGGTGCGTCGGAGGGCGCGGCCGTGGTCGGGTACTGCGGCATGTCAGAACCGCAGTGCGCCACGTGCTGGGGCTACTCCCTCGATTGGCAGACCTCTCTATTCAGCTACATGGACCAGGGTTGGACCGTGCGCGCCGCCTACGATCAGGCGAACGCCGACTGGCCCATCTGCGCAGGCAGCAACAATTGCATGCGCTTCCAGGGTGACGAGACCGTGACAGTGGTCCCCGTCATCTCACGGGAGAAGGCGCCGTGGATCAGGGTCACGAACCCGGTCCTGGAGACCAACACGAGGGACGGAGGAGCTGCCTGGGGCGACTACGACGATGACGGAGATCTGGATCTCTATGTGTCCAATACTGAGACCGCGAGCAACCTCTACCGAAACGACAGCGGGATCTTCGTCGATGCGACCACCCCTCCACTTGGTGACACGGGGTACAACACCGGAGTCGCCTGGGCCGACTACGACAACGACGGGGACCTGGACCTCTATGTAGGGACCTCCTATGGGACGAACAACCTCTTCCGGAATGAAGGAGCCGGCACCTTTGTTGATGCCTCGATCGGTGCACTTGCTGATGCAGGCAACTGCTGGACGGTTGCGTGGGCGGACTACGATCTCGACGGGTATGTTGACATCTTCCTCGCAAACAACGGGCTCAACGTCCTTCTCAGAAACGGTGGGCCTCCATCATGGGAGTTCACAGCGGTCGGGGGTGCGATCTCAGCCGTTTCCGCCTACTCGCAGGGAGCCGCCTGGGGAGACTACGACAGCGATGGAGACCCGGATCTCTACGTAGCCAATAGGGGAAGCGCCAACAGGTTGTTCCGCAACGATGACGGCTTCTTCGTGGATGTGACCGTGGCGCCCCTGAACGACAGCGGCAGCACGATCGGATGTGCTTGGGGAGACTATGACAATGATGGGGATCTCGACCTCTTCATATCGAATCTGAGCAGTGCGGATCACCTGTTCCGTAACGACAACGGGATTTTCGTGGACGCCACTGCGGCCCCGCTGGGGAGCATAGGGTTCGGAACCGGTGTGGCGTGGGCCGACTGGGACAACGACGGGGATCTGGATCTGTACGTCGGACACTACGGTGAACGCAACATCCTGTATCGCAACGAGGGTGCTCCTGGCTGGAGCTTCTTCGACTCGTCGATCAAGCCGGCGAGTTGTGACCGCACGGCGTGGGGCCTCGCGTTCGGCGATTTCAACGGGGACGGGACCGGCGACCTCCACGTTGTGAACGGCTCCGCGAACAGACTCCTTGAGAACAACACGGGCAGCCTCAATCACTGGTTGCACGTGGAGCTTACGGGGGTGATCTCGAACGCATCAGCGATAGGCGCACGGGTGAGGGTGGTCGCAGCCGGCGCCTCGCAGATCCGTGAGGTCTCAGGCGGCTCAGGCTACATGAGTCAGGACTCGCTTCCTCTTGAGTTTGGCCTCGGGGCGGCGGCAATCGTCGACACGCTCGAGATACTGTGGCCATCAGGCATCGTGGAGCGGGCCGTCGGCGTGGCCGTCGACCAGATGCTCCAGGTGGTCGAGGGCACGTGGACGGGGATTCCGGATGACGGCGCGTTGCCGCGAGACACAGTGCTCCACGGAAACTACCCGAACCCGTTCAACCCGGTGACACTCATCCAGTACGAGCTTCCTGCCGCAATGAACGTGAGACTCGTGGTGCACGATCTCAGCGGCCGAGTCGTCCGGACGCTTGAGAGCGCGGTCGCGAAGCCTGCGGGGCGTCACACCACAGCGTGGGACGGATGCGATGATCGTGGTGACCGCGTCGCCTCCGGAGTCTACTTCTACAAGCTCGAGACGGGTGACGATGTGTTGGTGAAGAGGATGCTGCTCTTGAAGTAGCTGCGCCTCAGCGCGAGCGTTGCTGTTCTTCTGGAGGAGACTGGCTAGGAGAGGAGCTTCCCGAGTTTCATACCGAGCATGCTGCCGGCGGAGGCTGGATCAATCCCCATGGGGATCGATCGCTCCGCCGGTTCGCCATTTGGGCCACCTCGCACGAACAGCAGAACGACCTCTTCGACGGGTCGCCTGAGGATCTTCGTGAGAGCGAGACCGTAGGTGAGAGCCTGAGGTTTGTAGTGCTCCTCAAGCGCGTCAAGCCCGCCGGGACCGAGGAGATTGGTCTTGTAGTCGACTATCACAAGCTTGCCATCCTCCTCGAAGACGAGATCGAGCGAGCCCTCAAGGAACCCACGACCGTGGGGAAGACAGAACGGCATCTCCTTCAGGATGAGATCGGCGTTTCTGGCACGGACCATCACATCCGACTCCAACATGCCCTCCACCAGAGCCGCGGCCGCTTCTGCCTCATCGTTGTCGAGCCCACCTGTTGTCGCGAGAGCGTGAGCTACCAGAGCCACATCGCTTAGGTCTCGGAGATCGACGCGTTCAAGGATGGCGTGAAAGAGCGTGCCGAATCTTCGCCCGGAGAATCTGTCCCGCGAAACGGCGGGC
>CAZFRO010000004.1:95037-149275 GCA_964521425.1 uncultured bacterium
CGAAACGGCGGGCGCCGCGCCGCCGGAAGGCGCTGCTGCGCCACTGACGTAGTCGAGCGATGACGGTGTGACCGTGGGAAGCGGGAAGTGGTGCTCCCCTCTGTAGCCGGTAAGCCAATCCCGCCAGTGTTCCTTCTCCAGGAATGCCTCAGTCTTCTCGTAGTCGACGCCGATGCCTTCGTCGAGATCGAGCCGGACCTCCGAGCGCCGGACGCGCATGAGATCGAGTTCGGCGATGTCGTAGCTTGTGACAGCGGGATCCCCTGGGATGCCGGATACGGCCCCGACCGGCTCACCGGCCATCTCTCCGAGGATCGTGAGCTTCGTCAGGAGGCCGGAGTCACTCCCGTCCTTCGTGAACCATGGAACGACGAGGAGGTCGCGTGCCCGCGTGGCAGCGACATAGAGAAGACGTATCAGTTCAGCCTCATGTCGGAGCTTCTCGAGCTTGAGCGCCTCGGGAAATCCTCGCGTGCAGAACTTGTTCTCTTTCCTTCCGATACCGAGATCGATGCACCCAGTCTGGCGGTCGATGACTATTCTTTCGCCCCTGTCCCTGTATCGTCCGAGGTCAGCCAGCACCGTGATGGGGAATTCGAGTCCCTTCGCCTTGTGAACCGTCAGAAGATGAACGAAGTTGTCGCCCTCCTCGGAGAGCGGTGACTCCGCCTCCTCGGGCGTGAGCTGCGAGATGTCACGAAGCCATCTCACGAACCCCCCAAACGACATGAGTTCATCCCGCTCCATCGATGCCGCAAGCTCGACGACCTTGAGCAGGTTCGCATGGCGCTGCTCACCCGACGGTTTCAGAAGGAACAGCTCGAGCGCCGACGTCTTGTCGAAGAGCCTCAGGATCACGCTGACTATGCCGTCGGTGTTTCTGGCTCTATTGAGTTCTCTAAGGAGCGCGAAGGCCTCCTCGACCTCAGTGACTCCGTCTGAGGAAGGCGAGAGGTAGCTGAGCGCCCCGGTCTGCCACTTCTGCAGGACTACGCAATCGTCGGAGACACCGAAGAACGGGGTTCTGAGGGCGCCGACAATGGCGGCGGTGTTGTGCGGGTCTTCGATGGCCGTGAGCACCGTGGCCAACTCCTGAACCTCGCGGCGTATGTAGAATTTCTTCCCACCCAGGATGCGGTACTCGATCCCGTAGTTGTTGAGTGCATCCTCGTATGCATCCAGCGCGGTCGTGGTTCTGAAGAGAATGGCGATGTCCCTGAGTTCGGGGGAGCGCCAGGCATTCGTGTCCCTGTCATAGACGAGCTCTCCGCTCGCAGGCAGCTGCTCGATGAATGCGGCCACGGCCGCAGCCTCAAGAGCACGTATCTCGTCGGCGAGCGGTTTCTCGCCGGCCGGGTAGCCGGGTCCGAGGACGACGACTCCGGAGCCCGTCGAGTCAAGAGGGCGATGTGGGACGAGGGGAGCGTAGTCAGGCTGATAGTGATGCCCGTCATCGGGCGAATGCATGATGTCCGAGAAGACGGCGTTGATGCCCTCGACGATGGCCGGCCTTGTCCGGAAATTCTCCACTAGTTCGAGAACCTCGCCCGAGGAGTTAACGATCTCTTTGGCCTGCTCGTACGTCTCGATGTCGGCTCTGCGGAAGCGGTAGATCGACTGCTTCGGATCACCCACTATGAAGAGCTTGCCAGGTTCGACATCAACTTCCTTCCAGTCACGCGCCGCGGTTCCCTTCTTTTCCGCAAGGAAGAAGGCAATCTCACATTGTAGCGGATCGGTGTCCTGGAACTCATCCACGAGGATTCTGTCGAACGCCTCTTTGAAATGACCGCGAACCTCGACGTTGTCCCTTACGAGATCGCGTGCCTTCGTCAAGAGGTCCTGGAAATCGAGGACGCCGGAACTTCTCTTCTTCGCCTCGTAGGCCTTGATGAACCCAGCAAGCCAGGCGAGCAGCTCAACGGCGGTGTTGTGGGAGACATCCTGCTGGAGTGCGTCCCGCCTCTCTGCAAGGTCAGCCGAACGCGCCCGAAGGTTGGCGAGAACGTCTCCTTCCCAGTTCTCCTTCTTTCCCTTGCCGCTCTTCGGGAAAAGCTTCACGTGCTTGAGGGCGTATGCGGCCTTCGCTTCCTCCGGCAGCATCCCGAGTTCATCGACCTGACGAGCGAAGGCGCGGATCGCGATTGCACCCTTATCGTCCGGGTCCTTGCAGTGCCGCTCCGAGAGATCGAGGAAGTCCCGAGCAACCGTCACGAGTTCGCTTAAGTAAGCACCAGTGTCGGGAGGTGCTACGGGAGCTGGCACGAGCTCGATACAGTCCCTGTTATTGATGAGCAGGAACGCCAGATCTCTGATGCCGGAGAGGGTCAAACCGAGTGCCTGGCTCTGGCCGACGGAATCCGGCAGCTTCCCGGTCAGCTCACCCTCCAGCCACTCCTCCCACGATTCAGTCAGCAGCACCGTCTGCTTGAGAGCGTCAGCCACTCCGAAGTTGGGATCCACGGCCGCCTCGACCGGGCGCTCCTTCAGGAGGCGCGTGCAGAATCCGTGAATGGTCGAGACCTGCGCGCGGTCAATCTCGTGGAGGGCCGTTCGGAACCTGTCCCGCTCCTCCGACGTCAGTGCGGGGTGCCCGGACCCTGCGGATGTGGCTCTCGATTCGTCGTGCTCAACTGCGAGTCCCTCCTCGAGCCTCGAGCGCAGACGGACACGGAGTTCACCCGCAGCCTTCTCGGTAAATGTGATCGCGACTACGCGCGTGATTCCGACACCGCTCCTGACGAGCGCAAGGAGCCGGTCAATCAGGACGCTGGTTTTGCCGGTTCCTGCACCTGCCTCGACGAGATAGGTGTGGGCGAGACCGCCATCGAGTCCGGAGGCGAGGCGTCTGGCGCGCGCGTCTGTGGTTGTCTTGTCGCTCATCACTTGATTCCCGCCAGTCCGTTTACGAAGGACTGTGCTCGTCTGTCACCGTTCTTCATGACGGCGAGCGGTAGGCTTGTGGATGCACACGCATCCGCGTAGTCGCAGTTCTTGCACCGTCGGTCATCGCTCGGATACGGGAAGAAAAGGCCGTGCGAGATCGAGTGGATGATGAAACCGATGGCCTTCGAGAGATCGTCCATGCGCTCTTCAAGCTCATCGGATGTGAGCGCAGTTGAGGTGACGCCTCCCGGCGCTGAGATGTACAGGTACTCGGCCAGCTTGACCGTGGCCCCTGGACTCCTGTCCGCAAGCATGCGCCGTGCGGCGAGGATGTAGATAGGAAGCTGGAGACGCTTGCCCTGCTCGAACATCTTCGGTTCCTTCTTGCCGCGCGACCACCGCTTCCCGGTCTTGTAGTCGATGACCCGGGCCTCTCCCGTGCCGGGAGCGATGTCTATTCTGTCGATCTTCCCGCTGAACTCGACCTCAACTCCGCCGAAGGCCTTAAACGGCACTCCATCCGAGAGGAAGAGCTCGGGGTCGTCGCCGGTTCGCGGCTCACCGCCGAAGCGAGCCTCGAAGTAGGTCGGCACGAAGCCGTCGTCCTCTCTCAACTCGGCGGCGAGCCACAGGGCCAGGTTGACCTCGAGCCGCTTGAGTTCCAGGTCTCGCGCCCCGGCATACCCAGGCAAGTACTGGCCGCTTCCATCCAGGAGTCGTCGGGCGACCCCTTGGAGCTCGTCGAGATCGTCTATCGAGAGTGGAAGCCGACCCGCCTCGCGCCGACTCCTCATGAACTTCTCGAGGATTGCGTGGTAGAGGCTGCCGCGTTCGAGCGGTGAAAGCTCAAATGCCTCCCTGGGTTCGTCTGTCGGCTCGATATCGAGAACGCGCTCAAGGAAGTACTTGAACGGGCAGGATGCATAGCCCTCAAGTGAAGTAGGGGAGATGCGTCTTTCAGGTGTGAGTCCACCCTCTCGAAATCCAGCGAGTTCGCGCGCCGCGGCGAGGGCCTCCGTCGACTCGAGTGCACCGTCGAACCTCGTGAATGCGGGTGTCGTCCACCGTGTCGTCTCCATCTCGATGCGTCTTGGGAGCGGCCCGGCTTCACGAAGGAGGTACGCGATCTCCCCGGCTCCCGTGCCCTCCATGGCATTGAGGATTGAGCATCCGTCGAACTCGTGCTCAGTGAGTGCGTGCGCCCGGTCCTTCGGGAAACGCCTCGAGAGTGGTGCACGCTTCACAAGCGGGCTCGACTCGAACGACCTGTAATCCTGGCGCTTCCCTGTCAGCGCCTCAAGCACACGCAGCATGAAGACCGACGGGATCCGTGGCCTGGCGGTGGCCGGATCCAGACGAGGGTAGCTCAGGATCAGAGCATCGGTCGCAGCGGAGACCGCGAGTCGGAAGAGCAGCTTCTCCTCATCGATGCCCTCTCCCTTGATGGGAAGAAGATAGAGAGGGTCGTTCCGTCTGGCCGCGTTCAGCTTCAGACGCTCACGGTCGAGCAGGATAGGGTCCTGACGGTGGCCGAGCGGGAACTGCTTCTCCACAAGACCCGGGACGACGACGATCGGATAGGGAAGGCCTCTGGCCGACATGAGATTGAGAACGGTCGGTCCTCCCTGGCCGAATCTCTCGGAGCGGGGGCCGGGTTCAGCAAGCGTCGTGCGCACAAGCTCGCCGAATCGCGCGAGTGTGATCGTGCCGGCGATACTGGACAGGGCCTTCAGTCCATCGATCACGGCGAGAACGAACACTCTCTCCGGGGTCTCCCTCGTCCAGACAGTCAGAAGCGTCGAGAACACCGTGGCGTATCTCTCCACCGTGGCTCGCTGGGGCACGGCCTCGAGTTCGGGAAGAAGCGCCTTGAGAAGAGCGAGAAGTGAGCGGATAGCGCCGCATATGTGAGTGTGCCTCCCGCCGAATCTGCTGCCGGGAGGAGCTGTCTCCACACGAGAGAGAAGTGAGGCGAGCTTCCTGGGCCACGTCACGGCTCCAGCCGTAATGCCCGCGAGCGCCGCGGCCTTTGCCCAGTCGCCGACCGGTGCGGAATCGCCCTCGAACACTGCATGCTTGGGATCGAGATCGGCCACATTGAGAAACTCGATGATCTCAGTCCGGGCATAGTCTGACTCCATGGCGCCAATGAGTCTGACCAGTCCCATGCCGGGCCGGGTACGTGCGAGCGGGCGCGGTGTCTCGATGTATGGGTCTGCGCCGAGAAGTCCCAGTTCCTCTGTGAAGAGCTCGGAGTAGCGTGATGGTGTGCGTGTGAGGATGGCGACATTCTGGAATTGCTCTTCGCGGCCATCAAGCTCGATGGCCAGCGTTCGGACATCCTCTCTTGCCTCTCTTGCCTCACCCGGAGCTGAGATGATCAGAGTCTCAGCCGGGAGTGGGACATCGCGCCCATCCTCTTCGGGAAGTGCGCTGTGCTCGAACCCGAGTGAGAGGAACCAGTCGAGTGTCGGTCGCGCGTACGTCCAATCCTCTGTGTCGAGATAGGGGAAGAAGACGGTCACTTCGCTCGCCCCGATACACACGGCAACAAGTCGCCTCTGAAGCGAGTTCAGGTCGTAGAAACCGTAGACGGTGAGTGGAGTTGGAACCAGTGCCGGTTCATCCCTGATGCGGTCCGCGGCCGCCGACATCATGTCTGCGTCGTCGATCCATCCGCCATCATCCAGCTCTCGCTCGTACGCCCTCCATATCTTCGTGAGCGCTACGATCTTGCCGGACTTCGAGAGATCGGGTAGATGGGCGAGTTTCGCTGCCGCGCTCAAGGAGTCCGGGTCGTAGCCCGCCTCCTTGAGGCTCATAACGGCGTCTCTCAGGGCCGTCCCGAGGCCGGGCCGATCCGCAATCGCCGCGAAGTAGCCCTTGTCTGCTATCCCCGAGTCGAGGAGGCGGCGGATTATCAGCTCATCGCCCCGCTTTGGAAGAAGCGCCCGTCTCTCACTTCCTGATGCCGAGAGAGCGAGGTCCTTGAGCGTGGTGAAGCTCACATTGGCGTGACCACCGGTGGCCGCGGCCAGCTCCCGAGAGAGCCTGATTCCGAGGAGGTTGCCGGGAACGACGACGGCGCCGACGCCGAGAGGTGCCGTCTCCGCGGCCTCCCTGAGATGCGCAAGGAGTGCGCCCTCAAGCCCGGAGTGAAACTCACCGGTGATGAGCATCGATCCAGGCCGGGCTAGCTTCTGCTTGTCCGTCATCTTGTGGAACTTCCGATGGGTGGGGCGTGCTTCGACAGCTGCGAAAACCGCTGCTAGTCGTCTTCGCGCAGGATCATCTTCCGGTCGACGAACCACCGTTCGGGGTCGGTCAGGTAGCCCTGCATGTCCTCGAGAAGCTTCAGGTGATCCGTCTCTTCTCTGGAGAGCACATCAAACAGGTGTCGTCCCTCCGCGGTGCTACACTCCAGTGCACACTGTTTGTACAGAGCTGTTGCCCTCTTCTCGAGATCTATCGCCGTCGCATACGCCTCGGCCGGATCCATGTCTCCGTCCAGGCTTCCGGCAGATGCTGTGCTGTATATCGTGTGGATGGCCTTCTCGAGTGATGCCAGGGAGGGGGAGGCGTCGATCTCCGGTGTGACGTCGCCTCCGTCGAGGAACGTGGCCAGCGATTCGATGGTATCGATGTGGCGGTTCTCCTCCTTGGCCAGCATCGTGAAGGCCGCCCTCGTGAGCTTGTGAGCAGCGTGCGTCGAGGCACGAACATAGAAATCGTTGCCGTCCCGTTCCGTCTGGAGGGCATGTGCCACACGGTCCTTGTCTGTTCGCATCTCCGCCATGCGGGCTCCCTGATCAGACGGAATACGGAGGAGGGAGACTACCCTCCATCCATCATCGTCGCACCCCTGTCGGTGAACCACTGCTCTGAGTTGGTTACATACCTCAGCATGTCCTCAAGCAGACTCAAGTGGTCCTGCTCTTCCACATACAGCACATCGAACACCCGCTTGGCCTCACTCGTCTCGCACTCCTGTGAGTACTGGTAGTAGAGGGCCGCGACTCTCTTCTCCAGCTCTACGGCTTTCGCATATGCCTCCGCCGGATCGAGGTCACCTTCGACCATCTCCCGGGATGCGGTTCCGTAGATCGTGCTGATCGCGTTCTCGAGGTCTTTGAGACTCGGTGAATCAGGATCGAGGTCTGCGTCTTTGCCATCCAGGAACTTGGCGAGAGATTCGATGATGGTGACGTGACGAACCTCTTCCTTGGCGAGCGTCTCGAACGCGGCGCGCGCGAGCTTGTGTGCGGTGTGCTTGGAGGCGTGCTCGTAGAAGCTGGTTCCATCCCGTTCGGTCTGCAGGGCGTGCTCGACACGTCCCTTGTCCGATGTAGGCTCAGGCATGCTCGCTCCTTCCACGATATCGGTGCGTTCCCGTGTGCGGCGGGTTCCTGAATAGAGCAATCGTACTACATGGCTGCCGCGCAGACAATAGCGGCGATGAGCCACGATGATCCGGCGCGATTGCCCCTCTAGCCACTGCGCCGTCACCAGGAGCGCCACGACAGGGGAAGATGGTGAATCGGTAGCGGCAGGGAGGCATCAGAGTACACAGACTGCGCCAATCCGGGAGGATACCGATCGACACACGGGGACCCCGCGCGGAAGCGAGCGGGGGAACAAGGAGATCCAGCGTGAAGGTGAGCGTTGACAGGGACACGTGTATCGGATGTGGGGTCTGTCCCAGCATCTGTCCAAGCGTGTTCGAAATGGACGAAGACAGGTCGAGTACGAAGGTGGATGTTGTGCCTGAGGGTGATGAGGATGCTGCAAGAGAAGCGGCGGAGAGCTGCCCCGTGGAGGCCATCGAGATAGACTAGCCAGCGCGCACGGTAGGGACCAGGAGGGGGCGGACTATGTCCGGCCCCTTTGCTATTTCCTCACAACCCAGGTGATCTCTCCCGCCGATTCCCGGGCCGGGCAGTCCTTGGCTATGACACAACGACTGCAGTCGGGCTTCCGGGCGTAGCACGTCTCACGGCCGTGCCAGTTGACGAAGAGGGAGAAGTCGGACCAGCGGCGCTTCGGGACGATCGCCTGGAGTTCAAACTCTATCCTGACCGGATCCATCTCCGCTGTCATGCCGAGTCGCCGCGAGATGCGTCTGAAGTGTGTGTCGACGATGATGCCCTGGCCGTCAAACGCATGGGCCAGGAGCACATTTGCTGACTTCCTTCCTATGCCCCTTAACGCGGTCAGCTCCTCTATCGAGCCCGGAACCTCTCCGCCGTGCTTCTCGATGAGGTCTGCAGCGCTCTCTCTGATGGCCCTGGCCTTGTTCCGGAAGAACCCTGTGGAACGTACCTCGTTCTCCAGAACATCCTGTGAGGCAGCCGCCCAGTCGGACGGCTCACGGTACTTCTTAAACAGGGAAGCTGTGACCTCGTTGACCCGCTTGTCGGTGCACTGCGCCGACAGGATGGTCGCCACCATGAGTTCAAGGGGAGAGGAGTAGTTGAGTGGAACGTGAGCGTCAGGGTACGCCTTCTTGAGAGCGCGCAGGATTCTGAGCGCTCGCTTCCGCATATCATCAGGGATCTCGTCCCATGGTCCCCGCACATCGGTAGTGCCACCGGCCCTGCCGGACTTCGCCGCCAAGAGCACCTCCACCCGAACAGCTAGCCGGAGACGGCCGCACGGCCGAGCTCGAGCGCCTTGATGTTTGTCTCGATCGTCTTCTTAGGAACGCGCGCCTCGATGGCGGCCTTCCACTCGTCTTCGGTGAAATCGAGGAAGATCGAGAACGCACCCAGCATCACGATGTTGACCGCCCGCAAGTGGCCGGCTTCCTTCGCGAGCGCGAGAGCATCCACAAACATGGCGTCAGAGATACGCTCCGTGATCTTGCGCGCGACGGTCGGGGGATATGTGTCCATACCGCTCGGTACGATCTCCTGCGAGTTGACGATGACCTTGCCGCCGGGCTTCACGAACTGAATCCAGCGCAGCGCCTCCATCTTCTCGAACGATACAAGGATGTCAGCTTCACCCTCAGCGATAACGGGCGAATGGACCTCCTTGCCGTACCGGACGTGACTTACGACGGAGCCGCCTCGCTGTGCCATCCCGTGAACTTCGCTCTTCTTGACGTCGAGCCCCTTTGCGAGCGCCATGTCCGCCAGGATCTCGCTGGCAAGGAGGATTCCCTGCCCACCGACGCCGCAGATGAAAACGTCTGTTGTCTTGTTCGCCATCTGAGTCTCCTCCACGTGACGTCGGTCAGGACTTGTCAGGAACTGCGATGCAATCTACCGGGCACACCTGCGCACACATCGAACAGAACTCGCCGACACAGAAGAGCGGATTGATCGTGGCCTTCCTGTTCTCATCTTTGCTGATGGCCGGGCAGCCGAGTCTCAGGCAGAGCCCGCAGGCTGTGCACGCCTCGGAATCGACCATGAACGGCGGTCCCCACTGGTCCCGGACCTGCAGGGCACAGGGGCCCTCCATCACGAGGAGCGACACCTCATCGTGACCGGTCGCTTCCTTGATGGCGGTATTGACGGCCTCCATGTCAAAGGCGTCCACGCGTCTGGCGTCCTTGATCTCCATGCTCTCGGCGAGCTTGATGTAATCGAGCTTGATGGTCGGCTCACCCATGAGCGTCATTCCCGTTCCCGCGTGGTCCTGGTGTCCCGTCATCGCCGTGATCGAGTTGTCGACGATGATGGTCGTCGTGGCGCCCTTGTTGTAGGCCACGTCGGCCAGGCCGGTCATTCCGGAGTGTACGAACGTCGAGTCGCCGATGACGGCGACCATCTTCTTCGCGAACTCCCTGCCGATCGCCTTCTCCATGCCGAGCGAGTTGCCGATCGACGCGCCCATGCAGATGCACGTGTCGATTCCGCTGAGTGGAGGCATCACGCCGAGCGTGTAGCATCCGATGTCAGACGTCGAGCCGATCTTGAGACGGTTCAAGGCGTAGAAAGTGCTTCTGTGTGGGCAGCCCGGGCAGAGCACCGGCGGACGAGGCGAGACGGGTGTCTTCTCTCCCGCGGTGTCCTCGCCGGAGATCGAGTCACGCACTATCCGCTGGTTCAGCTCTCCACAGGCCGGGATCTTCTCTCTTCCGACGATATTGGTGATGCCCGCGTACCTCAGGAACTCCTCCATGAAGGGCTCGTTCTCCTCTACCACGTACACAGTCTCGAACCGCGCGCAGAACTTCCTCGCGAGTTCGACCGGGAAGGGGTAGGTGAGACCGAGCTTGAGGAATGTGGCCTCTGGGAACGCGTCGTGCGCATACTGGTACGAGATGCCGCTCGAGATGACGCCGACCTTCGGGTCGCCCTCGATGACCTTGTTGAGAGGACTCGTCTCGGCATACTCCCGAATCGCTTCGAGGCGCTTCTCAACCTTGACGTGGAGCTTCCGGGCATGAGCCGGGATGACGACGCGGAACGATGTATCTTTGACGTACTCCTTCTGTGCCACCTCCGTGCGCTCTCCAAGGTCAACCGGCGTCTTCGCGTGCGAGAGGCGGGTCGTCAGGCGGAAGAGCACCGGTGTTCCGAACTGCTCGGAGATCTCGTAGGCGGTGCCGAGGAAGTCCAGGATCTCCTGTGAGTCTGACGGCTCGACAAGCGGGATCTTCGCGAACTTGGCGTAGTAGCGATTGTCCTGCTCGTTCTGCGATGAGTGCATGCCGGGGTCGTCGGCCGTAACGATCACAAACCCGCCGTCACCACCGACTGACGTCGACGTCATGAGAGGGTCTGCGGCCACGTTCAGCCCGACGTGCTTCATAGCCACGAGCGTTCTGACACCACCGAACGAGGAGCCCATCGCGACCTCGAATGCGACCTTCTCGTTCGGGGACCACTGGCAGTAGACGTCATCCTTGTACTTGACGACGTTCTCCAGGATCTCCGTGGATGGAGTGCCCGGATAGGCCGTGGCTACCTTGACACCGTGCTCGTAGCAACCGCGAGCTACGGCCTCGTTGCCTGAGAGTAGAACACGCATGCGGCCTCCTTGGCGGCGCCCGCTCGTCTCAATCGGGCGGACTCTGCCGAATGCTGTCTCCCGTTATCGTTAAGGAAGACGCAAGCCTTCATGAATTACGTTTTGGAAAAGGGTATTGGCCACAAGAGTCTATAGGCTCTCGTGAGGGAAGTAAAGGAGCATTGGATCCTATGCCGTGGGGTGCTGGCCACGGCACAATGTGTTCTTCCTCGCCCATGTGCAAGGCGGAGGTGGCCCAACGATGTGGCTGGAACCGTCCACCTTGAGCGCTACAGCACCGGCAGGTCCTTCTCCATCTCGTACGCTGTGACGATGCTCCTGTAGTCATCCCAGAGCGCCGTCTTGTTCCTTAGGAGCTTCTCGAACGTCTCATCCCCGAGAGTCTCACGGAGGATGTCGCTCTTCCGGGCTGCTCCTACCGCTTCCCCGAGGCTGCCCGGGAGCATGCTGATGCCCCGTTCTTTTCGCTCATCTGCACTCATCGTGTAGATGTTGGCCTCAGTGGCTTCTCTCAGTTCGTAGTTCTTCTCGATTCCCTCAAGACCCGCAGTGAGCATGGCCGCGAAGGCCAGGTATGGATTGCAGGCCGAGTCGGGGCATCTGAGCTCGATCCTCGTCGAGAGTTCGTGGCCCGGTCTGTACTGGGGAACACGGACGAGCGTGGAGCGATTGCGCTGCGCCCACGAGATATAGACGGGCGCTTCGTATCCGGGCACAAGACGCTTGTACGAATTCACCCACTGGTTCGTGACGATCGCGATCTCTCTCGCGTGCCTGAGGATTCCCTCGACGTAGGCCCTTGCCATGGACGACAGGTGCTGCGGGTTGTTCTCGTCGTAGAATAGGTTCTTGTCACCGTCGAAGATCGACTGGTGGGTGTGCATCCCGCTTCCGTTCTCGCCGAACATCGGCTTCGGCATGAATGTGGCGTAGACGCCTTCCTTTCGCGCGACCTCCTTGACGACCAGCTTGCAGAGCATCGTGTCGTCGGCCATCTCAAGGGCGCCCTTGTACTTGAGATCGATCTCATGCTGGCTCGGCGCCACTTCGTGGTGCGAATACTCGACCGGAATTCCGAGCGAGTGAAGCGTCATCATCGTCTTCTTCCGAAGCTCCTCACCGAGGTCCGGCGGCGTGAGGTCGAAGTATCCGGCGTGATCCAGAACCTCCGGGTACTCCGAGCTTCTGAAGTAGAAGTACTCGATCTCCGTCCCGATGTTGAACGTCCAGTTGCGATCTCTGACTCTCTCGAGGACGCGCTTGAGCACGAATCGTGGGTCGCCCGGATAGGGGCTGCCATCCGGAACCAGGATGTCGCAGAAGAGTATCGCCTCCTCGTCCTCGCCATCCCACGGGACCATCTTGAACGTCGAAGGGTCGGGCATTGCGATCATGTCGCTCTCGTGGATTCGCGTGAACCCCTCGATCGACGAACCGTCGAATCCCTTGCCGTTCTCGAGTGCCTCTTTGAGTTCGCGGCTTGGTATCGACACGCACTTGGGGAAGCCGGCGATATCGGCGAAGAGCAGGCGTACGAAACCGATCTTACGCTCCTCAACCTTGGCGAGCACATCATCTCTCGTCATCTCGGTAGTCTCCTTCCGCGCCAGGGCGGTTCCCCGTCTCAGTCCTGTTATGTCCCGATTGTGTCGTGTGCCAACCCTACGAAGAGAGGTCGGCGAAACCCGAAGCGAGCTTCGCCGACATGATATGGTCGCGAGCCTGGATCTTCAAGGTGTTTCGCGAGTGACGTGAGAATCGGGGCTCGGCTCTCTCGGGGCGGATGCTTGCTAGGCCCCGGCTTCCTTCAGGCGGGAGCGATACTGGCGCTCGTAGAACTCGCGGAACTCACCTGACTTGATCGGTTCCCACCAGTCGCGGTTGGCCGCGTACCAGTGGACGGTGTCGAGGATGGCTGGCTTGGTTCCGAACTCGGGCGCCCAGCCGAGCGCCCTCATCTTCGATGAGTCGATGGCGTACCGGATATCGTGCCCCTCGCGGTCCCTGACGTGGGTGATGAGGCTCTCGGGCTTCCTGAGTTCACTGAGGATGAGCCTGGCCATCTCGATATTCCGCATGTGGTTGCCGGCGCCGATGTTGTATATCTCCCCGGGTTCGCCCTTCTCGAGCAGGGTCTCCACTCCGGAGCAATGGTCGAGGACGTGCATGTAGTCGCGCTCCTGGTTCCCGTCTCCGTAGAGGGGGAGGGGCTTGTCCTCGATGGCGTTCGTCACGAAGAGCGGGATGACTTTCTCCGGGTACTGGTTCGGTCCGATGTTGTTGGCTCCGCGCGAGATGATGACGGGGAAGCCGTATGTGATGAAGTACGACCGCGCAAGGAGTTCGCCGCCCGCTTTGCTCGCCGAGTATGGGTTCCTGGGTGTCAGGACATCACCTTCGTTGAACGGCTTGTCGGCGGTGGGGCCATAGACCTCGTCGGTGCTTATCTGGATGAAGCGACCGACACCGTGCTTCCTGGCAGCTTCCAGCAGAATGTGGACTCCGAGCACGTTCGTCTTGAGGAAGGCATCCGGATCGCCGATCGAGCGATCCACGTGCGTCTCGGCGGCGAAGTTCACGACAGCGTCCACATGCTTCATCACATCATCGACCACGCCGGCATCACAGATGTCCCCCTTGACGAAGGAGTAGCGTGCGTCAGTCTCGATCTCGCCCAGGTTCTTGAGGTTGCCCGCGTACGTCAGCTTGTCGAGGTTCAGGATCTCGGAGTCGGGGTGGCGCGCCAGATACATGCGGATGAAGTTGCTGCCGATGAAGCCTGCTCCGCCGGTGACGAGGATGCGCATGATGCCTCCTGTGGGGTACTGGTGCGGCCGGGCCGCGGACGTTCGCATGAGGAGCTATGGCCGCCATTCTACGACGGAGAGCGCTGGACAGCGAGCGGAAACACGCCTGCTTGATGGGAGTCCTTGAGTGCATTATGCCCCGCCCTGCTCTATCCGCGGGGATGCACCTGTGCGTTACTGTGCCCCATTCATTATGCTCTTGACGGGATGTGCCAGGGGTGGTATTATGACCGCGCTGGAAAAGTAGACTGGTCGAGGGAAGGACCGGTCGGGAGAACAAACGGAAGGACCCGCCCCGGAAAGGAAGCCACCATGCGCACGCCATGGATAATGGCCGGACTCCTCGCACTACTCATCCCCCTCGCAGTCTCACCGGCATGTGCAGTCGAGGCCCGTTCCGAGACCCTTTGGATCTTCGATGCCGACTTCGAGGACCTATTGGGCGACAACGCTGGCTGGGTGTCGGAGGATATCTCCGGCACGCTTGGTTACGAGAACTACTGGCACAAGGACACGATCCGCATCAATGGATTCGAGCATCTGGGTGATTCGACCTGGTGGTGTGGGACCGTGAATCCGTGCTGGCGTCAGCCGCGCGGGTACGGCAACAACTGGCATCAACTGATGTGGCGCGACTTCCCGCTCTCGGCTTGGAGCGAGCCCGGCGACGAGGTGACGCTCGAGTGGGACCAACGATTCGCGATAGAGCTGGACTACGACTACGGGTACGTTGAGATCTCCGATAGCGGAGGACTCACCTGGGACATTCTCGCCTCCTATACCAACCCCGGCTTCGCCGGCAAGCCCGGGACACCTCAGGACTGGGATGACGAGTACTTCGGGCATCCGGAGCTGGACCTGTCGACCTACGCCGGAAGCGACATGCGGTTGCGATTCCGATTTGAGTCCGATGTCGCGTACTCTGCAGAGGACGAGTATGCGAATCCGCCCTGGTACTCCGTGACAGACGGTGCGTGGCAGCTCGACAACATCGAGTGGAAGGTGAACGACGTTACCGCCTGGCTCGACGATTGCGAGTCACCCGGCGACAACGGATGGCAGCACCCGGACATCCCGGCAGCAGGTCAGACCGGCGTCGCGTTCTTTCGCTCGCTTGAGACCGCGATGGGCGACCCGCGCTGGATGATGGTCGCTTATGACGAGGGGAGTGGGGTGATGGTCGACGGGCAGTACTCGCAGCTGCAGTCGCCCGCGATCGATATCGCAGAAGCCCTCAACCTCGTCGGCGAGTGGTCCGGGTGGATGGACATGCCGCTCTGTGCCAACGATGTCCTCCGTGTGTACCGCGCCTGCGGAGACGTGCCCGAGTGTATCGACTTCTGGCTCTGGGAGCCGCCGACTCCACACTACGGCGGCCCGTTCGCCTATCTCATTCAGGAGGATTTGAGCGGTTTCGCCGGTCCTGACTGGCTCAAGGTGCAGTTCAGAGCGCGCAATCACGATCCGGAGGACTCGCTCGGCTGCCACGGCGTCGGGTTTATGCTCGACCGCTTCCGCCTTGGCGTGCCGTTCTGGACGCACGTGCCTGACGAGCCGGTTCTTGTGACGCGCCTCCTCGCTCCGAGTCCGAATCCGTTCAATCCGGCGACGACTGTTGCGTACAGCGTCGCCTCGTCGGGGCGCGTGACGATCCGCGTCTACGACCTCGCCGGTCGTGCTGTCCGCACACTCGCGGATACCTCTCATGACGCTGGCGAGTTCGAGGTCGTCTGGGACGGCACGACCGACGCGGACACCCGCGCTGCGAGCGGCGTCTACTTCATCAGGATGACGACAGTCGGCGATGCTAGCGGTGCCGCCGAGCGCGGCCCAGGTGCCGTCGCCGAATCGAGACGGCAGAAGCTCGTGCTTCTTAAGTAGTACTGCCACGTATGGAGGCTCAAGAAGAACCGGGCAGGGCTGGCTTAAGAGCCGGTCCTGCCCGCTCTGCCAGGGACCACGCCCTTCACCCCTCAGGCGCCCACACAGCCTGACTTGCCCTTGAAACACCCCCTCGGCTGGTGTACCATCACAGGCTGACTCTAGACCTTGAATCACACCAATCACAGGACACTACCCTCAAGGAGCGAACCATGAGAGCGGAGTTCAGGAACGAGCCCGTCTACACATTCGAGGACGATTCCCTCAAGAAGCAGATGACGGCGGCGATAGCTAAGCTCGAGGCGGAGGCAGGAAAGGAATACGATCTCATCATCGGTGGCGAGCACGTGAAGGGCGACGGCACCTTCGATTCCCTGAACCCCGCCGACAAGAATGTCGTGGTCGGCCGCTTCCAGAAGGGCACACCCGAACTTGCTGACAAGGCGATCAAGGCCGCCGACTACGCGTTCGAGCAGTGGAGCAGAAAGCTGCCGGAGGAGCGCGCGGAGTACGTCTTCAGAGCTGCTGAGGTGTTGAGACGGCGCAGGTTGGAGTTCGTCGCTGCCATGGTGCTCGAGGAAGGCAAGAACTGGATCGAGGCCGATGGAGATTTCTGCGAGGCGCTGGACTTCCTGGAGTTCTACGCGCGCGAGGCGATTCGCTACGGCAAGAACCAGGGGCTGACGCCGTTCCCCGGAGAACAGAACTCCTACTTCTACATTCCTCTTGGAGTCGGAGTCGTCATTCCACCGTGGAACTTCCCCCTGGCCATCCTCGTCGGAATGACAACGGCTGCGTTCGTATCCGGTAACACCGTCGTGCTCAAGCCGTCGAGCGATTCGCCACTCTTGGGCTACATGTTCATGGAGGTCCTCGAAGAGGTGAAGCTCCCGGCCGGCGTCGTGAACTTCTTCACGGGTCGGGGAGGAGCGGTCGGCGACACACTCGTCGGTCACCAGCGGACGAGGTTCATCTCCTTTACCGGTTCCCGCGAGGTTGGTCTGCATATCGTCGAACTCGCGGCGAAGACGGTTCCGGGACAGATCTGGATCAAGCGCATAGTCGCCGAGATGGGTGGCAAGGATGCCATCATCGTCGATTCCGAGGCTGACGTTGATGCGGCGGCCAAGGGCACGGCCATGGCGTCGTTCGGCTTCCAGGGCCAGAAGTGCTCGGCCTGTTCGCGGGCCATCGTGGATGCCACCGTCTACGACGAGTTCCTTGAGAAGCTCGTCGCCGAGACCCGACGAATAACAGTCGGTCCGGTCACGGACTTCTCCAACTTCATGGGGCCCGTCATCAACGCGAAGGCGATGGAGTCCATCCTCAAGTACGTCGAGGTCGCTCAGAAGGAAGGCGGACGCCTGATGTGTGGTGGGAAACCTGCTTCTGACGCGGGCGACGGCTTCTTCATCGAGCCCACGGTCATCGCCGACGTCAAGTCGCGCGACACGATCGGGCAGGAGGAGATCTTCGGTCCGGTCTGCGCAGTCATCAAGGCTCAGGACTACGACGACGCCTTGAGGATCGCGAACGACACGGAGTACGGTCTCACCGGGGCCGTCTACTCGGCGAACAGAGAGAAGCTCGACCGCGCGAGAAGAGAGTTCCACGTCGGCAATCTCTATCTCAACCGGAAGTGCACGGGAGCGCTCGTCGACGTACATCCGTTCGGCGGGTTCAACATGTCGGGTACCGACTCAAAGGCGGGAAGTCGCGACTACCTGCTGCTCTTCATGCAGGGCAAGTCGGTCTCGGAGAAGGTCTAGCCGGGGGTCCGATTCTCGAAGCCTGACTCAGAGACGCCATAGCACCCGGGGTCCGGGAGCTATGGCGTCGCGAGCGTTACCTTGAGCGGCATGCCGCGCTTCAGGAACTCCTCAATAAACACCTCGGCGTCGACAGCCAACTCCTGCCGGATCGCTCCGGCGGGCGTCTGCCCGCGTGCCATCATGAGGGTGATGATCGACGCGGGGAACGACGTCCCCCGCATCATGGCCGAAAGCCCTGTTTCGGTGTCGGCGTAGTCTATCATCTCGTAAACGGCAACGGCGTGATCCCCGTCCTTCGTCCCCTCAACGGTGACTCTGAGGACCACGAGGTCATCGTCAGTGTCCGAGAGGCTTCTCTCGAGACAGGCCTCCAGACAATCGCGGGGCGCCACAGAGACTTCGCCCACCGTGACCGGTACGCTACTCGCGAGGCCGACCTCAAGCATGGTCTTCATCTTCGCCATGTGTCCCGGGTACCTGATGGTCTTGTAGTCGAGGTCCCGGACCTTCCCCAGAAGCGTCGTCGGCAGCGTCGAGGATCCGCCGGACGTATGGAATGCTTCGAGGACACCCAGCTGCTCGGGGAACTCAATCTCCTCCACCTCAGTCAGAGGCTCTGCGGTCACGATCTTCCCGTCGCGAATGGCGAGGCATGGCTCGATGTACTCGTTGATGAGTCCGTGCACCGAGAACACGATCATGTATTCGAGCGGTGGCTTCGGGTGGACGGGCAGGCCGCCGACCCGAAGGCGCACCTTGTCCGTCGTGTCGAGCTGGTTTATGCCCGCCATCGCGAGGAGGCTCACCATGCCCGGTGCGAGTCCGCAGTCTGGTATGAGCGAGACACCCTTCTCCTTGGCCTCGTGGTCGAGAGCCAGTTCGCCCTCGACGACGGTGTTGTTCCCGCCCAGATCGCAGAAGTGGACGCCCGCCGCGACAGCGAGCTGAGCCAGCTCCAGATTGAACATGTAGCTCACCGCACTCAAGACGGCGTCGGTACCCTCCATGGCATCGAGAACTGCGGCATGATTGGTGACGTCCAGAAGGAGGGGAACGGCCTTCTCTGAGTCTGCGAAGCGAGCGGCATCCTCCGCCACGGCGCGGTCGACATCGGCGACGACAACCTTCTCAACATCACTCTGCCTGACCATGTCGTAGGCGGCCGCTCTTCCCATCAGGCCGCCGCCCAGGATGAGCATTCTCATCTGCTTCCTCTCAGTCATCAAGGACGACGTCGGGTGGTGGTTCGGTCATGAGACTGACCACCACGACAGTCACGAGAGCCAGTATGAAGGCAGGAACGAGCTCGTACACGAACCCCTTGAGCACCGGGACGTTGTGCCACACGACGGCGACCACCGAACCGACGATCATTCCGCCCAGGACTCCCCACTTCGTAGTTCTCTTCCACCAGAGCGACAGGACCATCCCGGGCCCGAATGCGGCGCCGAGTCCGGCCCAGGCGTATAGGACGAACCAGTAGACTCTCTCGGATGCACGCATCGCGAGCACAAACGCGATGACGCCGATTACGACCGTTCCGATACGGCTCAGAGCGACCAGGAGTTTCTGCGAGGCCTTCCGGTTGACGAGCTGGTGGTAGATGTCCTCTGAGAGGGCGGACGTGGCCACGAGGAGCTGAGAGTCGGCGGTCGACATCATCGCGGCAATGGCCGCCGAGATGACGACGCCGGCAACGCCAAGAGGAAGCGCCCAGAGTGCCATCTCCGGCATCACGTGCTCAATATCGGCCAGCCCGTCCACGCCGAATTTCGCGAGCCCGGCGATACCGACCAGGATGGCGCCCCAGAATGCGATGACAACCCAGCTCATCGCGATCAGCGTGCCCTTGCGAAGATCGTCCGCCTTGCGGATGGCCATAAATCGGGTGAGCAGATGCGGCTGCCCGACGTAGCCAAGCCCGATGCCGAGGCTACCTATGATAAGGCCCATCACCAGCGGGTGCCCCGTCTTCCCTCCGGTCATGAGGAGGAGGTTGGGATCGATCGCACCGATCCTCTCGGCCACCCCGCCGATACCCCCGAGCATGATGAAGGCTGCCACGGGGAGAACGATCATGGCTCCGGCCATCAGGATGCCCTGCACCAGATCGGTCCAGGCCACCGCGAGGAATCCGCCCATCATCGTATAGAAGAGGATAACCACGGCCCCGATTATCATGCCGTGGATCGGTTCGAGGCCAAAGGTCGCGTGAAGCACCTTGCCGGCCGCCAGAAACTGGGCCGAGACATAGAACGTAAAGAAGAAGACGATGACGGCCATCGAGACAATGCGAAGCGTGTGCGAGCTGTCCTGAAATCTGGCCTCGAAATAGTCGGGGAGTGTCAGGGCGCCCAGGCGCTCGGTCTGGATTCTGAGTCTTCTTGCCACCAGCGTCCACGAGGCCAGGATGCCGACCGCGCATCCGATCGCCGACCAGACGGCGGAGAATCCCGAGACCAGAGCGAGGCCGGGAAGACCGATCAGGAGCCACGCGCTCTCGCCACTGGCTCGTTCGCTAAGAGCGACGACCCACGCTCCGAGCCTACGACCTGCCAGCAGGAAGTCCGCGAGCGTCTTCGTGTAGCGAAACGTAATGAAGCCCACGACCACGACGACGACGAGGTATCCGATGAAGCCGACCAGGACCGGGTCCATAGCTAGCTTCTCCTTTTCGGGGCGATGAAGTAGATGATCGCGACTGCGATCAGGACTGCAGGTGGGAAGAAGAACCAGAAGACGGTCGATGCCGGCATAAGCGTCTCCTCGCAAGGGGAGCGCCGGGCCGCCAATGCGCCGCCGCTCCTATTTCAGAACAACCAGCCTTCGTGTGATGGACTCGCCCGCTGCCTCGAGACGACAGAAGTACACTCCGGCCGCCACGCGGCGGTGGGCGCTGTTCTCAAGATCCCAGATCATATCGCGCGGTCCCGGCTCAACCACCTCATCGAGGAGAGTGCGGACCTTCCGCCCGGTCAGATCATAGATCCCGAGTCTCACCACTGACGCGGAGGGTATCACAAACGAAAGCGAAGAGCGAGTGCGGGCAGGATTCGGGTAGGGTCGAGCAAGCGCGAGCGCCGATATCTCGGTCGTGTCGGGGATGTCCGTCGTCGGCGCGATATTGACATACTCAGTGCTGTTCCCGGAGAGCGGGATGTCGACGTAACACGTGGCCACGTCGCCATCCACGATCGTCTGGGTCAGCGTTCCGTTGTCAACGGCGTATGGCCTTGAATCAGCAGGCACGTGGAACTTGATTCTCGCGTGCTCGAACGACTCCGCGTAGTCGTTCACAATGACGGCTCCCATAATCGCCGCAGTACCGTCGTTCTCCGGGTAGTATGTGAGCTCAAGCTCCTCGCCGTTACTTCCCGCGGCAATTGATTCGGATGGGATGACCGTGTTGCCCGAGACTCGCACGAGTCGGAATTCGCGATTACCGTCACAGACTGCCCTACACGACAGATCGTACGGGTGCTGGGTTATCGATCCCGAAGATGAGTGGATGTGGCCCCAGACGGCGCAGTCGACGCCCAAGGCCTCGAGATCGATCTGCCACCAGAAATCGTAGTGGTAGAACATGATCTTGGCCGCACTGGGGTCGGTGGCTGCGAGGTCATCGTACAACCAGTTCATCTGGCGGTCAGTGAAGCTGTCCGAGCTGTAGATCCAATAGCGCCAGCTGTCGTAGTTGTTGTACGCCTCCATCCCCATGAAATGAGCCTGGCCATAGTCGAACGAGTAGTTCTGCGTGAAGATGTACTCGTCGGGCGGTGGGTCGGCCAGATAGCGCCAACCGAAGAAGCTCCACCAGTCGCGCCTGGCGGTGCCGTCCGGTGGAGGCGTGCTGTCCCAGCCGCCGAGGTCGTGATTGCCGCCTACGATGAATACCGGGACGTCAAGCTCGCGGGAGATGCGATGTGCCTTTGAGAAGGAACGCCAGTCCAGGTAATCCTCGAGTTCCCCCTCGTTCACAAGGTCTCCCGTGTGAATCACGAAGGCGGGATTGATGATGTTCACGTCGTCAATGACGGCTCTGTAGTCGTCCATCTCAGTTGAATCCGAATCCGCGCCCTCTTGGTAGTGGTACATGTGGGTCGGGAGGTGCGTATCGGTGACGTGGATGAAGTAGAAGTCGTTTTCTATCGCCGGCTTCACGGCCACCGCGTGTGCGATCGTGTCTGAGATTCCGCCCGATGCCTCGACGACAAGGTCGTACACCTCGGCTGGTACATCTGGAGGCACTGACGCGTTCATGAACCAGCGCTCGTACCCGTAGCTGTAGTTCTCGTTCCAGACACTAAGCGCATACTCATTCGATCCGTGTGTCAGATAGGCCGACCAGCTCGTGGTCGGTATCGGAGCGATCGCCTCGATCGGAAAGCTCGAACCCGCCGTCGTGATGGCCGGAACCGACATGATCGGGCGCATGACAACGGTGAGCGTGTCGCCTCGTCCCTCGGACGTTGGAGTAGGAAGGAGGCGGAGTTCGAAATCAGTCGTCACTCCGGCGATCACGAATACGTAGTCCTCGCCGGGGAAGTAGCCGGGAGGCGAGGCTTCAAGCATGAAGTTCGCCTGTGGCAATGTCAGATCAGAGAATCCGCCCGGCCCTGAGATGACCTCGGTATAGGGTGCTACGCCGTTCACCGCGAGCGGGATCAGCGCATCCTCGATACCGAGACTGGTCTCGTCGTCCAGGAGAGACACCTCGAGGAGCCCGGTACTGAGCCCTCTGATTTCGTGCACGGCGTCCGAGACGGCTGCAAGATCAGGCTGCCCCACGGTCATGTAGCGAGTGAATGTGACGGTCTCACCGGCCGCGATGTCCGACGCGAACACAATCGGATCCGACCACGAACCACCGTGCGAGACGTTGAACGACCCTGCCGTCTTGGCGTATGCGTAGCACGTGCTACCGCCCTTCCCGGCCGTCCACTCGGTCAGCGTTGTGGTGCCCGAGACATCCGTGCCATAGCCGGGGACGAAGTGCAGCGTGTTTCCCCATTCGAGCACGTCTCCGGCCTCGTAGCCGTGTACAGGTCCTCCCAGGTTCTCGATCGATGTCTCGATGCTCAGGTAGCGCAGTGACTCGCTCAAGGAGTAGCGCGTGACGACCCTGAGGTCGCCGTCGTCCGAGTCCCATCCCACTGCTCGTATCACCGCCGTACCCATCGATCCATCGTTCTCTACGACGACCGAGTCATAGACCGCCTGCCGAGGATAGTCGACCAGGAGCGTGAGGTGATACTCGAACTCATCCAACAGTGTCGCTTCCGGGGCGGCATCGATGATGTTGCCGCCGGACTCGCTCGCTCCCACCGTGTGGGTCTGTCCGCTGATAATGACCGCGATCACGCTGTTCGATATGAGGAGGTCGCCGAGTTGACCGTCGGCGGCCGCACCTGTGAGAAGATCGGCCTCATCATCAATGACGTGAGCCACGACATCCGCACGGGCAGCGCCCGCAGAGACCAGGATGAACACGGATAGCGTGAAGACGGATAGCATGGGAATAGACAGTGCCCTGAGCATTCTCATAGTTACTTCTCCATATGAGGGGCGCAGCATCAGGGGAAAGGGAACCACCAATGGCCCCCATCATAGCATCTGAACGTGTGTTCACCAAGTTGTGATGCCTGAATAGGCGGCAGGTTACGTCGGTATACTTGCCACATCGTCCCCCGGCTGCTAGACTGCAGGCGGGAATCGGTAGCGCACCTGAGGTAGGAGGGGCAGCATGGAAAACGAGATTCAGGGACAGGAGCAGGAGAAGCCGGCAGAGCCGCAGATCGAGCAGCCAGCCGGCGAGCCGGCAAGCACGTCTGGAGGGGGCATTCCCGAACAGGCGCGCACGTGGGCGATGGCCTGCCATCTCATGGCGCTCTCCGGTGTCATCGTTCAGGGCATCGGATTCGTGCTCGGTCCACTGATCACATGGCTCATCAAGAAGGACGATCATCCGTTCATCGATGAACAGGGCAAGGAAGCGGTCAACTTTCAGATCACGATGCTGATGGCCCTCATCGTCTCGGCATTCCTCTGCTTCATCTTCATCGGGTTCGTTCTTTTGCCGGTGATCGCGATCGGCGACATTGTGTTCACCGTCATCGCAGCGCTCAAGGCGAAAGAGGGCGAGCACTACCGCTATCCGTTCGCGTTCAGGTTCATCAAGTAGGGCGGGTGAGCATTCCACGCAGGGGGGCTCTTGCGGCGTGAGACCAAAGCATATGCCGCTGGGTTGACTACGGTGCTTCTCTGGTCGACCGTGGCTTCGGCCTTCAAGTTGACACTCCGCTATCTGGACTACGCTCAGCTCCTGCTTTACGCCGCCACCACCTCTCTTCTTATACTCGGACTCATCCTCGTCGCGCGTGGGCGCTTCGGGGATGTGTTCCGGGCGTCGCGGAGTGAGTACGCCCGTTCACTCGCGCTCGGCATTCTGAACCCGTTCGTCTACTACCTCGTGCTCTTCAAGGCGTACGAGCTTCTCCCCGCACAGGTCGCGCAGCCTCTGAACTACACCTGGGCGCTGACACTCGCGTTTCTGTCTATTCCGCTCCTGAAGCAGCGTCTCGCCGCGACGGACATCCTCGCGGGGTTCATCTGCTATGCGGGTGTCGTCGTCATTTCGACCGGAGGTGGATCTTCCGGCGTGGGTGGCATGAACCCGGCGGGCGTGGCTCTCGCGCTCGGGAGCACGCTCATCTGGGCGCTCTACTGGATCTACAACAGGCGAGATGGTCGAGATCCCGTCGTTGCCCTCTTCACGAACTTCGCGTTCGGGCTTCCGTTTGTTCTCATCTACTGCGCCGTCTTCTCGAGCCTCCGAGTCGAGCATGCGGCGGGTCTCCTTGGGGCGGCATACGTGGGCGCCGTCGAGATGGGCTTCGCCTTCGTGCTGTGGCTCGTGGCCTTGAAACTCACCGATAGTGTCGCCCGGGTGGGGAATCTGGTCTTTCTTTCACCGTTCATATCGCTCGTATTCATCCGCGTATTCGTGGGCGAGGAGATTCGCCGGTCGACGATTCCCGGGCTTGTCCTCATCGTTGTCGGGCTCATCACACAGCAGTCGGCGGCCCGTCGCAGAACCCCGACGGAGCAGGCTCGATAAGGACTTGCACAGCGGCCTGAAGGGGCTATTCTTGTGTAGTTGGGGAACGCACACATGACCAAGGCACAGGACGGAGAAGCAGAATGGCAGTCAGAAAAATCATAGTGATCGACGAAGAGAAGTGCGACGGCTGTGGGATATGTGCCGAAGCCTGTCACGAAGGCGCAATTCAGATGATCGATGGGAAGGCGAAGCTCGTCAGCGAGAGCTACTGTGACGGGCTTGGTGACTGCATCGGTCCCTGTCCGCAGGATGCGATCTCGATCGTCGAGCGGGAGGCAGCCGCCTACGATGAGGAAGCGGTGAAAGCCTACATGGCCGCCCACCACGAGGATCACGAAGACCACAAGGGTCACGGGGGCCATGCGGGTCACGCGGGCCACGGGGATCACGATCACGCGGCCTGCTCCTGCCCGAGCGCGGCCCTGAAGGACCTGGCTGCCCCGGCGCCCGCCGCGGCTTCCAGAGCAAGCTCCGGACAGCCGTCCCAGCTCGGACACTGGCCCGTGCAGCTCATGCTTGTTCCGCCGAACGCACCGTTCGTAAAGGACTCTGATCTCCTGGTTTGTGCCGACTGCGTGCCGTTCGCCGTTCCTGACTTTCACAACAGCTTCCTTGCCGGCCGGTCGGTCGTCGTAGGTTGTCCGAAGCTGGACGACTCGCAGTACTACTACGAGAAGCTCAAGGCGATGTTTGCGGAGGCGCGTCCTCGTACCATCACCGTCGTCCGCATGGAGGTTCCATGCTGCGGTGGGCTCGGCAAGCTCGTCACGGCAGCCAGAAACGAAGCAGCACCGGATGTCCCCGTCGAGGTTCAGACGCTCGGCATCCGCGGAGAGATCCAGAGAATCGAGAGACTCGCTCCGGGGCAGACCGGTTAGGTAGCACAGCCAGGGGAGGGAAGAAGGCGATGCAGAGCTGCGTTCACGGCAAGGCCATCTACACCGGCAAGAAGATCGTGGAGAATGCGTACCTCATCTTCGATGGCAGGAAGATCCTCGGTGTGTCCAAGGTGAAGAAAGGGAAGCTCCTCGGGAGATTCCCGGTCATCATCCCGGCGCTCATAGACGCGCACAGCCACATCGGAATGGTGCGCTCCGGGGAGCCGGGGCTGGAGGCCGAGGCGAACGAACAGATGGATTCGCTCATGACTCTTCCCGACGCACTCGACTCCGTGCAGATGGACGACGCGGCACTGCGTGACGCGATTGAGCAGGGAGTCCTCTACTCGTGTGTTCTCCCGGGAAGTGGGAACATCATGGGTGGCTTCTCGGCCTTCATAAGGAACTACGCGAAGAACACGAGCGATGCTCTCATCTCGCGTGCCGGCGTCAAAGCGGCGTTCGGATACAACCCCATGTCCACCGTCGCGTGGAAGGGCAAGCGTCCGAGCACGAGAATGGGAGCCCTCGCCATCCTCAGGGCAAAGCTCGACGGCGTTGGTCAGAAGGTCGCGAAGCAGAAGAAGGCCAAGGGGAAGAAGAAGGACGAGATCACATTTACGGCGGAAGAAGCCGTGCTGAAGGATGTGCTCGCCGGCAAGGAGCGACTCAGGGTCCACGTGCACAAGATTGACGACATTGCATCTCTTCTCCGCGTCGTTGACGAGTTTGGCCTCAAGGTGACGGTCGAGCATGCGGGTGATGTCCACCAGCCTGAGATATACGATGAGCTCAAGAAGCGGAAGATCCCCGTGGTCTACGGACCGATCGATTCGCTTGCGTACAAGGTCGAGCTCAAGCACGAATCGTGGCGCCACATCAAGTACCTGATCGAGTCCGGCGTCAAGTGCGGGTTCATGACCGACCACCCCGTGACGCCTGCGCGGACGCTTCTGCTTCAGACACGCTGGTTCGTGCGCTCCGGCTACAGCAAGCAGGACGCGATCGAGCTCATCACCAGGAAGAACGCCGAGATCCTCGGTGTGACGGGCATTCTGGGCACGCTTGAGAAGGGTAAGTGGGCGTCTTTCTCCTGTTGGAGTGGTGACCCGTTCGACCTGGCGTGCTACCCTGTTCGTGTATACGCGGAGGGAGATCTCCTCTTCGATGAGTCCGAGTAGCACGGGAATCTGAACGCGGGCGTTAGTCCGGGAGTAGTCCTATGTCACCGCACCTGAAGGATGCGCTTCAACACACGAGGGAGAACCGCGATGAGGTTCTCGGGCAGCTCAGGGACTTCCTGACCATCGCGTCCGTATCGGATGATCCGGATTCGAAGGGGGAGATTCGGAGGGCGGCCGAGTGGCTCGTCGACAGGCTCAAGATGCTCAAGCCCGACCGTGTGGATATCTTCGAGACAGACGGACATCCTGTCGTCTTCGGGGAGATTCTCTGTCCGGACCCGTCCGCTCCCACGGTTCTTCTCTACGGGCACTACGACGTTCAGTCCCCCGAGCCACTGGAATCCTGGGACACAGCTCCCTTCGAGCCTGTCATCCACGGCTACAACCTGTTCGCGCGTGGCTCATCGGACGACAAGGGACAGATAATGGCGATGATCGCCGCGGTCGAGGCCATTCGCACCACGGGGACACTGCCAGTCAGTGTGAAGTTCCTCTTCGAGGGTGAGGAGGAGGTCGGCTCTCCCAGCCTGGGGCAGTGCCTCAGGGACCACCGAGGTGAGTTCGCCTGCAACCTCGTATTGAACACCGACGCGGGGATGCTCGGACCCGAGACTCCAACACTCGTCTACGGTCTCAGGGGGATGTGTCGGTTCATTCTCCGTGTTACAGGGCCTACGAGCGATCTTCACTCGGGAGGGTATGGCGGCGTGATCCACAACCCGCTCCATGCGCTCTGTGAGCTCATTGCCGACATGCATGACAAGGACGGTCGCGTCACGTGGCCCGGCTTCTACGACAGCGTGCGTGAGATGACACCCGAGGAGCATGAGGAGATGGCCACGTTGCCGCTTGACGAGGCGAGCTTCATCGAGCAGTCCGGGGTCTCAAGGCTGTGGGGAGAGCCCGGGTTCACGCCGCTTGAGCGGCAGGGTGTGCGGCCGGCGCTCGATGTCATTCAGATCGATGCGGGCAGTCCCAAGGCAGCCATTCCAGTCGACGCGCGGGCGCTCGTGACTGTCCGTCTCGCACCGTTTCAGGACCCTGACGAGGTCAAGAAGCAGCTCGTGAGCTATCTCGAGGCACAGGCTCCTCCGACAGTGGGGTGGGAGATTCTCGAATGGAGCGGCTTTCCTGCCACATTGACGGAGCGGGATGCGCCCGGTGTGACAGCTCTCCTCAAGGCCTTCGAGACGGTCTGGGGTGTCCACCCGGCCTACTACCCGAGCGGCGGCAGCATTGGAGCCGTGGGGCAGATCAAGGAGATCCTCGGGGCGCACTCGCTTCTGACGGGCTTCTCTCTGCCTGGTGACCACATCCACGGGCCGAACGAGAAACTGCACCTCCCGACATGGGAGAAGGGGACGATGGCGCTCGTGCACTTCCTGCACAATCTGGCGGAGTAGGCGGAGCGAGCACATCATGATCGACTTGAGCAAGCACGAGATCGAACTCTCGTACCCATGTAGTTGGTCGTACCGCGTCGTTGGACGCGACGAGCAGATTGTCCGCCGCGCCATCGCCGAGATTGTCCAGGAGAGGAAGCACTCGGTGGAGCGCTCGAATGAGAGCGCGACGGGGAAGTACGTGAGCCTCAAACTGACCCTCATCGTCGTGAGTGCCGATGATCGCACGGATGTGTTTGATGCTCTCCGTCGCCACCATGATGTGAAACTGGTACTCTGAGCCCGGATCCCCGAGGGGTGGCGCGTGGGCGTGGTCTCATTCACACCGATCGGCACCATCAGGACACCACACAAACGGGCCCAGGACACGCCCGTTCAGCCCGCTTATGCCGAGGGCATCGAGGGGCGCGTCGAACTTCTCCCAGAGTACGCCGAGGGCTTGACGGATCTCTCCGCATTCTCACACATTTATCTTGTTTATCATCTCCACAAGGCTGGACCGCCGAGTCTCAAGGTGATCCCATTCATGCAGGATCGCCACAGAGGCGTCTTCGCGACGCGGTCGCCCCGGCGACCGAATCCGATCGGCATGAGTCTCGTCAGACTCATCCGCATCGAGGGGAACATCCTCTACGTCGAGGACGTGGATGTCCTGGATGGCACCCCGCTTCTGGATATCAAGCCATACATCTTCCGATTCGACTCCCGCGAGAACGCGCGCTCAGGGTGGCAGGACGATGTGGATGAAGAGACCGCGCGGAAGCAGGGAACGAGGGGATATCGCGGCAGACCGGGAGAGGGCGAGAACGGCGGGGATGCGACAAAGCGCAGAACTTGAAGGGAGAATGGCATGGCACGATCTCTTGGAATCGTCCTGGGCGCGTTGACACTCGCGATGCTCTCCGGGTGTGCAGTCATGAACACTTCGATGATGGAGACGGCGGAGACCGTCGAGGCCGGTCATCTGAAGCTCGGCGCCGAGTACAACATGGGGCTCGATCTGACATCGACCATCTTCCTGGTGAACGACACGAGCGGGACATTCACGGCGACTGAGCTGATGGCGGCTGAGACCTACGGTTTCAAACTGGGCGTCGGCCTCACTGACCGCACTGAGCTCAACGCCAAGCTCTGGAGCTCGATCGGGGGCATGGGTGCGAAGCTCTACGCGAAGCATGCGTTCACACCGAGGGGTACTGCCACGTCGTGGGCAGTGGCTCCGGGCTTGACCTTCGTTACTTCAGCGTCGGACGATGATGGAGATGGTTCCCTCGAGGACTTCATAGCCGACGTGACAACGTTCGGAGTCGAGATCCCGGTCATCGTCACACACCGCTTCAACGACGTGTTTTCTCTCACCGGCGTTGCCAGGTACAGTCTTGACTCCGTGAGCATCGCCTTCCCGGCTGGATCGTTCCTTGAGGACATCGGCGAGACAGCGTTTCTTCACAGATTCGGGATCATCGGCGCACCGTCCCTAGACCTGGGCGCCTTCTACCTGCGGCCGGAGATAGGTGTGGAGCTGGCCGGTCGGATCCACGGGGATCTCGGCTACGTCCCCATCATTGGTCTCGGCGCCGGCTTCGAGTTCTAGCGCCGGTTGCAGCGGAGAGGAGAGTGCGCTTGTGTCGAACGATGGTGTTCACGCGCGCATCTTCGATGTTGTCGGTGGTATCCCATCAGGAAGGGTGGCCACCTACGGCCAGGTGGCGGCCATCGTGAATCGCTGCACCCCCCGAATGGTCGGCTACGCCATGGCATCCGTTCCAAGCGGTCTCGACGTTCCGTGGCACCGCGTCATCAACAGCCAGGGGCGGATCAGCCTTCCGCCGGAGCGGGGAGGGGAGCTTCAACGCGCCCTCCTGGAGGCTGAGGGCGTGGACTTCGACGGTCGCGGCAAGATCGACCTGAGAGAGTTCGGATGGATGGGTCCAGGGAAGGGCCGGGCCTAGATTCACCACCCCCACACGCTTGGTTGTCTCCCGGTTCCGGGCGTAGTACCATTGCAGTGTCATTGACCAACACGGTGCCCGTGGCCTCCGATCAGGGGGCCACGCGAGCATCCTAGAAATAGAAACCCCACCAGAGAGGGACAGAGCATGAGTGAAGCAAGAGGATCATTGCCCCCCGCCCTTGAGGGCAATCCACTACTCAGAACCGACGGCAACCCGCGATTCGAGGAGATCACCGCGGACCACGTGGTTCCCGCTGTGACACACGTCCTCGATGTCACGAAGAAGGAACTCAGCAAACTCGAGGCGTCGCTTGTTCCCTCGTGGGACGGCACCATGTTCCCGCTTGAGGCCCTTGAGATCCCGATGGAGTATGCGTGGGACCCCATCAAGCACCTGATGAGCGTTCGGAACTCACCAGAACTCCGGGAAGCTCACGACGCCATGCTGTCGGACGTCGTTCAGGTCAGGCTCCGCGTCAAACAGAGCAGGCCGATCTACGACGCGCTTCGTGCGCTCAAGGACGGTGACGAGTGGAAGACGCTGGACGGCGCGCAGCGCCGGGCCGTCGACATCCGACTGAGGGAGGCCGAACACGCGGGTGTTGGACTCGACGGTGACGAATGTGAGCGCTTCAAGGCGATCGAGAGCGAACTCTCGCAACTCGGCACTGACTTTCAGAACCACGTCCTCGACGCAACGAAGGCTTTCGAGCTCATCATCACGGACGCGTCGGACATGGAGGGGTGGCCTGAGACACTGAAGCAGCTCGCATCACAATCGTGGACTCAGGCCAATCCCGACGGCGAAGCAGCCACGCCGGACGGCGGTCCCTGGCGTATCACGCTTGACTATCCAAGCTACGGTCCGTTCTTGCAGCACAGCAGGAACCGCGCCCAGCGCGAGAAGGTCTATCGCGCCTCTCTGACGCGCGGGTACGGGGGCGAATGGGACAATACTGAGATCATCGGCAAGATGCTCAAGCTCAAGCTTGAGAAGGCGAAGCTCCTGGGATTCAATACGTATGCCGATCTCAGCCTCTCAGAGAAGATGGCATCGACCGTGGACGCGGTCGATGAGATGTTCGAGAAACTCATGAGTGCCTCGAAGCCTCACGCAGAGAAGGACCTCGATGACCTGAAGACGCTCGCCAGAGAGGGCGGTCATGATGGCGACCTCAAGCACTGGGACACCGCATTCTGGTCCGAGCGGCTGAGGGAGTCGCGTTTCGACTACACGGATGACCAGTTGAGACCGTATTTCCCGATGCCGCGGGTCCTGGACGGGCTCTTCTCGCTCTCAAAGCGGCTCCTTGGGATCGTCATAGAGCGGGCCGATGGTGAGGTCCCCGTCTGGCACGAAGATGTGCGCTGTTTCAGGGTCTTGAACGAGGATGGAGCTCAGATAGCCTCCTTCTATCTCGACGCGTACTCCCGGCCGGCCGAGAAGCGTGGCGGCGCATGGATGGGTGAGTGCCTCGGCAGGCGCATCGTGAACGGGAAGCTCAGACTTCCGGTCATCTATCTGACATGCAACGGTACGCCACCGGTTGGAGACAAGCCGTCGCTCATGGGATTCCGGGAAGTTGAGACGCTCTTCCATGAGTTCGGTCACGGTCTTCAGGCGATGCTCACTACCGTCGAGTATGCTGATGTGGCCGGGATCAACGGCGTGGAGTGGGATGCGGTCGAGCTTGCGAGCCAGTTCATGGAGAACTGGTGCTACCACAAGCCGACGCTGATGGGGATGACGTCACACTTCGAGACAGGCGAGCCGCTTCCCGATGAGCTGTTCAAGAAGATCTCGGCCGCACGCACGTTCAAGGCTGGATCGCTCATGATGCGGCAGCTCGAGCTGGGCATGACCGACATGGAGCTCCACAGCTCTCATGATCCCAATGGGGAGCGATCGCCGTTTGACGTTCATCATGATGTCGCTTTGAAGACGGGTGTTCTTCCGCCCTTCAAGGATGGCCGGCTGCTCTGTTCCTTCGCCCACATCTTCGGTGGTCCCTACGCCGCAGGCTACTACAGCTACAAGTGGGCGGAAGCGCTTTCAGCCGACGCCTTCGCGGCGTTTGAGGAGGTAGGGCTGGACAACGAGGAAGCCGTCCGGGATCTTGGCAGGCGTTACAGGGACACGGTTCTCTCGCTCGGCGGTAGCCGGCACCCTATGGATGTATTCCGTGAGTTCCGCGGTCGAGAGCCAGGCACCGAAGCGCTTCTGAGGCAGAACGACCTCTTGGTTGAGAAGCTCTAGGGAGACACGACGACGCGCTTAGTCGCCGTGCCGGAATCGAAAGAGAGCAGAGGATGAGAATCCGTATAGTGATCCAACTCGTGATCGTACTGATGGCGTTCGCGTGGCAGACCGCAAGAGCGGAGTCGCCTCCGCTCATACTCTCCAATCTCAGCACAACTGCGGAGATTGAAGAGCAGCTTGTTGTCTGGGGCGCCGAACGCACGCCACTTGTGTACTCTGCTGCCTTCGACCCGCTCGGTACCGGGACCTTCGCCAGGCCGGATCTCATGGAGATATGGCTGGACAACCATCTCAAGGATGACTACGACGGGTTCCTCGTGCTCGACTGGGAAGATGGCGTGATGGCGCACCTGATGGCTGGACCGAGCGATGCCGAGTTTACGCGTGTGGTCTCGGAGATGGTTGAGCTCCTCGAGTTCGTACGTGGGAAGCGCCCGGCGGCGTCGATCGGCTACTACCGCATGCCGTGGAACGAGTACTGGGCTCAGGATGACGAATGGAAAGAGGCGGTTGCCGCCGCTTCTCCGGTCTTCGAAGCATCGGACGTGCTCTTCCCATCGGTCTACGACTTCTATGGGGACAATCCCGATCGAGACAAGGAGCGCTTCGGCGCACTGGTCCATATGGCTCTTGAGATCGCCGGCGAGCGCCCGGTCATCCTCTACACCATGCACCGCTACCACAGCAGCAACAAGACGTGGGGATCCCGGCTCATCGATCCTGTTGAGTACGTCGAGCACATAGCGCATCTCATGCATGTGGAGTACAACGGTCGTCGGCCGGCCGGTGTTGTCGCCTGGGCAGAGGAACTGTACTGGCACCAGGCGTCCAATTCGAAAAGGGTAGACGGAGAATACGTCAGGACCGATCCGACGTGGGGCAGGTGGCGAGAGGTTTTCGCTTCGGAGATGGCCCCGGGCGAGAGCATCCACGACTATCTCACGCGCCTGCACCCGTGGATACTGTGTCTCCTCAACGAGGCCGTGCGCGGTGAACCGTGTCACATGGAGGGGCCATAGCCGGTGAGCGGATCCTCCATCGGAGTGCGAGATGGCCAGAGTACTTCATCTCCTGTCACAGCGCCCCGGGCACACGGGCAGTGGGACCACCCTGGGAGCCATAGTGCATCACGCCGGTGAGGCCGGCTGGGATCAGATGGTCTCTGTCGGTGTCCCTGCACTCACGTCCATCTCCTGCCTTGGCGACCTTGACCCATCGAGAATACGCCCCGTGACCTTCGGTGGCGAGGACCTCCCGTTCGACATCCCGGGCATGAGCGACGTCATGCCATACGCGAGCAGTCGTTTCTCCTGCATGAGTAGTCATGAGTTCGATGCCTATCGCACGGTCTGGACCCGCCATCTTGCTCGACTGGTTGCTGACTTCAATCCCGACGTCATTCACTCGCACCACATCTGGATCTTGAGTTCACTCGTTAAGAACGTCGCCCCGGACACTCCCGTCGTGTCGCAGTGTCACGCGACCGGGCTCCGCCAGATGCGGCTCTGTCCGGAGCTTGCCCCAGCGGTCAGGGAGGGGTGCGCGAGGAACGAGCTGTTCATCGTTCAGAATGAGAGTCTCGTTGAAGTGCTGGCAGATGAACTCAGTATCGCACCCGTTCGGGTGCACGTGGTCGGAGTCGGCTACAGGGACGACATCTTCAATGCATCCGGGCCGGATGATGCAGACGGCGAAGCAACTACCTCGGCCCCGCACATTCTCTATGCCGGCAAGTACAGCGCCGCAAAGGGCGTGCCGTGGCTTCTGGACGCCTTTCAGAGGTTGACCCGGGAATTCCCCGATCTCGTTCTCGACGTGGCCGGAGGTGGGGCGGGTGATGAGGCGGAGTCCTTGAGAGCACGCATGGAGGGCATGGCGCCCGGAGTGGTGCTCCACGGGATGCTATCCCAGACTGAACTGGCTGCCCTCATGCGCCGCGCGTCCGTCTTCGTGCTGCCATCGTTCTATGAGGGCGTGCCGCTCGTGCTTGCGGAAGCGCTTGCCTGCGGCTGCCGCCTGGTTTCGACGGCGCTTCCTGGTGTAGAACACTCGATCGTCGGCCCGGCCGCAAACGCAATAGAGCTTGTATCACTGCCACGGCTCGAGCAGATCGACAGGCCGGCTCCGGAAGATACACCCGCGTTCATCGAGAGATTGACACAGTCCATCACGCGATCACTCAGGCGGGGACCGCTAGAAGGTTCCGCGACTGGAGCGCCAGACTCACTCCATGAGTTTCGGTGGGGCAACGTATTCGGTAGAATCGAAGAGACTTGGCGGAGCGCGATCTCATCCAGGCAGAGAGGGGAGTGAAGATGTCTACCCATCACAGAGGACTCAGACGGGTCTCCGTGAGTCACACCAGGCTCATCCTGTCCGTTCTACTGGTTCTGGCAGTCCTTCTTCTATCGTCATGTTCACGGGCTCCCAGGAGTTATGAGCTGACGATCCTGGGTACCGCAGACCTTCAGGGAATGCTTGAGCCCTCGCGAGTGAATGTCGATCTCGATGGCGACGGCGAGCGCGAAGAGCGGGAGATGGGTGGGATAGCCCGCATCGCGACACTCATCGATGAGATACGAAGCGAGAGGCGCGAACGGACCGTCGTCCTATCGGTCGGCGACGATCTCATGAACCGTTACTTCCATACGTACAAGGGCGAGGCGATCCTCAGCCTGATGTCCATGGCCGGATACGACACGTACGCCTTCGGGAACCACGAGTTCGACAAGGGCCCCGAGGTGCTCGCTGCCGCACTCACACACGCCGACTTCGACTGCCTCTGCACCGATCTCGCCGTCGAGGGCACCGCTCTCGCCGGCTCATGCGATCCATGGATCATACGTGACTACGACGGTCTCAAGGTCGGGTTCTTCTCGATCATGACCGAGGCGTTTCCATACGTCACAAGCGGAAATGACGTCGACGTGATCGGCACGAACCTCGAGACAGCGCATCGCGCAGTCGGAGAACTCAGAGGCAACGGAGCCAATCTTGTCGTCGCGCTCACGCACGTGGGCCTCTCAAGGGACATGGAGATCGCGAGGGAGGTGCCGGGCATAGACATCATCTTCGGCGGGCACTCTCACGACTACACGCCGAAGCTCGTGCGGGTCGGGGGCACGCTGATAATCAACGGGGGCGAGAAGGGTCCGTACCTTGTCAGGCTGGATGTGTCCACGGGTCCCGGCAAGCGTCTCGATCTCGATACACCTCGCTTCGAACTCATTCCTGTGACGGACGACGTCGTGGAGGACGAGGACGTTGCGGAGGTCCTCGCGGGCTACACGGAGTCGTTTCCGGAGGCGATCGTGCTCGGCACGACGGACGTTGCCTGGGACATGACCAAGGACACCATACGCGGCGGCGAGTCGACCGTGGCGAACCTCGTCAACGACCATCTTCGAAACAAGTTTGGGGTCGACATCGTTGTGAACAACGCCGGGGCATTCAGAGGAAAGCGGGTCTATCCTGCTGGCCAGGTAACGGACTCGATGCTTCATGAGATCGATGAGTTCAGCAACTATGCCTACTCGCTTGGTCTCGAGGGACGTTACATCCTGGAACTGCTCGAGCGGAGTGCCGCTCTGGTCGGAGGAGGCGGGTTCCTGCACGTGTCGGGGCTCCGCTACACGATCGATCTCAGTCGCACGGCTCAGGTCATCGTGCAGGATGAGGAGGGGCAATGGAGCGTGGATACGCCAGGCGAGCGCGTGACGGCGGTTGAGGTGGAAGACGGTTCCGGAGGCTGGGCGCCCCTCCACCCTGACCGCGCCTATCGGATCATGAGCAACAGCTTCATGGTCAAGCACGAGGGGGACGGGTACTTCTGGCTCAACAAGTACGGGTTCGACCTCGACAATACCTATTCAACATTCTACTCGATACTCGCCGAGGTGGTCTCGAGCACGGGTGAACTCAATCCCGGGGAGCCTGATGGCCGCGTGGAGATCATCCGCTAGCCCGGAGCCCCCAAGGTGACCGGGACTTAAGAGAGACCGGGAGACAGATCCATGAGAACACAATCGCTCAGGTTGGTGGCCGCCGCCCTGGTGTTCGTTCTTGCCGGTACTATTGTTTTCGTACCGGGCGCGACACGCGCCTCGGCGAACGAATCGCCGTCTGCGGCGAACGCCTATCGGCTTCCGTCACAGAACCTCGTCGATATCATCGACGCGCCGAAGACACCCTGGGTCAGAGTCTCGCCGGATCACGAGTGGGTGGTTCTCATGGGGCGTCCCAGCTATCCGTCGATCGCTGAGCTCGCAGAGCGGGAACTCAAGCTGGCCGGTCTTCGCATCAAGCCCCAGATCAATGCGCCCAGCAGGGCATGGACGGCGAACGATCTCGTGATAGTCCGCATGGATGATGTCAGCGAACGCCGGGTCACGGGGCTGCCCGACAGCCCGAGGATCCAGTACCTGAGATGGTCACCGGATGGGAAGCGCTTCCTCTTCACAAACACGAGTGCTGATGGAGTCGAGCTCTGGACCGTCGACATGGAGACAGCTGCCGCGGCTCGACTGACCGGCCCCGTCGTGAGCCTGACAGCAGAGTGTGGCCCGAGTTGGCTTGCGGACAGCAGGACGATCGTTCTGCTCTTCGTCCCGAAAGACCGCGGAGCCGAACCCATCCCGCCGCGTGTCCCGAGCGGACCGATTATCCAGGAGAACGTGGGGCGGAAGGCCCCGGCCCGCACGTATGCCGACCTTCTCAAGAACGAGTACGACGAAAGGCTGTTCGAATACTACCTCTCGTCGCAGATCGTCAGGGTGACTCTCAAGGGAGAGGTCACGCCCATCGGACAGCCCGGGATCGTGTGGGATTTCGATCCTTCTCCCAATGGGAAGTACCTCCTCATTCACACGCTCCACCGTCCCTATTCGTACATCGTCCGAGCCGGTCGCTTCCCGATGCGCATCGAAGTTCTTGATATGAACGGGATGACCGTCCACAAGGTGGCCGACCTCCCGCTGCGGGATGAGATCCCGATTGCCAGAGGAAGCACCCACGTGGGTCCCAGGAGCGTCTCCTGGCGCTCGGACGCCGGCGCGATGCTCTCGTGGGTGGTGGCGCTCGATGGAGGGGATGCTGCAGCGGAGGCCGATGAGCGCGACAGGCTCTTCCTTCTCGATGAACCGTTCGACGGCGTTCCTGAGCCCCTGATGACGTTCGCACTTCGCTTTGGCGGCGTCACCTGGGGGGATGGGGACATGGCCATCGCCACGGAGTGGTGGTGGGACACCAGGACCAGACGGGCATGGCGCGTACACCCCGACTCACCTGCTACTGAGCCACATTTGCTCATGGATCGCTCGTGGGAAGACCGATACAACGATCCGGGCGAGCCCATCATGACGATCAACGAGATGGGGCGAGGTGTCCTGTTGACGACGGACGATAGCGAGGGCATCTATCTCATCGGTGACGGGGCATCGCCGGAGGGCGACCGTCCGTTCCTGGACGCGTTCGATCTCGGCACGGGGGAGAGCACACGGCTCTTCCGCTCCGAAGCTCCGTACTACGAACGTCCCGTGGCTCTGCTTGACGGCGGGGGGCGCATCCTCACGCGGCGCGAGTCAGTGAATGAGGTTCCGAACTACTTCCTGAGGGATCTTGGAACTGACGAGTTCACGCAAGTCACAGCGTTTTCCCATCCGACGCCACAGCTTCTGGGGATCGAGAAGGAACTCATCACCTACGAGCGCGAGGACGGTCTCCAGCTGTCGGGAACCCTCTATCTCCCGGCGGGCTATGATCTCGATCATGACGGCCCGCTTCCGATGGTCATGTGGGCCTATCCGCGTGAATTCAAGAGCGCAGACGCGGCCGGTCAGATAGACGACTCACCGTACCGATTCGACCGGGTAGGATGGTGGTCGCCGCTCGTCTGGCTCACGCAGGGCTACGCGGTCCTCGATGGTCCAGCGATGGCCATCGTCGGTGAGGGAGACGAAGATCCGAACGACACGTATGTCCCGCAGCTCGTGTCGAGCGCTGCGGCCGCCGTCGATGAGGTCGTCGGAAGGGGCGTCGCGGACCGCGACAGGATCGCGATAGGCGGTCATTCCTACGGCGCCTTCATGACGGCGAACCTGCTGGCGCACTCCGATCTCTTCGCCGCGGGGCTGGCTCGGACGGGCGCCTACAACAGAACGCTGACACCGTTCGGATTCCAGTCGGAGGATCGCACGCTGTGGGAGGCCCCCGACGTCTACTTTGAGATGTCGCCGTTCATGCACGCCGACAAGGTGAATGAACCGCTTCTCATGGTGCACGGAGAGGCCGACAATAACTCAGGCACCTTCCCGATGCAGAGCGAGCGCTTCTACAGCGCGATAAAGGGGTTGGGCGGGACCGTCCGGCTTGTGATGCTCCCTCACGAGAGCCACAGCTACCGCGCGCGGGAATCTATCCTCCATCTTCTATGGGAGACTGAGGAGTGGCTGGACACATACGTCAAGAACCGTGACCCATCCGGCTCTGAGGAATGACCTGGCTGTATCCCTCTCGTCGGGTTCCTGATAGCATGACAGACTGTCGGGCCATCAATGAGGATCCGCGACTGACAATCCAGGACAGAGGAGGTGTATCGATGAGCAAAGAACTGATCTCGGTCTGCGGTCTGCCCTGCCACGAGTGTGGAGCATATATCGCGACACAGAGCAACGATGATGCGAAGCGCGCCGAAGTGGCAGCGATGTGGTCGAAGATGTACGAAGCCGAGATCGCTCCGGAGGCGATCAACTGCGACGGTTGCTCCTCTCAGGGGGAGAGGATCTTCCAGCACTGTACCGTCTGTGAGATCCGGAAGTGCGGAATCGAGCGAGGCCTCGACAACTGCGCGCATTGCGACGACTACGTCTGCAAGAAACTGGAGTCGTTCTTCGAGATGGTTCCAGACAATCGTGCACGGCTCGACGCCATCAAGAAGGGGCTCTAGTTGGCGGGAGGAGACGTCCAGCAGCGGAGTGCGGCACGTCGTCTGCGAAGGCGGATCACGCGCTCGGATCTGTTCATGCGCTTCCTCTCACTTGTTGCGGCGTGCTTCATAAGAACCACTGTCGCCACGCTGAGAACCGAACTCTCACTCAACGAGGAGTACTCCCGACTTGCCGAGAAAGGCGAACCGATCCTCTTCGCCTTCTGGCATGGGCGTTTGTTCCTCTTCATCAACTCGTTTCGCGACACGGGTCTCGCCATCAACACGGACGTTAGCTGGGCCGGTCAACTATCTGCCAGAGTCCTGACGAGGTTTGGATATTCCGCGGTGCCGGGCTCGAGCGCCAGGAGGGGAGCGAGGGCCCTCATTGCGATGCGCAAGCAGATCGCGTTGGGCCACTCAGTAGCCGTGGCCACTGATGGACCAAGAGGGCCACGTGCGAAGTCGAAGCCCGGTGTTATCACAGTGGCGCGGGCCACAGGTTGCCCGATCGTGCCGGCGGCGACAAGTGCGAGGCCGGCATGGGTGATTCGCAGTACGTGGGACAGATTCATGATTCCCGTCCCGTTCGCGCGCGCCGCGATCGTGTTAGGGAAGCCGATCTACCTGGGTGAGGTCGGGGAAGGGCAGTCGCTTGAGCTGCTCGACCGCGCTCTCGATGAGACCGCCGCGACGGCGGATTCGTTAGTGGGACGCGTGTGAGCGCCTGAGACAGCGGAGGGTGTGCTTTGAGTTCGCTCGATTTCGCCATGCGCCAGATGATCGATGAGGACCTCGCAACCGTTGCGGAGATCGAAGCGAGTGTCTTCACCGACTGGTATCGCGTGTACCGCAAGCCTCAGGACGCGCTCGCCGAGCGCACCATCAAGGAACTCAGATACTCAACATCGCTTGATCCAAGTGCGAACCTCGTTGCCATAGCCGCGGACGGAGCGATGGTCGGGTTTGTACTGGCCCGCACGTGGGGCGAGGTGGGTTGGTTCGGAACGTTCGGTGTCCCCACTCAGTTCCACGGTCTGGGCATAGGGCGGTCGCTGATCGAAGGTGTCACCGCCTACCTAAGAAGGAGCTGCCGGATCATCGGTCTCGAGACCATGCCGGAGAGCGGAAACAACGTCGGTCTCTACACGAAGACGGGCTATGCGGTCACCTTTCCCACACTGATCCTCGAACTTTCTCTCATACAGCAGGCAGGCCGCCTGAGGGGCTTGGGCGCAGGTGATGTCATCCTCTGGGGAAGGAGCGACGAGGCCACGAAGCTCGGCATGCTGAGTGGAATGCGCGCCATCTCCGATGCGATCGTGCCCGGCCTCGACTACACGTGTGAGATCAAGGCCATGTGCGAGCATCGCCTGGGTGAGACTTTCGTGGCCATGGATGGGAATTCAGTAGCTGGGTTCGCGATCGTCAGAACCGTGCCGTACCGGGGACAGGATACGACGGGCAGGGGGTACATCCACATCCTGTGCGTGCATCCCGAAGCTGATACCGAAGCGGTACTTCTGAACCTCCTCCAGCAGATATGGTGCCGGTGCACCTCGACCGGCCTGACGCTCCTTGTGACGGGCATCGGTGGTCGCTACCAGTCTGCTCTTGAACTCCTCATGCAAAACGGCTTCAAGGGAGTCAGAGCCGCGATCAGGATGGTCGATCGCTCCTCAGCACCCGATGCATTCGAACTGAGCGCAGGGATGAATCTGTCGCGCTGGGCCGGCTAGACTGCCTCGAACCCCCCATTCAGCACTAGTCCAGAATATGAAGAAGATCGTGAAAGAGGAAGTGGAGCCTTCCGATCAGGAGGGATATCCGCGCCATCAGCGTGTAACCGAATGACGCGCCGAACGAGATCATGATGAATACGATTCCGACTCTGGCTCCGGCGCCGAGCACTCCCTTGTGCGGCTTGGAGAAGTAGAAGTACATGAGCGTAGTCACAACGCCGACCACGAGGACGATGTTGCTCAAGTTCGCCACAGTGAATCCAGTTACAGGCAGGAGCGTGGCCGTGACCTGGGGGATCACATAGCCCTGCAGATTCGCCGTGATCCCAAGACCCGCACCGATTCCCACGGTGAACGCGATCGGCCACCGGGACAACCACGCGATCTTCGGGAACCACCGAGAGAGCATTATCAGACCGAGCGCCCCGGGGATGAGGATGATCCACTTCTCAAGACCGGTCTCATTCATGAACGTGTCGATGAGCATCGGCTTGACATCGAAGAACACGACGTAGATGAGCCAGTACCCGGCGGACACACCTACGTAGAGATGCTCAGCCAGCTTGTAGAAGGGGTTGTCCTTGTAGAGGAACGACAGAATGGCGAGCGTGAGAAAGCCCGCGAGCCACGTTCCTATGATCGTCCCCATCGAACCCATTCGATGCCTCTACGCTAGTTCTTGCGCCTTGTGAAGAAGTAACCCAGATTACCGAGCACGATGAACCCGATTACGAGTAGATGCGCCCATTGCTGAGCCGGCATCCCTCTCGTGGCCAGTCCAAGATGATCGACCAGGTTCTCGTACTCCGCGGCCCCCTTGAGTCCACCGACAAGTCCCTCGATCTGTCCTGCCTGGAGATACGGATATGCGTCCGGGGCCATTACGGCAGTCGTTCCAAAGGTCATCCTCTGGCTGAATCTGGCCTGCGTGTAGCGCACCCAGTAGTCGATGACGGCGCCGTGCTCGAATCCGAAGAGGAACTCGATGTCATCATACGACTGCACCCCGGTCATGACGGGGAGTTCGGCGAGCGGTGTGCCCTGGTAGTCACTCGCAAAGATATCGCTGATGTCACGACCCATGGCGATCATCACGGCTATGTAGCCGGGGCGGTAGCCGAGGTCAACGTAGTCGACGCCGTACTCCTTGTCGTACTCCGCCGCGATCTCCTCGAGCGCCATGTGTCCCAGTGGGAGACCTATGGCGATGTGCCCAAGCATGACGACCCTCACGTCCTTCGAGAATGCGTGTCTCAAGGCCGAGCGCAGCATCGGCATGAGCTCCGGCGCCGATGTGGCGTCGAAATCTATCGAGACCATCATGACATCTCCGGCCTCAAGCGATTCCACGGCATCGTAGGCAAGTTGGACGGGCCTCGTCGGCGGGATCGGGGCTCCCACGTTCAGAAGCAGCGGAATCGCGACGCAGACGAGCAGGATCAGGAAGATGATCCTCCTGTCAAGGTTGTTCATCGCTTCCCAGAAGCTCCTTTTCGGGGCGTTCTCCAACCTTCACTCCTGTGCTCTTCTGCGTATGTTCCAGCGCTCGTGAGCGCACGTTCCGTGCCGCTGAGCGGGCTGCCCTCGCTACGAGAGGTAGCTTCGCTCGATGCCGAGTATGATCCTGAGTGACATTGAGACGGCGCCGAGCGCCGCTCCAATCTGTATTCCACGCTTCGCCGCGAGCTGTGGGACGTCCATTATCCACTCCTGCGCCGCGGGGAAGAAGTCCGAGATGGCTGCGCCTATCGGTATTCTGCCGAGCATGACGATGACGGCGGAGACCAGGAGCAGCGTGGCGATGGTGTTTCTGGCCCTGAAGGCCCGGTACGACGCAGACGCGATGAAGAATGCGAGAAGCGCGAACATCGTGCCCTGCAGCGGTACGATGACATACGTGTACACGAACATGAAAGGGGACTGCATGTGAAACGGGCTTCCGAAACGCGCGAAGCCTATCGCTCCGACAACCACAGTGACGACAAGCCCCACTAGGAGCGCGATGCTGTGTCCCCACCCCGTGTCCGTTCTGGCTATCCGTTTGGCATGGGATCTGATCAGGTTATCGACTCCAAGGAGCATCGTGAAGCCCGAGACGATAGCAAACCACACCAGGAGCCGCTGCTCGAGTTCACCGAAAGGCTCGTGCGGGATGAAGAACGCCACGACCAGGAAGAACCCGGTCAGAAACGTGATGACAAGAGGTACGGTTCTCTTCATTGTCCAGTTAGCTCCCCGCCAACCATAGCTTCACTGCCTCCAACGCCCCGGACAGCACCGATGTTCCGTCGGGTGCGATCGCGTATCCGATGGAGGCTATGATGACCAGACCGATTACCAGATAGACGATTCCGATCTTGATCAGATCCTGGCCCTTGAGGCTCCCCAGCATGACCGGTTCGTGCGACAGGTAACTTGACGCAGCGAATATTTCCTCGCCGATCAGCGTGTAGTCGCAAGCCGCAACGAAGAACGGCAGCTGCGATGTCTCCTTCGTCCCCGAGATCTGAATGGCGCCGATCTCGTGTGCCGTCTCAGCCAGAATGAGTGACTCCGCCGCGAAGTAGCCGAGAAGGAAGACGGCCTCGGGCCTCTCGCGGACCATGATGCCGTCCACGCCGGCCGTGTATCCGAACTGGTCGTACGTGAGGTAGAAGACGCTCGACGGATCGAATCTGTCCGACTGTCCCACTTCGGCATAGGCCTGCTTCACGATCTCCTGTGCCGTGGTCATGACGATCGGATCTGCCGTCGGGACCAGAAGCGGCGTACCGTGCTGCGCGACCTTCTTGGCCACATGTCCCAGGATCGTGAGAGCCGCCAGTGTTCCGACCTCGCTCACAGTCTCGATCCCCGGCACATAGAGAACCGGACGTCCCATCTCCGTGGCCCGTCCCACGGCGTCATCAACGGCGTCAAGCCCCGGGATTTTCCGTATGAAGAGCTCGGCTCCGGACCTGGCGCGGAAGATGAAGAAGATGATCGATCCGCAGACGACGATGACGGCGACGAGAGAGCTGACGCGTCCGTGAGCAAACCACTGGGCCGTCGCAATGGCGGCGTCGCTGGGTACCGAATCGACGAATCCGTCTATCGTGTGTGTGCGGATGATGTACTGGTAGGCTCTGCCGTGATCGGCGTCCGCATCAACGAAGCTGGAGTCCATGGGCGGCACTTCACCGATAGAGGCAGGCTCTTCACCGGCCGCGTAGCGGAGTACCTCGAACCGCGTCACGGCCGGGGAGATGGTTGTGGTCGTAAGTTCCCAGGAGACCGCGATTGCTCCTCCACCATCGTCAGGAACATCATAGGCGGAGACATCACAGACGCACGGAGGCGGAGCCGGCACTGGGGGAGCGGCTGCGCTCCCCCGGGTGACGGCGAGGATACTGAGCAGGATGAGAACTGTTGTGAGGCTTCGGTGCCTCAACTACAACTCCTTTGCTGCCTTTGCTATTGCCTCGAGGGCCGTATCGACCTCTGTGGATAGAACGTTGAGCGGTGGCCTGAATCGTACCGCCAATGGACCGGCAGAGAGAGCCATGACTCCGTATCCAGCGAGCCGGCCAAGAAGCCCGTCGCGCATCTCGGACGTTGGCAGGTCGAACGCGCTCATCAGTCCACGACCGCGAACGTTGGAGATCTTGCCGCCGGAGTCATTCGCGATGCCGCCGATGCCGTCCAGGAAGCGCTTGCCCATTGAAGCTGCGTTCTCGACGAGGTTCTCTTCGACGATCACCTCGATGTAGCGCTGGCAGCGGACCATGTCGACCAGGTTGCCGCCCCACGTCGAGTTGATCCTCGATGACACGACGAAGACGTTGTCCTCTACCTCCATGATCCTGTCCGAGGCCATGATCCCGCAGATCTGAGCCTTCTTGCCGAAGCACGCGATGTCGGGAACGAACCCGAGCTGTTCGAAGGTCCACATCGTGCCGGTCATTCCCATGCCCGTCTGGATCTCGTCGAGGATCAGAAGGATGTCCTGCTCGTCGGCGATCCGGCGCAGCGCCTGGAAGAACTCAGGACGGAAGTGGTTGTCTCCGCCCTCGCCCTGGATCGGCTCAATCAATATGGCTGCGATGTCATTGGGATTGTCGGCGATCGCCTTGTCTATCTGCTGAAGAGCCTCGCGCTCCGCCTTCTCAGTGGCCGCAAGGTTCTCACCCTCGAGAGGGAACTTCGCCTTGGGATTGAGGATGCGGGGCCAGTCGAACTTGGGGAAGTACTGGGTCTTCCTCGGGTCGAAGGTGTTGGTCACGGACAGCGTGTAGCCGGACCGGCCGTGGAACGCCTGCTGGAAGTGGATGATCTGTGATCCCTTCACCTCGTCGTCCGCCATGTCGGGCGTGTTCACGCCTGCGGCGATGTTCTTCCGCACCTTCCAGTCGAACGCGGTCTTGAGCGCGTTCTCGACAGCCAGAGCCCCTCCACTGATGAAGAAGAGGTGCTTGAGCTTCGGATGCGCGGCGAGTCTGCCGAACGTGTCAACGAACTCAGCCATCTCGGTCGTGTAGAGATCTGAGTTCGATGGCTTGTTGATGGCGACTCTACCTAACTTCTCCACGAACGCCGGGTCCGTTAGCCTGGGATGGTTGAGCCCGACGGGGGAGGAGGCAAAGAACGTGAAGAAATCGAGGAAGTCCTTCCCAGTGCGGGAATCGTGAAGATAGGCCCCTTTGCTTTTCTCGAGATCGAGGACCATGTCGAATCCGTCGGCAAGTATGTACTTGCCCAGCGTCTCATGCACCTTCTCTGGTGCTATCGTGCTGACGAGTTTTCTCTCCGCCATCACTGCCTCCGTTGCAACTTGCGGTGTTCGTTGGGTGGTTTCATCAGATCCCGTGCTCGTCAGGGTTCGCGCTCTTCCGGCCCTTCACGGTCTCATCTCGACCCTGCCCGGGGAGCACCGGTACCCGGAATGCATGGCCAAAATATCGATTCTATCAGTCCGCCGGGAGGAGTGTCCACCCGAATCTCGGTGGCTTGAGGAGGGCCTCACTACCGAGGGAAGAGGATCTGCAGAAGGGCAGGGGCCACAGGACGGATCCGGAGCTGTTCCTCGACCTCCTCGCGATCGAGAATCCCTTTCTCCGTGACAACGGATGGCACGAAGTCGAGCGGGACAGCCTCGAAGTAGCCGTTCTCGACGGTGAGATGAGCCGGTGTGTCGCTCAGGATCTGGTTTGGATCGGCGAGTCGGCTCTGGCTCACTAGAAGAGCCTCGGGGATGAATCGATCCAGCGGAGCCACCGCGACCATAGGCACATTACACTCCCTGGCGGCGAGAGCAAGAGGATAGGCGCCGACCTTGCACACGATCTCCTTCGAGGTCACACTGTCGGCGCCGACGAGCACGAGTCCGCTTTCGGAGATGCGGTGGGGGAGTGCGGCGTCCACGACGAGGACGACCTCGATTCCCAGAGCCGCTATCCGATGGGCCTGCGTCACACCTTCCAGGGCCGGACGTGACTCAGAGAGGAGAACACGGAACTTCCGTCCCGACTCCTGAGCCTGCTTTAGAACCTCAAGCACGCACTCGCTCGTGCTGAGCGTCGCAACCGTGACGCCGTCTTCCACAAGCCCGCATCCCTTGCGGCCGACGCTCTCGGTCGCCATCTCCGAACGTTCGATGGCCCGCTCGCATGCCATCTCGACCATCCCTCTCAGAGCCTCCGTGCCGATCCCGGAGAGGATCACTCGTTGTGTGGATGAGAGGATCTCGCCGGCGAAATTGAGGATGGGGGCCATCTCCCGCTTGGCATTGATGAGTTCAGCGCAGGCAGCCGTCAGCTCCTCCCAGAACTCTCCCGGATCGGGCGCCTTTGAGGTCGCGGCCATCCGGGACATCTCGAGAGCGGCCGCCCGCATGATTGAGGAAGCGCCCGATGTGGAATCCTGTGCCAGCTGTTCGAACATGGAGGCCTCCGTGCGTGAGTGGGGGTGATGAGAGCCCGAGTGTGACACCGGCAGACTGTGCTGAAATGACCATATCACCGGCTGGACTGGATGCGCCACTGCCTTTCGTAGTATACTGCTTGAGTTCACGAAGTTCCTATTGAGAGAAGGCGGGTCATGATACTCCTCAGCGGATTGAGCATTTTCTTTGGCGGGACACCCCTGTTCCGAAACCTCAACTGGCGCGTCGGCGACCGGGACCGCGTCGGTCTCGTCGGGCCGAACGGCTGTGGCAAGACCACGCTTCTCCGCCTGATCAAGCGGGACGTGGGGGTTGATGCCGGCACGATCTCGGTTTCGAAGGGCACGACGTACGGCTATCTGCCTCAGGAGGAACTCACCGTATCCGGACGAACGCTGTTTGACGAAGTGATGACCGTCCACAGCGAGCTTCTTGATATGGAGATCCGTATGCGCGACCTCGAGCACCTCATGGCCGACACGGACCCGTATGGAAGCGAGCACGCGCGCGTCATGAAGGAGTATGCCGATCTACAGCACCACTTCGATGTGATGGGGGGGTTCACGATCGAGACTCGTGTCGCGGAGGTGTTGGCCGGTCTCGGGTTTGCTCAAGAGGACCACCGGAGGATGACGGAGGAGTTCAGCGGTGGGTGGCAGATGCGGATTGCGCTCGCGAAGCTTCTCCTCGCGCGCCCAACCGTACTCCTTCTGGATGAGCCGACGAACCACCTGGATCTGGAGTCCATCATCTGGCTTGAAGAGTATCTGTCGACCTATCCCGGAGCTGTGGTGCTCGTTTCTCACGACCGCTCATTCCTTGACCGCGTCGTCTCCCGCATCAGTGAACTCGGTTCCACCGGAATCTCCGACTACACGGGTGGCTACACGTCCTTCCTTGAGCAGCGGGAGAAGCAGCGTGACGTGCTGATAGCAACGAGGCGTCAGGAGGAGCGACGAATAGCGCATCTTCAGCGATTCGTGGACAGGTGGAAGGGCGACAAGAAGAAGGCGCCGCTCGTTCACAGCCGCGAGAAGATGATTGCGCGGATCGAACTTACAGAGATCCCGCGGAGCACCAAGGCGATACACTTCAAGTTCCCTCAGCCTGAGCGGGGCGGTGCGGTCACGATCTCCCTGAAGGGAATCCGTCAGTCCTACGGGGAGAATGTTGTCTTCGATGGTCTGGACCTCGAGGTCATCAGGGGAGACCGTGTGGCGCTCGTCGGCGTGAACGGCGCCGGCAAGTCGACTCTGATGAAGATCATTGCCGATCGAGTTGCGACAACACACGGCGAGAGGAAGCTCGGACACAACGTTACGATGCAGTACTTCGGCCAGGATCCGGCCAAGGAACTCAACCTCAGCAACACCGTGCTGGGGGAGCTTGAGACCGTATCTCCGAATGACATGCGTCCGAGGCTTCGCGCCCTGGCCGGAGCGTTCATGTTCACCGGCAGTGACATCGATAAGCGGGTTCGCGTACTGTCTGGTGGAGAGAAGAGCCGTCTCGCATTCGCCAAAATGCTGCTCAGGTCCGCCAATCTGCTGCTCCTGGATGAGCCAACGAACCACCTCGACGTCGCTTCGCGAGAGGTCCTCGAGGTAGCGCTCTCCCGATACGACGGCACGATCTGCTTCGTGTCGCACGATCGCTCGTTCATGGACGCGATAGCAACCAAGGTCATCGAGGTTGGTGGCGGAGGGATCAGGACGTACATCGGCACGTACAGTGACTACATCTGGGCCAAGAAGCGTGAGGAAGAAGAGAAGGATGCCTCGCGTGGTGGCGGCAGGCGTGGCTCAGGAGGCCCGCGCAGTGCGCTGGGAGGCACGCGGCACTCCGGGGGCGCGGACGCGGAAGCTCCGGAGAAGACCGGCAAGCGAAGAGGTGGCGGGCCCAAGAGCAAAGAGCAGAAACGCCGTGAGGCCGAGGAGAGGCAGAACGCCTCGCCGGAGAAGAAGGCACTTCGCAAGAAGATGCGAGAAGCACGAGATGAGATTGAAGCCGGAGAGAGCAGGCTCGAGGAGATCCTTGTTGCGCTGACGGACCCAGAAGTCTACGGCGACGGGATGAAGGTCAAGGCGCTCTCGAATGAGCAGGAGACGATTCGCCGGAGAGTCGATGAGCTCTACGATGCCCTGGCCGAGCACGACGACTGATAAGGGCCGATTGTAGTCGAGGGCGGATTGCAGGGGAGTGTGAAGAAGGGCCGGGCTAGAGTATGCCCGGCCCTTCTCACTGTCATGCCACGCGGCGGTCGTGTCACCCGCTGTCGCCGCCCACGGGTTGCGGCTCTGCCGAGCCTACTTCAACAGAACGACCTTCTTCGTCAGCTTGGTGGCATCGGAAGTGAGTCTCACGAAGTAGACTCCGGATGAGGCACGTTCGCCGTGGTCGTTAAGCCCGTTCCATATCACCGTCTTCCGTCCCGGAGACATCTCCTCTGCGAGGAGCGTCCGGACGCGCTCACCAGCCACGTTGAAGACGCCGAGTTCGATCGCTGCGCCTCCATCAGGTACGTGGAATGCAATGGTAGTGGTCGGGTTGAACGGGTTCGGGAAGTTCTGTTCCAGGGCCATCCTGCCGTGCGTCGGAAGCTCTCCCTCATCTACTCCGACCGGTTCCTCATACCCGAAGAACCCGTTCCGGAGGAAATTCTGCCGGAACGTAGCCCACTGAACGCCGTCGCCGGAGTCGTAGTAGCCCTCGACGTCCCAGACATACACGTTGGCGTCCATGCCCGAGACGATAACCTCTATGTCACCATCACTATCGAAGTCGACGAGAGTAGGAGTGCAGAGAACATCGGCATCCGTCTGGATTGGCCAGCCGTCCAGGATGGATCCGTCGTCGTCGAAGGCGAAGACCTTACCGCTATTGCAGCCGATGACGATCTCCCAGCCGCTGTCGCCGTCGATGTCGCCGACGGAAGGGCTTGAGTTGGTGCGACCATCCATCGCCTGTGGCCAGCCGGGAAGCAGTGCGCCGTACCAGGTCCAGACGTAGACGTTCCCCTCTACATCGGCCTGGATGATCTCGAGTTCAGCGTTGCCCCCGATGTCGGCGACAGTCGGAGACGAAGGGAAGTCGCCACTGTAGGCTCCGCCTCCCACGTCGACGTTCTTCGGCCAGCCCGTGAGCACGATCCCCTCGTGGTCGAACACCCACATGGAATCGCAGTCCGCCGTGGCCACTACTTCAAGATCCCCGTCGCCGTCCAGGTCCGCGACGCAGGGGGATGAGTTTGCATTCCCTGACACGCCGACGGGCCAGCCCTGGACCTGCGTACCATCGGCGTTGAAGCAGTAGATGCTATCTGAGCGTGATGGAACAAGAATATCGAGATTATGATCATCGTCCAGATCGACGATGACCGCCGAGCCGTACGCCCACGAAGCCCCTAGGCTGGCAAAGATACCGTCCGTCACCGGGTTGTTGTCCCCGTCCCGGAGCTCGGTGCCGTCCCCGCTCCATGCATAGAGGTTGCCGTCTGAGCATGGGATCACAACGTCGTCGAGTCCGTCATGATCGAGATCGCCCAGGGTCGGAGTAGCCCAACAGCGGTGGCCCGTCGTCCTCGGCCACCCGTCGAGCACAGTGGCGTCCTCTGCGTTCCAGACGAAGACCTCGTATGCAGGCTGTGGGTCGCCGACATTGGCCCACGCGGCACAGACGATCTCCGGATAGGCGTCGCCATCCAACTCACCTACGGCTATTGAGGACCTGTAGCCTCCCTGGCCGTCGACCTCATAGACACCCTCGCTCCTCGGGTCGCCGTCACCATCGTGGTACTCGACGCCGTTGTGGTTCCAGCAGTAGATGTGACCTGTGCCCACGAGAAGTTCGAGATCCCCATCGAGATCGATGTCAGCCACGGCAGGTGTTCCGTAGATGAACTCGCCTCCAGGGAGTGGCCAGCCCGCCTGACTCGGTGGGTTCGTGCTTATCTCGAGAACGTCAGAGTAATCGCCCTCGTTGCCGGAAGAGTCGATTGCCGCTACCTTGTAGAAGAAGCGGGTGTTCTCGGCCAGTCCGGCATCCTCGAAGTAGGAGATGAGCTCAACAGTGCCGTTGTTGGCCTTTGTGTATGGCCCTCCCTGATTCTCAGCGCGGTAGACGTTGTATCCCCAGAGGTCAGCATCCTCCGTGGGGTCCCACGTGAGGAAGACGGTCGTCGATTTGACGCGTCCGTCGAGATTGAGAGACTGGGCCGGAGGTATCAGGTCGAACAGAAGCGTCCAGGTCTTACCGTCCTCATCCGAGAGCTCCAGCTCAAACTTCTGTGTGTCGGCTGACACGATGTCGAACTCGAAGCTGCCCGCGCTCGCCACCGCCTGACCTGCTGCGATGTTGCCCCAGCTGTCGGTGCTGTCAGTAACAGTCACCGCGGCGTTGGGGTATCGGAGGGTCCCCGTAACCAGATCGGCGTCGCCGTTACCCTCATTCAGTATGTCGATCGTCAGAGTGAGGTGCTCGCCAACGTCGGGGATTCCGTCTCCGTTTCCGTCGTCGCTTGCGTGGTTCTTGAGCTGAACCATGATCGGACGGAACACGCGGAGCGTGTACTCGCTGATCCACGAGAGGCGCGCCGCCTCAGAGAACTCGATCTCAAGAACAGTCTCGTACTCATTGGGGCACGTGTCGGCAATCGTGATCGCGAACGGAGCCGTGAGCGGCATCTCGGTCGTTGCGGCGATATCACCGATGTACTCCGTTCCGTCGATAATCGTGATCGCTGGATCGGCGCTTGTGAGCGTGGCGGTCACAGCAGTTGCCTGAGTCTGCCCGGCATTCCCGATGAGCATGCTGATCTCGATGCTCTCGCCGGCCTCAGGGAGGCCGTTCGCGTTTCCGTCACTCGGTGCGACGGCGTCATCGTCAAGCGTGACCGATCTCAGCGTGACGTAGGCCCCGGCCGAAGAGGTGACGACGATCGTGTCCTCGTAGTGCAGATGATTGGCGGCTGTGACAGTGATCGTCATCACACCGGTTGTCAGAGGAGCGAACGACAGGAGCGCCTGGCCGGATGCGTTCGTCAGTCCTGTGGCGTAGACCTCGCCCTCCTTGATGACGCAGACGAGCGCGCTGTCGACCGCCGCCGGGTTCGAGACCGAGACTGCCAGATCGACCTGGCCGAGTGGCACGGTGCCGCTGTGCACGACCGTCATGCTGGCCGGTCTCTTGGTCCAGAGGCGAGCTTCAGGATCTCCAAGCAAGAGGAAGCTCATCTGAGTCCATCGGCTCGAATTGTCGTAGGCCGCCAGAGAGACGTAAGGGACCTTGCACATCGCGCTGACTACCCCGGCGCGACTCGTATTGAACGCGTAGAGATATTCGAACCAGGAGTAGAAGTAGTCGTCAGCCGTAGTCGGAAAGCAGTACTTGGTTGGACCATAGACGAATGTCGCACCACCGCTAGGGTTGTTGAAGATGTGCTCGGCGATACAGTCGTACTCGATAGCCGTCGATGTGCAGTTGAGCATCCAGATCAGGCCAGACTTGTCGAATCCGTTCGTGAGAGCGTCGACATCCTGTGTCGTGACGTAGTTGTTGAGTCCCGCCCGCATGATGTCCTTGTTCCCGTGTCCCACGTGCGCGGTGATGTTGTAGCCGTGATCGATTGAGTCGATCATGGCTTCTCTGCTCAGAGGGTAGGAGCCGGGGAAAGGATCATGGTTCTGGTAGACGCGTGAGACGTTGATGTCGGGTGGGATTAGATGCAGCATCGGCTCCACGACGTGCTCGGCTCCGTCGGTGCTCACGTAGTCGCCCGGCTCCCAGTCGTACGGGAACAGGACCTCCGCGAGAAACAGGTCCCTCTCAGCGAATAGGGGATCCGGTGTCTTGGCGTACGAGAGGGTCTTGTCCACGAACGTCTCAGCCTCAACTATGTTCGTGACAGTAGCTCTCCCCACGAATACGTCTGGGTAGAGATCGAGATTATCACCCGCGGATGCGATACCTCCGTACCCCTCGCCGAAGATGCTGTCGCCATCGCCGTTCCAGTTCCCGTCGAGGTCGCTGTAGTACAGATCTGTCGAGAGCTCCCATCCACCGTAGTAGGTAGTCCAGACCATGCGAACTGGAACGATATTCGTGTCACCGCCCAAGAGCACGTATGTGGTTCCCCAGGAGGCGAAGGCATCCTGAATGAACAGACGTATCTGTTCCGCCGTGTCACTGCCGCCGGGGTAGTTTGCGTTGATCCACGAGATGGTCTTCACAACGGCCGGCACACCCTTCTTCGTTTTCCAGTCGGCTATCTCCTGGAAGTATGGCTCCAGGTTCTCGTCTGTGATGATGACATACTCGACGAGGCTTCCCTCGAGAGATGGGCCGTACCGAGGTGCGAACGGACCGGAGCCTGTCTCAGTCACGACCTCGACCGACTGCTTCGCGAACGCGGCAACATCCTCGGGGTTCTCGACGAGCCCCCGGACGATGCTGCGATAGAGCTCATCCGAGTTCGCAGCTACGCGGTGGCGGGGCGCTGACCGATCGATATCCGCCACAAGCTCTATCCGTGCGGAGAGGTCGGTAGTGAGAACCAGCTTGCCCGACAGCGGATGGTACCTAAGAGGGGAGAGGGCGATGCTGGCGATGTGGTAGCCGCCAAGATACCCGTCACCTAGAAAGACCGCGCGCTCCGATGGGTAGATGGCATCGCTCTCGTAGATCGAGGCGTCCGGATCTGCCCAGGGTGGCGTCTCGCCGGTGGGAACCTCCGGCTGAGCGGGATGAACCCTGTGGACGCCCGGCAGTTCCTCCTCGGCTGTGAACGAGATGGTGATATCTTCCACCGCCATGTCCACCGGGATCACGAAGTGGACGATTCTCGCAGGGACAGCGGGCGCGCCGACTTCGGCGAGGGAGCGGTGCCCCTCGAGAACGAGCTTCGCGAAACCGTCTTCCTGCAGGATCTCAACCTGTGATGCATCAACAGGGAGATCCACAGACGGGCCCGTCGCCGCCGCCGAGAGGGCGGCCAACACGATCAGACAGAGAGCCAAGGTGTTAGCTGCCAATCTGGGGGTCATCACTTCCTCCTTCACCGCTTGCGTTCTCTAGTTCGTGTGTTCCAGGGACAAGAACGGGACCGAAGCGCATTATCGTACGCCCGATCCCGGTACAAGACGCGTGGGTACAACAAGGGACTCCACCGCGCTCAAGAGCTACCGTTGGGCTTCATGTCTCAGATGGTCATCGAGTCGTATGCCCCTGCCCGGACCAGCCGGACGTGGACAACCAACCACCTGATTACCTAACGACCACACTGTTGGTGTGCTTTGACGCGGTAGCAGTATGGTGAGCGGTTTCTCTCCCCTTATGCAGCTCCAGGATGCGAATGCTGGTGTGGAACTTGCCGTTTTGCATATTGTACCATAATTTACCAAGCGCGTCAAGGAGCATTGGTCCCATGACAGGGGACACATTGGCTCCATGACGCGCTCTGGCGCAGGAATTCCTGCAGTTAGACCATATGGAACGGTCGGGCTCGATCCTTTATCGTGGGTTGGCCGTTGCCG
>CAZFRO010000005.1:0-94168 GCA_964521425.1 uncultured bacterium
CCATCGTGGCAGGACTCACATAACCAGGTCTCCGGAGAAACCGGGGCGGTTCAGAGTCGAATCTGGTCGACCTGTGAGTTTGATTGGTGTGAACGGTTGGTGCGCTTGAACGATCTCACGACAGGCATGGACCCCCTCCAGCAATGAGGAACACGCTTCTATACTGTCTCATCGTATAGGATAGACCGATCCGCGTCAAGAGCGAAACCGGGCAGTGCATCAACTACCGGATCCGCTTCTGCCGTGCTAGACTTGATATTGTCAGGAAATCGTGCTCTGCAAGTCGGAATCCGGGACTCGGGAACAGGAGGCAGTGAATGCGCGCCAGGACCGTGACCGTCAGCCTTCGCATCGCTCTCTTCGTGGCAATCGTCGCGACACTCGTCATCCCGTGCCCGATTCAGGCCTACGACATTGTCCAGATCACAGATGATGCGTACGTCAACTACATGCCCTCCCTTCTTCAGGAGGAGAACGGTGGGTTCATGATAGTCTTCGAGCGCCTCGACTTGAGCTTCGCCTCGGGCGATCTCATGCTCACGCTCTCCGACGATGGCTCCGTCTGGACAACGCCCACGGCAATTGTGGCGACCGTAGGGAACGAGCGCCATCCCTCACTCGTACAGCTCACCGACGGCTCGTACCAGGTCTATTACCTCTCCGATGAGGCCGGTGGGTACAGGATCCACCTGGCCACCTCACCCAATGGCGTGTCCTGGACTCGCCAGGGCATCGTCGATCTGGGGTGGTCGACTGAGAGCCTCGTCAATCCGACCGTCTGTCGCGAGAGCGACGGCTCGCTCACGATGACCTACGACTACCTGTCGAACGGTGGGTATATCGCGCACTCGGCGGACGGCGTCACCTGGGACCACGACAGGACGAACGTGAGCACAGGCGCCCTGAACCGCATCATGCGTCACTCCGACGGAACGTACGTCCTGAGCTACCAGCGGAAGACGGGCATCTGGTACTACCAGATCGACGTCTTCACGAAGACATCGGCGGACCGCGTAAGCTGGAGCGGCGAGAACAGAGTCACGACCAACATGAACTCGCATGACTCCTTCCCTCTCGAGCTGGCTGACGGAGACTACGGTCTCTACTACGCCGTGTCGAACGGCGGAAACCCGTATGACCTTGTCACTCGCACTTCATCGGACGGATCCACTTGGCTGGGCGAGGACAACTGGCTCCCCTACTCCGGCTGGGACACTGAGCCCCACCCGATCACGCTCGTTAGCGGCGTGGTCGCGCTCGCGTGGCCTCGCGGCCCCGAACAGGATGAGACGGAGATACACTTCGTCCTCCTGGACCCTCCGACCGGCATCCAGGAGACGCCCGCTGAACCACTGACCACGCTGTCCCTGTCGTCGAATCCCTTCCGTGGATCCGTCGCACTGAGCTGGACCGTTCCGGACGAGGCGGCCGGAGTGCTCTCCATCCATAATGTGGCAGGCCGCCTCATACGCACGTACGACGTGCGTGCGTGCGATCCAGCGCCTCAGACCTCGCTCACCTGGGACGGAACGGACGCTAACGGGCGCGAACTGGGCTCAGGAGTCTACTTCTTCCGCCTCGCGGCGGGCGACCACTCGGCTACTGCACGCGCAGTTCTCTTGAAATAGCCCCACCCAGGCGCCGCCCACCACGTCTTCCAGAGCAACACCCGAAGCCCCAGCCCGGCGGAGCCCTTGACTTACGGCCCCACTGCGCTATACCTTAGCAGACCGCATCAGCAGGTGGTGCGGCGGCTAACCCTTGGGAGAACAGGATGTCACGCAAGATCGACAAGAGCAGAATCAGAAACGTGGGCCTCACGGCGCACATCGATGCCGGCAAGACCACCGTGACCGAGCGCATCCTGTACTTCGCAGGGAAGACGCACCGTCTGGGCGAGGTCCATGACGGTGAGGCCAAGATGGACTGGATGGTCCAGGAGCAGGAACGTGGCATCACGATCACATCCGCTGCCACGACGGCCTACTGGAAGGACCACCGGATCAACATCATCGACACCCCCGGACACGTGGATTTCACGGCGGAAGTGGAACGCTCACTCCGCGTGCTCGACGGAACGGTCGCGCTCTTCTGCGCGGTCGGCGGCGTGCAGCCGCAGTCAGAGACGGTCTGGCGCCAGGCAGAGAAATACAATGTGCCGCGGATCGCGTTCATCAACAAGATGGACCGCGTGGGAGCGGACTTCGAGGGCGTTGTCGAATCGATCAAGGAAGAGCTCGGCGCGAATGCCGTTCCCGTCGTCCTCCCTATCGGGTCCGAGGACGTCTTTGAGGGGCTCATCGATCTCGTGGACATGAAGGCCGTCTACTTCGATGAGACCGACAAGGGAATCGAGATTCGGGAGGAAGACATCCCCGAGGGTCTCCTTGAGAAGGCTCGCGCGGCAGAGGAAGAGATGATCGAGAAGATCAGCGAGCAGGACGACAAGCTCATGGAGATGTTCCTCGAGGGAAACACGCCCGGGCGCGACGATTGCATCGCGGCAATGAGGAAGGCCACCATAGCCGGGGACGTCATCCCCGTCCTGTGTGGCGCGGCGTTCAAGAACAAGGGAGTCAGGCGTCTCATGGATGCCATCATAGACTACCTTCCCTCCCCTCTCGACCTGTCTCCCGCGATCGGCACACTCAAGGAAGACAACGCCGAGATAGTGCGGAAGCCGAAGGACGACTGCCCGCTCGCCGCTCTTGCGTTCAAGATCCAGGCAGACCGCCACATGGGCAAACTGACCTACATCCGTGTCTACTCGGGCATACTGAAGTCCGGAGAGACGGTATACAATTCCAACAGGGACAAGCGCCAACGCATCGGCAGGCTCTTTGAGATGCACGCCGCCGACCGGGAGGCGATCGAGGAACTTCGCGCTGGAGAGGTCGGCGCCGTCGTGGGTCTCTCGGAGACGAGGACGGGCGACACGATCTGCAGTGAGAAGCACCCGATCGTCCTTGAGACGATTGAGTTCCCTACGCCCGTCATAGGCATGGCCGTGACACCTGAGAGCAGAGTCGACCGGGACAACCTCTCGAAGGCGCTCATGCGCCTGGCGGAAGAGGATCCGACTTTCACGGTGGCGACCAACGAGGAGACAGGAGATGTCATCATCTCCGGAATGGGCGAACTCCATCTTGAGATCATCGTCGATCGCCTGAAGCGCGAGTTCAAGGTCAATACCGCCGTGGGCACGCCACAGGTCGCCTACCGCGAGACCGTTGTTTCCTCGATCGAGCACGACGAGAAACTGGTGAAGCAGACCGGAGGGCACGGGCAGTACGCTCACATCAAGATCCGGATCGCGCCGGGTGAGCCAGGGTCCGGTTTCCAGTTCGAGAACAAGGTGATCGGCGGACGCATCCCACGCGAATACATCCCAGCCGTAGAGCGCGGCCTCATCGATGCAATGGCCGAGGGTCCGTACGCGGGCTTCCCGATGGTCGACGTGAGTGTGACGCTCTTTGACGGCTCATCGCACGATGTGGACTCGTCCGAGATGGCGTTCAGGACATGCGCGTCACGCGGGATGAAGAACGCCTGCAAGAGGGCTGGACTGGAGCTCCTAGAACCAATCATGAGCGTCGAGGTCACGGCGAGCGAGGACTACACGGGAGCCATCACCGGGAGCCTCTGCAGCAAACGGGGCAGGATCGTCGACATGGAGACTCGCGGTAAGACAAGCGTCATAAGAGCGCGGGTTCCTCTCGCAGAGATGTTCGGCTACTCATCGGAACTCAGAAACGCAACGAGCGGCCGCGGGGAATTCACAATGCACTTCGAGCGCTACGAGGCTGTTCCATTCTCCATCGCCGAGGAGATCGTGGAGGCACTGCAGGAGAAGAAGAAGTAGCAGTTGCCGAGCACACGCTCCGGAATCTCAGAGCCACTGAAGATCAAACGAGCCCCCGTCCGAGGACGGGGGCTCGCTCTTTCTCACAACTCTCAACATCGGTCGCGGCGCCACCTATCTCAGCACGACCATCTTTCTCGCCTCACTGCCCTGTGGGGCAACCACCCTGACGAAATAGACACCGGCAGCAACTGTGCCACCACGGCTGTCCTTGCCATCCCAAGTCACTTCGTAAGTTCCTGGGGGAAGTTCCTCTGTGCCCAGATCTCTGACGACACGCCCGGCGAGATTGTACACCTTGACACTGGTCAGTCCACCTGGGCTTGGAACGGTGAACTGAAGAGTCGAGTGAGAAGTGGTTGGATTCGGATACGCTTCGACACTTACGCTGGCTGGGTGGTGCGCTCCATCGCCAAGTGGCGACGCTTGGTCAACGTGCTCGTAGCGACCTGTACTCTCAAGAAGATAGTATCTCTCTGTGCGGGGTGCTTGGGCCGGTGGCAAGAAGGTCAAATCCATCCGCTCGCCAGAGGACAGACTCGTGTAGTCGCCATCTACAGAGCCAATGACAGTATTGACTCGGCCGTTGATCGAGTGCTCGGCTGCGATGAGCACGCACTCCTCGAGATCCTCGGCGACCGGCACATGCGTCGAGAAGAAGAGCTGGTCAACATAGAAGTCCACCGGCGTCCAGAGCCGAACCACTATGGATCCATCCCCTTCTATCGCATCTTCTGGGACATCAAGGAACCGCGTGCACGCGTTCTCGCGATAGCAGAAGCGTGTCATATCAATCAGCCCCTGCTCCGCAGGTAAGTTGAAACCTCCGGCGGGTGGGTCAATCTTCTGCCCCGGGCCGCCGTCGGTACCTATCCCTCCCCCGGCACGCCCCGGCGCATCGAACTCGGCTACGATCCAACCACCTGCAGGAATCAGAACCGTCTTGCCATCGTCATGAAGGATCAGATCAAGGACATCTCGTCCATCTTCATCGGTGCAGGTTCCCGGAGAAACCCGTGAGCCATAAGTTACAGGAGAGCCGTCCACAGTCATTCCCAGCGAATAGCCAGACGGAACGTCTGTCGTGTAGAGGCGCAGTCCATCGAAGTACGAGACATCATTCCTATCCTCACTGATTCGGAGTCGGCATTCACCGTCCTCAATAGACGGAGGCGTGCTCAGCACACATAGGTCGGTCTTGTCCTCCCCGAGCGTTGCACCTGCAAGCACGTTGTTGTCGCTCACGTACTTGCCTCCGGATGCAACCGAGACGAATGGACATCCGCCGCCGGACTCCTTCTGGAGAACGGCGAATGAGTAGCGGAACGAGAGATCCTGTCTGGCTCCTAGATCATGATCGTAGACAACTCGCGGCATGCAGTTGAAGAGAACGTTCTCGTTTCCTCCACAGACGACGCGGAATGTGTCGAATACTGTCGGAACCAAGGACAACACCATCGTCACGGACTCGTTTCCACCCTCACAGAAGTCGAAGATGTTCGCGACGACGCTGTCCCCAGCTGCGAATTGCCCGGTGACCACGTGCGTAAGCGATTCACCTATCTCATAGACGTTCGTGTCCGCCTCGCTGTACTCCAGGAGACTGACCCAGAGCTCTGTGCTGTCGCTCATCGCCTGTTCGTCCCAGTTCACCTTCACCTGCAAGTAGCGATCACTCTTTGATGTATCATAGTACTCGGTGTCTGCGACGAAGCTGATGTAGTAGGATCCCCAGAGTCGGACCTTCACGGGGTCGCAGTACTCGTTGTCGCAGTAGGTCGTGTCCCTAGGGTCATTCCAGCCGTCTGTGCAACCGGCTGCCGGATCGCTGCCGCTTCCGGGTACGCTTACCCACGTGCTGTCATTGTCGCCGTCAGCGAGAAACATCGGGGGGATGGCGATCTCGTAGCAGTTGTGTGCCCCCTGCCCCGTGTCATTCTTCAAGAAGAGACCGAGCGATGCCGATGGAGAGATGCTGTCGCTAAACGCGTACGCAGCATCATGTGAATCATCTGCGACCCATTTTGCTATCGAGTAGTCATGGAAGATCTTCTGGAGGCGGTACCCTCCCGGATAGGCTTCGCCCACGCCCCCCAAGCCCGCATACGCTGTGCTGTCCAGCACCGAGGCAAGCCCACACATATCGCGCATGTACTTGCCGTCAGAGTCCCGTCGTGACCGAAGCCACCTATACAGGAGGTCGTCTTCGTAGGATGCCTCGGCGAACCGCTCCACCAAATACGTCGACCACGCTGCCCAGTTCACGTATCCGGTCCGGCAGTCCTCTTCGTCGGTCCAGTTGTACGTAACACAGGGCTCAACCGAGAGCACGTTCGAGAGCAAGCCACAGCTCATCCACTCTGCCGACAGTATGCCCACGAGGGATTGCGCGTAGGGCTTATCGTACGCGACAGCACCGCTGCCGCGCGGCTTGGCCATCATTGCTGCACCACTTGCGAAGAATTCATTGAAGTTGGCGTGCTCCTGCACGATGCCGTGCTCGCTCGCGTCAGAGTTCCAGAATGCGTGCTGTGTCTCATGTGCGGCACCGACGGCTGCGTCGACTGGCCAGTCCAGAGTGTCACCACTCGCATTCAGTGCCCCTACAAGGACATGGAACGAGTTCTGATGATACTCACCGTACCCGGGCAGCGGCGGTTCGTCCTCGCTGATGCTCGTGAAGTCAGACACACACGATCCGTACGTCGCATCGACTCCACTAAGCGCCAGGTAGAAGTCGACATGGTCCCTCTCACCGCCGCCTACTCCCGAGTCGGCACACGACGGAAAGAGAGCGAAGTTGTGCACTGCAGCGGAATCATAGGAAGTAGTAGCGCAGAAGTAGTTGACCAGAAGCTGAAGATCCGTCTCCTGAACATCGCGGAGGTTGTCCTTGGCGATGTCAAATGTCCCAACAATGCGCCGTATCTCCCCGAGGTCGACGGCATTGATCCCGGTCAGCGAAGAACTCACGAGAAGGTCAATGTCATCATCTGGGCGCTCCGAACCGAAGTCCAACACCGCAGGGGCGAACGTCGGCGAAACCGTGTGCGTCGAATCCCAGAGACACCAGCGAGTGGAGCCACGGTCAATACCGGGATTCGGGTCAGTCGTGTCGGGTTGCCCGCCAACGCCAACCATGACGATTCCCTGGATGGCTGCGGACGATTCCTCACAAGCAGTGAAAACGACCATGCCGAAAACCAGCACGGTCGCAAGCACAACAAGGCCTCTGACCAGCATGAGACACCTTCAGCCTGGATGGGTGGTGACTTCACAGCGGGCGAACACGTCCTCCGGGGCTATCTGAGAATCGTAATCTCTCTCCGTTGCTCTCTTACAGGTGCGTTATTCAGCCTCAACTCCACCAGGTAGACCCCACTGGCCACTTGTGCACCGGATGAGTTGGTTCCGTCCCAGCACAGCATCGAGCCAGGCGCAGCGTAGATGCCGGGTGTCCTGTGTGGTGCAACGAGTGCGCTGACTCTGCGACCGGCGATGTTGTAGATCGCGATTGACACCACGCCGTCAACGGACTGCTCATACCCGATGCAGGCGCCGCTGCTCGACGGATTGGGAGAGGCGAAGAGAAGCCGCGCGGGTGCGGATACATGCGGAGCCAGCGTCGCCACGGGAACGGGTCCGGCGTAGGTTGAGAAGCCCTGATGCGTCCACTCAACCCAGTAGAGAAGCTCGGAAGCCCCCGGCGCCGTTGCATCCTCCCATTCGTAGGGAGGAGACGTTACGGAGAGTTCATTCAGGCGTGTCGCCGAGGCGGGTGGCTCGCCGGGCATCACATCCAGCCCGTCGCCCAGTGCTCGCCACACATTGAATGGACCAAACGCGGCCTCCCCAGCGGCGTACCAAGAGACACGGACGGTGTTTCCTTCCGTCGCGGCCTCGAGCAGACCGAAGTCAACGGGTGTTGTTAGCAGTGAACAGCTTGTGCCACGGATGTCATCGTCCCAGGGAGGCTCAATGACCTCGAAGCATACCCAAGCGGACCAGATCCTGCTGTCAGGACCGATAGCCACCGTAGGGTACTTGCCCGTCTTATTCCATACGTCATCACTGATGATCTGCTCAGGGGTCCAGCCCTCCCCGGTCCATTGCGACGTCAGGACCGCGGCGCCCATGGGATCCAACATGTCGCCCCCGTACCAAGCGGCAACTACCTCACCGCCCGGTCCGACAACGCACTCTGCGATGTAGTCGTAGTCGTACGTGGATGAATCCGGCAGATTGACCAGCTGAGAGGGTGTCCACTCCCCATCTTCCAACCGGCTGTATTCGACCTCAACCGTGGCGGCCATATTCCCTGTCCAGAGCACCATCGGGACGTCGCCGTCGAATACGATCTCTGCCCCTCCACTGTTGTTCAGATCGCCATTCACAGTATCGGGCAAAGCCCACGCAGTGCCTGTCTGGCGGGTATACATGATGGGCAAGTGATAGCTAGCCTCAGGCGACGCACCCCAGACAACCCAAGGGTCTCCATCCGGATCCACGGCGATGTCGGCGTGGGCGCAGCTGTGACCCTCCATCCCGAACCGCAACGACTCAACCCACTCGGCCCCATCCCAGTGGTAGATCAGGATGGCGCGGCCGTCGTACTCATCAACGAACGCGTCAGTGGCGACCCATACGTCATCCGAGTTCACCGCGTAGATATCGTAGTCATCGTAGCGGCCGGCGTTCGTGCGGAGGATCTCAGGTGTTGCCCAGCGGCTACCTTCCCAATGGGAGAACCAGAGTCTCGAACCGTTCTCCTGAGCGCGGTACCACACAACCCAAGGAACACCGTCCGACCCAATGGAGATCTCGGGATACCTGTCTGCGCTCGAGTTATGCCCATGGAGAGTGTCGGGATCTGTCCACCCCGAGCCATCATTGGTGCTGTACAGGATCTCCTCATCACCAACGACCGGGTCGTACCCTGTCCAGACGATCCACACCGTTCCCGAAGGATCGACATCGATCGCCGGTCCCTTGTCGTCGTACTCATCGTCTCCGCCGATGAACAACTCGGGGCCGCAATCCAAGCCATGCACTGGAGACGCGAGAGCCAGAAGCAGAAGCAGGACCACAGCCAGCGCGACTAGGCAGGCCCAGCGGGTGAAAACGGTACAATGTCGGATTGGGTAGCTCATCGCGTGCGCTCCTGCTCCTCGCAGTGGTCTCGCACCAACGGATGGTGAGGATCCGAGGCCTCTACGTAACCACCTACATCAAGTATAGCACGCTGTCAACAACAAAGCTAGGTGCATATCGATGCATCGCCTCCTCAAAAAGGGCCACGCACAGGCCTCGATCGCGGGCCTCGGTCCAGTCTGCCTCGAAGACGTTCTCATCTCCCTGACAAAAGGGCACCCGCGCCAAAGGCGCGGGTGCCCAAAGACACAATCGGCTTGACACCGACCGTTCCATATCACTTGAGAAGCAGCATCTTCTTGCTCGACTCGATGTCCTCGGCGTTCATGCGGTAGAAGTAGACACCTGTGGCCATCTGCTTGCCGTCAGTGTCCTTACCGTCCCACACGACGCTCTGCTCACCCTCAGGCTCGAGTCCATCCACGAGAGTCGTTACGAGCCGTCCCGCGACGTCGTAGATCTCGATCGTCACGTGACCGCCGCCCGCAGGAACCTCGTAGTGGATCGTGGTCTTCGGGTTGAACGGGTTTGGAACGTTCTGGCGAAGATCGTAGCTCGTCGGGATCTCATCCGGCACACCGGTGCCGTAATCCATCTTGAGAGCGAACGCCAGATCGATCGAGTGACCTGCCAGGGCGTGGTTCGGAGGATAGATGAGCTCCTGCCACGGACCCGGGTACGGCTCCATGCCCCAGCCCCAGACCGCGTCGTCGTTCCAGTTGTCGAGTGTCGTCTTCCAACCGAAGAGGGCATCCACATCCATGGGCTGTGCCTGGACGTCGAGCCAGTAGATGATGTTGGAATCCGGCATGCCGACCTGATGGAACGCCTCTTCACGAGGAACAACGAACGAATAGAGCCAGCAGATCGTGTCAGCCGGGAACCAGTACTCCTCAGGCGGGTTCATCCAGCCTTCCAGTATCTGGTCCTGCCAGATGCTGGCCGTGAACTCGCCAGGAATGAAGTCGCGTACCCACAGGACCTCACCAGGCATGCTGTAGCCGCCCACGGGGGCCGGGATGTCCTCGTGGATGCTGAGCGTGAACTTCACGCCGTAGGGATCTTCGCCGAACGGGATGTAGTCGTCGAGCCACGAGCCCCACACGTCGATATTCGTGAGTCGCCCCGGCTCCGTGCAGAGGAAGTCGTCGGCGAGAATATAGGGCTCGGTGCAGTTGATGTCGATTCCGGTCTCCCCGAGATCCGGCGTCTGGATCCACTTCCAGTCGTCAGGAGCTTCAAGGCTGACCTCGTAGTCCTCGACCTCACCGTCCACTGCCATACCTCCGTACGACAGCCCACCGGAGGAGCTCAGACGGAATCTGGCGAATGTCGTAGCTGCGGTGGCGCCCACGGGAACGTTGAAGTTCAACGTCGGGGCGGTGCCTGCAGCCACCCACACCGATGTGAGAATCTGGTCACCGAGCTCAGCCCAGCCTCCGTCACTGTTGAAGTCGACCCAGGCGTCGATGAACCCACCCATCCCCGACGACATCATGTCGATCTTCACGCCGGCGGTATTGCCAGGGATCATCGCGCCCACGAAAGTAACGCCATCCTCATCGGCCGTTCCGGCGATATCGTCGCCGGTAGCATTGAAGTTTGGCTGGCCGTTGAGTTCAGAGTCTATGAGCATACCCATCTGGAAACCTGGAACGATCGGATGGGCTGGTCCACCGCTCGCGGCGAAGGTTGGGTACGTCGGATCCGGAGCGTCACCACAGTCGAGCAGCGGCGGCTCCGCTTCACCGGCAATCACGAAAGCGAGATCGATCGACTCAGGGTACCACGGATGCCCTTCGGGGTAGCGAAGCTCCCACCAGTCCGTGATGTTGGGTTCCTCTCCCTGACCCCATACAGCATCGTCATTCCAGTGGTCGACAGATGTCTTCCAGCCGAAGTAGGCATCGATATCATCGGGCCTTGCCTGTACGTCGAGCCAGTAGACGATCGGGTTCGCGGCTGAGCCCTGCTGGACGAAAGCCAGGTCCCCGATGATCGTGAAGTTGTACTGCCAGCAGACCGTGTCGCCGAGTGGAACATACATGTCGGGTGGGTTCAGCCAACCCTCCTGAAGACCCTCTTCCCAGATCCGCGGCTGAAACTCGCCCGGATTGAAGTCCATCATCCAAAGAAGCTCGCCCGGCATGCTGTAGCCGGTCGGGCTCTCATCGGCCGGGATGTCCGCGTGGATGCTCAGCGTGAAGCTGACGGCCGTCGGATCGCCGTACGGGAGGTAGTCCTGGTACCACGAGCCCCATACGTGGATGCCTTCTATGGGACCAGTCTCCGTGCAGAGGAAATCGTCGGCCAGAACGAATGGAAACGTCGCATTGACGTCCATTCCGGTCGGCTGCAGATCCGGGAGCTGGAGCCACTTGTATGGATCGCCATCGTCCCAGTCCGCGCTCGCAAGTACTGAGAGCGCAAGAACAAGAACGGCGGCGAACACAAACGTTCTCCTTGCCATGCCTTCTCCTCCTCACTGTTGAGCCGCCGTCGATTCCGCATGTCAGTCCCGGCTACGGCTCCCATACCGAACCGGCTGCGGACATCTGCGGCTGCGATTATCAATCACCTGCACAACCGCGCTTATTGACGTCGGCATTATACCTCAGGAAGGTCTAAACTGCAAGAATCACCATAAGGCCCGAAACAGGGCCTCTCTTGAGGGGGGCCGGACCTTGACATCATCGCTCAGGCGGCCTACTCTGCTCCAGGTCAATGACCGTTCAGCCTCACGCAATCCAGATGGAAGGAGCGAGAACAATGAGAAGAGTCGTGGCATTTGTTCTGATAGGCGCCCTCGCAGCCGGACTCCTGGGCTGCGCGGCGATGAGCAGAAGTGATATGGGTCTCCTGATCGGCGCGGGGACCGGTGCCCTTGTCGGCGGAGCGATAGGTGACGCATCCGGCAACACGGCCATCGGCGCCATCCTGGGCGCGGCCGTCGGCGGAGCAGCAGGTGCTGCCATCGGGAACTACATGGACGACCAGGCCGCCGAGATCGAGGCGGACATTGAGGGAGCTACCGTCGAGCGGATCGGCGAGGGAATCAAGATCACGTTTGACTCAGGGCTTCTGTTCGACGTCGACAAGTTCGACCTGAGACCTGCGTCACAGGAGAACGTGACCGAACTCGCCAGAATCCTGAACAAGTATGAGGACACCGACATCCTGGTCGAGGGACACACCGACTCGGACGGCTCGGACGAGTACAACATGACGCTCTCGGAGCGGAGGGCGCGCTCGGTCTCCGTCTCCCTGGTCGAGAACGGAGTGAACGCGGCTCGCACGACGGCGGCATGGTACGGTGAGGGTCAGCCGGTGGATACGAACGACACTGCTGAAGGCAAGCAGGCCAATCGTCGGGTCGAGGTTGCGATCATGGCGAACGATGATCTGAAGGCGGCCGCCGAGCGAGGAGCGCTGGGCAGCTAGTCCGGGCAGGATTTTCGGGAATGCTCAGCAGGTGGCGTGACCGGCTCACACGACCGAGCAGGTGTCGAGGATAGCGCTGCGCTATCTGCTGAGCAGGAGCATCTTCTTCGTCTCGCTTACGGCAGCGGCCTCAAGACGATAGAAGTAGACGCCGGCCGCGAGTTCGGCGCCCGAAGGACCGCATCCGTCCCACGTGGCCACGTTCAACCCTGCGACGCACGCATCGTCCAGTATCGTACGGACCTTCCGGCCACTGACATTGAAGATGTCAATGCGCGCGTGGCCCTCCTCAGGCATAGAGAATGTAATCGTGCTCGAGACCCTGAACGGATTCGGGTAGTTCTGGTTGAGTGCGAACACGTATGTCGTGTCACCCGAGGACGTGCCCTCTCCCACCGTCACGCTCTCAATGTGCGGAGTGCAGTTGAATTCCGTCAGAGTCAGCGTTACGACACCGCTGTCGGGCAGACTCCCGACGATCTCTATCACTGCCTCTCCGAATGCATCGGCGATCGCGCATCCCAGAAAAGACCCACTGTCACTCAGAGCCGCCCTGACTGAGGGCTCCGTGAACACGGTGAAGGAGGTCGACCCCTCTTCGATGTGCCCATCGTGGCTCGCCGCCAGTGCCGTGGGAGTGTTGCTTCGAACCGTAAGCGCCGGATCGCCGAAGATGTGCCAGTGGTTGAACTCGTCCGCGCCGTCGTGCCCGTACTCGTCCATCATCTTGCTCGAGCCGTTGAAGCAGAGCCCCCCGAGAGTCTGCATCTCTTCAGATACGAGCAGGTGCGCTATCTCGAGCTGTGCGCTGATCGGCGGCACCCAGCTCATGCTGATCGTTGATGCGTAGACCCCGACCCCACCGGTAGGTTCGTCCCCGTTCGTCGCCCGTTGCCAGACCTCAGCGAAACAGGTCTTGTCCGTGTACTGACCGGTCACGCAGGCCGTGCTTATGACCCACGGCAGCATGTTGTCATTCACGAGCCCGTTGACATCACCATTGATGTAGGTCCCAGTGCTCCACCCCATCGTGTTGCCGTGGCCTAAGTAGTTGACGAGACTCCTCCCCTCGTTCAGCGCGGCGCTGATCTCAGCAGAGGTCACTCCGGGATCGTAGAACTGATCGACATAGGTGTAGGTGTATCCGAGAAGCGTCTCGCGGATGGCCTCGATGAACTCGTAGTCTGGTGATCCACTGCCGCCATCCTGATCCGAGGCGATCCCTGTTGCCTTGTGATACCAGTCGGCGCCCGGCTCGGGATCGCGCTCATACTCTATCGTCCTCTCCACCTGTGTCGCGACCTGATCGAGCGTCTCTGCGGAGAAGCGACCGACGAAGATCTCCGGGTAGTTGTCGCTTCCAGCCAGAAGGGAATACACCGGGTCGGCTGACTGGGTTCCATCAACGGGATACGGCATCTGCTCATCGTCGCCGACGAGAAGCACGTACGCGATGCCGTCGGTGTCGTAGGCGTTCTGGATGTAGCTCTTGATGTCGTCGGCCGTTGAGCCGACCGTCGAGAGGCCCACGAGCGTCGTCGGCACGCCGATCTGGTTCCGCCAATCGGCCAGTGGGCGCGTGGTCTCGATGAAGGCATCGTTCGCGATGATCAGCATCGGCCCGCTCTCGGCCAGCGGCGTGTACCTGCCGGCAATCGAGCGGTAGTTCAGATAGCGGCTCCCATAGAGCCGTTCGAACTCCGCCACGCGTGCGCCGGGACGCTTCTTCAGAACATTCACACTACCCGTACCCTCGACAGATACCTCAACCGTGATCGAGGTGTAGACTCGGAGGGTGTGCGTCCGGGCGTTGTACTGGAACGGGTTCAGCTCAAGGACGACGCCGCGCGTGTCCCGCATGATGAACGGATCACCAAGTCCGGCGATCTCCGCAGGAAACCACGCATCCTGCTCGTAGACGGTCCCGAACGTGTACGGGACCGAGTCCGGATCGACGTTCCTCTTGATCGCTCCTTTGGAGGGAACGACATCTATGCGGTCGAAGTCGCGGAAGGTGGCATCGATGACCCGGATGCCCATCTGCGCGTCGTCGGGAATGACGATCGACTGTCTCACGATCGGGAGTTCCGGAAGTCCCTGCTCGAGCAGTCGGGCGGCGCCGTTCAAGGCCACCGAGAAGAGAAGCCTCCCGTCGATGTCGACAGGCTCAGTCGTGAAGCTCCCGACATCGAGTCGCAGGGTTGTGCTCTCGAGGTTCGATGCGAGAAGCGTGAGTTCGGTGGGCGCGGCGCCTGGGGCAAGCTCGATACGCTCGGCAGCCGTGCTCGTGGCTGCGAGGGTGACGGGTATGAGCAGGATGGCAATGAGTGGTCTCAAAGATTCCTCCTTGCGGCCATTATAGCACGAAGCCGGTGTCATCCGAAGACCGCAGAAAGGAGCCGCTACTTCATCCGCAGCGACGTGAGGAACTCGACATGGTCCGAGTAGGGTCCGTTCATCCAGAGAAGACCCGGTCCATCGGGCCCATGGTTCTCGGGCACGACAGGCTGGACGTTGTTCCAGCGCGAGTTCGAGGTGATCGCATCGACGTTCCACGTCTCGCCACGATCGGGCGTTACCCAGCGCTCTATCTCAAAGATGCCGTCGATCTCACGCGACAGATAGACGATCGATGGATCGCTGTGATCGAGGGCGATGCCCCCTGACAGATGTACATCCATGTTGCGACTGCCCGGGCGACCGGAGGCGAACCAGCCGCCTGCGTGCGTTAGTTCGCGGTTCTCCCACGCCACCCCATTCCACCGGGCGTACCAGTAGACATGATCCTCATCCGAAGGGAATGTCGCATAGACGATGACCGGATTCCCATCTGCGCCGTCCGCCACGTCCCATACACGCGCGGGCACACCGGTGGTTGATGCGTCGTAGACACGATCACAGGCACTCGGAGCGAACGGCAGCGCATCCATGTCTGCGATATCGGTTCCATCGGCCCGAACGACGCTTCCGGACTCGTACCGCGCGTAGTAAATGCCTCCACCTCCAGGATCGTCGGCAAGTCCGGACGTCATCGCGAAGTGGATCCTGCTCACGCCGTCCGATGTCACCTTGACGTGGGGATGCGCTCCCTCCTCGTGGATGAAGCGAGCAGGCTCCGTCCATTTCACCCTGTCATCCGAGACTCTGAAATACGTCGCGAACCCGACTCCCCTCCAGAAGACGTAGAGTCTGTCGCCCTCATCCGAAAGCTGCACGGGTGCTGCATAGCTGTAGCCGAGGCTACCGCCTGCATGTGGCCCGACATCCGACTCGGCCCCCCAGACACTGATATCCTCGCGCCTCGAGGCGGTCCTGTACAGAAGCCACCTTCCGCGGAAGCCGGACATGAAGATGGCGAGCCTGTCGTCGGAGCGCATCAGAAGCGCGGGGACAGCGCGATCGTCTGCCTGATACTCTGCGCGCAGCGTCTTCTTCACCCTCTCCCCGGTGTCGTGATCGAAGGACAGAACCCTCAGGTCACCGATCGAGTTGACCCACGTGACGTAGGTCCGCCTGTGTTCGCCCTCGTGATAGAGGGCCGTCGGGCCGCCGAACCCGGACCATGCGCCATCGGGAGTCACCGTGAAGCCCGCCTCGCCGGGAAGCCCCAGATCGCGATCCAGCCCCACACCCTCATGTTTAGATTGCGACGCGCAGCCTGCCAGGAGCGCCACGGCGCACACGGCCATCACGGCCACTAACCCCCGTCTCATCATCGCCTCTTCCCGAGCCACGTCTCGACATAGTCCGGCTCGACCCGGACCATCTCGAAGATGCTCGATATGAACTCGCTCTTGTCTCCGACCTGCGCCGTGTTGATGTACTTCCACACTATCGTCATCTCCGGCGACAGCTCGAACGCCTTCCCCCGATCGGACTCCGTAATGAGGATGTTGCCGTTCGGCAGATACTGGTTGGAACCGCACTCGCGCGAGAAGAAGTCATTGGGCTCCTCCCCCTTGTAGATCCACGATGTCTCGAGCGAGCCCGGATCGAACGCTATCACCCGTGAGAACCCATGGTAGCCGCGATTGTCGAACAACATCATGTTCCCGTCCGGGAGGATCGTCGGCTGATGCTGCGCCTCCCACGTTCCCTTGAGTGCCCAGACGACGCGCTCCGTCCCCATGTCCACGACGGCCAGGAGACCGAGCTCCCTCAGACTGATGAGGGCGTTTCCCTCATTGAACCCCGGGACGCGCCCCTCGAGCGTGGCGTCCAGGATCTCGATCGTGTTCGTATGGAAGATATCACCCCGGTCGGCCATCCCCGCGATCGCCTCGGCGTAGGGTGAGTTCTCAAACGCCTCAAGCACCGAGAAGCTGTGAATCTCATTCCCTTCGGAGTCCAGGAGCGTAATGAAGTCCTCGAGTATGGGGTGCTCTTCGCTGATCCTCGGGATCATGTGGGCTTTGCGTGTCAGCGTGTAGATGCGGCCGTCGTCCATCACCTCAAGATCGTGGTGCGCAGCATTGAAGTTCGCCCAGAGGATCTTCGAACGATGGTCGACCTTGATGATCCCGACGCCCTCGAAGATGGCAATCACGTCCCCGTTCGGAAAGAGATGCGCCCGTCGCCAGTAGCCGACCGACTTGTTGTTCTTCGGAAGCGCATCCCCCGGGAAGCGATCCCAGGCGTCGATGAACCTGCACTCCCACTTGTGGATCTTGGTCCCACGCATGTCCATGAGAAGGGCGCCCGGAAGATGCCCGGCCGTGTAGAAGTTGTAGCCGTCCAGAGCCAGCTTCCTGTCGTAGACGGTGACGCCGTCATTCGAGGGTGGCGCAGTGGAGCCCGTCAGGTAGCCGGTCGAGAGCAGCCGTTCGATCTCGCGGTGCTGCTCTTCGGTGACGCCCGTCTCCTCATCGAGAGAGAGTTCCCGCCAGCCGCCCTCGTGCCAGCGGCCGCCCGGATCTCCCCAGTACTTCTCTTCCTCAGCCGTGCGTGCCTCGGCCTTGCGCGCGGGCGGTTCATCACCGCCTCCGCACCCTGTGCACGCACCTAGCGCCAAAGCAAGAAGCACCGCCAGAACCGCGGTCGTACCGATCCATCTTGGGGCACAGGCTGTGATCGTCATCGTCCTCTCAAGCTCAGAAGGTCCGCCGGCAACGCCGTAGGATCAGTAGAAGAGCTTCATCCTCGGCCATGCGACATCGAGCGGCATCTTCATGTCGCGCCAGATGAACACCGGCTGGTTTGTCTCGTACCAGACGACGTAGTCGTGCGTGATCGTGGTCGCCAGTGCGACAGTCCCGAATGCGCTCTGGAGGGCCTGGGGTCTTACGCCGATCGTGATCAGAACCTCACCCGTGTAGTCGCGCGGTCCCCAGTACCAGTAGTTGTTGTGCGTGCAGATTGCCTTCGGAATCCCGTACTTGGGGCCGAAGAAATCGATCGCTGCCGACTGCCCGTAGTTGTTGCCGGAGATGGCCGCAACCGAACGCATCTCCTCGGGAAGCGAATGGTAGATGCGCGCGACCTCCTGGACCATCTCCTCCCACCCGAACATGTCCTGAAACGCCGGGAGCATCTCGGATTCCCCAGGCATGAGGTGCTTCATCGTCGGGTCCACGACCCTTCGGTATTCGATGAGCCGCTCGGGTGACAGAATCGGAAGTGAGAGTGGAGCGAGTAGCGCAGCTCCGACGACGAGCAGGGCCATGGCCGTGGCAGGAGCCCACCTGAGCTTCCTCGACTTGAAGAAACGCTCCACCTCTACTGCGCCGAGCGCAAGAAGAGGAGGATAGAACGGAATCAGGTAGTACTCCTTCGCTCTTGAGAGCACGAAGTAGACGTAGAGCAGTGCGAACGCCCACCCGATCGATCGCATCTTCTTGCCGCCCTTCGAGAGAAGAGCGAACCAGAGTCCCACGATCCAGACGGGCAGGAGAAGTGGATTGAGACCGAAGAGCTGCCCCAGGAAGAATATGCCCGGTGACACAGCGGACATCCTGTTGAGCTCCGCCTTCTGCAGGAACTCGATCGTGGGCCACCCGTGGGCGATCTCCCAGATCACGTTCGGTAGAAAGATGACAGCCGCGATGCCCGCCGCGTACCACGGCCAGCGAGAGGTCAAGCGGCGGCGTTCATCCGTAAGGAGAAGCCCGGCGAAGAGCGAGCCTGCGAGGAAAGCCATCGTGTGCTTGTTGAGAAGGCCTATTCCTACGGCCACGCCGAGCCATATCCAGAGCCGGCGGTTGTCGCTCTTGAGTATCGAGACGAAGAGGTAGAGCGTGACCGCCCACAACAGCTGGTCGAACACGTTTGTTGTCAGAAGTGTGCCGTAGAAGAGGTAGGTCCCGCCGACGAGAACTGCCACCGCCGTGAGAGCCTGCGCGAAGAGCCTGCCGCTCAGGACCTTCGCCGTCTTGCCTGCGATGAATACTGTGAGCGCTCCGGCGATGGCCGGGATCAGCCTCAGGGCGGCCAGAGAGCTTCCCAGAGTTGCCGTGATGATGCGCGCCAGAAACGGCGTCAATGGAGGATGATCGATGTAGCCCCACGCGAGATGGTCACCGCAGGCGATGTAGTAGAGCTCATCCCTGTGGTATCCGTATCCCCCGTTTGTCAGCAGATGTATGGCGAGCTTGACGAGGGCGATGTAGATGAGAATCGCCGTCCCGCTTGTGAGCCTGTCGCGAAGAGTCGTCTGTTCCGCCACTACTCGCTCCGTGTGTCGCTGGCCACGACCCGCTTCCCGGGCCATCCCCTCGATGCTGCGCGCCCACAGACCCGCTCGGGTGTGAACGCGAGGCTCCATCATATCGGAGCAGGCTCCCGACGGCAATACGCGCTTTATTGACACGCACCGACGTATCTACAGGGGCGGGTCACCTCCAGATGCCCTGAGATTGGTGCTGCAAGACAACGGAAAAGGTGTATAGTGGAGATGTAGGGTAGCGCAATTGATCAACCGAGAAGGAGGCTGACATGGTCTAGTAGCCGGAGGGAATCCCGGACGACCCCCCGAGAAGAACAGCGCTTGATCAACATCGACAAGGGGGTTAGCACCATGTCAACCAACGTCATGACTGCTGAACGGCAGTTCGAAGCAGGCCATCCTCGCCGCCTGCGGTGGGCCTTCCTGGGCGCCACAGGCATCCACTTGATACTCTTCCTCATCCTCCCCCATCCTGGCTTCCAGCCCTACCAGCTGGCTGAGCAGACCATAACGCGGCTGGCGGATGCACCACCATCGATCGTCATCCCTCCGCCACCCAAGGAGATTCCCAAGCAGGATGTTGTCACTGCCATAGCACCGAGCGACGCCCCCGGAGCGGAAGAGACCATGCCCGCCACCGCTTTGGATCCCGCCGCTCCCCCCATCGCGTCGGTCTCCAACAGCCACCGCGGTTTCTTCGACGCCTTTGACCAAGCACCCGTGGTGGTCAAGCAGGTCTACCCAGTCTATCCGGAAATGGCCCGGCAGGCGGAGTTGGAAGGCGTAGTTCTGCTCAAGGTGGCAATCGACGAGTTCGGTCAGGTTAAGAAGGTGCTGGTCCTTCAGTCGGTGGACGGTCTGGATGAAGCCGCTCTAGATGCCATCTACCAGTGGGAGTTCAAGCCGGCCGAACAGCGCGGTGTGCCCGTACCAGTCTGGTTTGCTGTTCCGATCAGGTTCAGTCTGCGCGGCTGAAGTTCGGCAGTTGAACTCACCCGTCTCGGGGTCGAGCCGAACATCCCCGCTTTGAGGAGTGCCTGAACATACGCGCTTGGTAGGAGATGTCCTCCTCTCCACGACAGAAAGGCACCCGCGCCAACGGCGCGGGTGCCCAAACACAGAACCAGCTCGACACCGACCGTTCCATATCACTTGACCAGCACCATCTTCCTCATGTCGCTGAAGCCCGGTGTATCTATGCGATAGAAGTAGACTCCCGAGGGAACTTGCTGGCCCTGCTCGTTCGTACCATCCCAAGTGGCCTGGTGTTCGCCCCCTGGCCTGTTGTCATTGATGAGCGTCTTGACCTGTCTGCCCGCCAGATCAAAGACCACAATCGAAACATGCGCGCCTCCGATCGGCACCTCGTATGAGATGTGCGTGACCGGATTGAAGGGATTGGGTGTGTTTGGCGAAGCTGAGAATCGGTCGGTGGCCAGGTCGCTCCAATCGCCTGACCCCAGTTTGGCGAGGAGTTCTGGCGGGATAGGCAGAGTCCGCGAGCTTCCGCACTCGTGGCCGAAGTGAGTGGAGAGGGTCACGAAATCAATGGGATCGACGACTCCATCGCAGTTGAAATCCGCGACCCAGCTTCCCGGCGCACTGCTGCCAAACCAAGGTGCGAAATGCCCGAAATCGAGGGGATCGACAATGCAGTCAGCATTCATGTCGGGCGAGCGGACCTGTGTCTGCAGTACGTCCGGCAGCATCCTCGGACCGTCCGTGTACGCGGCAATTGTCAAGAGAGTATCGCTACCGCCTCCCCACCAAACGTCCACCCAAGCTCGTCCCCCGGCATCCGTCGCCGCTCCGGGCAGCATCACTTGCGGTGATTGGACTGTCTCCTCGGTGTCCTCGCAGCACAGCCTAGATGTTCCATCTACACTCGGAATCAACCACACGAACAGATCATCATTCTCTTCCACGGGGAAACCACAGCTGTCTCTGAGAGTGATCTCGAGCTTTATGGGGGGCCGCCCCCCTACCGGCGCCTCCAGATCTCCGGCTGGACAGAGCTGGGGGCAGTCTGGCTGGTTCGGTGCAAAGGCGAATTCACATTGCGGTAGATAGGGACGCCAGCAGGCATTGCACGCGGGTCCCGCACGTCTTTGGCTACTACCTGCTCGCCCCATGACCAGGTATGAGTACTTGCGGCCGTGCGGGGCCGTCATATCGATGTACTCGTACTCGCCGGGTCCTGATGCCGGCAGCAGATCGGGGCTGATCTGCGCATAGGCCTCAATGTACCGTGTCCCGTCATCCAGCCACTCCCAGTCGGGTGCCCGGTAGACGTCGAAGCCATCCAGTGCTCCGCCCTCGTAGGTCGTCGTCCACTCCACTCGAACCCCCTCAACGACCTCTTCGCAGGAAACCGTCGAGTACTCCGCCAACTGTATTCCCGTGGCAACCGCTGGACCACAGGTTCGTGCGAAGCCATTGTCGCACCAGATGACATAGCTATACGAGAGACCCCGGACGACCTCGTTATCAGCATACGTGAAATGCTCTTCGTACGGTGATCCGCTGCCCTCGTATACGAGGACATATGGCTGGCCCTCCTCCTTCCCATACACGCGGAAGCTGTGAGAATAGGGCCCGGGGTTCACCCACCAATCCAGTTGGATCTGACCGGCGCCAGGGGTAGCAGTGAACATGTAGAGATCGTCCACTGAGGTCCACAGGTATATTGTATTGGCTCCGTTCTCTTCATCGGAACACGGTGATCGCCTTACGAAGTTGCTGTACCAAGGATTCGACATCACACAAATCGGATCACAGACAATCGGATCTGTGTGCCTGAGCGACAGCCAATGGCCAAACTCGTGCAACGCCTTTGATTCTATGTCCATGGGCCAGTTCACAGGGGGGGGGCCGGTAGGTAGTCCCAGTCGAACATCGGCTGGTTGAAGAACGTATCGCACTCCAGAATAACGTAGCCTTCCTTGCTTATGCAGGCCACTGCGCAATCGTCTATTTGGCTGCTAGGCCAAATCATGGAGAAGCCGACGCTGTTCGTGTCATCGAACACATGCGAGAGCCCGTAGTAGTCGGTCTCACGATATGGCGCGATGTACTCGATTGGCGCGAAGATCGTCGAGTCTATGGTCTCGTCCCAGGTCGACATGGCACTCTGTATGCCCGACAGACCGCCATCCTCCACATTTGGTCCGGCAACCAGATCGAGCAGATTGGGAGTGACGTGGTAGTCGAAGCTGTCGAACCAGCGGAGATAGTTGTTCCCACTTGTGCTGCAGTTCGGATTGAAGCAGTCGAACGGATCGTCATCACACGATGATTGTCCAATGCAGACTCCAGGCATGCTGGCGATTCCCAGAAGAGCCGTCATGAGGAATAGCGCCCCAGCTGCCCACCGACTACTACGGGCCCGCTCCATGTTTCCTCCTTGACCTCACCTTGACGTGTCCCCGAGTTCGCCCAACACATCTGCTGTAGCGGCACTCTCAAGATCGTGCTTCCCCGCGCGCCCTCGTACAAGTTCGTACGTTCCTCCCAAACCGGCACGAAGGAACAACAGCACATCTTCACCCTTCCTGAACTCAGCTAGGACTCGCCCGGGTGCCGCCCTCGGGGAATGCTGGACGACCGTTATCTCGTGGTCATGGCTCTCCCCTTTGAGCACCTCCTTGACTGCCAGCGTCGCCATTCGCGCCGGAACCGGTTCATCAGCGCCCCAGGGGGTGTTCAGTGCATTCCATTCCCACCATGCAGAGGTCACCTCCCCAATCACAACAAGATCTGCTTCCTCAAGATCATCCAACACTGACACTTGTGGAAGAAGTTCACCCAGTTCCTCGAGGAACTGGTCGATGTGTATCCCCTTTCGCTCCACAGTCCCTTCTCCAGCGACGATGTACTTCGAATAGGGACTGATGCCAGCTAGCTGTCGACCGTGTGGCGATTGCTCCCAGAACAGAACAACAGCACATCGATCCCCCTCAGCGTATGCTGCCGCGGGGGTTATCTCGACGGCATAGCTCCCAATCTGCCCTCCGGCCGCTACGAACTCGAGTTCATCACTGCACGGTCCTCTCAAGCACTGCTCAACGGAGAGAGTCACGAGCGTGTACAGGCTCGGCCGCTTGGGATTCCCAAATGATCTAACTGCCAACTCCGTGACCGTTCCGAGAGCTACGCAGTCGGCGCTGGAGATGTACCGTTCCTCCTTGGAGACCCAGGTCGACACGTACTCTCGAGCAAGGTTATCGCCGGGATCACGTGCATTCATGTTCTCCGCTGCGCGCAGCACGGCCAGATCGGGTGTCAGCGCGTGGCCAACTGCACACACTGCACCCATGAGCAACACCAATATTGCCATCGTGCACCGCATGATCGTCCCCCCTCCTGAGAGAAGCCGGAATCACTGAGCAGCTTGAGCGATGCCACCTATCGCGATCAGTCTGTCCAGCGCATCACTCCTGTCAAGCCAAAACCGACACTGCGCGGCAATGCAGAGGTACATGGTCACCCACCCAGCCGGCTGAGGAAGCTGGCCTGCGGTGCAATCCGTGGGTGTATCCTCACGCTCCCCTACCCATGAGAGATCCTCAGCCTCTGCAGTTCGGGAGACACCATGCCTGCGTCTGGACATACGCGCTTTGAGGAGGGCCCCAGAAGGGCTATCATGAACACATCAGCTATTCGCAGGCGACTTGCGGGGGGGTTCCGGTGACCACAAGGAAGATAGTGAAGCTCGCGCTCGTACTCCTCATCGTGGGAATAGGCGTCTACGTGCATTTCAGCATGAGACAAGAGGAGGAGATACCTCCGAACGTCCTTCTGATCTGTATGGACACGCTCCGCCGTGATCACGTGGGCTTCATGGGATCCGACCGTCACGTCTCCCCCAACCTCGATGCACTCGCGGCGGAGGGTGCAGTGTTCACCAACGCCTACAGCCAGTCCGGCTGGACAATGCCGTCGATGGGCACGATCTTCACGGGGCTCTATCCGCACGCGCATGGCGCCACTGACTTCCACCACGCGATGAACCGGAGGCTGCCGACGCTCGCGAGCGTGCTCCAGGATAACGGCTACGATACCAGGGCCTTCGTGAGCCACCTCCTCCTCACTGCGGAATACGGATTCAACAAGGGGTTCGCGAAGTACGACTACAGCGTGCTCCGGATGGGACATCCTCACGACGCCTCCACGGCGACCAGGCTGACGGAACTCGCCATCACCGATCTGGACAAGCTCAAGGAGCCGTTCTTCATGTGGGTGCACTACTTCGACCCGCATTTCGAGTACCTCCCCCACAAGGCGTGGGACTCGTTCGGAGACGGGGATGTCGACCGGTACGACCAGGAGATAGCCCACACCGACAGTGAGATCGGCAACCTGCTGGCGGCACTCGGGGCGCGCGAGATGATGGAGAACACGATTCTGGTCTTCACGTCGGACCACGGTGAGGAATTCCGGGAGCACGGCGGTGACTTCCACTACACGAGCTACCAGGAAGTGATGCAGGTGCCGCTCTTCATCACCGGCCCCGGCGTCGAGCGTGGCGAGCGCACTGTCATGGCGGAGCAGATTGACTTCCTGCCGACCATTCTCACCCTTCTCGGAATCCCTGAGATACCGACAGGGCTGCCCGGGAAGGACATCCTGGATCCTGCGGCACAGAACAGGCCTGTCTTCATGGAGCGCGACCGTCCACCGGGACACCACCAGCGTGCGATCATCGACGGGGACATGAAGCTGATCGCGGTTGCACCATCAGACACGAACCTCATCCCATGGGCGAGCCGGGGCACGTTCGCTGATGTGCTCAATGTCCACGACGGCACGTTCATGTTTGATATCGGAAGCGACCCAGGCGAGACCAGAAACATCTACGCGCCGGGAACAGAGCCCACGGACGAGCTTCTGGCGATGCTCGCTGCATTCATGGAGGACCGGGGAATCGAGAGCGATGCGGTCGAGATGGATGAGGCCACGCGCGAGAAACTGAGGGCGCTCGGGTACGTGCAGTAGGCTGCTACGAGATGTGGACGCTTCCGTCACCCTTTGAGACATGCCCAATCACGAACGTCTCATGGCCGTTGGTCTCAAGAGCCTTCTTGATGCCACTGGCTGCCCCTCTGTCGACAATGAGAACAAGACCGATACCCATGTTGAGAGCCCGATAGGCCTCGCCGATGGTGAGTTCGCCAATCGACTCGAGGAACTTGAATATGGGAAGCGGCTCCCAGGAGGACACGTTGATCTGGGCATCACAGCTCTCGGGCAAGACCCTCGCCACGTTGTCGTAGAGTCCGCCGCCGGTGATGTGAGCCAGCCCGTGAAGGTGATTGTCACCGAGGAGCGGCTCGACGGCGCTCAAGTACTCGCGGTGAATCTTCAGAAGCTCCTCGCCCACCGTGCAGCCCAGATCGGGCACTCGCGAATCGACCGTCAGCCCCTCTTCCTCGAAGAGAAGGTGACGCGCAAGCGAGTAGCCGTTCGTGTGAAGCCCGGTGGATGGTAGGCCCAGAAGGACGTCGCCAGGTCCGATGGGAGGAACACCGTCGACATCGTCCTTCCTCACGATGCCGATCATGCATCCTACGAGGTCGATCTCGCCCACGCAGTATACGCCCGGCATCTCCGCCGTCTCCCCCGCGAGCAGATTGCACCCGATTACCCGACAGGCCTCGGCCATGCCCTGAACCGTCTCCGCTACGTGCTCGGCAGTGATAGCAGCACTCGCGAAGTAGTCGGCGAAGATCAGTGGCCGTGCGCGCTGAACAAGGAGATCATCGACACAGTGGTTCACGAGATCCTGCCCGACCGTGTCGTAGCGCCCCTGCATGGCTGCGATCTTGAGCTTCGTCCCCACCCCGTCGATCGTCACCGCGAGGATATCGCGGCCGCACCCAGCCTTGGCCAGATCGTAGAGCCCAGCGAAGGCGCCGTAGTCGCAGCAGACGTTCTCGTCCCACGTCGACCGCACGGCCGACCCCATCAGCTTCACGGCGTCCATCCCAGCATCGATGTTGACGCCGGCGCGGGAGTACGCGGTCTCGGTGGTCTGTTTGTCTTTCACTGCGTTGCCTCCTCCCTTGGATTCCAGTCTGTGAAGCTACGCGTCGCGGAGATTGACACGCCAGCGATATGCTACTCCTTGTCCGGGGTCAGATTCAATCTCGCTATCTTCTTGAGAAGTCCCTGCCTGCTTAGCCCGAGTGCTTCGGCAGTCCGCGACTTGTTCCACTTGTACTGCTCTAGCATCTGCAGGATGACTCTGCTCTCCACGCCCTCGACCATGTCCTTGAGTGAAAGCTGGACACCCGGCCTTGGTGGCTTGATGGTCACTTCAACGGAACGGAATCTCTCCGAGAGCGACTGCGCGGATATCGGCACGCGCGGCTTGGACAGTGCAACAGCTCGCTGGATCTCGTTCTCCAGTTCTCGCACATTGCCTGGCCAGTCATAGTTCACGAGAACGTCCATCGCATGATCGGTGAAGCCAGAGATGTCCTTGTTGCACTCGTCGGAGAAGAGATCGAGGAAGTGCTGGGCCAAGAGCGGGATATCATCTCTCCTCTCCCTGAGAGCCGGCATGCGGATGCGGACCACATTCAGGCGGTAGAAGAGGTCCTCACGGAAGTGTCCCGCTTTCACCTCCCCATCAAGCAGCTTGTTGGTGGCGGCGATTATGCGAACATCCACGTCGATGCAGTCTGTCGCCCCGACTCTGCGGATCTCGCCCTCCTGCAGGACGCGCAATAGCTTCACCTGAAGCGCCTGCGGCATATCCGCGATCTCGTCGAGGAAGAACGTCCCCCGATTGGCCGATTCAAAGAGCCCCGTCTTCTCTTTCAGCGCCCCCGTGAATGCGCCGCGGACGTGACCGAAAAGCTCGCTCTCGAGCAACTGCTCCGGGAGCGCCGCGCAGTTCTGAGGCACAAAGCGGGCATGCTTGCGGGAGCTGTTGTGGTGGATGGCGCGGGCAACGAGTTCCTTCCCCGTCCCTGATTCACCTTCTATGAGCACTGTGACTGATGTGGCCGCGACCTTCTGAAGAAGAGAGAAGAGTTGCTGCATCTTGGCGCTTCGGCCAATGATATTCGCAAAGGAGAATCGACTGTCGACTTCCCAGCGAAGCGTCTCCAGTTCCTCCTCCAGATCAGCACGCAGCCGGACATTGTCTATTGCGGTCGCTGCCTGTGCGGCCAGAGCCTCGACAAAGCGCACATCTTCGTGGGAGAACGTTGTGTCTCTCTTTTGATAGTCGAGGTAGATGAAACCGATAAGCTGCTCCCGCAGCGTCATCGGGACGACAAGCAGGCTCCTCAGATCATGATCGACAACGAGTGCCGTGAGCGCAGGGGAGCATTGATCATCGCGTGTGACTCGGATGATCGGCTCACCCTCCGCCAGGTGTTCAAGAAGCACAGGCACAGACTCTTGCATCTCCAGCTCCACTCCCTCGCGCACGCAGAGCGACGACTGACAAGTGATCCCTTTCGACCCGGGCTGCAGGAGGTGCACCACAACTGTCTCAGCAGGAATACCTGCAGCGGCAATGTCCGCCAGCTCGCGCGCGGCATCTCCCTGTGATTCCGACGATGCCAACACCTGGCTTGATCTGTAGAGCGACGCAAGATGCTCTCGCTCGCCCGGAAGCTCAGCTGCGGGAAGCTGGAGAGCCCTAGCCATCAGCGCGAGTTCTTCCTGGATTACTCGCGTGTCTCGCCGGGCGCCGAGATTCCGAAAGATGTCCCGGGATTCCTCGAGCAGTGCCACGGCATCGCGCAGTTCGCCTCTCTCGCGTTCGACCCGAGCCGTCGCCGCCAATGACTGGGCAAGCTCATACGGCGCCTTGATTGCCCTGAGTGTCTCTGTGGCTTCGCCGCACAGCCCCAGAGCTCGGTTCAACTCGCCATCGCGTGTCGCTATCTCGCCCAGAACGCGAGCTGAGTTGGCGGCTTCGAGGCGGTTCTCGATCCTCGTCGAGAGCTTGCGTGACTCTTCAGCGGACTCACGTGCCTCCCGGTGCCTTCCCTGAGCCAAGAGCGCCTCTGCTCGGGCACGGAGTAGCTCCGGGAGATCATCGACGCTCCTCATCTCATTCATGAGCACCTCAGCTCGACCGTAGTACCCGAGCGCGAAACCGGGATTGCCACAGGCGAGTTCGAGCTGGCCTAGGTCGACGAGGATCATCGCAAGACCCCACTGATCCCCTGCCTGCTCCGCCCAAGAGGAGGCATCGTGGAGACACTGCGCTGCCTTCTTGTATACGCCGCGACGAGCCCAGAGACACCCCATGTTCAGGAGCGCGAGCTGCAACTGATACAAGTCACCTGCGCGTGAGGCCAGCAGTAGTGCCTCCGCAAGATACTGCTCCGCCGCTTCCCAGTTCCCCAAGCGCATGCTCGTCCACCCTGCATTGCTCAGATAGATGCTCAGGGGAGTATTGACGCTGCCGTCCCCGCGAGATGCCTCCACAGCGCGAAGAGACCATGCCAAGGATGATTGCCACTCGCATAAGGCATGGAGAGCATTGCTCTTGGAGGTGTAGCTCCGAGCTATGAGATCAGTCCTGCCGGAACCCTCAAGCAGAACGATGCTCTCATCGGCAAGCTGGTCTGCCTCGCGGAACTCACCCCTCGCACAATGCACGATGCAGAATGAGAGCTGAATGCCGGCCGTTCGGATTCTGTTCTTACTCTCCGTCGACAACTTGAGCGCTCTATCTAATGCACGCAGAGCCCCATCGGGATCCCCACTGAGTGTAGCGGCCCTCCCCAGCAGCCACAGGAGTTCGATGAGCTCGTCCTTGGACTCTGGTTGATTCCGCGCTGCCACGTCCAGGCCGAGCCGGGACACTCTGGCACATAACGACGTTCTGCCTGCGCGCCAGTAGCCGGCAGACAGGTGGACCAGCGAGGACAGAACGCGACCAGGCACATCGCTGGTAGCAGCCAGTACCGTCTCCAGGAGACCGAGGTAGCACTCCGATTCATCGAGCTGCTCTGCATCGAGAGCACTGATGGTCATATCGACTGCGATGGGCAGAGCGTCGCCATGCCGTCCCGCACAGGTCAGGTGCCATGCCACGGCTCCGTCGCGTCCCTCCTCTGGAGGATCATCGTCGCAGGGCTCACCAAGAACCCGGGCTACTTGTTCGTGCAGCTTTCGCTTCAAGTCTGCATCGGATTCGGGCCACAACAGTCGCCTGACAAGATCGGCGGTCAGGGAACGGACGTCGCGAAAGCGCGGGAGCGAGGCAAGACCGAGCGCGGCCAGTCGCTGAATCGCTTCATCCACATCCAGCGCTGGGAGACCGGTAATCCGGACGATTGTGTCACCGGTTATTCCGGGTCCCAGAGCGACAACACGTGCGACCTCCAACTCGGCGTTAGAGAGACCCGCCAACCGGGTTCTGAGCATCTCAGATATCGAATCTGGGACACCTGCCTCGTCTGCTCGACACACGTCGAGCGCGAGACCCTCTGGGGACCTTTGAAGGCAGCCCCTCGAAGCCAAGTACCCAGTCAGCTCCCTGACGAATCGAGGGCTGCTGTCCGTGTGCTCGACCAACCAGTCGATAAGCCCGCTGCATGGCGCCGTGCCCGTGGTTTCCCCAACCAGGAGACCGACGTCGTACCAGAGCATAGTGCCGATTTCCTCGAACTGAACCGTGAGTGGTTCCCCAAGTACGTTCCTCCCAACCCCCGACCACGCCAAGTCGGATTCAGAGGAGACCTGATCGCACATAACAAGCAAGAGCATTGGACCCTTCACTGCGGAGGTCTCCGCAATGATGATCTCAAGATCCTCAGGAGACAGGGTCTCGATTCCATCCACAAGGACAACGGTGGGTCCCTTGGAGCCAGCGTGTGAACCTGAGTCTGCGGTCCAAGCGACAGAATGCTCCGACTCTGAGGGGCTCCCGCTCCCGGCTTGACGCCGAGTGTCCCAAGAGACCTCCGCGAACCTGCCGCCCTCGGCAAGCGCCTCTATCCGACACAGCTGACCCAGTGTGCTCTTGCCCACACCCCTTGGACCCACGAGAACGAGAGCATGCCCACCACGGCGCTCGGCTCGGCGCTTGCCCCAACCGAACAGATGGAGAGCGTCGTCACGCATCACGATCCCACTGCCGCGTCTGTGCGGTTCATCCAGACCCAAGGCCGCAAGATCTACACCGCGAAGGAGCCCCCTGGCCTCCTGAGCTCCTCGGGGTCTCAGAGCCTCTTCGGACGACAGTATCTTGGCTAGCACGTCCTGAAGTCCAATCGGAAGCTCGGGTCTGATCTCGGACAGCATCTCAATCGGATCGGGAGATCCACTTGGGTTCCCCTCCAACGCACTGAACAGAAGTTCGATGATGATTCTGCCAACTGAGAGAAGATCGGCATGTGCTCCGCTTTCAGACCGCGGAGCCAATTCGAGCGGCGATCGAGAGGTGCCATCGAACCCTTGGCAGGACCTTCGACGCCATGCGCGGTGGAATCCGATCACGTGCACTGAGACGGGCATCGTGGAATCACTGCCAGTCGATACCCACACGCAATCACGCGTGAGTGCGGTGTGTGCCAGACCAACTGCATGCACGTAATCGAGAAAGCCAAGAAGCGAATCAAACAGGGATGTGATGCTGTCGATGTCGGCGCCTGACTTGGCCCAACTGCTGAGGGACTGCCACGGTCCATCTGATTCCAGAAAGAGACCCGGAGTATGAACAGATCGAGGGGAAAGGCCAAGGACTCGGGGAATGAGGGGATGAGACAATCTGGATAATGTGCGAAACTCCCTGAGCAGTCCAGACAGCAGCGGGGAACTACTGCCTCTCGTGTGTGCCAGGAGTTCGACGCCGACGGTATCCCCCGTCTGCGTGTTGCGACCCTGCCACAGCTCAACACCATTGACGTTGCCGAGCTGCTTCACGAGCTCGCAGTCGAATGGTTGGTCCCCGTCACATGCAATACGATGATTGCGCTTCTCACAACGACCACTCTCTGATGTCATTCACTCCTCCCTGCACCCTCTCCACAACCCATGATCCAGTCGCTGATCCAGCTCAGGACTTCTTGGTCCTGACTTCCACACCTCCATCAGAGATGAGTTTGAGGAAGACGTCGACCACTCGAGCATCGAAATCGGTCCCCCTCCCCTGTCGCAACTCCTCCAACGCTACATCTGTGTCCAAACCCCGCCTGTAAGGGCGATCAGACGTCATCGCGTCAAATGCGTCCGCCACCTTCACGATGCTCGCCTCAAGCGGAATCTCACTGCCCTCAAGACCATCGGGATAGCCCTTTCCATCACAGCGTTCGTGATGATAGAGCACAACCTCGCGCGCACCCTTCAGGAAGTGAAGATCGGAGACGATTCTGGCGCCGGTCTCCGGGTGCGTCCGCATCTCTTTCCATTCATCATCGCTGAGTTTCCCCGGCTTGAGGAGCACATCGTGCTGTATCGCGATCTTGCCCATGTCATGAAGGAGGCTGGCGTACTCGACTATTAGTACACGCCGTTCGGACAGCCCCATTCGCCGGGCTATGCTCGTCGAGTACTCGGTCACTCGCTCGGAGTGACCACTCGTGAACGGGTCGCTCGCATCAATCGCCGACGTGAGAGCTCTCACCGTGTTCATGTGGGCTTCACGCATGTCCATGTAGAGCTTGAAGGAGTAGCGTGCCAGCATGAGCGGAAACAGGAAGAGAGCTACGCCGGGAATGCCGACATGGAGGTAGATCACGACCATGATCGCGCCCAGTGGAACGAAACCGACGAGATGCGTGGCAGTAGTCCAGAGGTATGTGCGCTGCCATACGCGCCATGGGTTCGTGTGCTGGATAAGCGAGATCACGAAGCTGACGCCAAAAGTATCCACAAGGAAATACGTGGCTCCGCAGGCCGCCAAGGGGAGAATCAACTCAGTCACATTCGGGGTCAGGTAACCGCCCGCCTTTTCGAAGACGAACCCGGCCGCGAAGATCATGACAATGAAGAGAGATGCATTGAAGAGCACTTTGTACATCGGCTGCTTCGCTGCCGACGCGGCCACGGTGACGATTGTCGAGATGATAGCTGCGACAACCGGTCCGAAGATGACGATGGCGGCATAGTCCAGCGCAGATGATACCGTGATGTAGGCACTGGAGCCCGGCAGTGTGATCGGACTGAGCTCTGCGGCGAAGGCGAAGAGCAGCCACCACAGAACTGGAGCCCAGGAATCAACATGGACTGTGGGGAACTTCCATACCGCCAGGACAAGCCCAAGCCCCACTATGAGGAAATAGTAGAGTCTGAACCAGACCGTTGTCCCCTCGAAGGGACTTGCCGTGGAGTCACTCAAATCAAGAACCTTGTGGTGGGGCGGGCCGACATCATCCTAGTCGCTACAACCAGCCTGATTTACCGGCCAGCACGATGTCATATAGGAATCTGAAGAAGAACAAAATTCCACCTCCTCGCGTCGTAAGCTACCCTTGGAAGCTACTGCTCATCTCTGACATGATGTCCACGTTCCAAGGGCAATAGGGGACGCTTCGCTGTGAGGTCGAATTCGCTTCGCTAGTCCTCCTGTACACTAGTCTCAGATGCCGGCCCGATGATCTCATATTCTGTTGGCACTTTGCGCCGAAGGCGCCGCAGATATCTATTTACCGCATCAAGCGTAGCGAGCGCTGCCGCAAGCACTGGATCTCCGTTCACGGCACACGCACCGATCAGTTGTTTCTCCTGCCTGTCGGCGACGTGGATGACAGCTGTAACGACAATTGGAGTTCCACCGATCGTCACCTGCTCAATCGCATTCACCGCCAGGAGGCCCGCGTCGTCAAGAAGCTGCTGTATGGCCTTGATGACGGCCTCGGACACGGACCGCAGAATCGATGCTGGTGCGTCCGCACCGGCGACTGATGCCACGGTCTCGCCATCACCCAAGGCAAGCTCCACGCGTGCCTCGGCCATATTCTGTGACTGAGCCACGCTTACGCCCACGAACTCGACACGGCGTTCACTCGTCTCAAGATGGCGGGCAGGTGCTGGAGCCTGTGGATTCTCGGCCTGTGGCCCTTCTTCCTTAGGACCGGAGTGCACAGGCTCATCGTCATCAACGAGCGCCACGCTTATCTTCCGATGATCCACAGGGAAGCCAAGCTTGGCCACCATCAGCGAGCCGACATCACGCGCGACCTGCTTCGCGCTCCGTGCCGTTCCCGCGACAACGTGTATCTCGAGGATTCCTCCCCTATCGTCTGCCACGACTCGTGCCGATCTCACATCGTGCAGGCTGACCAGAGCCTGCTCAACATCGCCGATGGGCACAACGCGGTCGCTTGCCTTGAGAAGTATGGCGCCGCCTCCTGCTAGCTCATGGGTTCGTGGCACTCAAGGTGCCGCTCGCGGCCTGAATCTACAATAAACTACGTTGTCGGGAGGAAAGTCAAGAGCTAACGCCTGCATCGGCGGCAACGACCTCTCGCACACACTATGCTTGTCGATTTCAGCTTGACAGCGAAGGGGAATCATGTCACACATCCGAGGGTGGAAGCAACGATATGGCGAATGGGTGACTGCAGGCATCCCTATTGAGGAGGTGTAGCATGGGAATGCGGGGATGGCGACCATCGGCGACGCTGCTGACCGCCATGATCGCGCCTGATGTTGGGGTGGCGCCGAGTTGCACCAGCCCTGATGACCTCAAGTGCGGTCTAGGATACCGTGAGCCCCAAGAGCAAGCGTCTACCGCTCACCCGTGCGAATTCGAGATCCGGCCGAGATAGGGCTCTGCGCAGACTGAGGACGGACTCACACCCCCTTGCTCGCTTTCGCTTCGTGGGATTTCCTGCCACTCAACGGGATTCCCGTTGAGCCACCGGGTCCAGGGCTCCCCGATTCCAACCTTCGGATGAGGATTGTGAGGGCGATGACGGAGGCAACAGGAGGCTCAGGTTGCAGCGGAGTATTCCTCCTGAGGAGCGCTAGGAGCCCGCCGGATCGGTTCGACATCGAAGCAGCGTTCACCTACCCTATCACGCGAGGAGGTACCCCCGTTGAATTTGAAGCCAATCTCCAGCTGCGCGGCCACTCTTATTGCTGGTGCACTGATGCTCTCGGTGATGCCAGGCTGTGGCAATGCCGAGAGCGGAAATGCACCGTACGACATCGACACTCTCCAGCCTGGAGAGCGAGCACTGGTTACGCTCCCTCTCGAGTTCGATATCGTGTCGTCGAACAGGCTGTACGTTGATGGCGTGCTAGTCAAACACGCTCTTCTCACGACGGAGGACGGTGGCTCGCTCTTCCTCAACGGAACACCGATTCTCCCTCACAGGCCGTGCCCAGAGGGACCGCCGTTGCCCGAGGAGACATACGAGCGGGTCTACGGGGCCGTTCCATATGTTCAGGAACTCGTGGAATCAGGTGCCTCGGCGAGAGAGGCCGGGCAGGCGTATCTGGCTGCAAAGAGGAGAGTAGTTGGCAGACTGCATGAGCTGTACCTTGCTGCTCGCGAGTCTGGAAAGGACCGAGACGCTGCGGGGACCGTGGCTTTCGATGCTCTTAGGGACCTAGACGAGGCGAGTCTGATTGACTGGGACGGCGAGGTCACGCAGAGCTACAACATGTTTATCGTCACCTGGAGAGGAATGAGAGGAGAGGAAGAGATCCTGTTCGTGGACTCCGGGCCGGAGAGGCTCCAGGCACCGAGCGAGGAGGCGAAGCAGCGTCTCGCCACGCGGCTCTACGAACTGCTCGGCCGGGGTGGCGCACCGTGCTGGTACGTCATCACGTGCAGCAGCACGTCTATCGACATAGGGACGGAAGCCGTCGCCAAGACGCAAGCTCATCTCGATGAGGCAAGGCAGACCGGGGTGATCGAGGGCGGTGCTCTGTCGAAGCTCGCAGTCGAGCAGATACTTGCCAATGAGGGGAGGTGAGCGAGATGCCGAGTAGATTGACATGCTTAGCGATGTGCTTGGGCCTGCTCATCGCGTCCAGCTCACCCGCGCTTGCCGAATCCGCCGGGATCTTCGACATGTGCGACTGGGAAAACGACCATCTGAACTACGATGACGCGGTGCTTGAGCGGTGCATTGCGGCGAAGGACACGTGGGATATCCTCGCTGGGATGGTCAGGGTGCGTCAGGAGAGCAGTCTTGACAACGACCCGGCGGCCAGCTTGCTGACGTGGCAAGACCTTGTCGCCGGCAGCACCGCCGTGGACATCACTTCACACGGGGGCAGTGGCGGCTCCCTGGCGGCGGAGTTCTATGCAGACGAGACCGTCAGAGACGCCGTCTTCGATCAGTACACGCACGAGGAGACCGGTGGGTATGGGGTGTCCCAGATCAGGGTTGGGACCGTCGTCAGTCCTCCCGACACAGCCTACACTATCACATGGAAGGCTCAGGGCATTTCTGACTTCCTCTCCTCCGCCGCCCTCGGCATCTCATCGCGGGCGATCCTCTTCGGGGACTACTGCGCCAGCTGCACGAGCGCATACCAGTGGGGATTGGATTTTAGTGGGTCATGGTGGCCCATCGGTGGTGCGATGTTCTGCTACACGGAGTCTCAGCCCTCCGATCCGCTGACAGACTATCGCGAGAACCTCTACGGTGCGATGAGCTCTCTGGGCTGCTATGTCCTCGGGCGGGATTCGAGTGTGGGCGACGCAGAGGATGAGATCACCGAAGAAGGTTCAGACGTAGATATCACGGTTCTGGGTGACCGTGAGAGCAGCTACCACTTGGATGAGGACTGCCACAACCCCGCCGCCGCCTTCGACGGTGCCTTTGCGTTCGATGGGAAGATCGTGTTCCGAACTGCCTACGAGGCGGGGTCGATCTGTCACTTCGTGATGGGAGTGGACTCGTGGCGAGACGTGAACGTGAAGGACTGGACTTCATGGGATGTGCTCGCACGTGTAAGACCGGAGGGAGGGCGAGGAGTCGCCCAGCTCTACGAGGTTGACGACGTGCCTGACAAGGCCGCCTACCGGATCGTGGAGGTGGACCGCTACGGTCGTCCAACGTTCTCACCGGTCTTCGTACATGGCGCGAAACCGGCGGCGTACGACGAGTGGCTGGCGCATCCGGCTGTCGTGGCTGTGGTAGACAACAAGCATGGGATGTCGTCGGGGCTCTACCACTGGGTATCGGGTCGGAGGGTGCGCTATGGCCACGAGTTCACCTCGCCTGGAGAGGATGGGCACACGGGGAGTTCGGATGGAGGTCCGAGCTTCGCAAGCCGAGCCGACTCGAGCGGGTGCGCGGACATCATCGTGTACACGAATGCAGACTACGATAGCTTGCTCTTGCCCGTGGAGGATCACCTCTCCCACTACTCAGGCAAGAAGGTCCTTTACTTCCTAGGAAGCTCCAGCTTGGCCGACGCACAAACGTGCTACGGCGACGTTCACTCAAGCAACGTGGCGTACAATCAGGCAACAGGTACCGATAGGTTCCCAACGGATGCCCCAGGGCCACTTCTGCTGCTCGTGGGCGACTCCTATCCGAGTATCATAGTATCGCACGACAGCTTCCCTGACGAGCATGACAGGTGCCAGTATCCGTGCTTCTCGGATCGCGACGCCACGGATGTTCTGGGATCCGGCCCGATTGGACTTGTGCATCGCATCCCTGCTGATACCGTGGCTGAGGTAGAACGAGCATGTGCTGGGGCCTACGACTGGAACCGTGGGGATCATGTAGATCCAAACTGGAGCACCATCGAGGTTGTCGGGAACCGATTGGGCGACTCAATCACTGAGTGGCCGATTGAGATGGCCGACGATGCCGCATCGAAATTCATGGGAATGGGTTGTCTGGCGAAGCCGCCTCTCGTGGAGGGAGACTACCCCTATTCGCAACAGGGCACATTGGACAAGTGGGCAGACTTCGATGCTCAACTTGACGACGGTGCCGCGATGCTATGGGGCTTCGGCCGCGTCACGGACGCGCTCTATGACGCAAGCTACGGTGGATGGGCTGGTCACTTCGTGCACAAGCCGGACACAACTGCGAACCGGACCCAACAACGCATCGTGGCGATGATGCCAGGTTGCACGACAGTCGGAGTCTGGAAGGACAACACCTATGTGACTTCGCTTGTCGAGCGGTGGATGTACTTCGATCCGCGGTTCACTCAGATCGTTGGCACGGTCGGGCATCTCACTGGCGGGTGGGAGCACCAGCACCGGAAGGCCGAGGAACTGTACATGGACGCGTGGCGCGAGGCCCCCAAGGATGCACCTCTTGATTGGGTAGTCTGGCGGGCGACGCAGATGGCGGAGGAGCAGGGCCTCTACTGGATGGAGGACTACTTCAGATCGGCCGCCACAATCGGTGGCTACGTTCTGGCTCGACCAGGAGGGGGCTGGAGTACGTCGGCCATTGTGACGGAGGCCGACTCTCTTGTGTTCTGCCCTTCGGGATGCGGCCAGTCACATGCTGACTCCATTACTATCATCGTGACAGTGAAGGACAAGACGACCGGGATCCCTGTGGTTGGAAAACCTCCGGAGGACATCCGCGTAAGTGCGTGGTCGGAGGAAGGCTTCTCGTTGGTCTGTGAGGATACATGCTACATTCTGCCCTGCCTGCATCCGCCATCCCCCACGGATGAGAATGGGCAGGCGTTCATCCCCCTGAACCGAGCCGGTGGTCACGGTCCCGGCGCATTCTTGAGTGTCAACGTCAACTTCCCGGCCAGTGGGTATTCGATCGGTAGGACCATCGATCTGGAGGCCAAGTCGCCCGACATCAACGGCGACGGCTCTGTCGACCCGATTGATTTCGGCCGCTTCGGCACCGACTTCAGCGAAGGGGTGGGGTGGCGTTCGGATTTCGACTACGACGGAGATGTCGACCCGATCGACTTCGCGAGGTTCTCCGCGCACTTCGGCCACAGCTGCGGGAGCAGACAAACGTCACAGATTCCTCCAGAGCTGCTGGCGCAGCTCGGCCTGGCGCCGCCCGGCGTGGAGGGCGATCAGCTTCCTGCGGTCTACGATCTCGATCAGAACACGCCGAACCCATTCAACCCTGTTACGTCCGTCAGGTACGCGGTTCCTCGTCCGGGTGGACGCGTGAAGATCGAGGTCTTCGATGTCGCGGGCAGGCATGTCACGACGCTAGTCGACGCCGAGAAGGAGCCTGGGTGGTACGTTGCCGCGTGGGATGGAACCGACGATGAGGGACATCGCGTGTCATCGAGCGTGTACTTCTGCAGGATGGAGGCGGCGGGGTTCTCCGAGAGCCGCAAGCTCGCGCTCGTCAAGTGATGTGGAGCGGTCGGTGGTAGGTCGACTGCATGTTTGGGCACCCGCGCCGTTGGCGCGGGTGCTCTTCTGTTAGAGAGACAAGAGCATCCTCAGCGGCACATCGAAGTGAAACCGGCTGGTCAGCTACCACGCGTTGGGTGGCCCCTCAGAATCGCCATCTCGCGCACCCCATATCAACTTCCTCAATTCCACTATCTGTGATATCATCATATTGGTTCGATCTCTTGAGGTGGCGGCAATTGCTCCGCCACTCGTGTCGGTAGACACTGGCTTGTGTGATGTCGTGCACAAGGGAGAGGAGCGGGTCAATGAGAGATTTCGCGCGCACTGCGATTCTGCTGCTTGTCATCTCGGCGGCAGCGGCCATTCTGTTCACAAGCGACACCGCGAGCGCGACCACGATCTACGTCGATGTCGACGCGGCCGGCGCGGACGATGGTTCTTCCTGGGAAGATGCATTCACTGGCCTGCAGGACGGTTTCGATGCGGCTGTCTCTGCCGGCGACGAGGTCTGGGTGGCAGCCGGAACCTACCATCCTAGCGTCGAGATCGGTGGCATCGGAGACCGCTTCATGTCGTTTCAGCTCAAGAACGGCATGGCCGTCTACGGCGGCTTCGCCGGAGTCGAGACGTTGCTTGAGGAGCGTGACTGGGAAGCGAACGTCACGATTCTCTCAGCGGACATCGGCGTCCCGGATGACAAGGCCGACAACTGCTACCACGTTGTCTACAACCCTGAGGATTTCTACCTCGACGAGACCGCCGTGCTTGATGGTGTGACGCTTACAAGAGGGAATGCCTCCGGCACGAGCGGGGATACTCGCCGTGGTGGTGGCATGTACAATGAGGACGCATCTCCTACGGTCGCCAACTGCGTGTTTCTGGATAACGATGCGACCGGTAGCACCTCCTACTCCTACGGTGGGGGGATGTTCAACTACTACTCCTCTCCACAGATCACCAACTGCACCTTCACCAACAACATCGCCGGCAAGGCAGGCGGCGCGATGGGCAACACCTTCGCCGCATCACCTACCGTGGTCGACTGCATCTTCGAGGGGAACTTCGGAGGACTCGAGTCGAGCGGCAACGGTGACGGGGGCGCCTTGTATAACGGCAACAGTTGCAGCCCGCTCTTTGTCCGGTGCGATTTCCTGAACAATGGGGCCAACTACAACGGCGGCGCCTCCTACAACTCAGGAGACACCTCCTTCCCCTACTTCGTCAGCTGCAGCTTCATCGGCAACTCGGTCCGCATGTATGGTGGCGCCATGTACAATACGAACGAAACCACCACCATGATCCAGTGCACCGTTGTCGGCAATGAGGCCACTGCCGGGAACGCACACGGTGGGGCGATGTACAACTTCGCCTCCTCGCCCGTTCTCACCAACTGCGTCTTCTACGACAATGACTCAGGGTGTGTCGGAGAGGGGATCTACAACTATCAGTTCTCGCATCCGATCATCACGAACTGCATTCTCATGGGAGAGGACATACTCTACAGTGCGGCTTCCTCCGTACCTGTTGTTACCTACTGCAATGTCGAGCAGCCAGGATTCGAAGATCCACTGGATCACAACATCTCCGAGGATCCGCTGTTTGTGGATCCCGTGAACGGCGATTTCGAGCTGCAGGCCGGTTCACCATGCATCGATGCTGCGAACAACGAGGCTCTTCCGGCGGACGTCGGCGACCTGGATGACGACGGCGACGTCCTTGAGGAGATCCCCTTCGACTTCTTCGGCAACGACCGTCGGATCGATGACGGCGACACTCCCGACACCGGCAATGGAACAGCGCCGATCGTCGACATGGGAGTTCACGAGTTCGGCGAGTCATGGGTATCCGTGCCCGACACCGACGGGTTCCGGCTGTCCAGCTTCCCGAACCCCTTCAATCCGCACACAACGATCATGTTCAGTCTGCCCCAACCCAGCGAGGTCAGTCTGAACATCTACGATTGTGGCGGAAGACTCGTGAAGACGCTGCTGGATTCAAGGAGAACTGCGGGACCGCATGAGGTCGTCTGGACGTCTGAGGATCAGGACGGTGAGCGAGTTGCCTCGGGCGTGTACTTCTGCGTGCTCTGTTCTGATTGCGGAGATTCCGTGAAGAAGCTGGTCTTGCTCAAGTAGATCCACGGCTGTTCTTCAGAGCCGTTCTCTTGTCTTCCTTCCCGCCGCCGTTGGCTGCGCGGAGACGACAGAAGTAGACCCCGGAGGCTACGCTCTCTCCTTCATCCTATCTGGCGTTGATGACAGTGGATCTGAGATGAGATAACTCCAGGGGAGTCTCTGTCGCGTATTCGGTGCACTTGCTCGCGACATTCATGCTGACAGCGATGTCGGGATGGCGACGCGGTGTACGGATCGCTGGCGGACTGGCCGCAAGGCGTAGCAGATACACGCCGTCTCTGCCTCCCACGATCCGGAACCTGCCCGCGGGGGCCTCCTCCAGGAAGACAAGAACTGACTCACCGCGTGTCATGACGGGAACATCATTGCTGCGCCCTTGTACTGTGCTCCCCACCTCAACCTCGACGAGATTGGCGTCTACCGACCCCTTCCAAACATCGCTCACACGCACGGTCACGAGATCCAACCAGTGCTCCAGCTCCTCGATGAACGCGACATCTCCGACGAGCACTAGATCGGCCCTCCTGGTGATCGCTACGAGTGTCCGGCTCGCCACGATCTCCTCCACAGATTCGTACATCTCCCTGGCATCCATACTCTCGTGATATCGCATGTAGGCCACGCTATCCATGAGCTCTGCATACTGGGAGTGACAGTCAAGACGCCCATCACCGTCTATCTTCAAGAACACGAACACCGTGTCGCCGACTGCGAGGGCCACGGGCAAACGCTCGCGGGAGCCAAGTGCTGGTTCCACCAAGTGACCGCCTATGCGAAACGTGAGGGCCCTCGCATCTGATGAACCCTTTGCGTACTCGTCCACGGCAAGCGTTGCGAGCGTGTAGAACTGCCTCCGGTTCGACAACCACCCTGTGAGTGTGTCCACCTCAGCGATGGTCCCCAGCGCGATGACATCCGTCGCATAGACCCATGTCTCCAGCCAGTCCGACGAGCTGCCGCAGGCAGGCGCACAGCACCCGAAGACCAGGCATACCACGCCAACAACCAAGAGCAGATTCAGGTTTGGCTTCCCCATGACTCTATCCTCTCATGACATGGAGCCTCCGGGAAACCCGGAACGGTTCCCCCATCAACCCCCACCTGGCCCCCTTCGCAGGTACGCCACGCCCCATGTCCCAGGGCCCGCGTGTGTCCCTACGATTGCACCGATTTCAGAGACGGTCACTCCGTCAAAGCCGAACTGCTCGCGGAAGGAAGCGTCAAGACGCTCCACCATCTCCGGGCGCTCCGCCTGCACGATCCCGAGCATCCCGCCGGTGGCACCCTCGAGTTCCGGGGCCGCCAGCTCGACCAGTTTATCGATGACGCCTCTATCTCCGATCGCCTTCGCCGCCGCTGTTATCTCCCCTTCGTCGACCGTCAGGACCGGTTTCACGCGGGCGAGCTTGCCGACCAGGGCTTGTGCCCGGCCGATGCGCCCCCCCTTCACGAGACAGTCGAGCGTTCCCACTGTGAAGTAGATGCGCGCGCGTGCGGAGAGAGCCGAGGCAAGCACCTCGAGTTCCTCGAGGGACGCCCCGCCCCTGGCGGCCCGCGCCGTCTCTATGACAACAAGCCCGAGCGCCGCCGATACGGTCCTCGAATCGATGACCTTCACCTGAAGACCACTGGTCTGCTCTGATGCGGTCTTGGCCGACTGAACCGTCCCGCTCATCTTTGATGATATGTGAATGGAGAGGGCGGACTTCGTCTCCCAACTCAGTTCCTCATAGCGATCGAGGAAGTCCTGAGAAGTAGGCTGCGACGTCGTCGGCAGCTTCCCAACGGTGGCGAGCTTCGCGTAGAACTCCTCACGGGAGAGATCAACACCGTCCCTGTAGCTCCCGTCATCGAAGTGCACCATCAGCGGCACGACGACAATCCCCAGCTCCTCCGCGATCTCATCCGGAATGTCGGCCGTCGAATCTGTGACGATGCGGACCTGCCGCTCACCGCTGACGGTCTTCCGGATGAACTCCCGGTGCTGCTGGCGCATGTCATCGACTTTCCTGCTCTGCACGTCTCCGAACTTCTCCGCGGCTTCGAATACCTTGTCTGGATTGTTCGTATGGATGTGCACGCGGACGAGCCCTTTGCCTCCGACCACTATGAGTGAACCGCCCATACCTACGAGCAGGATATGGAGATCATCTCTGTCGACGTCGGGGCTCTCGACCAGGAACTCCGTGCAGTACTGGTACTTGAGGTCCTTCTCTTTCATCTTCGGTAGCGCCGCATGGCTCACGGTCGGCAGCGCATCGAGCGCGTCGCCCACGTCATCACCCCTGAACAGGCGGAGTATGCCTTCGAGGAAGTCGACGAAGCCCTCTCCACCCGCATCAACCACGCCTGCTTCCTTGAGAACCGGCAGAAGATCAGGCGTCCTGGCCAGGCTCTCCGCTGCCGTCCGGTGCATCGCGGAGATGATGTTCAGGAAGTCCCCTTCGCCCTCCTCGACCACGCGCGCGGCTTCCTCGGTCGCCTCGCGCATCACAGTGAGGATGGTCCCCTCCGTCGGCTCGGCCATTGCTTCGTAGGCGCCGTTCACCGATTTGGCAAGTGCGGCGGCGAAGGCCGGCGGGTAGAGACGATCAGTGTCTGTGAGTTCTCCGGCGAAGCCCCGCATGAACTGGGCGAAGATGACGCCGGCGTTTCCGCTTGCTCCCAACAACACAGCACGCGACAGCGCCTCGGCGATCTCACCGAGGGGACGGTTCTCAAGGGGGCGCATGGCGTCGGTGGCCGCCTTGAGCGTGAGTGTCAGATTTGTGCCGGTGTCGCCGTCAGGAACAGGAAAGACGTTAATCTCGTTCAGGTGGGCGCGCTCCGTCGCTACCCACTGGGCGCCGGCGATGAACGCATTCACAAACCGTGGGCCATCGATGTAGCGGATTGCCACTAGCTATCCTCCTACTACATCCGTTCGGGCGCAGCGATGCCGAGCAGCCTGAGGCCGCTCTTGAGCACGGTCCGCGTAGCCTGAGACAGAAACAGGCGTGCGGCCGTCGTTACAGGATCGTCCGTGACGATGCGGTTGTTGTGATAGTAGGCGTGGAACCTGGCCGAGACATCCCTTAGGTACGTCGTCAGTCTGTGTGGCTCGCGCGCCTCGGCGGCACTCTCGATGAGCCGCGGGAAGTCGGCGAGCATGAGGACCAGCTGACAGGCGTCGCCCTTCCCCACGTCGGATAGATCGATGTCATCCGACGACTGGACCGCCTGCCCCCTGTCTTCAGCGAAGCGGATGAGACTCGACACTCGCGCGTGCGCATACTGCACGTAAAAGACGGGGTTCTCATCGGTCTCCTGTCTCGCCAGATCCAGATCAAAGTCAAGATGCGACGCCTGCTTCCGCATGAGGAAGAAGAACTTCGCCACATCCACTCCGACATCTGCGACGAGTTCGCTGAGCGTGACCAGCCGCCCGGCCCGCTTGGACATCTTGACCTGCTTGCCGCCCTCGATGAAGTTCACCTGCTGGATTATCTGAACCTCAAGACGCTCCCTGGGATGCCCGAGAATCTCGAGAGTCGCGTACATCTCTGCGATGTGCGCGTGATGGTCCGGTCCCCAGAGATCGATGACGGGGTCGAACCCGCGTGCGAACTTGTCGAGGTGATAAGCAGCGTCGGGAAGGAGATACGTGGGAAGCCCGTCGCTCTTCACGATGACCTTGTCATCGTTCGTGCCGTGCGGCGTGGTCTTAAGCCAGACGGCGCCTTCCTTCTCGTACGTCTCCCCCGATGACTTGAGTTTGTCGAGCACGTTCTCAACTGCCCCAATGTCCCTGAGTTCGCTCTCGTAGAACCAGCGGTCGTACTCGACCCCGAAGTTCTCGAGATCATTCCTCTGTTCCAGGACGATCGCATCGATCGCGGCATTCCTCAAGTACTCGAGCCGCTCGGCCTCGGCCATCTCCCTCAGCCTCGGATCCTGAGCAAGGAGCCTCTCGGCGATCTCCTTCAGGTACTCGCCGTGGTACCCGCCCTCAGGGATCTCCCACTTCTCGCCGAGGATCTCCTTCACGCGGGCATCGACGGAGAGCGCCAGCTTCTCGACCTGGCGGCCTGCGTCGTTCACGTAGTACTCGCGCTGGACTTCCACCCCGGTCGCGCTCAGAAGCCGCCCCATCGCATCTCCGACCGCGGCTGCACGCGCGCTCACGATGTTCAGGGGGCCTGTGGGATTGGCGCTCACGAACTCGATCTGGATCTTCCGACCCTTCCCGCCGTCGGAGGAACCGTAGTCCTCACCCTGGGACACGACCTGTCTCAGGATGTCCTCGTACCACGGCGCGGCGAATCGGAAGTTGATGAATCCCGGCCCCGCGATCTCGACGCTCTCGACGAACGATTGATCCAACTCAAGCGCATCGATAAGCTCTTGGGCTATCTCTCGAGGGTTCCTCTTCGCCTTCTTCGCAAGAATCAGGGCGAGATTGGTCGATGCGTCACCGTGCGACGGATCACGCGGTGGCGACACCTCGATGCCGTCGCATTCGAGGCCAAGCCGGCTGGCGGCGGCTGTGAGTATCTTGATCAGGTCCTTCTGATACACATCTACGCTCCATGCTGGTTCTGCTGCTTAGTCGGAATCCGCGTCGGAGTCCTCCCCGAGTCCGCGGAGGTCGAATCCGCATTGCTCGAGCTGCTCGAGCAGAACGTCGGGCGACGGGAACCACTGCCCCCACTTCCTGCCCATGTGTTCGGTCCAGCTGTAGTCATCGTAAGTAAAGGTCTCCGCCCTCTCCCCCTCGAGCTTCACCATGGCCTTCGCCTTCCTGTAGTAATCCTGGGCGAGATAGCCTTCGTCCATGACGCGCGCGGCATCCTCGATGTCGGCATCGCTGAAATCGGGATACTTGCCCTCGAAGAGGTGGAAGTCCATCGGGTACCGCGGGCGCGGCGGTGGGTTCTCCGCGGGATAGCCCATTGTGAGTTCGACAAGCGGAAAGACCCGCCGCGGAAGATCGAAGCGTTCGATCACCTCGTCCGCCCGAAACGGCGTCCCACCAAGGAAACAGCTGCCCATCCCCAGACTCTCGGCAGCTATCACCATGTTCTCTGCCATGAGCACGGCGTCCTGAAACCCGAAGAGGAGCAGTGTGAGATCGGTTGTCACCATCGGCCAAGCTCGCCCGGCCATGATCGTCTCGAGACGATGCGCATCAACACAGATCGTGAACAGAAGCGGTGCGGCGAACGGGACGCCCTTGGGCCCGCGGCTCAGAAGCACGCTCCCGAGCTGCGCGGCGAACGGCGCCTGCTGGCCGACGCGCACGACCGTCTCGATCACTTCGTCCGAAGGCATGCGGTCTTCGTATCGCCTGAGCGACTTCCTCGCTAGCATGGCGTCTATGACTTCGTTTCTGATCATGAGGCTCCTCCTCCCATGGAGTCCTGCCTCCCGCTGAACCTGCAAACGGTGGCGACCACGCATAAGCACAGTTGCTGCCAACGCTCGGGTGTTACCAGCGCTCGTTGTGCACACGCTCTTCGTCGTACTGGGTACGTGCTTCCTTGTGTTCGTCCGAGTGTCCGATCGCCAGGACGGAGACCGGAACGACCCCTTCGGAAATCGCCAGGAGGCTCTTCACGGCATCGACGCGATCGTCGTTCGGATGACATCCCAGCCAGACACTGCCGAGGCCAATCATCGTCGCCGCGATCAGGATGTTCTCGGTTGCGGCGAACGAATCCTGGTCCCAGTACTTCCGGGACTCCGATGGCACACCGCACACGATGATCGCAAGCGGCGCCTCATGGAGCATCTTCCAGTAGGGCGCGCTGTCGGCGAGCGCATCAAGCGTGGCGCGCTCGGTCACGACAACGAAGTGCCACGGCTTGATGTTCTTCCCTGACGGCGCAGCCATCGCGGCGTCAAGGAGCATCCGAACCTGGTCTTCGCCGACCGGCTCGTCCGTGTATCTCCTGATGCTTCTTCTGGCCAGAATCGGTTCGATCATGCCATCGGTCCCCTACTCGGCGGATGCATGCGCTAGTTAGGCTTCGCGCGTCAACAGGCCGGACATCTCAAGCAAGAGCTGCGACCAATCTCCAGCCTCGCGCGCCATTTCGGTCCTCGTGTCCTCGTCAGCCCAGACCTGTTCCCAGTTGCGATGCCAAAGCGATAGCCGGCGCTGCAGTTCCGCAAGGTCTCCCAGCTTGGCAGGATCAACATCGGCGGCCGTCCACTCTATGAAGAGCGCGCTCTCACGCACTAGTCGTGACACAACCTCCTCGTGGTCCGGTCGATCAGCATACGAGCGAATGCGCAGGAGATTCGCTGCGAGGCCCCCGAGGCGAACTGGAACTTCGTCGCGGAGGTACCGTGTCCGTATGGTCGTCCAGGAACTCATCGCTCCCCCAGCAGGTTCGTCGTGATCTGCGTGATCTGCATCCGAAGAGCCTTGTCCTCGATATCCATCGAGAAGTTCCCTTGACCCGGACGAAGGTTGATCAGTGACTCGTATGTCACTTCCTGGGTAACGGGAATCCAATCAGCTCCCCAGACATTCTCTTGGGAACTGCCAGCGTCCAACAAGGCAGCCTCGCAGTCGGCGTGAAGGGCTCCCCCACCTGCCAAGACGCCTAGGCGGATGTCAACGGCGAGCTTGATGTAGTTTTCAAGTTGCTCGAGCATCTCTGCGATCTGTGCCGGCGACGCCTTCTCTCGGATGATGTGGATCAACGCCCCTCCCTGGAAGATACGCCATCTATGAACTCAACCTCACCCCCACATCATACCATGCGTCGCTCCCCAAGAGCGCACGTGTGCCTAACCCCTACTCGGCGTCGGACGGCGCGGTGTCCTCGTAGGTCTCGACCGGCGCATCGCCCCACAGGTCCTCGAGCCGGTAGTAGTCGCGACGCTCCCTGTCGAAGACGTGGATCACGATATCAACGTAATCGAGAAGGATCCACTGCTTCGCTTCCCCGCCCTCCGTGTGCCAGACACGGTCGCCGTCGTCCCTCAAACCCCTGGTAATGGCCTCCGCGATGGCGCCGACCTGAACGCTGCTCTTCCCATGACAGATCAGGAAGTAGTCGCAGCTCGTGGTCAGCCCTCTCAGGTCGAGGGCGATCACGCCTTCGGCCTTCCTCGAGAGGGCCAGGTCGGCCGCTCGGCTCAGCATATCCTTCAGCTGCTCATCTGTTGTCGTCTTCTTCTTCGGCAAGAGCTACTCCCCTATCCCCGTATCGTGAATCGACCTGTTGCGCTCATCCACTTCGTCGGGTGACAGAATGCGCACAACCGTAGCTTCGTGTGTCTCAGTCTTTCTCACTCTGGAATCATACAGCGCGACTCCGACAAACGACACAACCAGGAAGACCACCGCCAACACAATCGGCAGCACCGCCTCCTCGGCTCCCCCCGTGATCCAGTTCCCAACCACGAACCCCAGAATCGTCAGGAAAACGGGTACCATGTAGATAATGAACGCGGCCGACACGACCTTGCCGCTGCTGATCTCAATCTCAACGGTGTCGCCCTGAACGGATCCGAGCCCGTTTCTGGCAAGCAGAAGAACGTCTTGTCCGTCCTCTCCGACGATGCAGATTCCGCAGTTCTTGCACCCACCGGACATCGGCATACTGACAACTGCTGCCTCATCCTCGACGGATACTACAATGCCTGTCTCAATCACGTACGAATCCTCCTCTATCAATCCTCCTGAGCGCGAAGAGCGCGACGAGCCCCGTGCCGAGACCGGCGACAGCAGCCATGAGTATGGCGGCCGGTGCGAACCGCGCGGCAGGCCCGGGCCCAGTGAAGAGGATCGCGACGACGCTCAGCTGGGCCAGATTGTGGAAGAGCGCGCCCACGAGACTCACACCGACGACTCCGAGCGGTGGGGCCAGAAGTCTGAAGGTGACCCACATCGCGAGCGTCGCAGCGACACCACCCGAGAGCGCCATGGCAAACGACGGACCCAGAAACGTCCCGACCAGGAGAGATGACACGCAAACCCTCAGAACGGTCAGGACCATAGCGTCGCCTACACCCATGGCAATGATAGCATAGACGGTGACGATGTTCGCTAGTCCCAGCCTCACAAACGGCAGCGGCAGCGGCAGCGTGCTCTCCAGCACATGGAGCACCAGGGAGGCCGCCAGCAGCATCCCGAGCCTGGCCACTCTGTTCGCAGGGCTCCTCATCTATCTCGTGACCGCATCGATTGCCGGCCGTCCTTCCCCCAGAACCATCACCACGACTTGATTGGGGACACACACGATACTGCTGCCGGGGGTGCTGACTCTACCCATCCCGACGCAGATGTGTTGCCTGCAGGGGGATGACTCTATCCAGACCTGCCCTGCCTCCACTGTGACGATTGTGTCTCCCTTGGGTCCCGGGACAACCAGCTCACCGTCCTCCGTGAGGTCAAGCGTCTCCGCAAACCCACCGGCGCCCTCGACGACCACGGAACCGCCTCTTCCCTGCCTCCCGCCGAGTGGAAGAACGAACAACAGAAGCGCCGCCACCACCATGAGGAGAAGCAGCAGTCTGTCTGCCGGCGTCACGATATGTCGTTCAGTCCCAAGCCGCATGACTCACGAAGCCCTTCTGTCAATCGCACCACACGAAGTCTGTCTCTCTGCCGCAGCTCCCGCACGCCCCATTCGAGACACCGCCAACATCCGTGGCGTAACCCGTGCGCGAGACAAGCACGTGTCCGCACTTGGGGCAGCATGTGTCCTCCGATGCCGCGCTCCTGTCGGCATTCCCCAGATATATATACTGGAGCTTCTCTCTGGCGATTCCGTAGGCGCGCTCGAGTGTCTCGATCGGCGTTGCCGGTATCTTCATCTTGTTGGTTGGGAAATACCGCGAGATGTGAAGCGGAATCGACGGTGAGATGTCGGCGAGGAAACCGACCATCTCACGAAGCTCGTCATCCGAATCGTTGAGACCCGGGATGATGAGATTCGTGACCTCGAGATGAACGCGCGTGGCCGCCAGCTGAATCGTCCGTCTGGCAGCCTCGGAGCCGTCGACGTGGCAGTAACGCTTGTAGAAGTCACCGTGCATCGACTTGAGATCAACGTTCATCGCGTCGATGACTGGAAGAAGCTCCAGAAGCGGTTCTTCGTTGATGACTCCGTTCGTGACGAGGATGTTCTTGAGCCCCTGCTCGTGTGCGAGCGCGCCCGTGTCGAGGATGTACTCGAACCAAACGAGTGGCTCGGTATATGTGTATGCGATGCCGAATGAGTCGTTCTTGAGGGCAGCGCGGACCAGTTCCTCCGGCGAGAGCGGGTCCGTGGCCGCCGGCGCCTGTGAGATCATCCAGTTCTGACAGAACTCGCATCTCAGATTGCAGCCGTTGCAGGCTACGGAGAGCACCTGGCGTCCCGGGCAGAAGTGAAAGAGCGGCTTCTTCTCAACCGGGTCCATCGACACGGTCACGCACTGTCCGTAGTTGTCCGCGTAGAGCGTGCCGTCCCGGTTCACCCTGCCGAGACAGATCCCGTGCCCCTCGTCGGGGATACGACATCTCTGAGGACAGAGTTCGCACTCGACACGCCCTTGGTCGAGCTTCGTCCAGTACTTCGCCTCAGTCACACGCCGCTCCGGATAACGGACCGGTCTCCCGGCCCTCACCTACCTGCTTCGCCCTACTCGCTCCGTTCGAATCGTCCTTCAAGACCCGACGAGATGAGAATCTCTCCGATGTCCTCCCCCCCGGTGACGATGATCGCCTCAAGCCCCTCAGTGCGCTCGACGAACCGCATCCCTCGCCTCGGGCCCATCACGAACACGGCCGTGGCGAGCGCATCAGCGTCCTCACAGCGCTCGCAGACGACGGTTACGCTCACGGTGCTGCGGGCGGGAAGACCGGTCGATGGATCGAGAATGTGATGGTACCTGATGCCGTCCTTGATCATGAATCGCTGGTAGTCGCCCGACGTTGCGACGCTTCCACTTCCCAGACTGAGCACTCCAAGAAGACCGTCCTGACGCGGGTGCTTGACTCCTACCCTCCAGTTCCCGCCGTCAGGCGGAAGACCCAGCATTCTCACATCCCCCCCGGCATCTATCACGGCTGCGTCGACACCGGTCGTTCTCAGTATTCTGTACGCCTTATCGACGGCGCGCCCCTTTGCTATCCCGTCCAGATCGATGTGAACGTCGGTAGCGAGCGTGAGAGCGCCGCTCGTCGGGTGAAGGCGGATTCGGTCGTAGCCAACCGTCGAGAGCGCCCTGCGGATCTCCATATCGGTCGGGAGATCGTTTCCTTCATCGAATGTCCACAGGTCGATGAGCGGCGCGACGGTGATATCGAACGCCCCGTCCGTCATCCGTGAGATCGCCTGTGACCGCGAGATGATGGTGGAGACATCGAGGTCTATGTAGAGCTGCTCCTCGCCCGGACTCCGCGAGTTGATCATCCCGACGGCGCTCTCAGGGCTGAACCTGGTAGCCACGGAATCCAGATGCGCCATCGCAGCGAATGCCTCGTCGATGGCGCCGCTAAGGATCTCCTCGTCCGGATCGATGGCGGTGATGTTGACGATAGTCCCCATCAGCAATTCGTGTTCGCTGAGCGTCGTGGGTTCGTTTGCCTTCCTCACGACGAAGATGACCATCAGGACAACAATGAGAACAACCGTAGCGATCTGCCAGACCGTCCGGGTTCGGCTTGCGTTCACGGGCACCCCCTGTGGATTGCAGCAGGCTAGCTGGTGATGGCGATGAGCGCGGATAGAGCTATCACGGCGCCCAGAATGGCGTGAAGCCGTATCGCCGTCATCTGTGCTTCGAGGAGCGACTTCGGATCGTTGTACCTTTTCCAGCAGTCGGCGACAACCGTCCGCACAAGACCGAAGGCCAGGATGGCGACGAGGGTGAGCGGTATGAGACAGCCTGTGAAGACGGCGGCGAAGAGCGACACGAATATCAGGATCGACAGAGTGACAACCCCGCCACGGGCGGCTGCGCGGGACCCCAGTATCACGACGAGCGTTCGTTTGCCCGCCTGTGAGTCGGACTCCACGTCCGGGATCTCATTGACCCAGAGAATGAGCGTTATCGCGAACGAGATTGGAAGCGACGCCACTATGACGTGCCACGACATCGTGCCGGTCTGGACGAAGTACGCGCCCGCGACCGGGAGAACTCCGAAGTTGAGCGCAACCGCCAGCTCACCCAACCCGCGGTAGCCCAGTCTCAATGGTGGAGCCGTGTAACCGTACGCGGTGAGAACGCCGATCACCCCAAGTACGAGAACGAACCAGCCGGGTGTCACGAGACTGAGATGAATGCCGATTGCGGCGCCCAACCCCAGTGCGATCACGAAACCGCGAAGGAAGTAGCCCTCCGATAACAGGCCGGCCTGGATGAGACCGCTTCCCCCATTGAAGGGGCTTCGCGTCAGACCACTCTGATCGGCTCCGCTCTTCGAGTCGAAGTAGTCGTTTGCCATGTTGGCGCCGGCATGCAGAGCGATCATCGCGATGAGCGTCTCAATGAAGAGAACCCCGCTGAAGGAGAAACCGTTCGGTCTCAGCCAGAAGGGAAGCGTCGCTCCGATGAGGACGGGGATGGCCGACGATACGAGAAACGGCGCGCGCAGTGCTCTCATGAAGAGAGCGAACGCACCCGGTGTCTGAGTTTCCGCTGAATTGGCCATGTGCTTATCTACCCCTCTGATGTCCCAGCGCGCCCACCATGGAAATCGACTTGGTGGGACAGACGCTCAGGCAGACCCCGCATCCGATGCACGTGGTACTTGTGACCTCGTGACGTTCTCCGGGCTCACCCTCGATAGCTTTGACCGGGCAGACCTCTTTGCACTTCCCGTTGCCATCGCATCCTCTGCCGATGACGGCCTTCGGTCTCGCCTTCACTTCATCGATGATCGCCTTGGTCGGACAGACCACCGCGCAGACACCGCAGTTCGTGCACTTCGAGTAGTCGATGATGGCGAGGTTCTCGTCCATGTAGATGGCATCGCTCGGGCACTTCTTCACGCACAACTGACACGCGATGCAGGAGACCTCGCAGACGGCCTTCGCGGCCTTTCCCTTGTCGTGGTTGGAACAGCGAATGTGGACCCGCATGTCTACCGACACGAGTTCCATGATGTTGACAGGACACGCTTCCACGCACTTCCCGCATCCGGTGCACCGCACGCGGTCGATGTGCACGATGCCCTCATCGTCGAGTTCAACTGCATCAAAGGGGCAGACGGTCTTGCACGTTCCGAGACTCAGGCAGCCGAACACGCATGCCTTGGGACTACCGCTCACGAGCATGGCCGCGCGACAGTCCTCGATGCCGTCATACTTGAGACGCTGGACCGAGTTGGAGACGGCAGCGGAGCAGTGCACGACCGCGACCATTGCCACGATCTCGCCTGCTTCGGTGCCGAGGATCTCGGCGACGTTCCCTGCGACCTCGCTCCCACCCGGGGGACACGCCGTGGGAATCTCCCCCGCCTCGACGGCGGCCTCGGCGTAGCCCTGACAGCCGGGGAAACCGCACGCTCCGCAGTTCACGCCAGGAAGCGCATCGAGTACCGCGAGCACCTTGGGGTCCCGATGAACCGCGAACGCCTTGGATGCGACCGCCAGGATGGCGCCAAAGAGCGCCGCCATTCCCGAGAGAGTCAACATCGATTTGGCTACAACGGACAGCATCCTATCCCCTTCAAGAGCATTGTCAGATCTTGAGACCCGAGAAGCCCAGGAACGCTATCGCCATGAGACCGGCGACGATGAACGTGATCGGAATCCCTCGCATCGACTTGGGAACATCTCCTAGCTGCAACCGCTGGCGGATCGAAGCCATGAGCACGAGCGCCAGGGTGAATCCGACACCGGCCGATAGCCCGTGGACCAGCGTGTAGATGAAGCTCACGGTCTTCGGGAGGTCGGTTACTATAAACTCGTCAACGTTGACGACGGCCACACCGAGAACCGCGCAGTTCGTCGTGATGAGAGGGAGGTAGATCCCGAGCGACTTGTGCAGAGCAGGCGAAGTCTTCTCGATGACCATCTCCACAAACTGCACCAGTGTTGCGATGATCAGAATGAATGCGATCGTTCGTAAGTACGTGATCACCAGGGGTTCGAGCACGAACACGTAGACGAACCATGTCACGAGCGACGCCATCGTCATCACGAAGATGACGGCCATTCCCATGCCGAGCGCCGAGGCCGGATCCTTGGAGACGCCAACGAACGGACAGAGGCCGAGGAATCTGGACAGAACGAAGTTCGAAATGAAGATCGCTCCTATGATGATCGCGAACAGCTGGCCAAGATCCATCTTGCTCCTACCTCTCACTCCGAAAACGCGGTCAAGCGCCGCCGTTCATCTACTGGCTCTAGGAACCGTTCTCGAGCTTCTTCTTCCGCTTGTCGTCCAGGACATTGAAGTAGCCCATGAGAAGCCCAAGCGTAATGAACGCTCCGGGCGCCAGGATCATAAGCAGAACCGGCTGGAAGTTGGGTCCGAAGACCATGTAGCCCATGAACTTGCCGTCACCCAGGATCTCGCGTATCGCGCCAAGAAGAACCAGTGCGAACGTGAATCCGAGGCCCATTCCGATTCCATCCAGGGCCGACAGGAAGATACCGTGCTTCGACGCGTACGCCTCAGCGCGGCCCAGGATGACGCAGTTCACGACGATGAGCGGGATGAAGATGCCGAGCGATTTCGACAGCTCCGGCAGATACGCCCCCATCATCAGTTCAACGATAGTAACGAAGCTCGCGATGATAACGATGAAGCACGGGATCCTGACCTTTGCCGGGATTACCTTCCTCAGGATCGAGATCACCATGTTCGATCCGACCAGGACGAATGTCGCAGCGGCGCCCATTCCCAGAGCGTTCTCCACGGAAGTCGACACGGCCAGGGCCGGACACAGTCCGAGCGCCAGTCGGAACACCGGGTTTTCCTTGTAGAACCCCTTGGTGAATTCCTTGAACAGGCTCATCGGCTCACCTCCGGGCTTCCGGCATCATCGTCCGCGGTATCTCCAGCCGCGCCGTCAGCCGAGTCTGGCGTCGCATCCCCCGCCCCATCCGACGTCGCATCGTCTGCCGCACCGTCTCCGGCTACCACCGTGCCGCCCGCAGACTCGCACGGCGCCTCATCGCCCTTTATGATCGAGAGAATGAGTTCGTGCCCGCGTCTGACTGAGTTGGTGACGGCATCGGAGCTGATGGTCGCTCCGGTGATGGCCAGAATCCCCTCTTGCGCCTGGCTCCTGACCACGACGAGTTCTTCAGGGGTTCGCCCATCGAACTGCACCTGGAACCACGGCCGGACACCCGCCTCATCCCTGGCGTTGCCGGAGAGCACGGCCCACAGTGTGTTCAGTGACGCAACCTCGAGGACCTTCGCGCCAAGCCCGGGAGTCTCTCTCTGATTCGTTATCTTGATCCCACGGATGGTACCGTCCGAATCGACGCCGACGATGGTCTCTATCGTGCTGGAGTAACCCTTGCCGTAGGCCTTGAATGAATACCCGACCAACTCCCCATCATCGTACGCGGTGAAGTACTCGAACTTGTGACCATCGAGAACACACTCGGTCGTCGTCTGCTCGAATGTCGCGTCGGGGCTGGATGACAGCGCTTCGATGCGCGCGTCCGCCTCTGCCTGGCGCTTGTACTCCTCCGTGATGCCGTGCGTTGCATTGTAGACTACCGAGAGTCCGTAGCTCGCTGCGACCGCGATGATGGTCAGCGTACCAACGAGTTTGAAGAAGTTACCCACTCTGCTTCACCTCCCCGAATTTCTTCGGTCGCGTACGCCCATCAATGAGCGGAGTCGCGATGTTCATGAGCAGGATGGAATAGCTGACACCCTCCGGGTATCCGCCGATCAACCTGATGACGGTAGTGAGAACTCCACAGCCCACACCAAACACGAGCATGCCCCGCGGCGTGACAGGCGAGGTCACCATGTCGGTAGCCATGAAGAACGCTCCCAGAATGAGACCGCCGGAGAGAATGTGGAACAGCGCATTCCCGGTGAAGAGACCGCCCGGGCCGCCGAAGACCGCGGTCAGAACAGCGACCGTCGCAATGTAGGCGGCGGGGACGCGCCACGAGATGTAGTGTTTGAACATGAGGTACGCGGCGCCGATGAGAAGCAGGAGGGCCGACGTCTCTCCAATGCAGCCACCGACGTTTCCGATGAACAGATTCGCGATCGTATCGGATGAGCCAAGCCCTGCGAGGACCTCCCGCGCCTGGACGACCTGGTGAGTTGTCGAGGCGGGATCCGCGATGATGGCACTCACGCTCTTCATGATCGCGAGCGGAGTGGCCTGCGTCACCACGTCGATGCCCGAAAGCGACATGCCGGAGAGGGTGCCACCCTTGCCGGGCAACCACATCGTCGTCATGTGAACCGGCCAGGACGCGAGCAGGAATGCGCGGCCGAGAAGCGCAGGATTGAGCGGATTGTACCCGAGCCCGCCGAACACCTGCTTGCCTATGGCGATCGCAAAGACCGATCCCACAACCGGGATCCACCACGGCACGCCGGGCGGGATGTTGAACGCCAGGAGTATGCCTGTCACGAGCGCGCTTCCGTCCGTCACCGCCACAGGCACGCCTCGTAGCTTCTGTATTATCGCTTCCGTAAGGACGGCGGCCGCACACGCAAGGAGCGTAAGGAAGAGCGCCCTCAGACCATAGAAGTAGACCGATCCGACTATGGCGGGCACCATCGCGATGACGACGCTGTACATCACCTTCCGTACAGAGACATCCTCGCGAATATGTGGGGAGGCTGAGACTACCAGGTGCTCCTGCATTTGCCCCTATCTCCTTACCCGACCGGTACCGCGAACCCCGTGGTTCGCTTCCGTAGCCGGTGCCTTACTTCTCTGCCGGCGCCTTCACTGCCGCGCTCTTCTGGGCGGCGAGCAGCTTCCCGTATTTGAAATAGTGAACCAGCTTGCGCTTCGATGGGCAGACGTACGAACACGAACCGCACTCGATGCAGTCACCGATCCCCATCTCGACGGCCATCTCGATCCTCTCGTGGATCACGAGCTTCTCGAGCATGACGGGAACGAGCTTCATCGGACAGACATGGACACAGGCCCCGCACCTCAGGCACGGGTCCGGCTGCCGCTCGTCCACCTCGCTGCGAGAGAGAAAGAGAACTCCAGACATGCCCTTGACGACAGGGATGTCGGTCGAGAACTGCGTTATCCCCATCATCGGACCACCGGAGATTATCTTGCCGACGTCGGTCGTCATCCCCCCCGCCTGCTCGATGAGGCTGGACAGGAGCGTGCCAATGCGCGCAAGGAAGTTCGATGGCTTGGCGACCGGCGTCCCCGTGAGAGTCATAACCCGGCGCGTCAGTGGTCGTCCAAGATGACACGCATCGTAGACGACACAGGCTGTGCCCACGTTCTGAACGACGACACTCACATCCATCGGCAGCCCGCCCGAAGGGACCTGGCGACGCAAGAGCACATCGATCAGCTGTTTCTCCGCTCCCTGCGGGTACTTCACCTGAACGGCTGTCACGACGATGTTCGCTCCGTCCGGAATCGCAGCCCTAAGTGCATTAACGGCGTCCGGCTTGTTCGACTCCACGCCGACGATTCCCCTGTCGGCGCCCACGGCCTTCATGAGAATCTTTAAGCCCTCAAGCACGTCGCCCGGGCGCTCCAGCATGAGACGATGGTCAGCAGTGAGCCACGGCTCGCACTCGGCCCCATTCAGAATGACAGTGTTGATCGGCTTGGATTCGGGTGGGGAAAGCTTGACGTGAGTCGGGAACGCGGCCCCGCCGAGCCCGGCGATGCCGGCGTCGAGCGTGATCTTCCGGATTTCGTCCGGTGTCAGAGAATCAACATCGTCACGGGGTCTGACGCTCTCATGCCACTCGTCCAGTCCGTCGCCCTCGATGACGATGGCAGTGTCCTCGCCCCCACCTGGATGCGGAAACCTGCCTACGGCCGTGACCTTGCCTGAGATCGAGGCGTGGACCGGAACGGAGACGAAGCCGCCCGGCTCGCCGATCCTCTGGCCGACCTTGACTTCATCCCCTACCTTGACGCACGGCTCGGCCGGAGCGCCGAGAGACTGCCTGAGCGGAATCACCACGCGCTCAGGAAGAGTTGCCTCGGCTATCTCGACCGACTTGGTCAGCTTCTTCGAAGCCGGAGGATGAACTCCGCCAGAGAAAGTCCTGAGTCTCAGAATCTCGACTCCTGTGACCTTGAGGTTTGAAGCCGCGCGCCCGGGGGTTGTGCCGAACGCGCGGTCGTGTCCACCAGCTGCTTACTCCACCAACTCTATACGCAGGCTCGACGTAATCCCCATCTCGACGACGTTCGACGCGGCGGCTCCCGCAACAGACGAGCCCTCACCGACCAGAGTCATCTTCATCTCACCAGATGAGTATACAAGTGACGCATCCTCTATCGACAGGAAGAGGTCACCGTCGACGGTCCCATCACCCTCCATGAGCCACACCTCACCGGCCTGCTCCGCCCGGCCCTCAAAGCTGAAGTCCGAGTGACGACTGATAACGACACAGTCGATCAGGTTCCTGCTCTTGAAACCCGTGACGGTGTATGTGGTCTCTCCGCTGAAGTCGCGATCGACGGCGGCTGAGAGGTCGGGGATGTCGTAGTCCGTGGTCCAGCTCACTCCGATATCCAGCGCCTTGTCAGTGAGTGGCGGAAAGACATCGTACAGAAGAATGGCCATCTGGCCCGCTCCGGCCTCCAGGTAATCGGAGGAACCGATCCCTGTCCAGGAGAGGACAGTACCGGTCGGATCGAGCGTGAACTCAAGTTCGTTGCCGCGAAGCTCTGCGACCGACTTGTCGATCTCCGGCCTGTCTCCGACGGTCATGCTGCCGGTCGCGTTCGTGAAGAGCATCCGCATCGTTATGTCGTCATCCGTCGCTTCGCCGAACGTGCAGGTGGTCGCGATCTCGGCCTGCGTGTAGATGGTCTGCTCGTATGCCGTGCGCTTGATGCCGGACTGGCTTCCCATCTTGAACTTGTACTTGAGAACGTCTCCCTCATCGAACGAGCGAGAGAGAATGACCGGGCCATCGACGATGATGTCCACGCCACCGCCGCCGCCACAGCCTGATCCCAGAATGCCGGCCGCCATAACCACAAGCAGTGCCGTGAGAACTGTCTTGCGAGTCACCATTCATCGACCTCCTTCAGCGACATGAGTTGCCGCCCGGAACACTCGCACTGGCGCGAGAATCCGAGCGGCAGAAGTATAGCATGAGGCATGCGGGCTTCCACAGGTATTTCGGCCCCCGCTCCGGCGAGCTGCGTGCGGCAGCCCCGACCCGGGTGCGTCAGGCACCGACACCCATCAATTGCATAAGCACGTCCGAGACGGGCGCCTTCTTCTCCCAGCGACCCAGCTCTTCTTCGCCATTTCGGAGAATGATCGTCGGGATCTCACCCACACCCTGCATGGCGGCCTCGATCAAACCATCCTCAGTACCGGCGTCAACCTCTTCGATCTCGACGGAGTCGGTCATCTCCCACTTACTGAGGAAGAACCCTATCTTCTCCTTCGCATTGATACAGGCTGGACATTCCTGTTTCACAAAGAACACCAGTTTCACAGCGCCTCGCCTTCGTTGCGACCTTCAAGGAGCCGACCGCGTTTCGATGCCCTCTTGGGCTACGTTGTCCTGTCCGTGATTCCCGAGACGTGCGCCGCCCTGCAATGGGGACACGTGTCGACGAGGCCACGAGTGACCTTCTGACAGATATTGCAGGTCGTGAACTCCGGCGAGAACGCTATCTGCGCATTTCGCGTGTGAAGGAACGTGGACTTGACAAAGCTCGCCACGGCCTCCTTGTCCGGATGGCTGTCCGCTATCCAGATATGACACAGGGCTCCCGCCTCGATCATATCGTGGAACATGCCTTCCTTCTTCACGCGCTCGACGGGACTGATCTTCTCCGCCACGTTCAGGAACGTCGAGTTCGTGTAGTAGACCTCTCCTATTGAGAGATTTCCCTTCACGACCGCCTGCGCCTGACGCGGGAAGTGCTCGAGGTCCAGCTTGGCAAGTCGGTAGGCCGCCGACTCGGCCGGCGTCTGTTCAAGCACCAACCTCATGCCGGTCTTCTTCGACCACCGCTCACACTCGAGCTTGAGATGGGCAATGACCCTGAGTCCAAGACGGAACGCGCGATCGGACTCGTGCATCTCCTCACCCAGATGGCTCTGGACCAGTTCGTTCAGGCCCAGAAGCCCAACGAGGAAGGTCACGCGGTGCATCCGTAGATACTCCTGACCGTCCGGCTTCATCGTCAGAAGCGCCAGTGGCCCTCTATCTCCCATCGCAAGCAGGTTCTCTATTACGGTGCGCTTCTGCTCGTGCGCCTTGACAACGAGTTCGAAGGCCTCGTCCATCTTCTCCAAGAGCTTCTGGTCGTCCCCGTTCGCGTAGTACGCAGATCGCGGGAGATTGAGCGTGACATTCTGAAGAGCCGAGTAGCGCATCCTCCACGGCTCCTTGGCGTCTTCAAGGTCGGACTGGTCCAGTTTGAAGGAGAGCCGACAGCATTCCGAGATTTTCGCCGTGTCGCCCCTGTCAAACACGAAGTACGTGTTGCCCTTGTCGGCGGCAACATCCGATATGTGCAGCAGGAACTCCTCATGCCCCGGAGTCTGGAAGAAACGGTCTGTAATGTGGACGAGCGGCTTCGGGAAGAAGAAGGGACGTCCGGTCCCATCGCCCTCTTTGTATATATCAAAGAGAGCCATGGCGAATCGCTGTGAGTCCTTCTCGTAGTCCTTGTAGGTCAGCCCCGTGTACTTGCCGCCCGGTCCGATCGCTGGGACGTCGGCGAAGTGCTTCGGCGTCTCCCAGTAGATATTGATGTCGCTGAAGATCGCCTGACCTCCCCTGGCGACACTCTGCTGCGAGTACTCGAAGATCATCATCTCGGCAAGCTGGTGAATGTCACGGTCGGACATCCCCACGAGAAACGGAGAGAAGAACGTGTTGACTGCATCCCATCCGATTGCTCCGGCGAAGTGACCCTGAAGCGCCGCAGAGAATTTCACCATATGTGCCAGCAGGATCTCCGGGTGCTTCGCCGGCTTCGCAATTGAGAGAGCATTCGGCAGACTGAGGCCGAACTTCTTCACGTACTCAATGGACTGACCCGAGCAATACGGCCTGTCGAAGAAACCGAGATCGTGCAGGTGGATGTCTCCGCGGGCGTGTCCGTCGGCGACCTCCTGGCTGAACACGGAGAGAAGCGCGTACTGCTTCTTCACCGCCTCCGCCAGAGACATGTTGGTCGCCTCGGGATTGTGCGGGATGTTCGCATTCTCTTTGTTGGGTTCGAGGATGATCCTCTTCGCATCATAGAGGGGAACACCGAGTCGTGTGTGTCTGCGGCGTGCGTCCTCGAGACCGTGTTCGATGAGCTTCGCATCTACAAGCTCACGAACGAGTGGCGCCGTGATGACAGCGGTCCCGCCGAGTGCGATCTGATCCTCGACTTCGCGACTGATCTTCTCGGCCTTGTCGACGGGGACGTCCGCCTCACGAATGAGCGTCTCCACGATCTTCTCGCGATCCCACGCGATGATATCGTCGCCGGACGTTCTGACGAAGAGGGAGAGGTCGGTCGAGTCAAGTGACGGCCGCTGCGTCTCGAGACCGGCGAGACCCGTGTTGATGTCCGTCCTGCGGATCCTCGATCGCTTGTCTCTATAGAGGATGAAGGCCTTGGCCGTCCTGGCGTGGCCCCTCTCCACCAGGATCTTCTCAATGGAGTCCTGTATCTCCTCCACCTGCGGCAACTTAGCGCCTGTCTCGGAGTACATGTAGAGAAGCACTTCATCGGTCAGTCGCTCTGCGATCTCCTGATCCCTGCCCCCCACCTCCTGCGCTGCCCTGAAGATGGCGGTCGTGATCTTCTTCCTGTCGAACGGAACGATCTTCCCGCTTCGTTTGCGCACGAGACGGAAGAGTTTGCTCGCGAGTCTCCGGTGGAGACCGAGAATCTCTTCCTCGTCCATGTAGAGTCTGAGGCGCCCGGTGCTGTCGGGTGCTCCATCTTCTACTGCCGTGTCAACATCGAACGCGGGCATCTCCTCTGTTGCTGCAAATCTGTTGTCGCTTGCGCTAAGCTCAACCGAGGAATCTTCCTTTTTCAATTCCGGCATTGATGCGCCACCGATCCTCTCGTGATCAGAGTCCGTGAATCACTGCGGCACCGAAACGGGCGAACCCGATCGAAGCTCTCATCTCTATAACTGTCGGTTAGTAATGGTTGGTTGGTACTCAAGGTGGGAAGGCCGCTCCGCGCACAACACATCGACCCGTAGCTGTCTTCCTCCTTCGGCGATTCGCAGATTATCAGCCGAGGCCAAACCGTGTCAAGCGATTAGCATATTGCCCGTGATTTTTCTCCGGCGACGGGTGCTGAAGGGGGGCTCAAGACCGTTTGGCAGAGATTTCTTAACACGTCAAGAGTCCACGACGGCCAGATCGCCGAGGGCGACGACCGGGATGCCGGCCTGTGCCAGGAGCTCTGAGGCGAGCTCGTCCGGATAGCCATCCGCAGAGATCACACGCTTGATGCCGGCGTTGATGATCATCTTCGCGCAGACGGAACAGGGGTGGTGCGTCGTGTAGATCGCCGAACCGCTGATACCGGTTCCGTAGTTTGCAGACTGAATGATGGCGTTCTGCTCAGCATGGATTCCGCGGCAGAGTTCGTGCCGCTCCCCGTGCGGGACGTTCAGCTTCTCCCGGATGCAGCCGGTCGTCTCACAGTGAGGCAGTCCGGCCGGTGCTCCGTTGTATCCGGTGGCGAGGATCCTGCGATCCTTGACGATGACGGCGCCGACCGACCGCCTGAGGCAGGTCGAGCGCCCCGCGACAAGCCGCGCGATGTTCATGAAATACTCGTCCCACGGTGGTCTCTTGGTCAAAGTTCGTGTCCTCCTGAAGTGCCTCCGAAAGCCCTGCTATGCGGGCCTATCCTCCCCCACGACCAGCGGGAAGGCGACACAGAGCTCTTCGATGTCCTTCTTGACGAGCTCCAGATTTTGCTCGTTCTCGGGATCCGCCAGGGCCCTGTCGATGAGGGCCACGACCTTGTCGATCTCGGTCGCTCCCATGCCGCGGGTCGTCAGTGCCGGTGTCCCGATGCGGATACCGCTCGCGATGAACGGCTTCTCCGGATCGAACGGAATCGTGTTCTTGTTGACGGTGATGCCGGCCTTCTCGAGCGACTTCTCGGCGACCTTGCCGGTCACGCCCTTCGTCCTCAGATCCACGAGCATGAGGTGCGTGTCGGTGCCATCCGACACGAGCCGGAAGCCGTGGCGTTTGAAAGCCTCTGCCATGTGTTGCGCGTTCTCCACGATTCGTTGCTGATACTCGCGGAACGACGGCTGCATCGCCTCCCTGAAGCAGACCGCCTTGCCGGCGATGACATGCATCAGTGGACCGCCCTGAATCCCGGGGAAGACCGTCTTGTCGATGGCTCGCGCGAGCTCTTCCCTGCAGAGGACCATTCCTCCGCGAGGACCGCGCAGAGTCTTGTGCGTTGTCGTAGTCACAACGTCCGCGTACGGAACCGGACTTGGGTGGATACCGGCGGCGACAAGACCTGCGATGTGCGCCATGTCAACCATGAGGCTTGCGCCGACCTCATCCGCGATCTCGCGGAACTTCGCGAAGTCGAGAGTTCGAGGATAGGCGGACGCGCCAGTCACGATGAGCTTCGGCTTGTGCTCGAGTGCGAGCTTCCGGAGAACATCGTAGTCGAGAACCTCGGTCTCCTTGTCGACGCCGTAGTGAACGACGTTGTAGAACATCCCTGAGAAACTGATCGGATGGCCGTGCGTCAGGTGACCGCCGTGAGACAACTCGAGTCCGAAGTACGTGTCGCCCGGATTGAGGAGCGCGAAGTAGACGGCCATGTTCGCCTGGCTTCCGGAATGAGGCTGGACGTTCGCGTGATCGGCTTCGAACAGCTCCTTCGCTCTGGCGATGGCCAGGTTCTCCGCCTTGTCCACGAACTCGCAGCCACCGTAGTAGCGGCCGTTCCGGTTCCAGTTGATCGTCCCGTCCTTCTTGCGGAAATAGGGGTAGCCCTCGGCGTATTTGTTCGTCATCACCGACCCCACGGCCTCCCTTACCGCCCCGCTCGTGAAGTTCTCCGAAGCTATCAGCTCCAGTTTGTCGGTCTGCCGGTGTATTTCCGACAGTATCGCCTCGAATATCTCCGGATCCACGTCCCGTAGCGCTGGCATTCCTACTCCCCTTCCATCTTCATTATCTTGTCAACGCGGGCAATGTGTCTCCCGCCCTCGAATCCCTCAGTAATCCATGCGTCCACTATCCGGATCGCGAGATCCGCGTCCACGAATCGGCCCGGCAGGCAGAGGACGTTCGCATTGTTGTGCTGTCGCGACAACCGGGCTATCTCCTCACTCCAAGCGAGCGCGGCCCGGATCCCTCCTACCTTGTTTGCCACCATGACCATTCCCTGGCCGGACCCGCAGACGAGAATGCCGCGGTCCACGTCTCCCGATGCGACATCGCGCGCGACCGGGGCGCCGTAGTCCGCGTAGTCGACGGATGCGTCGCTGTCGGCACCGTGATCCTTCACACTGACGCCGAGCGACATCAGGTGTTCCTTCACGATCGTCTTGATGTTGAATCCCGCGTGATCGGAACCAATCGCGATTGTCATGGTATGCACGTCACCCTCCCAGCTGTCTACGTTGCAGCCGTCTACATCGCAGCCGAGCACATCGCAGACGTCTACGTCTTCCCGGCAAGCTCCAGCAGTTTCGGAAGCGAATTTCGCAGGTAGCCGTCGAGCATATCGAACACGGCCTTGTACTCCTCCACCGGACCTCCGACAGGATCGGGGACATCCACGTCCGAACCGTCGGCGAAGTCCGACAGCAGGAACGTGCGATCGGCCGCCGCCGGATCCAGGTCGTTGACAAGCCCGTGGTGGATCTCGGTCATGACCAGAATGATGTCCGCCTGCTCCATTGAGAGACGCGTGAGGCCTCTCGAGCGATGCGCCGCAATGTCCGCACCGTGATCGCGTGTGACTGCGATTGCGTGGTCCGTCGCGGGCATGCCGTCCAGGTTGGCTGTCCCGGCGGAGCGCACGTCGATATCCTCCCGCCGGTCCTCGGGTATCATCCTCCGGAGCATCCCCTCGGCCATCGCGCTCCGGCAGGAGTTGCCCGTACACACGAACAGGACGGACAGGGCCATCAATCCCTCTCAATGCGAAGGTGAATCTCAAGTCTAGGCAGGAGGAAGCGGCTAGTCAACCGCTGAGAACCTGGAATCGAACTGCCCGCTACAACCCAAGCACGGCGTGTACATCCGCCACCGAGACGGTGCCCTCCCTGAGCACGGCGGGCGTGCCGGCCGTGAGATCGACGACTGTGGTCGGCGCCACGGCCCCCGAGGGGTACCACCTCACGGCGACCTCGATCCAGTCGCGAAGCTGGGCCACGGCCTCATCCACATTCCGTGGGGGCTCACGTCCCTCTATGTTCGCGCTCGGGGCCGTGATCGGCTGTCCGACCAGAGCCAGAATCTCCTGGACCACTTCGTTGCGTTCGAACCTGATGGCGACAGTGCCGGTACCGGCCGTCAGCTCCCCCGGGAGTCTGTCAGATGCCTCAAGCACGTAGGTGATTCCCTTGCTCCCGAGCTTCCATTCCAGTTCCTTGAGCGACTCAGGTATGCCATTGACGAGCGGCTTCGCCATCTCGAAGGAATCCACCAGCGCGATGAGCGGCTTGGAGGCATCTCTCTCCTTCGCCTTGAACACCCGCTTCACTGCATCAGGGTTGAGTGCGTCGGCGCAGAGAGCGTAGTACGTCATCGTGGGCAGCACGACAAGCGACCCGTCCTTGATCGCGAGTGCGGCCGGCCTGAGAAGATCCCGGGTTTTCTCATCGCTTCCTTGAGTGAGGTCTATCTCTTTCATGGATCATCCCTCCCACCGGCCGTCGCGCCCTTTACGTTCTCAAGTGCGCGGTGCGCTATGTCAGTCCTGTGGTGCGCGTCGTCGAAGCTGATCGCTCCGACACCCGCATATGCGCGGTCGAGCGCGTCGGGTAGCGTCGGTCCCGTGCCGGTGACACCGAGCACTCGGCCACCCGCCGTCACCGTGGCGCCTCCACTGTCGGCAGTCCCCGCGTGGAACACGACGACACCCTCCATGGCGCCTGCGGTCTTGAGCCCGTGAATCGGCTTCCCCTTCTTGTACGCCGCCGGATACCCGCCGGATGCCATAACAACGCAGGCAGCCGACTGACCGGTCGCCCCGACGGAGGAAGGATCAAGCTCGCCAACGGCGACCGACATCATGATCTCCGCAAGGTTACCATCGAGAAGCGGGAGAACTACCTGCGTCTCCGGGTCACCGAACCGGCAGTTGAACTCGAGCACCTTGGGTCCATCGGCCGTGATCATGAGTCCCGCATACAGGACGCCACGGTACTCGGTATCGTATTCCTCGGCGAGCGTGCGGACTGTCGCCATGATGACATCGCGCTCAATGTCGGCCAGCATCCGGTCATCCACGACGGGCGCCGGCGCGTATGCGCCCATCCCTCCCGTGTTCGCTCCCCTGTCTCCATCGAACACCCGCTTGTGGTCCTGCGAGGGAACGAGCGATGCGATGCGGCACCCATCCGTGAAGGCCAGTATCGACGCCTCCTCTCCCACAAGGTACTCCTCAACAAGAACGTGGGAGCCGGCCGCGCCGAACCGACCCTCGGTAAGCACGGCGTCTATCGCAGAGATGGCCTCGTCCTCGCTCGCGGCCATCATGACACCTTTGCCGGCGGCCAACCCATCCGCCTTGATCACGACTGGGCTTCCAAGTTCGCGGACGTGGGAAATCGCTTCATCGCGGCTCGTGGTCGCCCAGGCACGCGCGGTCGGGATACCGGCACGCAGCATGAGTTTCTTCGCAAACCACTTGCTTCCCTCAAGGCGGGCGGCCGATTTGGACGGACCAAAGACAGCGAGTCCCTCATCGGCAAACCTGTCGGCGATACCCATGGTGAGCGGGATCTCCGGACCGACAACAGTGAGATCGCAGCGCTCCTCCGATGCAAGACGGGCAAGGCCTTCGATATCATCGGCCGCCACCGGCAGACACCGCGCAAGCTCAGCTACGCCGGCGTTGCCAGGCGCCGCGATGATGTCGGTCACCGTCGGGCTCTCTCTGAGCTTCCAGACGAGCGCGTGCTCCCGCCCCCCCCCACCTACGACGAGTATCTTCATTCCTCATGCCTTCCCGGGGAACGTCTGTTAGACGGGGCCGACCCATGAGGGATCGGCCCCGATGTGGGACGTTGAATCGCACGAACGGGCGATGTTGCGCCGGCGAAAAGAGCAGGCCACGAGTCGCGGCCACAGCCGGTTACCGGTAAAGCTCCTTGATCATCCCCCAGCTCGTCCGCTCGACGGCCGTAGTGTAGCCGTCGACGGTCATGATGTACCTGCGACCGCAGTCGATCGGCCACCAGAACGATGGTCCGATCCAGAGCCAGTACGTGCCTGGATCGAGCGCCTGGACTATGCAGACGTCTTCACAGGAACCTCCGGTCTGGAGGTCAATGGTCACGGTGTTGCTGCAATCCGGCTCAGCCTTGAGCATGGCTATCTGGATGGGGAACTCGGCCGCCGCGCAGAATGCGACCTCACGAGGCTCGTCGAGGATGATCTCATACCAGTCAGTATCCCTGTAGCACGAGCCCCCAGGAGTGGGAAAGACACCACTCTCTCCACACAACCATATGGTGGACGCGTCTGGCTCGAGAGGTGAGAAGACATTCGGATACGAACTGCAGCCGCCGTTGAAGTGATCCACATAGCCGAGTTCGCATGGTGGTTCGCCCTCAACTTCGGTGCCGCCCGGACAGTCCAGAACGCAGTTGTCTGCGTAGTAGCCATCAATTGTCATGATGTAGTCGACGTCGCACCCGATCCCGTCGAAGACCGACGGACCGACCCACAGCCAGTAGGTGCCCGGATCAAGGGGAAGCGTGATGCAACCCTCGGTGCACTCATCTACCGGCAGGCTCTCGAGGATGTAGTAGTCACCGCACCCTCCGGTCCCATCGAAGATGAACATCATAAGCGGGAACTCGGCCGTGCAGCAGAATGTGATCTCACGCGGCTCGGTCAGCACGATCTCGTACCAATCGGTGTCGCGGTAGTTCACCCCGCCCCACAGATACGTGCCGCTCTGACCACACACCGTGATCCTGCCGTACGCGGGGTCTATCGGATAGAAGGCCTCGGCAGGATTGTTGCACCCGCTATTGTACGTGTCGACGTAGTCCTCGTAGCAGGGCCCCTCATCCTCATTGTAACCGCAGGGATTACACTCAAGCTCGCACGGCGGATCCCGGAAACCGAGATCGTCAGCAGTCGGAGCGCCGGGATACGCCACATTCGTCGTCAGACGGTTTCGCCCTGTGGCGTGGCCGGCCTCACCAGACACTACGGACCCGAGAACCGGCTCCCGCATCTCGCGCGCCGATTCCGGCATCTTGGATGCAGTGAGTTCCTGAACGCTCTTCTGCGCGCAGGCCGTCGCCGCGAGAATGGCGAGCAGGACCAGTGCTGCTATAGCTGTCGCCCTCATGGGGCCCTCCCCTTCGCTGGCCTGCCAGACAGCCCTGGCCGCTTGACAGGCGCATCAGTGCGCGTAAGTCTCCTAGCGGAACTAGTAGCACACCGGCGGGAAATCTGACAAGGCAAAATTCAAGGAGGGGTAGCCGACGTTCTCAGGCGGCATGGGAGGTGATACCAGCAGCAAGGGCCGGCACGCCAAGCGTACCAGCCCTCACAGTTGGTGCTATATATCAGGAAAACGTTCTAGTCTCGAATCTGCTTCTCGGAGAGCATCCTGTCCACACGCGCCTGCGGCTCGTGCGACTTCGCCAGGATCAGCTGCGGCCCATCGATCGGGCTCGAGAAGCTGTCTGGCCTCAGTGTATCGGCATGATCGGCGAAGACAACCGGCTCACTTCCGCTCGCCACACGCAACTTGCTCGCCGGTGAGATGATGGATGTGGACGTTCCCGTTCCCGTGCTCGCGATCTCCATGTCGCCTGCATGCTCTCCGCCGGGACCGAGATCGCCACCGACCCAGAACCCGACTGCGAACAGCGCCACAGCGACCGCAACGGGAGCAAGCCTCGGAACGAGACCGTGCGCGGAGACGAGCCTGCGCATCGGTGACTCGCGGTGAACGCGCTGCATGAGACGAGCCGTGAACCTCGTCCAGTAGAATGATGAAGGCTCCACATACCCGTCGTCGCGAAGAAGCCCCATGACCTGTTTGAACGACTCCATCTCGCGAGCGCAGTCCGTGCACCTCACCAGATGGCGCTCGATCTCCTCCCCTTCTGCGCGGGCGAGGTCACCGTCCAGGTACTCGATCAACAGATCTCTGACGGTATCACATCTCATGTTACCTGAGGTCCTCCAGTTGCGTCCTGAGCTTCCGAATGGCGTGGAAGTAGTTGGCCTTCGATGTCCCCTCTGAACAACCCACTGTCTCGGCTATCTCGCTGTGCGTCAGGCCTTCAAAGAACTTCAGTACGAATACGGCCCTCTGCTTGTCCGGCAGCGTGAGAACAGCCTTGTCGATCCTCTCCCGGATCTCACTGCTCAGTGCCGCCCTGGCGGGGTCGCTCGAGGCTCTCTTGTCCGGCCTGGGCAGGTCCCCCAGCGGGAGCATGTTCCTGAACTTGTCCCGCTTCAGCCTGTTGAGGGCTATGTTGACGGTGATGCGGTAGAGCCACGTGTAGAGGCTCGACCGACCCTCGAATCTCCCGATGTGACGGAAGACCTTTATGAAGGCCTCTTGTGCCACATCCTCGGCGGCCTCGTCATCGCGCACGACTCGCCAGGCCACGCGATAGACGCGTTCCCTGTACTCAGTTACGAACTCCTCAAAGGCCTGCTCATCGCCGGCCTTGAGGCGCTCAATGAGCCTCTTTGAGCTGTCGTCCGGCGACAAATCGGCCTTCCTGGTCATCTTATCCGACACATGCCGTCAATAGGTGGTTTAGTGTGAACTCCAGCTCGCCCACGCTATGACAACGCCGCCCAGGTGTCAACCATCTGCTTGCTGCCGGGGCAGGCAGCCCCCAATGGCTCACCGCTCACCCCAGGTGGCTCCCACATAGAAAGAGGCCGGGCGAAGCTCATGCTCCTCCCGGCCCCGGATTTGGCGAGAGAGACGACGTGTGTGCAGCGCAAAGGTGTCGTATGAACGTGTCTCGTCTCGCCAATGCTATTCGCGTTTACCGCCCGCCTACCTGTTCGGCGAGTACCTGGCCTTGATCGTGCCCCAGGACTCGATGACGGTCGTTGTTCCTGGAGGAGTCTCCGGCACGCTCGTTGCAGGCTCACACCAGTCCCAGATATCGAGGACCACCATCGGTCCCTCACGCATGGCCATGCAGCCATCGATATCGTCGAGGGTGAGCGTTCTGTCCGGATACGTGTCGCACTCGAAGACGCCGTTGATCGCGTACTTGTACTCGAGATACCTGTAGCTACCGGTCGGGAACGTGACCTGGACCGAGTAGATACCGTCGTCTGCGGTCACATCCCCACCCGTCCCGTCGTCAAGGAGCACGGTTTCGACGACCCAATCGAGCGGGGCGATTCCACCGTGAACCGAAACGACGTCGGTCAGGATGTCGAACGTGTCGGGAAGCACACTGACCTGGAAGAGCACACCCACGTCACACGTGATGTTGTCGGACGGAGCGATGTCCTCCCACCAGACGTTGACCGTCTGGCTCGCGCCGAGCGGATCAAGCGTTACAAAGTGACCGAAGTCGTAGTCACCTTCCCATGTCGCGCAGTCAACGACGTACTTGTACTTGACCAGGGTCGTCTCAGCGGCTGCGCCGCACTCGTAGCCCATGGAGAAGTACTCGTCGAGAACATACGTGGAGTCGGCGTCGCCATCGAAGCTCTCGGCACCGCCACACTGATCCCACGTAAGCGGATGCGTGTCGCCCTGGATGTGCACGCTCGTCGGTACACCGTTGATATCGATGTAGAGGTGCATGTTCAGCTCGAGCGAGACCATGTAAAGGTAGAAGCAGTCGTCGTTGTTGCTCGGATCGATCGGAGTTCCACCTTCATCGGTAACACCGGTGACGACGAACTGGTAGTCGTTGCCCTCGGTGAGCGCCGGGCTCAGGGTCAGATGGACGATGCTGGCATCGATCAAGTCCAGAGTCGCGTCCGACACCGTGATTCCACCGGGTCCACCTGTTACCGCGTAGTTTGCCTCGGTCTCAGCGGTCGCCTGATCCATGTTATCCGAGAACTGGATAGCATAGAGGGTCGCATCGGTGCCGTCCCCGTCAATCCTTGCGTCTATCACTGCCGGAGGAGCGCTCGAGATAACCTCTGTCGTGTTCGTCGCCATGTCGTAAGTGAACGTGACTGGCGTCACGCCATCGGAGACGAAGACGATGTTGGCACCACCCGGCGGGGTGTTCTGGTCCCAGTTGTTGTTCAGGACGATCTTGAAGGCATAGCTCCCGGCCGTAATGATCGACTGGAAGAACCACACTCCGTCGTCTTCCGGATCGGCCATGACCGTGGTGCTCGTGTCGGTCTGGTCCCAATCGGAACCGCCGAGTTCGCTCATCATGTCACCACAGACGATCGGTGGATTCATGTGATGAAAGACGTACTCGTCGCCCTCCTTGGTCCCCACCGTGGCGCCGAGATTGACATGCCACGTGACGTCGGCGTCTGAGGCGAGCGTGAATGTCTGGTTGCTGCTGGGGAAATCCAGGCCCCAGGCGTCACCGTCAACGGCCTTGTAAAGGTAGGTGCCCGCAAGCATCGAAACCGTCAGCGTGTAGACGCCGTTCGGCTGCAGTGTGAGTTCGTACGCCGGGTCGGCCGGGTCCCATGCCTGGAAGTCTCCGACGATGCTCGGAGCGGCCAACGCGACCGGTGCGGCCAGCAACGCCACCAGAATGGCCACCGCAAATGTCCTCATGCTCTCTCCCTTCTCTCGTGGCGAAAGGCCTTGCGCTCGATGTGGTCCAGTCTCAAAGAAGCCCGCACGTGCCCCGTTCGCCCTCTCGTATGCTCGGACAGTGCGGGCCCTGACGATTAGCTCGCCAGGGCCCGCGCTACACTATACTGATTCACACATGTGTCAGACCCACGCTATCTAACGGTAGATAGCCTTGATCGTGCTCCAGGTCGACTGCTCGACAGCGCTTGAGCAATCAGGACAGTCAGGCGTGTTCCACTCCCAACCGTCGATCGCCAGGTCCATCGTCGAACCGGTATCGTCGATCATGAAGCTGTGGTTGCCTGTGCCTTCCCAGGTCACGCAGTCGTCCTTCTTGTACTTGTACTCGACGTAGGGGTTGCTTCCGCCCGTGAACAGCACCTCGACCTCGTAGAGCTTCGGGCTGGCAGCCTCGCAACTGAAGGACATCAGCACACCGTCGCCCCAGTTGGTGAGAGGATCGCCGCTGCCCGTCACACAGACGTCGAAGAAGCTGTCGATGCCCTCTGTCAGGCAGAGGTGGAACTTGACCAACACGTCCTGCGCCGTCACCGCGGTGATCGGCAGGAAGAAGTTCGGATCGTTGCTGTTCTGGTCCTGACCAAAGCACTCAGCCATATCGGTCAGATCGACGACCTTCACGAAGAACTCGACCTCGGCGCAGCCGTGGCCCATCGGGATGATACCCTGGTACTCGTCGTTGCTGCCGACGTCACCCCAGAAGATCATCGGGACTTCGATGAAGTCGGGATCGCCGGTGCAGCGGTAGTAGAGGTAGGCCGCAATGTCAGCACCCTGACCGGCCTGATCCGTGACGCCTTCCTTCCAGATCTGCACGTACACGCCGATGTCCTCGGCGGACGTGTAAGGCGTACCGTTGACCGGCCATATGTTGCCACACCAGCCGACCGCACCCATCGCAGTTGAGGCGATACCGACAAGCATCGCGACCGCAACCAGCATTGTCACAGACTTCCTCATCTCTTCCCTCCTCATTCCCGGACGCCACGACCCGAATCGCGTATCGACGCGGAGACGACGTCTCATATAGAACACTACGGGGTCCGCTCATATCGCAGACCCACGTTTCATCTACGCAACCACGATACCACAAATGGTATCAGATGTCAATTCCCTAACAGAGCTCTCAGGGCCAAAGCATGGGCACATCGTCACCTCCCTCGAGCCGGCTCAGGGCGGCTGGTACGCTTCTGTTCTGATGCCTCCACCACACCTTGGTCGCCCGCCAGACGCGAGAAAAAGGGCCTCCCAGACGCATCCAAGCGCCGGCAGGCCCTTCTGTTCCTCTTCGGATCGTGAGTTTCTGGAGCTGGTGAGCGGACTCGAACCGCTGACCTACGCATTACGAGTGCGTTGCTCTACCAGCTGAGCTACACCAGCTCGCGTTCTCGTCGATCTGATCTTCTTTAGTGGTGGCGCCCCGCAGAATTGAACTGCGGACACACGGATTTTCAATCCGTTGCTCTACCAACTGAGCTAGGGCGCCACAAATCCAATAGCATGCATACTAGCAATCTACCCGGGCCAAGTCAAGCTCCATGGGCACTCTCAATCCGGATACCCGTCCGGGTGGCTCTCCATCCACTTCCAGGCCGCCTCGATCATGTCCCTGAGCTCCGGATGCTTTGGCGTCCAGCCGAGTTCACTCTCAGCTAATGATGAACTGGCGACCAGTCTCGCAGGATCACCGGCACGGCGTGGGCCCATCTTCCTGGGGATAGTGAGCCCGGTCACTTCCTCCGCGAACTCAACGACGTTGAGAACGCTCCAGCCCTCACCGTTACCCAGATTGTAGATCCCCGAACGCCCGGCATCGAGCGCGGCGAGCGCAGCGATGTGAGCGTCAGCGAGATCCCGCACATCGATGTAGTCTCTGATGCACGTCCCGTCCGGCGTCTCGTAGTCATCTCCGAACACCGTCAGTTCGGGGCGCCGTCCGGCGGCGGCCTGAAGCGCGATCGGGATCAGATGTGACTCCGGTCTGTGATCCTCACCGTAGCGCACCGAGGCTCCGGCTGCATTGAAGTACCTGAGCGAGATATGTGAAAGGGGCGTGCGTTCCGATTGCCAGGAGAGCACGCGCTCGAATATGAGCTTCGTATCTCCGTAGACATTGACCGGCTCCGTCCGATTCATCTCGCTGATGGGAATCGTCTCGGGCTCACCGTAGACTCCGGCTGACGAAGAGAAGACGATCTTGCACACGCCGGCAGCTTCCATCGCTTCGAGCAGGCGGATGCCGGCGACGACGTTGTTGCTGTAGTAATCGCCGGCCCGCTCCATCGACTCCCCCACGAGGCTCATCGCCGCGAAGTGGATGACGGAGTCGACCTTGTTCTCCTTGAGAGTCCTCTCAACAAGTTCGGTATCCCCGATGTCGCCTTTGATGAAGCGGCATCCGTCGGGAATGGCCGACTTGTGCCCCTTCGACAGATCATCGAGTATGACGACGCCGTGACCGGCCTCAAGCAGCCGTTCAACGGTGACGCTCCCTATGTATCCCGCCCCTCCGGTTACGAGGACCGATGACATCCAGACCTCCTCTGCACCTATTCCTCTTCAGAGACTCCCGCGTCGGCCAGCGCCTTCGCGATGGTCTCCTCGCTCATCTCGTAGTCAATCAGGGCACCCGAGAGATACGCGTCGTACGCGGCCATGTCGAAGTGGCCGTGCCCCGAGAAGGCAATCACGATGTTCTTCTCGACCCCCTCTTCCTTGCACCGGAGGGCCTCGTCGATGGCGGCCTTGATGGCGTGAGATGTCTCCGGCGCCGGGATGATCCCCTCGGTGCTCGCGAACGCGAGCGCCGCTTCGAACACGGCGTTCTGCGAGAACGCGACCGGCTCGACGATGCCCTCGTGGACGAGCTGGCTTAGGATCGGCGAGTCGCCATGATACCGAAGTCCACCCGCGTGGATCTTCGGAGGCACGAACGAGTGCCCGAGCGTGTACATCCTCATGAGAGGCGTCATCTTCGCCGAGTCGCCGTAGTCGTACGCGAACATACCCTTCGTCATCGTCGGACATGCGGTCGGCTCGGCCGCCACGAAGCGCAGATCCTGACCGTCGGCCTTCTCGCGGAGGAACGGCAGCGCCATACCCATGAAGTTGCTTCCGCCACCCACACAGCCTACCAGTATGTCGGCCTTCTCACCGATCATCTCAAGCTGCTTCTTCGTCTCCAAGCCAATCACGGTCTGGTGAAGCAGCACGTGATTGAGAACGCTGCCGAGAGCGTACTTCGTGTCGTCGTGCGTCGCGGCATCGAAGACGGCTTCGCTGATCGCGATCCCAAGCGAGCCGGGACAGTCGGGGTCACCTTCGAGGATCTTCCGGCCGACCTCCGTCTGGTCGGTAGGGCTGGGATGGACTTCGCTCCCCCATACCTGCATCATCGTGCGGCGGTAGGGCTTCTGCTCATAGCTTACCTTGACCATGTAGACCGTGCAGTCAAGACCGAACAGATTGCACGCGAACGAGAGAGCGCTGCCCCACTGACCGGCGCCGGTCTCTGTCGCCAACCGCTTCACTCCGGCCTTCTTGTTGTAGTAGGCCTGCGCCACGGACGTGTTCGGCTTGTGGCTCCCCGCAGGACTCACGCCCTCGTTCTTGTAGTAGATCTTCGCCGGCGTTCCCAGGTGCTTCTCCAGGTGATGTGCGCGAACGAGCGGCGACGGTCTCCAGATCGAGTAGACGTCGAGAACCTCATCGGGGATGTCGATCCAGCTCTCGCCCGACACCTCCTGGAGGATGAGATCCATGGGAAAAAGCGGCGCCAAGTCGTCCGGACCGAGCGGTTCCCGCGTCTGCGGATTGAGCGGCGGGTCAAGCGGCTTGGGAAGGTCCGGCAACACGTTGTACCAGGCTCTCGGCATGTCCTTCTCAGGAAGTGTTATCTTCACGGAGTCCATCTTTGCCTCCCATCATCTGTGTTCGTCCATGGATGTCACTTCGCATCTGTCGTATGAGTTCCAGCTACGTCGAACTTGAGAAGCCGGATCTCCGAGACACCGGGATGATTCTCAAGAAGCCCCGCGGTGCCCTCGGGTATATCCTCGCTCGGAGATATGAGCATCACGGCGCGGCCCTCGAAAACGTTGCGTCCCACCTCCATCCGGATGATGTTGACGCCTGCTTCACCTAGCATCGTGCCGACGCTGCCCACGATGCCGGGTCTGTCCGCAGCGTCGCCATCGAACCAGCAGACCAGTACGCTGCCGGCCGGCACGAGATCGACCTCGAACCCGCCGATCTCGGTGATGCGGAAACCGTGCGGCGCCATCGGCGTCGCAGTCAGTCTACCGCGCGAACCACCGGCGCCGCTCACCGTGACCAGACTCGTGACATTGCCGGCGTCCGTTGCTCGTGACTCGACTATCTCAATGCCTCGCTCCTCGGCGAGGTATCGTCCGTTGACCAGAGTGACCTCGTCCCCCCCGACGGACCCCAGGAGCCCCTTGAGAAACGCGAGGGTCGGGAGTTCCGTCCGGTAGCGGCTGACTTCACCACTGTAGCGGATTTCCACCCCAGCCGTCGGAAGCCCGAATAGCTGTGTGAATGCACTCCCCAGCGCTTCAGTAAGCGGCATGAACGGTGCGACACGCGAGAGCGTCTCGGTATCGGTCTGCGGAATATTGAGCGCGTAGCGCGGGAGCCCGCCCTCGAGGGCCTCGACAATCTGCTCCGCAACGGTCTGCCCGACGCGCGTCTGCGCCTCCTCTGTCGAACCGCCGAGGTGTGGAGTGACGAGCACCTGTTCGAATCCGAACAGCGGATGCTGGGTCACCGGTTCGCCTTCGAAGACGTCCACTCCGGCGGCCACAACCTTGCCGCTTGTGAGCGCGTTCACAAGTGCAGCCTCGCTCACAACGCCGCCTCGGGCGCAGTTGATGATCCGGACCCCATCGGGAGCCAGCGAGAGCTCGTGCTCTCCTATTAGACCGTACGTCTCATCGTTCTTCGGAGTGTGAACGGAGATGTAGTTCGATTCCGCCATGAGTGCGTCGAGCGATGCCATTTTCTCCGCACCGAAGAAGCCAAAGCGCTCATCAGCAATGTACGGATCGTACGCGATGATGCGCATGCCGAACGATGCGGCGCGAACGGCGACGGCGGACCCCACGCGGCCGAGACCGACGATGCCGAGCGTCTTGCCAAAGAGTTCGACACCACGCGACTTCGCCTCCGGCCAACTGCCACTCTTGAGCACCTTATCCGCCGCGGGGAGGTTGCGTGCAAGCGCGAGCATGAATGCGAGTGTATGCTCCGCGGCCGAGACGACATTAGATTCGGGCGCGTTGACGACCATCACACCCTGCGATGTCGCGAAGGGGATATCGATGTTGTCGACACCGACGCCCGCTCGCCCTACGACCCGCAGCCGTTCGCCTCGTTCGAGGAGTTCGCGGTCGACGCTCGTCAGACTCCTCACAACCAACGCGTCAAACCCGTCGATCGCATCCAGAAGCTCGTCGCGGCTCATGTTGAACGCCTCCACGACGTCGAGCGACGTCGCAAGCGTTCTTAAGCCCTCCTTCGAGATGCGTTCAGCGACGAGCACTCTCAAGCGCACGCTTCCTCCTACGCGCCTTTCTCCCCTCTCCCGCGGGAGAAAGGACGGGTCAGCTCATGCAGACCCAGAAGGCGCGACACAAAGAGATACACCGCGCCACCGACGCCTCCGGCGAGCACGATGCGAATGGCCCTTCCTGCAAGGAGAGGTTCAGCAATACGCATGCCAAGCCAGGCGTTGAGCGGCAGGAGCACGGCGACGAGAGCAACACATGACAGAAGAACACGCCAGCCCAACGACAGAAGCTCTGAAGGGGCGATTGCCGTCCGGCTCCCTCTGAGCCTCCTGTTGAGAAGAACGAAGAGGATGGCGGCGTGCACTGTGAACGCGATGGAGCTGGCAAGTGCTAGGCCCGCGTGCTTGAGAGGTGTGCGGACGAGCAAGAGGTTGAGCGCCACGTTCAGGAAGAACGCGACGATCGAGACCTTCACAGGGGTCTTCGTATCGAGCCGGGCCGCAAACGCCCGGACCAGAAGGAACGTCAGACCCATTCCCACGAGACCGACCGAGTACATGGCAAACGCCGAGGCCGTCATGGCCAGGTCCGTCTCGTCGAACGCGCCGCGCTGGTAGATGAGACCGACGATCGGGCGCGCCAGAACCACGGTGAGCACGACGACGGGCGCGAGGAACGTGACGTTCATTCTCATTCCCGTCACGAGCGCGAGAGAGAACCCCTCATGGTCGCCCAAAGCGTGCTTCTCCGCCAGCACGGGAGCGACTGAACGGCCGGCCGCGAGAGCGAGGATCGCGTACGGAAGATGGACCAGCCTGAACGAGTAGTAGAGTGATGAGATGCTGCCGGGAACGAGGAACGAGGCGATCGTCCTGTCGACGACGACACCGACGCGCTGAACCGCAGCCGCCAGGATGACGGGCACGGACAGACCGGATACACGTTTGAGATCCTCGTGCGCGTCCGCCTGTGACACGGCCGCGACAGGACTCCCTCTGTCGCCCAACAGCAGTTTCCGCACGATGGGCGCCTGGACGATGAACTGGAGCGCACCTCCCACGAGCACGCCGACGGCCAGACTGTAGTAGCCGATCCGACTGTGGAGAAGCAGTACGGAGCCCAGGATCCCGACATTGAGAAGCACCGGCGCCAGACTGTAGGCGCAGTAGCGCCGGAAGGCCAGCAGGATGGCGCCCATGAGAGCGGCCATCCCTATGAACAGACCGAACGGGAACATCAGGCGCGTCATCCGCACGGCCTCGCCGGCAGTATCCCCTGTGAATCCGCTCGCGACGATCCGCACAAGTAGCGGCGCAGCAGCAATGCCGACCAACACGACGCCAGATAGAACGATGATGAGGCGGCGGAAGGTCCCCTTTGCCAACGCCCACGCTCGAGCCTTCTCCCCCTTCGCATGAAGCCCCTTGAACAGCGGCATGAAGGCGGACTCGACTGCCGTCTCTCCCAGAATCCGGCAGAGCAGATTCGGGATCGTGAACGCCGCCACAAAGATATCCATGGATGTGCCGGCCCCGAAGATGGCAGCCGTCACTATCTCTCTGGCGAAGCCCGTGATCCGGGAGACCATTGTCCCGGCCCCGATGTGGGCAAACCCCCGAAGGGCGCCCCCTCTGTCGCTGTCTACTCTGTTTGCCATGACCTGCACCCTGTTTCCGGATCCACGCGCCAGGTGGAATCCCCGCACCGAGCGGATCCACGCTCTAAACGCTGAGACTAGCAGCTTCCCGCGAACAGTGTCAACCGGCCCACGGCTCGCACCCCCTCCTCATTGACAAGTGGCACACTCCATGCAACCCAAACAACACAACCTGAGCGATCAGGTGTCACGCGGGCCAATCGAGCCCGCATCGTACGACACAGCTGTGGATTAGCGCTACGAGGGGGTCAGATGCGCTGGCTGATGGTCTTCGTTGTCTCAATCATTGCGTTGTCGGCCGCATGTTACACGGGTGCGTCCGCCGACACGGATTCGCAGATGCTGTCCTTCCTGGATGGCGGCGCCCTGTCGGCCGATGTCCGGGTCTCCTTCGGCTTCCTGTATGGAGCGGGCTGCCGGCCTGACGGACTTGGGAACCCCGTGAGCACCGTTCGCGGGGAGCTCGTGTCGGTCTGCGGTAATCCCGCGGGTCTTGCCTTCCTTGAATCGGGCGGCCTTCTCATAGACGTTCTCCCCCCCCTCGGTGCTTCGGTCACTGACCTCGTGGACCTGGATTCAAGAACCGCGTCGATGCTGGACGATGGACTCGATTCGATTGCGGAGCCCGGCCTTGAACTCACATACCCTGAGACCGACGTGATGGCCGGACAGCACGCCGGAGTTGTCTCCGGTGTCTTCGCCGCGCGGCTCGGTCGTGTTGCTATCGGTGGAGCCATCGAGGAACCGCTGTCGATCGGGTTCGGGATCGTGGACACAGGAATCGAAGCATTCGGCGAGACTGTGAAGGGCGAGGAGGGCGGCGATGTCGACATCGCGGTCCGTGCCACCTTCGATGCTGCGGCGGATCTCTCGGTGAGCGTGAAGCGCTCGACCATTGCCGCCGCCACAGAGCTTCGCCCTGGAATAGGCGTCGGGTTCGCACTCAACGGCTACTACGCATCGGCCGGCCTCACATCGATCGCTCTCGGGGACGGGATCATCGACTACGGCGGAACGGAGTACGCCTTCAACGACCCGAGCGACCCCTGGAACAACCGCCTCGACCAGAGCATGTCCGGGGCATTCGCAGGAGCGGCTCTCGGGTGGAGCGCCGGCGCCTCCTGGCGGATCACGGATTCGGTCACGCTCGACATCAACTACACGGCCGTTCCGGATCTCAAGCTCGCGGGCAATGTCACAATCATCGAGAACATGCTCCCTGCCATCTCGGATGGAGGGTTTGACGCAAACGAGGTATCCGCTTCGCAGCCTACCCTCACTGAGTACAGCGAGACGACCGAGGATGATCCGCTTCACCTCCATCTCCCGTCGTACATGGGCGCGGCCGTATCGCTCAAGACCTGGATCGTCCTGACCACACTAGAATACAGGCACTACGACGGCATGATCGGCTTCGCATACCAGGATTACTCAGAGGGCGTCGTGCTCGGAGACGGCGTAGGCCTCGAGTTTGAGATCGGCGGCCTGAGGCTTGGCGGAGGTGTCATCACGGCCGATCTTGCGGGAGAGTCGGCGAGCGAGGGAGGATCGAATGCGATCCTCGTTCCGCTTGCGAATATCGGAATGGGATTCGAGATGGGCGGTGGAATGCGCGCGGACACGATGTTCCTGGCGCTTCCACTCCAGGTGCTGAGGGTATCAGTGAGCTACGCATTCTGATGACCATGAGAGAAGGGGCACAAGTGGGAGTAACGGGCACATTGGCGACACGGACGGTGATGCGAGCGGCAGCCGTGCTGGTTCTGGCCGGCATCGTACTGGCGTCTCCAACCGATGCGTCGTGCGCCGTAACCCTCACCGACTACCCACACACGCTCGTGGCACTGAACGACACCGTGACCGTCACCTGGGAAGAGAGCGTAACCTGCAAGCTCATCTACGGACATGTACCCGGCAGCTACGTCTTCTCCACCGCGGCAAACGGCATACAGAGTCTCTCATTCGTTCCGTTTGAGGAGTACATGGCGCCCGGTGTCTGGTATTGCGTGCTCGAGGATGTCTCGTCGAGTGAGATCTCAGACGAGTTCAGACTCATTGTCGAATCACCGATCTTCGCGACTCCAACCACTCCCCAGAACGGCTCGACGATTCAAGAGACGAGTACGCTCTTTGAATGGGATCCGGTGGATGGTGTCCCCTACTATCACGTCGCCCTTTCCGATCAGGAGATCACGATAGAGGAGGTGGACGGCGAACTCGTTCTGACGGGAGCGAACCTGGTCTGGCAGGCGCTGACGAATGAGACGTCGATCCAGTACGGATCGATCGACCCGTCCGGCTACTTCGTGGATATGAACGGCACGAGCCCTCCTTTGATGAGTGGATTCTCCTACAACTGGCTCATCTTCAACTGCTACGGCAATGACCCACTCCTGACCTCCGTCGCTGGAGCCGGACTAGCCGGTTTCCTGGTCGACGTCACGACGGGAATGCTGGAGCCGCAGCTGGTCGCGCCGCCTGACTCCGTGACCATCACCGAGGAGATCCTCGACCTCAGCTGGACTCCCGTGGCCGGCGCCTCAAGTTACCACGTCTACATCTATGAGAAGCGCGAGCTCGGTTCCGGCGAGGCGAGCTACCCGGTCTGGGACGGCGGGACCACTGAGAACTCCGTGGAGGTCGGCGTCGGGAGCTTCCTCATATCAGGAGAGTATTCGTGGCGCGTCATTGCCCTCGACAGCACGGGCAGAGGCGTCGCGTCAGAGCTGAGGCGATTCGACTACTCGACCGACACGGGCACGGCGCACATAAGGACATACCGGGAGAGTGGCGAGAGACTGCCTCGAGTGATGGTGGACATCGAGTTCGTGGCCGGTGGTGTGAGCATTCTCCCGGCGATCACGAACGAATTCGGCTGTTTCGACAAGGAGCTGATCCCGGGCGAGTACGTCTTCCTGGCATCGAAGGAGGACTACGTCGACACGATGGCGTATGCGGTCATCTACCCCGACGCTGATCGTAACGTCTCCATCTACATGAGACGCGCCCCGGCCAGAGTGCGCGGCGTTGTCCTGGATGAATCAGACGCGACTGTCGCCAACGCGAGGGTCGTAGCCGAATCGGACGGGCAGAGCATCGAGGTGTGGACGGACGTGGACGGTCTCTTCGCCATACAGGCCACGACTGGAAGTTGGACGGTACGAGCGGAGAAGGCGGGATACGCCCCGTCGGACTATTCTGAGTTCAGCCTCTCGGCCGGTGAGTACCTCGAGCTTGAGGATCCGCTCGTGCTCATCGGGACACCGGGGGTTGCGACCGGCAGCGTTTTGAACGCGGACGGCCACGCAATCACGGGCGCGATGGTCCTGGCTGAGTCATCGCTCGGGACATTCCGCGAGTTCACCGGTACGAGCGGGCACTTCGCTATCGAACTGGCTCCTGCGGTGTGGAGCATCTGGGCTGAAAAGAGCGGCTTCCAGACGAGCATCCAGAGGGAGATCATCGTGCACGCGGGCGAGACCAAGACAATCGATCCTGCGTTCGTGCTCCTGCCGGTTGACTCATCCATCATGGGACGAGTCACTGACGGCTCGATGGATCTCGCTGATGCTCTGGTTGTCGCTATCCCTCCATCGGGGAACGTCGTCACAACGACGACAAACGCGTTCGGCGAGTTCCTTCTCATCCCGCCGAGTTCGACGTACGAGCTCGAGGCAAGTTACATGGGCTACGGCCGCTCCAGGGCACACCAGGTCACCGTTGAAACCGGTGGGGCTTTCACCGGGATCGCGCTCACGATGGAGCCGCTCGATTCATCGATCGAGGGCCTCGTCACAGCCAACGGTGAGCCGGTGAGCGGTGCGCTGGTCACGGACGGACACATGGAGACGCAGACCGGAGGCGACGGCGCCTTCACACTCGATCTCCCGAGCGGAGTTCACAGCATACGCGCTCTCATGGACGGATACGTGTCCGCTCCTCCCCTTCTTGTGGCGACATCCCCCGGTCAGGCATTGGCCGGTCTCGACATCCAGTTGGCGCAAGGGGCAAGCACCTTGAGTGGCATCGTTCTGCACGAGGGGGCGACCGTCCCACGTGCGACCGTCATCTGCACAAGGGGCACGATCACAGGTGAGACGCTCACGGATGACGCCGGAGAGTTCCGTCTCTCGGTTGACGCCGGCGAGTGGGAGATATCGGCGGCCAAGGACGGCCTTGAGCCCGCAGCACCTCAGATCGTGAGCGTTGCACCGGGACAGTCAGCGTCCGGCATAGAACTCAGCCTGGTCACGAGACATGCCACCATCACCGGATCGATCACAGACGCCCGCGGAGCCGTCAGGCGTGCAACAGTGCTCGTGGGTGGCGCCGGTCACGATGGACCGGGTTGGCGAACATCCACAAACTGGAGTGGAGGATACACGGTTCAGGTGGAACCAGGCTGTGCATACGAGATCACGGTCCGTGCGGAGGAGCACGGTACCGCCTCACTGAATGTGGCCGAGCTTGACCCCGGCGAGACAGCGACGCTGAATCTGACTCTACCTACTTACTACGGTTCCATAGGCGGGATCGTGGAGAACTCCTCCGGCATTCCGATGCGTGGCGTCAAGGTGGTCGCCTCGTGGGGCGACAGCGCGTCCGCAGTGACAGACCACAGAGGCAACTACAGACTCTGGGTGAACGACGGCCTCTACTCGGTGCGGATGGAGCGCGCTGGGTACGCAAACGCGTTCTTCTCCGGTGTGGCGGTTGTGGGCGGAGAGCTTACCGAACTCGACGCCGACCTGCTGCCGGTCTTCGCGACCCTGGAGGGCGCCGTCAGCGACTCGCTCTCCGGCGGACCGATCGCGCATGTGGTCGTTACGGGCGAATGCTTGGGTGGATCGGCCTCCGACGTCACTGACGCTGTGGGACGATACAGTCTGGACTCGCTCGTCCCCGGCGAGAACGTGGTGAGCTTCGGAAGAGCGGGGTACCGCGGCCGGTCGATCACGCTTGCTCTGGCCGAACACGAATCGGTCGAGTTCGACCCGAGCCTCTTCCGCCTGAGCGGCACGATAGCAGGGAGAGTGACGGAGCCCGGCGGCTCTACGCCGGTGTCCTGGGTATCGCTCTACGCCAAGGTCGGCGATCTCCTCGTCTCCTCGGCAACGACTGACGATGAGGGCTTCTACGCGCTTGTCGACCTCGATCCCGTGGATCTCTACGACATCCACGCGTTGAGAACCGGATACTACGCGACATCCCAGAACCCAATCACGGGCCAAAGCCCCGGAACGGCGGGCCTGGATTTCACGATGCTACCCAGTGATGGCGTCATCTCCGGAACGGTCACGGACGGCACGTCCGGCGAGCATCTGTACGGTGTCGCGCTCGTGGCCGACGACGGCGCCGGTCACTTCGGTACCACGATGTCTGAGACCGATGGTTCCTTCACGTTCGTCGATCTCGTTCCCCTCGAAAGCTACACGGTCGTCGCCTCAATGTATGGGTATCAAGAGGTCACGATCGACTCGATCGACGTCAACGGCGAAGGCCTTGAGATCTCAATGCCGAGGAACTTCGCCCGACTGGTCGGCACCATCTCCTCGAACGGCGAGGGCGTGAACGTGCAGGAGATCGAGGTCGTCGCCACCAGCACGACGTACGCCGGACTGACGGAGGTTGCTGTGCCGGATGCATCGGGGGCGTACGAGATCATCGAGCTTCGTCCCGGCAGCTACCTGCTTTCGACATCGAGTCTGGGATGCATAGCGAGCCCCGCGCAGATGACGTTGGACCTGGACGAGGGCGAAATGGCAACAGGATACGACTTCAGCGTGGAACGTGCGCTCATCGACCGCGTCGAGCTGAGCGGCGACACACAGATCCAGGCAGGAGGCGTGGCTTCGTACTCGGCGAGCGCCGTCGCCGAGGGCGGCGAGCTTGTTGAGACCAATCTGGAGTGGTGGATCTCACCTGAGGAAGCGGGAGCCATGTCACGAGGCACGGGGCAGTTCACGGCGAACTCCTCCTACTTCGGTGAGTTTACGGTGGGAGTCAGAGACATTGAATCCGGAGCGACCGGTTCGCTGGCCGCCACGGTCTACGTCAGGATGGACGCATCAACAGAGGGCACCTTCACCGACTCCCTGGGGATCTCCATCGAGATCCCGGCAGGCTCGGTGACCGAGACGAAGAGCATCTATCTGTCACACGACGTACTCCCGAACGCGAAACGCTTCGCGCGCGAGTACGAGGTTCATAAGTCCAGCTACCGGTTCAAGCCGCACGGCCTCTCATTCGAGGAGAACCACCTCCCGCTTCTGACACTGCCATCACCGACTGACGGTGCGCGAATGGTCCGTTGGAACAAGGCCATGCTCGAGTGGGAGTTCATTGACGCGGCGCATGTCGGCAGCGACATGGAAACACATATGGAGTCCCTGGCCGAGTACGCGACCGCATCCAGATCGGGATCGCTCGGAGTCTCCGACGTCTCGGCCGAGCCCAACCCGTTCTCTCCCGCGAACGGTCCGGTCCTCATCTCCTATACGCTCTCGTCGAACGAGGCGAGGATGCCGTTCGTGACGATCAGGGTGTTCAACATGGCGGCACAACCGGTGAGAGAACTGGTGACCAATGAGCCACAGGGCAAGGGACGGGCATCTGTCGAGTGGGACGGTCTCACCGACGCGGGGGAAAAGGCGAGAAACGGCCGCTACGTGGTCGAGGTATCGGCGAAGGATCCAACCGGCACGGCCCGGGTGCTTGCCACACTCGTGCTTGTCAAGTAGGCGGTAGAACGATGAGTCTCTCAAGCAGGACCAGACATCTCCACGCAAGCCTCATCGCCATGGCATTCCTGGCGGTCTGCCTGTGTGCCACGAACGCGCGTGCGCAGGAGCTCTCGGACATACCAGCGGCGTTTGTCGAGACAGGCATAGGGGCAAGATCGGTCGCGATGGCTGGAGCAGTCACCGCGCGATCCATGGGCGCCGAGTCTATCTTCTGGAACCCGGCCGGGCTCGAGGGTTCCGAAACACCGAGGGAGTTCACTGCTACCTACGGCGACCAGATGGGACTCGTCCCCTACTCCGCCCTGAGCGGCGCCATCCGCATGAACGCTGGCTACACGCTTGGTGTCGGACTCATCTACTCAGGAGATGAGGTTCTCACCGAGACGACAGCGCTCGTGGGAGCCTCCCGCGCGATCCTGACAACACCGTGGCTTCCCGCGACGCACATCTCGGCGGGCGCATCCGCACGCACGAGATGGGCATCGTTCGGCGGCAATGCAGGCACGGAGGAACAGGTCAGTGGCAGCGCGCTCGGCTTCTCACTCGATCTGGGCCTTCTCGTCCCACTCACCGAGTCGGTGGTGGTGGCAGCTCGAGCGCGTGATCTCGTGGGCTCGCTCAAGTGGAACTCGTCCACCAGTGGAGCGTACGATGAAAGCGTGCCGGCCACGGTAGCGTTCGGACTCATGGTGAGTCCGCGCGAGGCGGTCTCGCTTGAGCTGGATCTGGGCAAATCGCTCAGGCAGGACAACCCCGATCGCCTCATGGTCGGTGCAGAGGTGAGAGTATTCGATGTCGCTTCGCTGAGGGGCGGCTATGTGCGGGATCTGCCCCCGGGAGAACTCGAGGAGTACACTCTCGGCGCGGGGGCAGGCATTCCGGTCGGTGGCACGACGTTCTCGGTGGATTTCGCGTACGTGTTCGGCTATCTGGAGAACACGATGCGCTTCTCACTTCGCGTCGCGCTCTGACAACCGTACTACCACTTGATGGCTCCGGGCACGACCTTCACCCACAGAGCCTTGTTCCTTCCCTTACCCGTGAATGTGATCGAGCGATTGAGACGGGCGGAGTAGTGCAGGCAGTCACCATTCTTGACGACGAACTCGTCGTCCCCTACGTTCGCCTTGGCCTCGCCACTGATCATCAGGAGCGCTTCCTCTCCGGGATGCTCGTCGAGCTTCATGCTCCCGCCCTCATCCTGCTCGATCAGGACGACCGTAACGCGCCCGGCTGGAATCCCCTGGGTCAGTGCCTTCGCGGTTATGAATGTCTCACCCACTCCAGGCAGAAGCACCGCTTCGCGGCTTTCCTTCTTCACGATTGAGATCTTCGGAAGAGGTCGTTCCTCGACGAAGTAGGCGGCGTCCTTCTCAAGCGCACCCGCAATCTTTCGGAGGGCGCCGACAGTCGGAGAGGTCTTGCCTCTTTCTATCTCCGATATGTGCGTCGGTGACATTCCCGCTCCCTCAGCGACCTGCTTCAGGGTCATCCCCCTCTTCTTCCGAACCGCCTTAAGTCGCTCGCCTACTTCCTGTGTGCTGGGCATCTGTTGCTCCTTTCGGATCAGATCGGCTCCCGTCGCGATCGCTCCAGCGTGGGGCTCTAACCGCGACGGCCTGCAGATTCTCCAACAAAACGTAACACGCGGCAGCACCGGCGTCAAGCGGAATGGCGCTACGGGCCGGCAACTTGACAGCTCCGGCGCTCGATGCTAGCATGCCGCGAAATCGGCAGACGGTCGTAGTCGACGAGCTTCACAGCGACCATTCCCCGGAGAAGGAGGACACCCATGTCGCTTCGCACTCTGACGGCACTCGTGCTTCTCAGCCTGCTCGTATTTCCCCTCATGGCCACTGCCGGAGACTACGGCGACGGCTTTGGCGTGGGAGGGGTCCTCCTGCCCGGCGGCGCCGGAACAATCGTCGGAAAGACCAAGCTCGGCGACAACATGGCGCTCGAGGTTGCTCTCTCGCTCAATACGTGGTCGGATGGCGACAACTCGGGCACCAACATCGGCTTCGGGGCGGGCGTACTCTTCACGAACGGCACCGACAGCCAGTTCCAGCCCTACTGGGGAGGCAGGGTGAGCGTCGGCCACACCTCCGGAGGTGCGGGCGGCGGTGACTATGATCTCTTGGGGTGGAGGGCTCCGGGTGGGCAGGGCAACGACGGCGACGACAGCCACACAACGTTCGGTGTCGGCGGTGTCCTCGGCGCGGAGTACTTCATAACCAAACGCCTGAGCATCGAGGGAGAGATTGGGATCGGCATGCGCTTCGGATCGTTCTCACTTGCGACCGGGACAACGCTCGCCGGCTTCATCTACCTGTAGGATGCTCTCTCGACTCCACCTTGGGCCTCCGCCGACGGTGGCCGCGAGAGCAACACACATTCGGGAGGTACAGCAAGTGAAGCGCCTGACCGGTGGATTGATCCTCGTAGCGGTTCTGCTCATTCCGCTCATCTCTGGATGCCAGCATGACTCCGGCGCTCCCCCCGCGGGGAACAACGACCTCGCGTCGACGCGTCAGGATCAGGTTCGGTTCTATCGCGAGTACGTGACGGTCGAGCCGTCAGCGACGCGCACGACGGTCACGGCCCTCTACTACTTCCGGAACGACTCCGATGAGAGCTCGACCGTCGGGATCAGCTACCCGTTCCCAGTGGACAGGCATCATCTCTACCCGTTCCAGACCAAGGTGTGGGAAGAAAGACAGGGCAGCTTCGAACCGCTCGGTTTCGTACGCGGGGAGACCGACGTCAAATGGACGATGAGCTTCACCCCGCGTGAGGAGAAGCTCATCAAGGTCAGGTATGTTCAGGAGATACGCACGCGCCGCGCCATTTACATCGTCACGACGACGAAGCTCTGGGAGCAGCCGATCGAGATCGCGGAGTTCGAGTTTCGGATTCCGGCCTCGTTTGGGGGAGTTCTCTTGTCCTTCACCCCTGACCGCACGGAATCACACGGCGACACGGTCGTCTACTACAGACGGTTCACCGACTTCTTCCCCGATGAGAATCTGACGGTGTCGTGGGACTAGCGACTCAGACCGGGCGGCGTCGTGCGGCCGGCTGAGAAGACGAGACTAGATGAGTCCAGTCTTCTTAGTCTCCTTCTTCTTAGTCTCCTTCTTCTCCCTCTTCTTCTGGCGCTTCTCCTTCTTGGTGAGTTGCGCCTTCTTCATGTCGCTGTGTCCTACCTTTTCCTTGCCCATTGTTCCCTCCCATACGCATCTATAGATCGAATTGTGGCTTCGGTTCCCGAACTCCCGTGGGCTTGCCCGTGATATCCAGCCCGTAGGTCTGATCGCGCAGCTTCTCACCGTCTTCAGAGTAGATGAGAAGTCTGAGGTTGTTGAAGTACCCCTCGGAGTTCTCGTACGGAATGAAGCCCTCTATCTCCTGGTCACGGCGAAAGAGCAGATGCGCGCCGTCAGAGTAGTCGCTCGGCAGGCCGTCGATGAGTTCCACGTTCCATGGATAGACGCCCGTCACCGCACCATTGGATTTTGTGTAGCCGGCCACGGCAACCACGTAGCCACGTGCACGCTCGTATGTATCGTACGGATTCTCAAAGCTGAGACGGATCTGGAGCCCCTTCTTCGGAGACACACGCCACTCGTAGGTCAAGTTGGCCAGCTGTATCTCTGGAGATGGCTCCTCGTCTTCCTCCCCCGCGGCAGCGGTCACACCGCGCGCCAGCGCGCTCTTCGATGGTGCCTCCTCCTGAACGTCTTCCGGGCTTTCGGTCTCAGCCTCAGTGGACTCCACCGCGGCGCCGTCATCCTCTGAACCGGAACAGCCCCCGATAGTCAGGGCAAGAAGAACTACGAGCAACAATATCAGAATGAGACGCAGGTGGATCATCATGTGCCTCCCATGAAACCCTTGGCTGTGGTCCTATGGTGCGACGGTCTTCCCGTCGACCGTGTACTCCCTGACAGCAATGTGCAGTCTATTGAAAACCCGGAGGATGCCGATCGACAGATCCGCAACGCTGCCGCGCTCCCCTGAACTCTCTCCGAACTTGATGTGCATCGCATCGACACTGCCGTCGCCGATCGTCGGGTCGAGAGCGTACCAGCCGTCCCCGGTCCACACCTCGAGCCACATGTGGTAGAGAAACTGTCCCCGGAAGTACGTGACTCCCGAGACCAGCTTTGTCGGAATCCCGATCGAGCGCGTCATCGCGGCGGCAAGCACCACGTGCTCGCTGCAGTCGCCAGTCCTCGTATCCAACACCTCGAGGGCTGAAGCGAAGGCCGTACCGAACCCCTTGTTCTCGACCTCTACGAACACCCAGTGCTCAATATTCCTGGCGGTCAGCCAGCAGCTCTGGTCCGTCCCCCAGGCCTGCCTTGCCGCCACGCCCAGAATCCTCGGGTGCCAGGTCTGCATGATGGGATTGCCATCAAGGTAGCTCTTCATCGGCGTGCTGCGGATGGGGAACCTGACAACAGCCTCACTCGCGGGTTCGGTTCGCTTGATTCTCACCAAGACTCCCCGCTCGGTCCGCCCCTCGATCGATTGCCTCTCATCCTCAACAATGAACTCGGCGACTGAAGCGTCGTCCATCCATATCTCATAGAGAGCATCGTCGACGTTGAAGGGCGCGTGAATCGATACATCCACCGGGATTGCCCCGGCGGAGAGAATGTCGAGCGCCTCTTTCTCGGCGAGCGCCTCTTCTCGGGTTGTTCGCACCTTCGCGATACCGGTGCCTGAGATCTCGGATCTCCACAGAAGCCCCTCATCATCACGCCACTCGTGCAACTCCAGACCGCCGTAGAGCGGCGAGACGACCACGAGCTTGTGCAAGTCGACTGTCACACCCATGATCTCGAGCTCTTCCGCCCCCACGACGGACACCTCGAACGAGGCGACCTCCGAGAAGTCGGGGTCAAACGCGGAGAAGGTGTAGTTGTCGCCGGGAATGAACCCCCTCTCAACGTGCAGGCGCCAGACGCCTCTCGGAAAGAGGAAGTCCTCCGCGAGTGACACATCCGATACCACGGCATCATCCATGAGGGAGATGCGAAGCCTGGCACTCCCGGATCCTATCGTGAGATCCAGCTCGCGCGTCTCCGAGGACACCCGGCTGGTAAGATGGTAGGTGACAGGATTTCCGTCCTGGGTCTCCACCCAGCTCTCACTCAGCTCCACGCGAACTAGCTGGCGACCACGCATGGCCATCATCCTGGTGTAGGAACCGCTGACGCGATTCCCTTGGGCGTCCGCGTCTTCCTCCACCCACTCTCTCACATAACCGGTCGACGCTCCGTCAATCGTGGTCTCGTACCAGTATTCCCCCGGCTCGGCGCCGGCTGGGACCGCAGCCAAGAGGACAACAGCCAACGTGTACGAGAGTACGAGCAGCCTGCGCGGGCTCAAACGTCCACCTCCAGTCTGATTCTCATGCGAGCGTAGCTTCTCCATCGGAGCACGCCGCGCCGTGCGAGATCCAGTCCACCGCCAACGGTGCTGCCTAGAGCTTCCCGGCAGCCTTGAGTTCGGCGAGCCTCTGCTCGATGGCGGCCTTCTGTCCTCTCAGGTTGTAGAGATCCATCTCGAGTTCGCGGATGACCCTCCTGATGTCGTCGCCGTCTTCCATCTGCTGCTCGACCTTGTTCGCGACCAGCATCTCCTCCACGTTCTCGAGATCCATCGTCACCCTCTCGAGTTCATTCTGGAGCAGAACGGGGTCGTCCGGAAACTCGTCGTCACCCGTGGTATTGGCGGCGCATCCGGCAAGCAGCCAAAGCCCCATTAAGGACACCAGCACGAGCGCTACGGTACTTCTCTTCTGTCTCATTGGGCCTCCCGGTGCGGTGCTTGAGCTACCGGCACCCGGAAGGACCGGGTGCGGCTTGAAACAGGGGCAAGTCCACAAGCAGCCGATGCCAGTGCTGCATCAGGCATGGAACTTGTTATCGTATTCTATTGGGCAGCTTGAGATGATGTCAACAGTGGTTTCGGATGTGAGATTCGCGCACAAATCGCCGACATCTTGACACCGGCCCTGTGTCGTGCCAGAATCAGAGTGGTGGTGAGACGCAGTTCGCGATTCGGGAGTGCAAAAACGGGTGATGGGTAATGGAGAAGTGGCAGGAGTTCGAACCAGATATCACGAGAATCGCGACAGGTCTCACTCCTGACGAGATGCTTCGGGAGGATCTCACTCAGGAGATGCGGATCCACATCTGGCGCTCCCCCGAGGGAAAGACCAAGAGCTGGTACCTCTCCAGCGCACGCTGGCGTGCTCTCAACTTCATGACACGAACGGCGATTGACTGCCCCGACGGTGATCTCGATCGTCAGGTGATCCTGTACGGAGTCCTTGGCGACATCGACCCCGAGGCCGTCCGCTTCATCCCGAGCGAATGGCAGAAACTCCTCATGCAGGCGCCACTTGACATGGTCCCGGAGGCCTTCGCGTTGTCGGTCGAGATGCACGATGCGGTCGACCGTCTGACGGCCAGGCAGCAGCGGGTGCTGTACGCTGTTGCGCAGGGGTTCACCCAGGATGAAGTGGCGGGCATGCTGAGCGTCTCACGGAGAACTGTCGCGGGCGAGTTGACCCGGATAAGGGCTGCTTTTCGCGAATTCCGGCATGATACGGCAGTATCGAAGGTGTGACCGATGTGATCCAGAAGGTCAGAGCGGCGACGGCCGGAAGGCCCTACGCATAGGGCCTCCCAGAAAAACGGTCCATTTGGTGAAAAAAGCTTGCACAATGTGTAGCTCGAACTGTGTTGTACATACTGAAGGGCCATGAGGCCCTTTTTCTATGCCCGGTCCCTGCGGACCGGGTTTTTTCATACCCGCACCCCGCGGATCGGGTCCTCTAGCTGCCGGCTCTGCCCGGAATCCCGTCGTCCCATATCCGCCGGAGCTCCGCTTGTTCCTGGCGCGAAAGCTCACTCGCTCCACCGTCTGCGCTGCCATTCCCGTCATCGCTGGCCTGGCGCACGCGGCCCTCTCTCACAAAGAATGAGATCACGGCATTGAGCGCTCGCTCGAGCGAGACTCGGTCAGAGACCACGATCGGGTTCACGACGGGATCTCCAGTCGACACGGTGAAACTCCCCGGAGATATGGCCACGGTCGCCAGTCGCGCGCCCTCCAGTGCGAAGTGAAGGGCTCCCTCCACCTCCCTGGTGGATATCCGCCCATCAAGTCCGTCCACGCCGGACCGGAAGAGCGTGAACAGCGTGCGCACGCTTTCCGACTCGATTCTGCCTTCAAACGGTGATTCCGTTCCTCCACCGCCAAGCTCAGGCACACGACGCGTGACTGCGGCGCTTACGGGCTCTGATTGCGTGAGGGCTATCGCCTCCAGCAGGAGCCCAGGCTCTCCATCCACGAGGAGGAGCTCTGCACGCACCAGCCGAACACGCACGTCCGATATGCGCGACACCGCGCGGACAACGGTCGAGGGGAACTCGGGCGCCACGAAGACGAGAACCGGCGCGTCGGCGCTGACCAGACCGTCTCCCGAGTAGGCCTTCAGGAACAACCGTTGGTTTTCAGCCAACCAGTCGAGATGTTCATGGACGCGTGTGGGAACCGCCCTGACACCATCGAAGATGAGATCGACGAGAATCGCACTCCCGTCCTCATCCGTCATGACGATGTCAACGCCGGACAGGCCTTGAGCATCAGGATCAACGACCTTTCCCCCTGCATGGATCTGATCTGCCGCCGAGCAGATGAGCCGCCTAAGCTCGCCTGGTTCGGGCAGTGCTGCTTTCTCGATTCGTCTCATTCTCTCAGATCTCCATTCCGGACTTCTGCGACCACTCTGACCCAAGCGCCTTCGACGCCGCCTCTCTGAGCATGAGGGCGAAGACCGCGTCGGGTCTGGAACGGATGATCGATCCCCGCTCCCTCTGCTCGCTTCCAAGATTGTCCTCGTAGGTCATTCCACCGAGGAAGTGCATCTCCATGGACAACAGACGTTCCGCGGCCACCCTGGTCTTCGAGAAGAACCTAGCGGCGTAATCGTTGTCAGGCGCCATGTTGACCATCAGGCCCACTTCTTTCACACCCAGATCCCGCTTCAGACGCGCCATCACGGCGAACGCCTCGCTGAAACCAGCCCACCCCGGTCTTGCCACGACCACGAAGAGACCGATCCGGTCAAGGATGGGCGCCAGCCAGGCGGTCCTCCCGATGGCAAGGTCGATGACCGCACAGGAGAGCCGCTCCCTGCCGTCCCCATTGACGTCGACGTAGACCGATTCTCCGCGTCCGAGGAGCTCATCTGCGCGACCTCCCCCACCGGCACAGTCTACGACCACGACTCCGGAATCGACGCGCGCCGTGGGGGCTGCCTGTCCTTCTCCGACCAGCGGTGAGAGGTAGTTCCACGAGGGTGCACCCATGTAGAACCGCGCGTTGGGGACCTTCGGGTCTGCATCGAAGACACCGACGGTTCCCGTGCTCATGAACGCATGGGCAAGGTTCACGGCCACGGTCGATTTCCCGGGACCGCTGTCACCGCCGGTTACGACGAAAAGGTTCGTGCGCTCCCACCGTCCCACCCGGTCCGCCTTGGCATTCGGGTCCTCATGGGGTTCGGGTGCCGCATGTGATTCGGGCGCCGCATGGGATTCGGAGGTTACATGGGGTTCGGGCGCCGCATGGGGTTCGGG
>CAZFRO010000005.1:94268-103838 GCA_964521425.1 uncultured bacterium
GGTTCGGGCGCCGCATGGGGTTCGGGCGCCGCAAGCTCGACGGTCGCGGTAGGATGTATGTCCGTGGGCTCCGCCGCTTCCCTCGTCGGCTCTTCTTCTGTACTTGAGAAGAAAAGGTGGGATACGTCAGCGAGGCTCTTCGGCGTCTTTTCGCGTGTGCTGCTGCTCATCTTGATTCAGCCCGAAGATCTCTCTAGGTCCTGTTGCACAGGCTGCTAGCCGCGCCTGTACACCTCTATTATGCAATCCTCATTCGGATCTGTTCTATTTCCGTTTGCGGGGTCCGCTCTCCACGCCCCATCGACAACGAACTTGTACAGATGACGTCCCGGCCCAAGATCCACCGTCGTGTGCCACACACCATTCGTCTCGCGTTTGAGCACAACACCATGTTCGCGATCCCAGTTGTTGAAGCTCCCGATCAGCTCGACATCGTTAGCCTCTGGAGCCACGAGTGAGAAGAGGATCCCCCCCTCCACGAAGTGCGGACCTGGCTGCGACAGGATCCAGTCGTCCATCCCGCGTTCCAGTCCGGACGTCTCGGCCTCCTTCACGGGCTCGAACTCCTCGCTCGTGAGGCGCTCCTCGTCCGCGATCACCTCCTGGGTCAGCGCTTTGTAGTCGCGTGCACCTGTGCACGTTCGCGCGTAATGCGAGATCGCAACTCCCCAGTTCGCGGCCTCCCGGAAGCGAACGGTCCGTCTGATGACGGTGTCAAACATCTCGCGCCCGAAGCGAATCTGGGCCTCGCGAAGGAACTCCTGCGAGAAGCGAGTCCGCTTGTCGAACATCGTGAGAAGCACACGGATGCGCTTCTTGAGACCGAGTTGCTCACGCACGAGGTTGATCGAATCTGTGACCTTGAGGGCGCCGTGCAAGGAGTAGTACGACGGCTCCATCACGACCATGGCCTCGTTGCATGCTACGATGGCATTGAAGGTCAGAAGTCCCACGCTCGGTGGACAGTCGATGATTGTGTAGTCGAAGTTGCCCTCCACGGCGTCGAGCTTCCGTCTGAGACGGTTCTCCCTGTCCGGCTGGCCCGACAACTGCTGCTCGACAGCCGACAACACCACACTCGATGGAACCACGTGCAGGTTCTCAGTAACCTCCACTGATACGTCACCGATCGATACCTGTGGATTCATCAGGACGTCGTAGGTGGAGGTGGTGAGGTTGTCAGTGTCGACACCGAGACCGATCGAAGCATGGGACTGCGGATCGCAGTCCACGAGCAGGACTCTCTTCCCAAAATCGGCAAGATACGATGCGAGGTTCACTGCGGTAGTTGTTTTGCCGCAACCGCCCTTCTGGTTGACGACCGCAATCGACCGCATTCCAGACCTCCTTACGTGTAGAGAGCATCGCTAGAGAGAGCAGAGCCAGAGTGAGAAATCAGGTGAGAGAAGCGTAGTCGTTCTGCGCGGCATTGTCAAGGTGGATGTCGGGGAAACGGACTACCCGCACGTGACGGTCACACCATCGAATGACATGTACGGAACAACGATGCTGAAGAGGCGCTCCGTCTCGCGCGAGACAGCTGTGATGTCCGGGAGAAGCTCGAATATGTCGCCCGCGATCATGGTCCCGGAGAGCGGCTCCGCCAGCTTGCCCCCTCGAATCATGTGGCCTCCCTTGACGACTCCCGAGAAGTCCCCGCTTACGGGATCGACGTTCCCGGAGTACCTCGTCACCAGAACTCCCCTATCGGTCCCCACTATCATGTCGTCGAGCGTGGTCTCTCCAGCCTTGACGACGACGTTGGTCGTCGAAACAGACGGAACCGATGAGGCCCCTCCGCCGGCGTGACCGTTGCTCGCTCTGCCGTCCTTGCGTCCCGTGTAGGAATCGAATATGTAGTTCCGGAGCACTCCGTTTTCGACCAGCGGCAGGGTCGTGGGAGCGATGCCCTCGCGGTCGAACGATGTGGTCGCGAATCCGGCCGGAAGGGCCGCATCGTCCGTGACCGTCAGGATGTTCCCCGCGACGCTCTTCCCCAGGAGATCACAGAATCTGCTCGTCCCCTTCTGCACAGCGGACGCGTTTACGGAGTGTTCGATCGGATAGACGACGATGTCAGCCGCGGCCTTGGGCGCAAGTATGACGGTTCCGTTGAAGCTCTCACCCTTGACCGCGCCCAATGAGTCCACCACCTTGGCCGCAAACACTCTCGCTACTTGAGCCGGGTCGATTCCGGAAGCCGAGCGGGCGCTGTCAAACTGATAGTCGAACGACGAGATCTCCTCGCCATCCCTCGCCATGCCCATGATGTAGCAGTAGATGCTGCTCTCAGTCTCTATGGCCCGCACGCCCTTTGAACTCACGATCGCCTTCGTCCCGAACTCCGCGGCCACTCCGCCGCCATCGATCGTCACTCGCTCATCGTACTGCCTTGAAGTATGGAGCATCGCCAGGGCGTCCTCTACGGCGTGCTCCACGCCGTAGGACTCCATTGCCGAGTCGAAGATCCCATCTATCTTCGAGATCGGTGTCGGATCCGGAAGCCCGTTGTGGCTGTCGGGAGGAGCCGCGGCCGCTATGCCCAGCGCGCGCTCCACGGACGTGCGTGCGTCCTCCTCCGTGAGGCCGTTGACATAGGCGAACCCGAGACTGCCACCCCGGAAGACCCTTATGCCCAACCCGTCCGCTCCCATGCTCTTCGCGATCTGGATGTCGTTCTTCTGCAGTTCGGCATCGACCCGTCTGCCGGTCACGGCATATGCCTCGGCCTCATCCGCACCGGCGCTCCTGGCCATCTCTACCGCCGCATCGCAGATCTTCAGAAGATCGTCCATCCGTTTCTCCCCTCGTAGTTCGTGGTCTTGCCCGCCAGACTCGTCTTCAGTCACTACCAGCGTGTGCAGAGCGCCGAGTGATCTAGCGCCCGCCGACGACGACCTTGCACCGCACATGGGGCCCGCCCCCATCCACCTTCGCAGGCTGTCCCTTGCCGCAGTGCCCGGTTCCTATCGCCCACTCGAAGTCGGAGCTCACGCTGTCCACGCTCTTCAGCACATCAAACGCATCGCCGGAGATCGAGGCGCCGCGCAGGAGCTTCCCAACCTTGCCGTCCCTGATCTCGTAGGCCTCCTGCACGCCGAACATGAACTCGGCGTTCGAGTCGGCCTGACCGCTTCCCGCACCCCGCATCAGAAGCCCATCCGCCACTCCCCCAACCATCTCGTCAAACGAATCCTCCCCGGGCTCGAGGTAGGTGTTCCGCATTCTAATGAGCGGCTCGTCCCGGTAGAGCCAGGCTCTCGCATTCCCGGTCGGCGCCACGCCAAATCTCGCCGCCGACTCGCGGTCGTGCAGGTACGACGTCAGGACGCCACCGTCAATGATGACGGTCTTCTGTGCGGGCACTCCCTCGTCGTCGACCAGGACCACTCCGCCCGCGCACTCCGCCCCCAAGTAGACGGGTCCGCTGTCGATCAGCGTCACGAGTTCGCTGGCAACCTGTTTCCCCAGCTTTCCCGCCGCGGCGGAGCCCGAGAGAACGAAGTCGGCCTCCACGGTGTGGCCTATCGCCTCATGGGCAAGCAGGCCGACAAGATCGGGCGCCATAACGACTGTGGTCATGCCTCCCGGAGCGTACGGCGCTGAGAGAAGGTCTACCGCCACCCTTCCGACGTGCTCCGAGAGCGACTCCGGCGACCATCGCGTGAAGAGATCCGACCATCCTCCGGTGACTCCGTCACCGTGATAGCTGAAGGTCATCTCGTCGCCCTCTGCGGCGACGGCGCTCGCGACGAACTCCAGTTTCGTGTCCTCTATGTGAGCGTCGGCCCCATCGGTCGAGACGATCCACTTCTCATCCACAAGTTCGGTGTACCTGCACATGGCAGAGCGGATCCTGGAGGACGACTCACGCGTGCGCTTCTCTGTCTCCACGACGAGGGACGTCTTCTCCTCGGTCGAGTGCGAGGCGACATCCTCTGCGTCACCGCTTCTGAAGTCACCCACTGCAAGCTCACAGTCTGCCAGCCGTTCGATCTTCTCGCTCCTGCCTCCGGACGACTGCTCCGCGGCTACCGTAGCGTCCCGGACCGCCGTCTTCAAGCTCGACGCGTCCATGTTCGACGTACTGGAGAACCCCCAAGTTCCATTCACGAGGACTCTGACGCCGACCCCACAGGTCTTCCTGTAGGCGGCCGCCTCAAGATCCCCCTTGCGGACGACGATCTGAAGCGAGCGGCGGTCGTGCATCCGGAGTTCAGTCCAGTGCTTCGCATCCGCCACGACCATTTTCAGTACATCCCGCATCTTCCACTCCCCCACTTGCGACGGTCATCGGCTCTGAGGTACGAGAATGGCTCCCCCGAACGGACCGAGACGAACAGTGACAACGACCCCATCTCCAGCCTTCTCGATCGTGTACTGCTCACCGTCCAGAAGGCTGTGCATCGAACCCGACGAATCCCCGCCTGCCAGAAGACCGGCGGCGCTCGCGGCCCCCATGGGAATATGTACGGTCACCTCACGACCCCGCGCGTTGATGGCGACCACGGCCACATCCTGATCGCTCTTCCTCAGGAACGCGTAGACACCGTCGTCGGCAAGAAGCGTCTCGAACGACCCGCGTCTGAGACACGCGTGTTCCTGTCTGATTGCCAGGAACTCCCGGAAGTCATCGTGGAGTGCGACGCGCGGTGGATCCTCAGCCCACTCCCAGTTGAACGTCCTGCGGCAGTCCGGATCGCCGCCTCCATCCATCATCACCTCATCCCCGTAGTAGATGTGAGGGGCGCCGACGTACGTCGCGGCGAATAGAAACGCCAGACGGACCTTCCTCGCGTCTCCGCCGCAGACTCGCAGGAATCGCTCTGTGTCGTGGCTGCCGACCAGGTTCATCATGGCCTGGGCTCCCTCGTCCGTGTAGGTGAGCCTTCCCAGAGCGAGCGCCCGGCCGAAATCCGGCGCCTTCATGCTCCCCTCGGCGATGAACTTCGTCACCGGGTCACGAAAGGACTTGTAGTTCATGACGGCGTCGAAATAGCGCCCGTTCACGTGGTCGGGAGAGGCGCCCCAGAGTTCTCCGACGATGTAGGCGTCAGGCTTGACGCCCTTCACGCGCTCGCGGAAGAGCTCCCAGAACCAGAACGGCACCTCGCCCGCGACATCGAGGCGATAGCCATCGACGCCGGCATCGACAAGCCAGTACTCGGCCATGTCGAGGAGGTGGTCGACGAGCGGCCAGTTCGGTTCCGCCTCGGCAATGTCCGTGATCGAATTCTCCTCCGGGTTCGGGTGAGAGAGGTCGAAATTCAGATTGGGCATCTGGCCGAATCCCCACCAGCAGTCGTAGTCGTCGCCTCCACCACTCAGCTGTCCGTTCGGAAGCGGCCAGCGGTGCCACTCGTACCAGTCCCAGTGCTCCGACTCGGCGCCTTTCTCCCGGGTGTCCGAGAAGGCCCAGTGCGTCTCGCCCGTGTGGTTAATGGCGAGGTCGAGCACGACCCGCATACCCCGCTCGTGGCAGTCGGCCACGAAGGCCGTGAACTCCTCGTTCGTTCCCATGTGCGGGTCGATGATGCGATAGTCCACGGCATCGTACTTGTGGCTGCTCTTCGACTCGAAGATCGGGTTCAGGTAGATGATGGTTATCCCCAGGTCCTCAAGGTAGTCGAGTCCGTGCCTAAGCCCAGCGACGTCCCCGCCATAGAACGAGTACCAATCCGGCTTCCCGTCCGTGCGGTACGGACTCACGGAGAGCCCGGACACGTCGTGCCAATCGTCAACAAGGTGGAAGTACTCCCCGTCAGTCTTCCCTGAAGGCGGGAGGTCTGCTCTGCCCTCGTAGTACCACTCAGAGAAGTCCGGATCGTTATCCGGATTCCCATTGGCAAAGCGCTCGGGGAAGATCTGGTAGAAGACACCATCCTTGATCCAATCAGGTGTCTCAAAGACGACGTTCTCATCTGCCCTGAAACGGTAGATCCCCACGCTGTCCTCTGACCCTGCCTCGGCGATCCCGTCCGGTCCAAGCCAGATCACGGTCTCGCCGTCGACAAGCGCGAACCGATACTCAAAGCCCTCATCGAGTTCAAGTCGGCGCGCGTAGTAGTCGTATTGCCCATCGCTACCGGTAAGCTCCATCCGAAACCCGGAGGAAGCTTCGGAGACGAGCCAGATTGAGATGCGCTCTATGTCCCCCGCCCAGGTCTTCAGTCGCAGGGTGACGGTCCCGTCGGCGTTGAGAGCACGGCTCCATGCTCCCGTGCCGTGTTCGAGACCTTCGGTCAGTACCTGACCGTCTCCGCGAATGAGGATTATCGACTCGAACGTGTCGTCGACGACGATGACCGAGTTCTCTCCCCCGAACCCGTCCGGGTGAAAGCTCTTGGCGGTCATGTCGGTTATCCACGCGCCATCCGCGACGAACTTGTACTGGTATTCCCCATCGGGAAGTGGAAGCACGGCCTGAAATCGGCCGGACACTGCCTGCATCGAGGTGGCGTCGGTACTCCAGTCATTGAATGTCCCGGCAAGGAAGACCTGTCGATAGGACTCCTCTGTCTCGAAGTCGAACCGGACCTTCTTGAGAATGCCGGCTTGGTCCGTGTTGTCAGAGACATCCGCCGAACTCGCGGCTGCGAAGAGGGTAAGCGCCGCCAATGCGACGACGAAGGCGGCAGCACCCCTCACTGCACGTGACGATGGCATGATGGCCTCCTTTGGGCCGTACACGAGATCAGATTGTGTGCCTGGATGATCATCTTCCCCTGATTCTACCGAACGGCGCGATGAGACCACAACGCCAAAGAGATGCGCCCCCGGGTCTCATCGACCAGAGGGCGCACATCCAGAGGGCACTCTCGAGGCTGCTACTCCTCTTCGAACTGATCCATGCCCGCACCACAGACCGGACAGACCCAGTCGTCGGGGAGCGCATTGAATGCCGTTCCAACCATGACACCGTTATCCGGATCACCCTGGTCCGGATCGTATATGTACCCACAGATGAGGCACTTGTGCTTCATGGGATCCCCCCAGTTACGGTTACTTGCTCTTGGCCTTCTTCTTGTCCTTGAGAACCCTGTCCAGACGCTTCGTGATCTGGACGACGTGGCTCTTCTCCTCATCGATCAGACGCGTGAGAGCCTTCTTCGCAGCGGTCTTCGTGTTCGCCTGAAACGCCTCCGTGTAGTACAGGACGGCATCTTTCTCGACTGCCAGAGCGAGTTCCAGTGCTGTCTGGGCGTTGTACTTCCGTCGAGCGACCTTCGCCATCTGGGCGATACCCCTGAAGATCCCGCCATCCACGAGTGAGCTGATGTAGGCCGACGTCTCCTTGTCCTGCTCCGCCGTCTGCTTGCCCATCCCCCCGGATGTCTTGAGTTCGAGGGTCTCGAAGAAGGCCAGATGCTGCTTCTCATCTCGCGCGAGCTTCTTGAAGATTCGCTTCGTGGCCGCGTCATCTGCTTTCTCAGCCATCATCGTGTAGAAATCCAGACCCGCCTCTTCGATGGCAATACCGACGCGATAGATTTCGTCCTCACTCAAATACTCGATCATCAGGAACCTCCAAGTGCAGCCTAGTTCTCCGTCAGAATATGCTCGTCGTACTCCTTCTCAAGAGCAAGCTTGTGCTTGGCCTCTTCCTGAGCCAGGAACTCGAACAGCTGTCTGATCTCAGGCTCGTCACTTATAGATGCAAGTCGGGTGTAGAGGTTGTGCGCGACTTCCTCACGCTTCATCGCGATCGTGAGCAGGTCCTGGTAGCTCATGTCGGCCGTGATCTGGACATCGTCGGTGTAGTCGGAGATCTTGAGGTCCGGGATCTCCTTCAGGCTCGTCTCAGGAAGGCTCTCAGAATCGATGCCCATGAGCTTCTGTTTGTGTCCTTCTTCCTGCCTGGCGAGACCAAGAAGCATGCCTCGCACGTTCGCGTGCTTGACCATGCCCGCCGCCGCAGTGTACGCGTCGACCGCTTCCTGCTCCTTCAGAATGGCAAACGCCACGATCTCCCCAAAGATCTCCTTCTCCATCGGTCTCTCCTCGTGCATGCGGCAACGCCATCGAACAACCACGCCAAGGATAGCCAAGCCCGCCTTGGCGCGCAATCGGAATCCAGGCCCTACCCCAGGATCAAGACCTGGCCAAACAGAGCGACGCGGATCCCAAGGGATCCGCGCCACAAACAGCTTCGTACTCACTCAGTTGAATTTGCCTCCGGAGGTACGGTCGCCAAGGTAAGGCTGGGCTGCGGCTGACGCATTCCTGGCACCTAGAATTTTGCCCATCTTCCTATCGACGTACCTCCAGAGAAAACGAAAACGGCCGTTGGACTAAGTCCCCCGGCCGCATTAGAGCAATAGGAATGCCTCAACAGAGACAATACCGACAACAGATCTCGCGATAGACTCCATGTACGCGGTGCCTCTTCCGATCCCCCGAATGACTCAAGGGGATGCCGGTGCGAGTCCCAACTTCGAAAACCAGACTAAGTACAACGCTTATTGTGCAGGACCATCCACGCATGGTCAAGGTCTTTCCTTGCGGACGAGCACAGGACCGACCGCAATGGCCAGCGAACCGGTCCTGGCCCATGGTCCCGGAAACGCCCACTGGCTAGGCATTCCGATCCCCCACCGTTCGGCACACTACTTGCTTCTTTGTAACAACAGGATTGACCTGTTCCCTCGGGAACGCTGAGACACAGACTTCCTCCATGGGGGCCCTGAGAAATGGGTGTTCCGAGAAGAATCCTGATCGCGGAGAAGGACGCCAGAACACGTGGACAGATCTCGCACGTACTATCCGCGGCGGGGTATGCAATCTGCGAGGCAGAGACCGGACGCGAGGCGCTGAGATCCGTTCAGCTGCTCACTCCTGATCTGGCACTCGTCGGACTGGTTCTCACGGATATCGGCGGCAAGGACCTTGCGAGGATCCTGGCGTCGAACGGAGATTCCACGCCTGTGCCGACTCTGGTGCTCGCCGGGCCGGGGACGCATCACGATGACGTGCTCGTCGCCGGTGGCGCTCCGGAGAAGCCGGTCGAACGATGGGCAAGTCCCGACGAGGTCGTTACGCTCGTCAACCGGTTCTTCGAGACGTCGGAGGAGGACGATCCCGATATGTTCTCGAGAACCCTCCGCTTCGACTGCATCACCATCGATCCTTCCACGACGGTGGTGACGGTGAACGGCGAGACGATTGAGCTGACCGACAAGGAGTTCAGATTCCTGCACGTGATCGCGGTCAACGGCGAGCGAACCTGCACACGCGAGGAACTCAAGCGCCTCGTATGGGGACAGGATCTGGAGGTCATCGGACGGACAGTCGACGTGCTGGTGAGCAGACTCCGATCGAAGCTCGTCGCGGCCTCAGGAAGTGAACTCATCTCCACGGTCCGAGGTGTGGGCTACCGCTTCACCGGGGAGCGTCTGACCTAGGAATGCGGGAGGCGCGCCTAATCATCGCCATAGAGCGCGTGGGCGCGCTCAGTCTTCTCCATAGAGCGCGTGGGCGCGCTCTATCTTCTCCATAGAGCGCGTGGGCGCGCTCAGTCTTCTCCATAGAGCGCGTGGGCGCGCTCAGTCTTCTCCATAGAGCGCGTGGGCG
>CAZFRO010000005.1:103938-139967 GCA_964521425.1 uncultured bacterium
TCTTCTCCATAGAGCGCGTGGGCGCGCTCAGTCTTCTCCATAGAGCGCGTGGGCGCGCTCAATCTCGTTTATGTAGTAGGTCGAGTCGAGACCCTCGAATCCCATTCTCTGTGCAATCTCCTCAACGGACAGCTCGGCCCCGAAACCCCACAGATCTCGCATGAGCGCTCCGGCGTCCTCCGAGTTCCACCAGTGCTCCCCGAAGCGCTCGGTGAGCACATGCCTCAGCTGGGCAGCGAGGAACCACGCCTCCAGATAGTTGACGCCGTAGAAATCCTCGTTGCTGTCGAGGTACGCAAACTCCGGATGCTCAACTGGGACGAGTCGGGATTCGCCCATGATCCGCGCGTACTCCTCCCTAAGCTCCTCATCATTCAGCTCCTGCGCGTGAAGCAGGCGCTCGTAGCGGAAGAGCCCGGCGTAGTACCGCGCGCTGCCTAGATCGCTCATGAGCTGATTCTTGAGATAGCGGCGTCTGACATCAGGATCGGGAATGAGGTCATAATCCTCCAGGAACAGAGGATCGGACAGGAGTCCTTCAGGAAGATATGCGTAGGTTTCGGTAACGCCGTAGTCACCCAGCCGCTGGAACTCGTACTCATCCACGCGCACGAGGCCGTCGTGCAGTGCATGTCCCATCTCGTGGAACAGGCTCTCGTAGTCGTCAACCCCGCCTGACGGTTTGACAAGCACGCGGACGTCTTCTCCGGACACGATGGGGTATGTGGCGGGTCGGGGTTCCTTCTCGGGTCTGTCTTCGACATCGATGTCGATCATGGGTAGCGCCGATAGATCGATGCCCATTCCCGACAGCGTCTCCTCGAGCAGTGGGATCATGCCATCCGCGGGGAAGTACTCATCGAACTCCGCACCACGGAAGATCCGACCTCTATCGTAGTCGGGCACCTCCGTGACATCCACACCAAGCACATCGTGCGCCGCGTCGTTCGTAAGCTCGAAGTAAATGTCTCGCGTGGCGTCGAGGAATGCGACAACGGTCTCCTCCAGACGGTCGTGGCTGATACCTCGTCTCGCGGCTTCAAACTCGCCCAGGCCGGAGTAGCCAAGCTCGCGGAGCCGTTCGTGGCCTTCCCGGACGGCACGCGCGCGGGGCGGGTTCAGCTCCTCGACGCTGAAGCGCCCGATGGCCAGGTAGTAGTCCTCTCTCAGTGCGCTATCGGTCTCATTGTAGAGCGCGATCCCCGCATCGCGATAGGCGAGCGTATCTCCACCCACGATGATGCGCCCACTGGTCTCTCTGTTCAGAATCTCATCCTCGATTGCCACCAGTTCATCGTAGATGGCCGTCCCGGCGAGATCGTAGAAGAGGTAGTCGAGCGCCTTCCTTCTGCGAACATCGCTCTCGGCGTTTCGCATCCGGTCCACGTACGGGGCGAGGTCCGGATCGGTCAGGTCCGAGTACTCGCTCCAGATCTCGGCAAGTCTCGATTCCTCACCGTAAGCGTCGGTGTTGTAGTACGCCTCCATTATCCTCGCCGACATCTCATCAGAACGAGACCTGACATCATCCAGATCGAAGCCGGTCGAACATCCGGACACCAGTAGAGCGACTGCGATAAGCAGAGATACGATCAACGGTCTATTCATCTTCTATGAGTCCTTCCAGCTCCAGTGCATCCTTGCCGGCTCCAGCGAGGTCCTCGGGTGTGCCAACATCCCGCCAGTAGGACACCAATTCGAACGCGCGTACATCGAGTCCTTCCTCGATCATCATCCTGATGGCGTCGGGCAGTTCATACTCGCCTCTCTTGGAGAGTTCGAGCCGGGAGGTGTAGTCGAAGAACACGGGGGATGTGATGAAGATCCCGGCGCTGATGAGATCCGTCTCTGAGCTTCCCTGTGGGGGCTTCTCCACTATGTCCGTCACGCGATCGCCGTCGGTGTAGACGGCACCCCCGCGGCAGGGATCATCGACGCGTCTTACTGCGAGAAGAAGATCGGTCGGGGTCTCGACGAATGCGCGGGCCATATCGGCGTAGGCCGCGGCCTTGGTGAGGATGTCGCCGAACGTGAAGAAGAATGGACCGTCACTCAGGTACTCGCGCGCCGGCTCGGCCGCGCGGCCGGTCCCGTCCTGAACCTCCTGCGTGAAGTAGCTGAGCTTGAGACCCACGTTCTCACCGGCGCCGAAGTAGTCGCGGATGCTGTCGGCCTTGTAGCCGACGATCACGGCCGCCTCCCGAACGCCGGCTCCTGCGAGTGCCCGCAGGACGTGCCAGAGCATGGGCCGTCCACCGACATCCACCATCGGTTTGGGGATGGCATCTGTTATCTCACGCATGCGAGTGCCCTTGCCTGCTGCCAGAACGACGGCCTTCATGTGATCTCCCGTTTCAGAGTCGCTCGCCTCGTTGTCAGCCTTCACTACGGATGGTACAACCGGGGTCAACATCCAACAAGCGCCGCGCAGGTTATCTGACGGCGCGATCGATGACCCCTCCCCCGAGCACGATGTCATCATCGTACAGCACAATGAACTGCCCGGGAGTTATCGCTCGCTCCGGTTCATCGAACTTGACCGTCATCATGTCACCGTCGAGAGACACATCGCATGCAACCGGTTGACCCGCGTACCTTATCTTCGCCCGCGCGCGGAACCGGGCAGGGGGAGCGCCCGACGGCCAATTAAGTTCGCTTGCCTCAAGCGTGTCGCAGTAGAGATCCTCATCGTCGCCAACGATTATGGCGTTTCGCTCAGGCACAATCTCAATCACATACGTGGGTCTTGGACGCGAGAGACCCAGCCCTCCACGCTGTCCGATCGTGTACGATGCGATTCCCCTGTGCTCGCCGAGGACGCGGCCTTCCGCGTCCTCGATGGGCCCAGCTCGCACGCCGCTTGGGGCATGCTTAAGAAGAAACTCCGACAGAGGACGACCCGATAGAAAGCAGATGTCCGCGCTCTCCCGGGCAGCCGCCGCCGGCAGTCCAGCGTCGCGCGCGATCGCACGCACGTCGTCCTTCATGAACTCGCCCACCGGCATCAGCGTCGCTCCAAGCTGCTCGCCGGTGAGCCTGTGTAGGAAGTACGATTGGTCCTTCGAAGGATCGCGCCCCGTCGCGAGTCGTGGAGCGCCTCCCCCATCGTCGCGAATGATGCGCGCGTGATGACCGGTCGCGAGGAATTCCGCTCCAAGCTCGCGGGCTTCGTCGAGAAGATGTCCGAACTTGATGAGTCTGTTGCAGACGACACAGGGATTGGGTGTTCGACCGGAGGCGTACTCAGCCAGGAGGTACGAAAGGACGCTCTCTTCGAAGGCGGAGCCAAGATCGACAACGTGGTGCTCGACACCGAGGAATTCGGCCGTTCTCGCGGCGCTGTCGGCCCATCCGTCCGCCGGCCGATCCGGCTCAGCATCGCCATCGGGGCCGGCACCAGGAGCGAAGCCGTCGCTGCCGCCCACGAGATCACCCAACGTCATCGTCAGACCGACAACATCGTGACCTTCGCGAAGGAGAATGAGAGCAGCTACCGAACTATCGACACCGCCGCTCATCGCAACGACGATTCTCATCAGAAGACGTAGCCGATCGAGGTGTAGAGCCCGGAGTTCGTCACCTGAGCCGTCTCGCCTCCTTCGGAGAACTGCTCCCGAACGAAGGCCGCCTCGAAGACGTACTGTTCAAAGCTCCACGCGCAACCAAGCCCCATCGAGTTCTCGGGGACGATCCCGTGGTCGATCTCCCCACCCACTGCGATGGAGTAGCCGGCCCTGAGGGTGAGCTTCCCCTCGAGAACGACACTCTCGACGCCGATCGCCGCGGTCGCAGGTGACGCGTCATACTCATCCCTGGCGCCATCATCTTCCTTGTAGGCCGAGAGCGTGGAACTCACACCGTCCCAGCCGTTCTGGACATAACTTGCGTGGACCGAGATAATCTCGTTCGGGTTGTAAGTCACTCCGCCAACTGCCGTGGCCTGCGTCTTCGTCTTTTCATCCCGACGATCCTCGCCGTACCAATCATCGCTCCTCACATTGATCGAGGAACCCCAGCGATAGCCGAGACCCAAAGCAAGCGACTCCGTGGCGTCAAAGAGGAAACCCGCGGCCACCGTGAACCCACGACCCTTCACTCGTGCCTTCTCCAACTCGTCACCGACGAACTCGTCACGCACCGATTCCTCGAGCGACACGACTCCGGCCGAGATTCCGAGGACGCCCTGGTCCGTGTCTCCGATGCGAGCCGCGACGATGGCTTCGAAGAAGCGAAGCGAACCGGTGAAGGTCCCCTTGTACTGCTTGTACACCGTAACGGTGTCCTCCATCGTCGGCCTCATGCCCGTGAGCTCGAGCTGTCTGTACGAAGGGCATGCGTAGCCGAAGCCGAGCGTGAGGTTCTGGGAGCTCTTGGCGGCAACGAAGTGAGAGAACAGGAATCCATCGTCGCTTGATTCGTAGCGCTCATCGCCGTCGGGGAAGTAGTACCGGTTCTTCAGATTCAGACGCATCGTGGCCTGACCACTGATCCCCTCGCGCTGAGAGGCGGCGGCCGGATTGTAGAAACAGGCGGAGACACCACCCGTGGCGATGCTTGCACCGCAGAGGGCAGCCTGCCGGGAGTTGATATAGTGGGAGTATGTGCGTGGGGCGTCGCCGATCGACGTCCGGGTGTCGTCAGCATTGACGGTCCCTGACGCGAGTACGACGAACACCAGGATCAGGATCGCATACCGCATCGTCCCTCCTGTGTCACGGGCGTGTCCAACTCGCTGACCGCCGGCAGTATATCACGAACTGCCTATCTGTAGAGCGCTTTTATGAGACCCCAGCTGGAATCAGTATCGGGGTCGACTGCGGTGGTCTGCGCCGACAGTTCGACGTAGTCCACGAGGGCGAATGAGCCAGCGGTCAGCTCGATCCGCAGGATGTAGGTGCCTTCCTTAACGCAGATGTGTCCGCTCCCGGCGGCGTAGGAGAAGGGGCCTCAGCCAAGCCCCATGCCGAGGAGGGAGAACTCGCTCTCGGCGTCGACGCTCTGGTGTGCATCGTCGAAGACCGTGAGAAGCATGCCGATCGTCTCACCATATGGCGCCTGGTAGGAAAGCGTCAGATCGTAGCAGGACTCCGCGGGGAGCGTTGCCTTCACCTCGATCCACTCACCTATGATGTCAAGCCCGTCCACTGCTAGTCCATCGCTCGCACTGCTGCAGACGACGGATGCGATCTCCGCTCCACCCTCATTGTAGAAATCCGTGTAGGACTCGCACTCGACGCGTACGTCAGGACCTCCAAAGGCGACCGAAGCTGCCGTGAGGACCAGGGCCACAACTACTGATGATGCGATGATCGGCGACGAGCGCACGTCTCTCCCCTCTCTGTGAGCTTGCTCTGGAGCAGACTAACGATACATGCTCTTGATGCTGCCCCAGGTCGTGTTCTCCACGGGCGTTCCGGAGAAGATGAATCTCGCGAAATCCAGATTGACGCGAGTTCCCCACTCGATCCCTATGCGGAACCTGTTCTCACCAGACTTGAGCCAAACCTCGCTGTCTCCGACAGCCATGGAGAAGGGACCTCAGCCAAACCCCCAACCCTCCGTGAGCGTGAAGTCCGAGACGAGATTGACATCGCCTCCTTCTTCATTGATCACGGTCAACCTGATCCCGGCCGTCTCTTCGTACTCTATCTGGTACCCCACGGTCGGCTCGTAGTAGCCGGTCACCGGAGCGAAGATGCTCACCTCGATCCACTCACCGATCACGTCAACTCCGTCGGCGGCATAGTACTCACTCGCTTCGGAGCAAAACGCCTTGTGAATTCTGAGTCCACCGATGTTGTAGCTGTCCACGTACCCCTCGCACTCGGCCTGAATGGTCGTCCCGCCAAGAGCCGAGGTCGCGGCGATCATGAGCGTCATGAATGCCCCAACGACAAGGACCACGGTACGGATGGTTCTCCTGTATGTCCACGTGGACGTGTCGGATGGCATCTGAAGCTCTCCTCAAGATGTCGTGTGATACTTGTAAGCGCGTACCCGACAGGGATACGCGCACGTCGTGCGTCAGACTTGTAAGCGCGTACCCAACAGGGATACGCGCGCGTTGCCCTATCTATTGAGACTCATGAACTGTGATCGGGATTCTTCCCGGAAGCGGTCTTTTTCCGCGGGAGCCCCGCTAGTAGTAGAGGTCCCGCATGATGCCGATCTCAAAACCGCGCCCGGGCTGGGGAAAGCCCTCTTCGTCCTCGTAAAGCTCGTCAAAGAGGTTCCTCACGCCGGCAAACACATCTCCCCACCGCGTCTCGACGGTGGCCCTGGCGTCAACGAGAACATGAGCGGGAAGGCTGCCGCCTCTACCCGAGCTTCTGGAACCGACTCGCGCGATCCTCGCGAGGATGCCGGCCGGTCCCCTCTCATATGTCGTCGTCACGACTACCATCGTCTTCGGAACGAGTGGCACGTCCTCACCGGTCTCCGTATCTCGTGCCGACGTCATCGCGAGGCTCAGACCGACGTTCAACTCGGACATGACCCTGTGCTCCACGCTGAGTTCCGCGCCCCACGAGTGCACGCGGCCGATGTTCCGTGCAGGATCACCAGACCCGGTCGTGGAAATCATGTCCTTCACGTGTTGGTCGAAGAGAAGAAGCGAGAGCATTGATCCGGTTGACGCTCTCTTGGCCAGTTCCGTCTCGAACGAGACGCTCTGCTCAGGACGCAGGTCCGGATTGCCGATCTCCGTGCTGAACCACTCCTTGAGAGTGGGGAATCGCGTCTTGAGCCCACCGAGAAGACGAACTGAGACGTCGGCCGGGAGTGTATGCGTCCAGGCGGCCTGCGGGTTGATGCTCGCAAGAGACCGGTCCTCCCCAACCATCATGTCGCCGTTGACCGCGAGCGAAATCTTGTCGCTCTCGCCCAGAGCAATGACATCCTGTCCGAAGACCGACGCTGTCGTCGCCTCATACCGCAGCCACTCATCGCCGACATCGCGCTGATGTCTGGCGACATCCTCGCGCACATTCAGACCGGACCAGATGCTGTGCCCCTCGAAGCCACTATAGTCAGCACAGAGATAGCCGCCGATAGCGTGGTTGGAGACGCTCGAGAGCCAGCGACGGTTTTCCCGGTCGAAGTCTGAGAATGCCGCGAGCTGATTGTCGTTCGTGGAGTAGAACATCCGCCCCTCGAAGTGGGCGGCCGGAGTGGGCTGCCAGTTGACGGTCGTCACTGTCCGCGACTCCCGCCAGACCGGGAAGCTCCAGTAGCGAGGCCTGTCTGAATCATCTGTGGACGCCGGTGCGTCTCGGCGACCATCGGTCGCGTTGAAGGCGACGGACGCGTGGGCGGTCTCACTCAATCGCCACGACGCCCTGCTCCAGACCATGAGCTGCTCTGCTCCGGAGTAATCCCGGAGACCGCCATCCTCCAGACTTGTCGGTTCAAACGATGCTGGAAGCGAGAAACCGGATGCCCCATCGGTGGCGACACCTCCGCTCAGATGGACTCCGCCGAACCGGCCTCCGCCCGCGACGAAGCCCGAGTAGTCTCCGTCCGTGCCTGCTGCGAGCTTGTAGCTCAGGCCACTTCGCCCTCCCCCAAGAGTGGTCACCTCGACTATCCCACCGATGGCGTTCGCCCCATATACACTTGCAGCCGGTCCCCTGGTTACGCGCACGGCACCGAGGGCCCCGGAGAGGATCATGGCAGTATTCACGGAGCCGGAGTATGGATCGGATAGCGGGACGCCGTCCACGAGCACGACGAGTTCTCTCTCGCCAAGGCCGCGCGTACTGAGCTTGGCCTCACCGCGGGAGTTGGTCCTGACCACGAATCCGGGGATCATTCCAAGAACCTCAGCAAGATCGTCGGCGCCGGATTCGCCGATCTCCTCGGCATCCACGTGAACCACGGAGTACGGCCCCAGAAGTCTCGTGGCGAATACGGTCAGCTCGGGAAGCTGGTAGATAGGACCACCTCTTGAGTTACCCTGCGACCCATCCCTTGAGGAACCGTTCCCGTCGGCTTGTGCCGAAGGCGCCGAACTCAGAAACAGGAGCAGAGCGAGCACGATTGCCGCGGTGACTCCAGGACCTTGTCCACCGCGTCCATCCCGTCTGCCGCTCCCCCCATTGATTGAGTTGGCTGTGTGTCCCAGTGCGCGCGCCAGCGGCGCCAGTAGGATTCTGTCGACAAACATGACTGCGCTCACCCCCAATGCCGTATGGATCATGATAAGGAATCCGAGGACTGCCAGTGCGTGAATCGATCCCGTCTTCACGGGACCCGCGATCAGTTCAACCGTGAATCTGTAGACCTCTGCCGGTCCCTTCCCCATGAAGTAGCCCTGAACGACGAACGGATGGACAAGAGCCCACCAGAGAGCCATGACTCCGGCCATGACTCGCCCGCCCTTCCAACCCTTTGGAGAGAGACTCAGAACCATCTCAACAATCAACGCTTCGGCGAGGATGCCGATCGCCGCGAAGACGGCCCCACCGAATCCTGAGGCCACTCTTACTCCGGCGGCCACAATCCCGATCAAGAGCGATGACCAGCGAACCGGTACGCTCGACCTCGCCGTCAGGAGAATGACGACGCCGAATGTCGCCAGCACGGCGCCGCCGAACGGCACGCGCCACCCCTTGATCAGACCACCAACCGTTATCTCTATGACGCCCCAGAGCGCGGCCATGAGGCCAAGAAGGGCGATCTCACGCGTCGTGAATCGCCTGCGCTGAGATGACGGATCCGACGACTGTCCAAAGGCGATCATGTGCCATCCTGTCTTCCGGGACAAAGCACGACGTGTCCAGAGGCTCGCCGCACTCATGATGACGTGCCACCATGATGACGCGCCACGCTCGTGATGCTACACGAAAGCCACGCTCCAGGCAATGGCCGGCTACGCCAAAGCACCTGCTCTATCAGCCTGACTGAAGCGTCAGTCTGCTTTGTAGAGGGCCTTGATCCTCCCCCAGCTCGAGTGCTCGACCGGGCTTTCGTATTCGTCGTCCATCTCGTAGATGGTGTCAGTCACGTACGACGCGAACCACAGGCTCCGGGCTTCGCGCACGACCGGACGCCCGACAGCCACGCCGACGGAGCCGGCCGCGGGTCCGGGAAAGGAATCGAGTAGACTCAAGTCGCCGTCAAGAACATGGATGGTGCCAAGCAGGAAGTCCGTCATGTAGAACAGCCCACTCTCCGGATCGAAATCCAGAGCTCCTCCTGCACCCGAGCCCGACGGATCGTCGTGGGCGGCGACCAGGTTGAACGACTCGTCGCACTCCAAGAGATCGCCGCTGTAGTCCGAGAGCCAGAAGCTTGAGCCATCGAAACAGATGCCCAGCACACCACCTGGACATATCGCGTCCACATCCCACGCGCCAAGCAACGTGCCATCAAGTGAGAACTGATAGACTCTGTTGACCGTATCGGCATCGTAACCGTGGTAGTCCGTGATATAGAGTGAGCCCGCGCGACCATCGGGAACGAGGCAGATCCCGTTGCCAACATGGATCGTCGCACCAGCCCCGATCTGAGTCGGCACGTCGAAGAGAAGAGACGGCGTCCATGATGGAGGCTGGAAGGAATAGACCTCCCCCCACCCTTCTTCAACGTGATAGAGGATCTGACCGACGTCGTCCCAGTCCACGCCCATGGGTGCTGTGCTGGGTGACGGGAACGAGTCCAGCACGGCCCGGTTCAGAACCGGCTTCGGGACAGCTGCCAGAGGAGTGTCGCTCAGGCTGCATATGTGCGCGAATGAGACAGTGCTCAAGAAGACAACCATGAGCATCACAGAAACGAGCAGCACTCTCATTGGTGGGACCATCCTCATCGGCACCCCCTTCATCATCGAATCTTGACCCTCTCCGCTGTCTATGGTATACTCTGCTATGAGAGCAGGTGCAACCGAAACTGACAGAAATCGCCAATCGCATGGGTGCGTTGGACGAGATCCAGTCTTAGTGCTATGTCATTAAGTCACAGTAACTCCGGCCGCGTGACGCAGTGCGTCTGTGGACCGGATTGGCTTTACTGGAGCAGGAGGAAGAGCATGAGAACAGTGCTAGTGATCCTTGCAGTTATCGCCCTGGCAACGACGGCATTCGCAGACAGTGCGCGTCTCGATGTGCAGCAGGACGACGTTACGGTTGGTCTTCAGCAGCACGGTGCGCCGATGTCTTTCGCGGACGTCCTGATCTGCATCGACATCAATGCGAACGCCGGCTTCGCTGACCTGAGCCTGCGCTACGCCGATGCATTCACGTCTGCGGGCGCCACGACGTTCGCGTTCGCGAGCGTTGAGGTCGCAGATGGAACGATCAACTTCCCGCCGGACGTGACCGCCGACAACTACCCGATGGTCGTCGTTCTGACGAGCGAGAACTGGTGGACGGTTCCGGGGAACATTGACCCGGCCGATGAGACGGTTCTTGCAGACTATCTGGACACGGGCGGTAATCTGCTGCTCGTCGGGCAGGACTACATGTGGGGATCGCATTCTGCGATGGGACCGTGCTCGGGGTTCCCCTACGACTACCTGGGCATGGACGTCTGCACACAGGATGTCATCTGGGCGGCTGAGACGGCCAACGTCAGCGGTTCAACGGGCGGCCTTCTTGATGGCGAGAGCTTCTACCTTGACCCCACCCTCGTCTTCCTGAACAACCCGTTCTTCCCGGATGTGGCAACACCGACGGCCACGGCCGACTACCTCCTCTACTACGACGAGGCCGCCACGGATGGGGTTGCCATCTACAATGAGACAGAGGTGTTCAAGACGGTGTGGTCAGGTATCGAGATCTCGGCTGCATCCGACGTTGACTTCAACCGCATGATCGAGGTCATCTACGACTGGTTCCTCTCAAGCACGCCGGTCGAGGCGACCACATGGGGCAGCATCAAGGCTAATTACCGCTAGATGCTCCACGGTGTAGCATGCAGTGCGAACGGGCGGGGGCACTTCTCCCCCGCCCGTTCTCTTGCGCCCGAGTGACGTGTGGGCGTCTCTGGTGGAATCCGGGCCGCGGCAGGAGTATACTGCCCCATGAAGCAGACAGTTCGACGACAGAGAGAGGGAGGTACGAATGTCTGGCGACCCGCGACCAAACTACGATGCGGATCTTGCCGTTGCCTACGTCGCAAGCGGTGAGATGGAGGCACTGACCGTGAAGAGCGTGCTCGAGGCCGCCGGCATAGAGGCGACGCTCAAGATGGAAGCCGTGACGAAGCTCCTGGCCATGACCATTGATGGGCTCGGCGCCGTCGAGGTCCTCGTTCCCGCGGAGCGGCTCGATGAGGCGTGCGCGATCATGGACACGCCCGCGGAGGTTGTCGAGGATCCCGATGAGAGCGCGAGCGATGGCGGCAACTCGTGAAGAGTCTGAAGCCCAGGGACGACTCGATGTGTTTCGCCTGCGGGAAGGAAAATGCGGACGGCCTGCAACTTGTGTTTGAGTACACGGGAGAGCAGGTGCGAACCACGCTCGCATTCCCGAAGAAGTTCCAGGGCTATAGCGACATCGTCCACGGGGGACTCATCAGCACGGTTCTGGACGAGGCAATGGTCACGCTTCTCAACAAGATGGGCAACTTCGCCGTGACCGCAGAGCTCTCGGTGCGGTTTCTCTCTCCCCTCAGCGTCGGACAGACGGCGACCGTGACAGCGCGCCTTGTGGAGGCGCGTGGCAAGATCTTCCGTGTGGCGGCCACGATCGCCCTGGCCGACGGAACCAGGATCGCTACCGGCGAGGCACGCTGCATATCAATGGGACCTCTCCCGGACGATCTCGCAGGCTCCTGAGCGCCCCCTACTGACCCAACAATTGACGAACGCCGCAAAATGTGCGATAATGTACTAAGAAGTGACCTTTTGCCACAAGCGCCGGTGCGAATGCGCGGGCGGGACGGCTGAATTCGTGAGAGTCGACTCAGCAACGCCCCGGCCCGCTTGATAACCGGCAGGAGGGAATGCGTGCGTCCGGCCCCAGCAACTCTCACACTCGCCATTCTGTGCATCGCCATCGCTCTTGCTTCACCAGTCCTGTCCGCAGCCACTGAGCCTCTCGTTCATGCGGAGGCAGCCACAGAAGCCCTCACCCATGGGACTCTGGCCACCGGGGACCTGCTTCCACACGCCTGTGAGGCGACGGCCGAGGTCCTGGACAGCACTGATGGCGCAGTCCTTCTGCGTCTCGGCGTCTCATGGAGCCAGGTGGACTCACGCGGCGAGGAATCGCAGAACAGCGAAGAGGGGCCCCTGGTCCTGAATCTCCGCCCGAACAACCCATCTGCGGGTGCACCGTCTCTCGCCGGCGGATTAGCACACGTCGCCGGGTCCGGAGAGACGTGGAGTGCGCGGTCGCCCTCCCCCGCCGGTTTCTCCGTTCTTGTGCGTGTTCCCGATATGGGTCGCATAGTCTGGAGCGCTGACCAGGATGGGGTCGTGAAGATCTCGGAGCCGGGCATCCTGCGCGACCTCAGGGTCGTCAGTGTAACGTACGAGCCTCGGCCGCCCACGGCTTCGGTGGAGAGTGCGAGAAGCTCGGTCATGCTGAGGATCGAGACGTCACCGGGCACGGGAGTAAATGAGAAGCGAGAGACCAGAAGGGCTCCGGCGCCGGCGTTTGAGGCGGTCTACAGAGACCGGGTCATCAACTACGCCCCGGACCACGCTCCTGATCAGGATGCACGCACTCTGATCTGGGGGGACCTGGGAAACCGCGACGAGCTACCGTTCGGCGGAAAATACCTCATCATCACGGCGGATTCATACGAGAGCGATATCATCGATCTCGCCGAGTGGAAGCACAAGAAGGGCGTTCAGACGAAGGTCGTGACACTCTCCGAGGTCGGCTCCGGTGTGGACGACATCAGAGCGTACATCCAGACGGCATACGATACGTGGACGGTTCCCCCGGAGTATGTGCTGCTCGTCGGTGATACCGAACAGCTTCCCGCATACGAGGGTTTCACATGGACCGACGACTACTACGCAACCCTGGAGGGTGCGGACTATTTCGTTGACGTGATGGTGGGCCGGATCTCTGCCGATTCCCCCTCCCATTGTTCGACCCAGGTTGCCAAGATCCTCGGCTACGAACGCACACCGGTCACCGGGGACGCCAACTGGCCCACGAGCGCGACGTTCATGATCGCCGAGGACGGCGACGCGGGCGACGCAATCTACTTCGCAAACACGTGGCTGATCTACGATCTCATGGATGCTGCCGGGTTCGCTCCTATGGACACGCTCTTCGATAGGAACGGGACGGTCCCGGATGACGTCTACGCGGCAGTGAACGCAGGACGCGGATTCCTCACGTTCAGAGGGCAGGCCTGGTATGAGTGGCCGTCCCCGTTCAATATCAACCCGGGCAACCTGCTGAACGGGTGGAAGCTGCCCATCATCATATCGGCGACGTGCGGAACGGGCTCGTATCAGAATGACGGGTTCATCTGCGAGACGTTTGTCCGCGCGGGCAACGCGGTCGCTCCCCGCGGAGCCGTCGCCTTCTTCGGAAGCAACACGGTCATCGCCGGAAGCCAGCCGCTCTCTAGACGCAGGGGTGCGGGCGCCACGGGTTTCTACGAACAGGTCTTCGGTGGGAATGGCGGCGTGCTTGGAGCCGCGTGTGTCGCCTCCAAGATGTCCATCTACAACTTCGACGCGGTGCAGCAGGAGTACGAGGCGTGGAACCTCCTGGGCGACCCGGAGATGAACCTCTGGATCGAGAGCCCGAAGGACATCACAGTGCTTCACGAGGCATACTACCACTCCGGACAGGGAACGTTCGCCGTCTCGGTCCTCTCGCAGGGCCAGCCGGTCGAGGGGGCGCTTGTCGCCTGTCTCAAAGATGATGACATTTATGCGTGGGCATACACCGATGGAACGGGTCAGGTGTCGTTCCCGCTCACGCCGACTTCGTCCGGCGCTCTCAGTGTAACAGTGACCGCGCAGGGCTTCGTTCCCTATGAGGGGACGACTCAGGTGCTTGACAGTGGACCGTTCGTGGTGTTCGCCGACATCTCTATAGACGATGCGAGCGGCGGCAACGGCGACGGACTTCTGAGTCCCGGGGAATCGGCGGACGTGTCGATCGAGTTCGGCAACGTCGGCGACGCGGTGGCATCCTCGACGGTCACCGTACTGAGAAGCAGCGCGCCCTATGCAACCGTCGTGGACAGTGTGTCCACCTTCGGCGACATCGCGGCACAGGCGAGCTCCTGGGGATCTCCGCCTCTCACGATCACGGTCTCACCCACCTGCAGAGTCGGATCTGTGATCCCGTACGAGCTTGTCACAACATACAGTGGTTCACTGCGGACTCTCTCGCCGCCACCGATACAGGTGGCCAGCGCCGACCTCGACATCGTTGCCGTCGACGTAGACGATGCTCCGCCAGCAGGAGACGGAGGAGCGACGGCAAGCCCCGGTGAGGTGGTCGGTCTCACGGTGACGTTTGAGAACACTGGCGAGTGTGACGCCGAGTCGGTCACAGCTGAGATCACGACCGAGAGCCCGCACATCGTGATCGCTTCGGCCACGGCGGCTCTGGGAGACATGGCTGCCGGAGCGTTGCGAGACAATTCGGAGACGCCCTTCGTGCTGCAGATATCTCCAATGGCTCCGAACGACACAAGCGTGTCTCTCAGACTTGTTCTCGGTGGACAGGGCCACTCCTACGCCTATGTCGAGACCCTCGATTTCGATCTCATCATCTCGGGACCGACGGCTTCTCTTGTGACCGGACCCGACGACTACGGCTACTACGCGTTCGATTCAAGTGACTCGACCTACGGAGGGGCGCCTGCCTTCGACTGGTACGACATCGCACCACCAGGCCCCGGGAATCTCATCACGGAGATCACGGACGAAGACGACGCGATCGCGCTTGTGAACATGCCCTTCAGTTTCCAGCACTACGGCACGAGCTACATGCAGATGTCGGTCTGTTCGAACGGGTTCATCTCGATGGGTGCAGAGGACTACCGATTCGGCTACAACTCGGAGATCCCAAGCACCGATGGTCCCGAGAACATGATTGCCATGTTCTGGGATGACCTTGACCCGTCGGCCGGTGGTGATATTTACAAGTGGTATGACGCCGCAGGCAGCAGGTTCATCATCCAGTTCGATGAGGTGCCCCGCTTCGGAACGTCGGACACCGAGACGTTCCAGATCGTCTTCCTGAAGGAGTCCGAGTACCCGACGCCCACGGACGACGGCATGATCTTCGTGCAGTACGAGACCGTGACGAATCCGATGGAGTGTACGGTCGGGATCGAGAGCCCCGATGAGAGCTACGGGATCGAGTACCTCTTCGACGGTGATTACAACGATAGCGCCACACCGCTCGTTGACGGTACCGCGATTCTCTTCACAACAACGCCACCGAGTGAGCCAAGCCTTCCGTGGATCGTGCTGACAGATGTCACGCTTGACGACACGACGCTTGGCAATGGAAACGGTCAGATCGGCCCCGGGGAAACGGCGACCTTGTCCGTGACGCTGACCAACAATGGTCAGGCTGCAGCAACCGGGGTGACGCTCATGCTCACATCGAATGAGGGACTCGTGACCATCATCGACGCCGATGGAAGCTCTCCGGATATCAGTGTGGGAAGCTCTGAGAGCAGCGCGGCCGACGCGTTCGCGATCGAGATATCCGACGCCGTGGATGACACACTGCTCACGCTCTGGATCGAGGTGGAGGCCGGTGGAGGCTCATACAACGCAGTGCTCCGGCACGATCTCCACGTGGATCTCTCGTCGACTGGGGTCTTCGACGATCCAGTCCCCTCGGTCTTCCGATTCCATCCATGCTTCCCGAATCCATTCAACCAGGCGACGACGATGCACCTCGCGCTGCCAGAGGTGGGTCCGGTACGGCTAAGGATCTACAGTCCTTCAGGGCGTCTCGTGAAGACAGTGCACGACGGCGAGGTTCCCGCCGGCAACCACGTGTTCGCCTGGGACGGTACGGACAGCGGTGGATACGCCGTTGGGAGCGGAGTCTACTTCATCCGCCTGGAGGCGGGAGCGCGCGAGGATACCCACAAGGTGGTGCTCCTCCGCTGATCAGCAGCCGCTTCGCAGAAGCGGCCCTTCGTAGAAGCGGCCCTTCACCGATACTGCTGGTGCGGAATGCGTAATCGATGCCAAAGAAGAGGGGTCCGTCCAAGTTGGCGGGCCCCTCTTGTCGTGCAGATCAGTCGTGCCGATCAGTCCGTGTCGGTCGGTGCAGTACATGCACTCCGCAGTCGCGTGCACGCCATGAGGATCGGCTGCGACTAGCGGTACATCGCCTTCACACTGCCCCAGCTCGACTCCTCAACCGCTGTCTCTTCCTCGAAAGACAGAAGCATCGATCCGGTGTTGTTGCCCATCGCGTCAACCGTCTCGTCAAGCAGGAAGCAGAAGACCCACCCGGTGCTGTGCGGCGTAATCAGCCTCGAATCACCGACTTCGAGAACATCGAGAATGGGATGATACGGCCTGCTGATGTGTCTGTAGAAGAGGCAGACTCCATCGAAATTGCCGGTCGGGTCGCCGTTCGTTGCGGCGTCGCCGGTAACGGTCGTGGTATACGTATTCCCGCCTGTGAGGTACTTCTTCGCGGCGCCGAACTCGAAGAGACCGATGCAATTGAACAGCGCGTTGACGGTGAGCTCTTCGCGGAATCCGGGCTCACCGGTGATCGTCACTGTCATCGATCCGCTGTTGTCGGCCGTGTCCTTCATCGACTTGTCGACCAGGAATGCGTAGAAGTCGCCCCCACTCGCGACGAACGTATGCTCCTCACCCTTGTTGACGACAACCATCTTCGGATGAACGGGAGCTGTGCCGTCGTAGTAGTAGAGGAAGACGCCGTCGTAGTCGGAATCGGGGTACATGCTTGCTTTGGCATCTCCCGTCACAGTGACCGTGTACGTGTCGCCGGGCATCAGGTTCGACGTGAAGGCCGCATTCAGCGAGCGAACGCCGATGCAGTTCTTGTACGCGTCGACCGTCTGGTACTCGGTGCCAAGCGCCGACGATGCAAGCGATATGATGATGAACCCGACAATGAAGAAGCTCTTTCTCATCCAACCCCTCCTATACGTTGACCCGTGAGGCGAGGGCTATCGAACGCGCTGGCGCGCGATAAGATCGCCCGGACGCCATCGATTCATTCTATTCCTATGTTAGAGGATAACACATCTTTCTTCCGCGGTCAAGCATGGGGACCCTACCGACCAGGCGGCGCCACGCACTGAGCCACGCCGCAGAGGTCGCTTGGGGCTGCCTATTCCTCTACAACCGTGAACGAGACGATTCTCGAGACCTCCTGCCTGGAGTTCACATCCTTGATGACGATCAGGAGATCGTAGATGTCCGTCTTCATGTTCTCAAGCAGGACGGAATACCAGTGCTGCGTGCTGGGTGCGTCGCCCACCGCAACGACTCTCGAGGACACGGCCCGCTTCTGAACACCGAGAAGCCTCTGGAACCAGCTCTGATGGGCTCGGTACTCGCGCCCCTCGATCTTCGTTGTGATCGTGAACCGCGAACCTCCATTCCTGTCCTCGGCCAGGCCGTAGAGTTCGAAGTAGATCACCAGCTCACCGGACGCCAGAAAGGCATGCACCGGCTTCGGGACGACCATCCGTCCCATGCGCAGGAACCTGTCCCCCGAACCGACCTCGGTCGCAAGCTGTATGTCACTCATGAGCAGACGTTGTGCTGTGTAGTCCTGCACGTGGACGCTGCTCCGGCCGATTCCTCGCCTTCCGCTCAACGAGTCCTCCACCGAGATGGCAATCGTGTACTCGCCGGGCTGCATGTCCACGCGCCACTCATCCGTGATCAGGAGACCGCTCGCCAGAGCCTCTTGGCACTCACAGTGGATCGCCTGTTGCCTCACCTGGCTGTTCAGAACATCGTTGTCCGCACTCAGTATCCTGATACGCTTCAGGATCGACGCTCGTAGTCCGCCGCCCTCAGCCTCTGAGAAGCTCAGTTGGCTCATTGGCACCTGCCAGTTGACGGCGACATCGGTAGCTCCATCCAGCCCGGCGGCGGTCACGACCTCATAGAGAAGCAGGAGCGGCTCCGCCAGCTGCTGGTATTCGTATGCTGTGGGGACCTCGTGAATGACCCGGTACCCCTCCGCCTCGAGTTTGCCCCAGCCGTACTCGATCGGGCCTTTGACCTGACTGGATCCCGGTCCCCTGCCGTCCGTGAGGTACTTGATGTCCGTTCCTACCTGATACCAGCCCTTGAGAGCCGGATCGATGAAGCGCACTGACATACCCATCCGCGGGTAGACCCAGAATTCGGCAGGAGGGTCGACGTACGCGAGGACATCCCCCATGAAGAACGAGCGGGAAGGAGGAACACCGAATCTGAGCGCGATGTCTCCCCGTTCGTCCCAGTCAAGAGCATCATGAGGACAGAAATTGGCGAGCGCATACGTGAGCCGCAGCATGTACTCGTGGTGTAGCTCATTCTCATCCGTCGTCGGCGTCGGATCGTTCACTGTCCAGAAACGCTCGCGGTAGAGACGGCGCCCGCTCTCATCCAGTGACGCGTAGTCGATTCCCAAACTGTCTGAGAGTATCGCCTCGAACGTCCGGTCAACAACCGAGTCGGGTGGGCAGGCGAGCACCTCCCCTGGCAATGGGATGTCATCACGAACGGTCATCGTGAAATCGACACGAGGCCGTGCCATGAGTTCGGGAGGAAGGAGGACCACAAGGACGGTTGCACATGCGATGACAGAGATGAGAGGTGCGATACGGACTGAAACCCTGCTGCGTATGGCCATGGGATCTCCTCAAGACGCGATTCCCGGGCGGGTCCCCAGTCGCTACTATTGACACTATCAGCCTGTGAGCCATGCGTCAAGCCACGGCGCCGGCACGATTGAAGCTCTGCCCCCACCCGTCGGCGGAGCCGAGGATATTCCCTACATTGCTTCAATCGTCCCAAGGTGCTAGCCTTCATGCTCAGCCGGTCGAGCTTGGCCGTGGCGTGACTTGCTCGCCACGCGGGACGAAGCTCTTGAAGGAGAGACCCATGCAGAACCTCCTGCTCGTCGCGGGATCCTATCTGTTCGGCGCCATCTCACCCGCCCACATCATCTGTCGCGCGCTCTCCGGCATCGACCTGAGAACTGTCGACAGCGGCAATCTCGGCGCCAGGAATGCAGGACGCGCACTGGGCGCTCGTGTGGGAATCGCGGTACTGATATTGGACATCGCGAAGGGGCTTCTGCCCGTGCTCGTCGCCCGCGCTGCCGGTGCGCCCTTCAGCCTCCAGATCGCGTGCGGAGCAGCGACGGTCGTTGGACACAACTGGTCCATCTACTACGGGTTCAAGGGGGGACGCGGCGCTGCAACGATGGCGGGCGCCGTCGCCGCATTCCTTCCGCTTCCGGTAGGAGCCGGTTTGGTCGTGGCGCTGATCCTCATGCGTGCAACCGGCAGTCTCTACGTCGGTGGTAGCGTGGCGGTCCTGCTCACGGTCGCTCTCGCCTACGGAATGGGAAGACGCGGCGCCGATCTCTGGGGTCCATTCGTCACTGTCGTTCCTCTTGTCTTGAGACACATCCCCGACGCAATCGCCCATCTGCGAGAGAAGAAAACATCACTCCCCTGAGACGCACACCGAAGAAGATGTCACTCCCCTGAGATGCGCACCGAAGAAAACGTCACTCCCCTGAGACGCGGGGCGGAAGCGCACACCAATGAAAAGAGGCAGGGACACGATGTCCCTGCCTCTCAGTAATCTTCGCGATGCTACCTGCGCGCTACTTGCGGATGCGCTTCCTTGCCACGGCGCCGAGTCCCATAAGACCGGTTCCGAGGAGGAGAAGCGTCGAAGGCTCCGGCACCGGTGGTGGTGGTGTCAGGCCTTCACCACAAATCGTCACGTTGTCGAGATACCAGCCCTCACCGTAGTTGAAATACGGCCTCAGGCTATCGAACAGGAATCCGACTCTCGCCTGCTCCACACCCGCCAGCATCGATACGTCGGCTCCGAGGTGATTCCACTGCTCCTGCGGGAACACCTGGATGTCCGGGAAAAGAGGAATCCAAGGCAGCCCCTCAGCGCGAAGCATCACAAGCGTCAGATCGAGCGGCAACGGGCAGTCGTCCGTGTCGAGCCAAGAGTAGAAATCAAGATAGACTTCTGTCGCGTTCGACAGGTCGAGCCAGGGAGATACAAGGATACCCCGGTTGTCACCTATGTCGTAGTTGTAGCCTGGGCCACCCGTGTTGTACGCAGCACTCTGCTGTCCCTCATAGGCGCGGTGATCCTCGAGGTGCCAGAGCGAACCTGGCTCACCGTTGATCTGACCGTGCGTCACCCATCCCCTCGCCTCAGCTTCGAAGTCCTCGTACAGAAACACCGTGGCCGATGCCACGCTCGCGAGAACGAGCATCACAGCCGCTGCGATAGCCAGTAGTCTCATGATGATCCCCCTTCAGGATCGGTGCTTCCAGGCTGCTAACTTCAATACCAGCACAAGGCCAACTGGAGATACTCCACGCGACCTCGTGCACGATTCATCACTATGTTCAAGATTATCACACGCGCTCCTAGTCGTCAAGAAAGGAACCCACCATCCGTTCACTCCGTCGACCATGTCCCGAAAACGCCCTTCTCTTGGACGTCCGGGACCGGCGCCACCTGTGAACCCACGCACCGCGTTCCTCCGGAGTACTGTGCCTCGATGGCTGTTGCGCCGATCTGTACGACCCACTAGTATAGGCTCGCAATCGGACAGTCGGAGCTCCTGGAGCACGAGCTGCCTGGAGCACGGAACAGCTACCTCCACGTCAAGCGGAAGGGGCGATGCATGGAGTACGATCCAGGGACGAGGGTCTACAACACACCCCAGATCAAGTTCCCCCCCATCAACACGAAAGCGTGGCGCTTGATCGCGCTCGCAGTGCTCGGCATCATCTTTCTCACTACGACGTTCTACTCGGTCGCCACAGACGAGGTCGGTGTGGTCAAGAGGATGGGAAACTACAACCGGACCGTCCCGAGCGGTCTTCACGCCAAGCTGCCGTTCGCGCTTGAGAAGGTCCACAAGGTTCGAGTGAAGCACGTGTTCAAGCAGGAGTTCGGATTCGCCACGGCACGGGCCGGCGTGCGCACGACGTACAGGCGGGGTGACTTCTCCGGGGAATCACTGATGCTGACGGGCGACCTCAATTCCGCGGTTGTCGAGTGGATCGTCCAGTACAGAGTACAGGACCCCGTTTTCTACCTGTTCAAGGTGCGCGGAGTCGAGGAGACACTGAGGGACGTGTCAGAGGCGGCCATGAGACAGATAGTGGGCGACAGAAGTGTCACGGAGGTACTCACGATCGGAAGACGTGAGGTTTCCGATGAGGTTGCCCTCCTCATGCAGGAGCTTCTCGACAAATATGGGGCAGGCATCGAGATAGTGACTGTGAACCTGAAGGACGTCAACCCACCTGACCCCGTGAAGCCGGCATTCAACGAGGTCAACCAGGCGAAGCAGGAGCGCGAACGTCTCATCAACGAAGCGTGGTCCGAGTACAACAGGGCCGTCCCAGCCGCCGAGGGTGAAGCGCAGAGGCTGATCAGGGATGCGGAGGGCTATGCTCTCGCCCGTGTCAACAGGGCACAGGGCGACGCCGAGCGCTTCGTGGCCGTCTGGAAGGAGTACTCGCGAGCTCGTGATGTCACCAAGCGACGTCTCTACCTCGAGGTCATGACGGAGATCATCCCGAACATCGAGAACAAGTACATCATCGATCCGGAGCTCAAGAGCCTCATCCCACTTCTACAGCTTGGTGCGAAAGGGGGCCAGCAATGAACGCAAACAAAGTAATGATCATGCTGGGTCTCGCGGTCCTTGCGCTCATCATTCTGAGCAGCTCGCTCTACGTCGTCGACATGACAGAACAGATCGTGGTGACCCAGTTCGGCAGGCCGATCGGTGAACCCATCACCTCGCCCGGACTCAGGATCAGAGTACCGTTCATACAGACCGTCAACGTGTTCGACAAGCGCGTGCTCGAGTGGGACGGAACCCCCAGTCAGGTTCCAACCAAGGACAAGAGGTACATATGGGTCGACACCTTCGCTCGATGGAGGATTACCGACCCGCTCAAGTTCATGCAGTCGGTATCGAGTGAGATGGGCGCGCACGCGCGCCTGGACGACGTCATCGATGCCGTGACAAGAGATCTGATCACGAGCCACGATCTCATAGAGGTCGTGAGGAACACGAATCGCGAGATGCAGGAGGACGAGTCGTTTGAGGCCGTGACGGAGCAGGCAGTGATCGAGATGGGAAGGGCGGAGATCGCGAATCGGATCTTTGAAAGCGCCGCCATACAGATGCCCCGCTACGGAATCGAGCTTATCGATGTTGAGATCAAGCGCATCAACTACGTGGAGGAAGTGCGAAGGAAGGTCTACGAGCGCATGATCTCCGAGCGGCAGCGTATCGCTGAGCGCTATCGATCAGAGGGCGAGGGAGAAAGCGCTGAGATCCGCGGAGAGAAGGAGAAGGAACTCCAGCGCATCACCTCCGAGGCCTACCGCATCGCAGAGGAGGTTCGCGGCGACGCCGATGCCGAGGCGACGAGGGTCTACGCCGAAGCGTTTGGTCGGGACCCGGAGTTCTACTCGTTCCTCCGTACGCTCGAGAGCTACAAGGAGACCATGGGTCCGGAGAGCACAATCATCCTGACAACCGACAGCGACTACTTCAAGTACCTGAAGAGCGTGTCCGGAAGGTAGCATACCTGAAGAACAGGTCGGGAAGGCAGCACACCGGACGGGCATGTCAGGAAGAGTAGCAGCAGCTATACGCGAGGCCCGGAGGGAGCACTCTCCGGGTCTCGTTTGTTTCCGGGAGTCCTTCGATGCCGTCCAATCGTCACCGGGAGGCGAAATACAGCTCGGGATTCGGAAGCAGTATCTCCGAGTCCGCATCCACGTTCTCCAGAAGCGCAGTGAAGTGAATCCCCTCGCTCTCTGCGAGATCGCAGGCGCTCTTCAGGAACGCTGCCCACGCCAGTTGGTCACCGGTCTTGTCCGCCGAGTGCGGATAGGATGCGCCTGTAGTCCCAAGGCTTCTCTCCAACAGCCACTCGACGGCCTCTCTGGCAGCTTCGGTGTATGTTTCCCCTGCCGGTTTCGTGATGCGGACGGCGCCGTCCTCTCTGAATCGAAACCTCTCCGCCTCCGCGATCATCGCCTCGACGGCGACGAGAAACTGCTCGTACTGGATGCCTGTGGACAATCCTTCGGCCTCATCGAGAGCGCGGTGCGCTTCTCGGAGCGCGTCGACAAGCTCCCCATGTTCGGACACGCGCGACAGTCCGAGAGTTCGCTCAACGGTCGCCTGGGCTTCGGTCACGAGCTTGTCTTCCCACTCACGCTTCCTGTCGCTGAGTGTTCCGAGTAGCTCTTCTGGCTCCCCGCGACGCACTGCCTCCATTGCTGTGCTATCCGCCAGAGCGAACTGATGCTCGAGGGCGGCCTCGAGTGCGAGGTGACGGAGCCCCTCGACCTCTTCCCTGGGAATCGGCAGAAGCACCCACTCCCCTACCTCAAGCTCTCGCACGCCGTTCAGCTCCGTGAGACCGTCCCACACAATGTAGACGTCCCCATTGTCGTCAGACATATCCCGCGCCAGCTCCCCGCGCTCGGTCGCCACAATGGTGGTCGCGATCGTCCAGAGGCTCTCTCCGGGGAGAGCGACCGTCACTCTGTGGGCCGGGATGAACGCGGCCGGGTCATCGAGCGACGCCACCACCACGTCTCCGGCGAAGAACCGCTCTCGTGATCTCTCAATCTCGCGCGAGCGCCACCTGAGCGCCCTGATGTCCTTCAGGAGCCCGACAAACTGCTCGCCGGATTGAACTCGCTCCGCACTCTTGGCACACGACAGAGCTCTGTCGTAGGCTCCGCGCTCGGCCGACCTTGTGGCAAGCACCTCCCACTCAGCGGCCGTCCTGCCGGCGTAGCTCGCCACTCCTGTCTCGCGTGCCTCGTCCGGACGATCGGACCCGGCGTCGGACAGGAGAGGGAGGATGATTCCAGCCAGAAGGATGATGAAGGGGAGCGCTATTGTCGCTCTCATTCTGTCTCTCATGTTCCCTCCTCTTCCCTGCAGGTCAGATGTGGCCTGCTCTCACACCGACAGACGCGCGCGCGGCCCCGATTCTTCTCGAGATCGCGCGCTGTCCTCTCCGGCACCTGTACGAACGCGCACGGATCTGCGGGTCCGTGCGCGTCAGTCAGAATATCCGAAGGCTGTGATGATCAAGGCCGGGGCGGCTGGCGTCCAGATGCCCAGGAGATCGGGAAGGATGGCGGGAGCCTCACAACATCAAAGAGGGTGGCGATGAGGTGATCCTTGTTGCCGGCTCGCTCGGGGTTCACGTACTCCCAGACGATGACGCCTGAGCGCGTGACCTCGAAGGCGCGGCCGAAGTCCGATTCGACGATCAGCGTGTTGCCGTTCGCGAGCCGGTGGTTAGCCCCACACATGCGGGTGAAGAAATCGTTGCCCTTGCTGCCCTTGTATACCCACGCGACTTCCTGTGTCACGGGGTTGAACTCAACGATCCGCGAGCGACCGTTGTCCCCTCGATTGTCGAACACAAGCATGTTCCCGTTACCCAGCATCGTGGGCATGTGTTGTTCGAGCCAGATGCCTGCGTGCGCCCAGACCACCTTCTCCTGATCGAGATCCACGACCGCCACGAGACTGAGCTTTCTGAGGGAGATGAGAACGTTGCCTTTTCGGAAGGCGGGAATGCGATCGGCCAGACTCCCGTCCAGAACCTCGATGGCATTCGTATGGAAGATATCTCCAACTCTCCGCATGCCGAGCACACCAAGAGCGTTGGCGAATTCGGACTTCTCAAACGCCTTGAGCAAGGAGACACGCTTGAGCGTTCTGCCCTCTCGATCGAGAATCTCGACGAAGTCCTCGAGAATGGGGCTTGCTGAATTCAGCCGCGCGACGATGTGTGCTTCCCGCGTCAGCACATAGATGGTTCCATCATCCATGGCGTCGAGATCATGGTGTGCGCCATTGTCCCTGGCCCAGATCAGCCTCGAGTTCTTGTCCACCTTGATGAGACCAAGTCCTTCGAAGGCGGCCAGAATGCTCCCGTCCTCAAGCAGCTGTGCATACCTCCACGACTGTGCGCTCTCCTCAGTGGCATCGTCCAGTCTGTCAGGCCAGGCCTCGGAGAAGGGAAGGCTCCATTCATGGAGAACCGTCCCGTTCATATCCATGAGCGCGGCCCCCGGTCTGTGCGCGGAGACAACGAGATTCACCCCAGCAAGGCTCAGCTTGGAGTCGTGCGTCGTGACGCCTGACCGGTAGGGGGCCGGCTGTGAGCCGGTCAGATACCCGATAGACTGCAGACGCTCGATCTCGCGCTGCTGCTCCTCGGTGAGCGGTTTGCGGTCGCGCGGTCTGGCCGTGCGCCAGCGTCCAGCCGGTTCGTCGCTCGCTTCGTCGCTCGCTTCAATCTCGACGCTCTCCGAGGGTTCCGTGCGCGTCCAGCCCCAGAAACCCGCGGCGTCTGAGGCGGAAAGGAACACGGCGGCCACGAGAAGCAGGATTCCCAGGTGGAGGATCCGGAGTCGACGTCTCCCCCGTGATCTTCCTCCGGTCTCGCAGACAGTGTGGATCAAGAGTACCTCCAGGAAAACAAGGCCAGGCGACGCATTGGTTCCATGCCGCTCTATCATGCACTGCCTCGAGTATAGCATCTCAGGGGAGCGGCGCCCAAGCGCAAGAGGCCCCTGCGTGCAGTTCACATTGACAGCGTGTCGCGCGGTCTATAGCATGACCGTGAACAGTCATACATCAAGCTGGCAATCTGAAGGGGGACCGGAGAATGCGGAAACTGACAGCTCTGGCTGGAGCAGGCGTCGTTCTGTCGATCTGCTTTCTCGTCGGGTGTTCGACGGAAGACGACGGCGTCATCAGGATGATCTTCGCAGCGGGGCAGGACCCATCCGGAGCCACCGCCGCACTGATCGAGGAGTACAATGCCTCTCATCCGGACGTCGAGGTCACATTTCAGGTCATGCCGGCCAATACGGATACGCAACACGACGCCTACGTCACCTACCTCTCCGCTCAGGAGTCGAGCATCGATCTCTACAGTCTCGATGTCATCTGGACGGCGGAGTTCGCGCGCGCAGGGTGGATACGGCCGATACCGGCCGGTCTCTTCGATGAACAGGAGTTCCTGTCGGGACCTCTTGAGAGCGTTATGTACGAGGGTACGACCTACGCGGTGCCGTGGTTCACAGACGCAGGACTCCTCTACTACCGCAGCGACCTCCTCGAGAAAGCCGGACTCCCGGTTCCTGAGACGTGGAGCGAGTTCACACGTGCCTGCACGAGCGTCGCCTACCCCGCCGGGATCGAGGGATTCATCTGGCAGGGCGCGAAGTATGAGGGTCTGGTCTGCAACTTCCTCGAGGTTCTGTGGGGCCGGGGGGGTGACATCTCCGCGGAGACGCTTCGCGATTCGCCGGAGCGCGCGGTGAGGGACGTTGAGTCGACGATTGACTTCATTAGAGAGCTCATTGAGACGGGGATCTCTCCGGCAAGCGTCCTCACCTATAAGGAAGAGGAGTCACGACGGCTCTTTACGGAAGGTCAGGTCCTGTTCCTGAGAAACTGGCCCTACGTCTGGAGCATCGCAGAAGACGAGGAGTCATCGGTCAAGGGAACCATCGGAATCGCACCTCTCCCCCATGTGGAGGGTGAGACGGGCTACTCCACGATCGGTGGCTGGAACATCGCCGTCTCCGCCTACAGCCGGCACCCGGAAGAGGCGTTTGAGTTCCTCGCGTTCATCACGGGCGAACGCTCGCTTAGCCTCCGGGCGATTGAGGGGGGATACCTGCCGACCAGGAGGAGTTCGTACGGCGACCCGGACGTTCTCGCCGCGAACCCACACTACAGCGACTTCTTCGACGTCTTCCAGAACACGCGCAACCGACCGAGAACGCCTCACTACCCGATCGCGTCCGACATCATCCAGGAGAACGTCCACAGGGCACTCACAGGTGAGTTCGATTCGCACGCCGCTGCCGAGAGCATAGTGACCGAGATGGCCGCGATCCTGTCACGCTAGGCCAACCACGACGCTCAGGGAGAAGCGGTGTGAGCAGGGCAAGGCCGAGGAAGAGACGACGAGAGAGCCGCCTGGCGGTCTGGCTGCTCGCGCCATCGCTGGTGTTCGTGGCGCTTCTCGGGGCGTTCCCGGTCCTGAGCCAGTTCGTTCTCAGCTTCACGCACTACAACATGAAGTTCGCGGATGAGCGAGGATTCGCCGGGCTCGAGAACTTCGCAAGACTGGCAGCTGACGCCACATTCCTGCAGGATTTCTGGCAGACCATCTACTTCACAGTCATATCGGTTGGCTTCGAGCTTACCTTCGGACTCGCGGCGGCGCTCGTGCTCAACCGGATCGGTCGCGGACGCGCCGCTCTGAACACAGCGATCGTGCTTCCGTGGGCGCTTCCCACTGTCGTGGCTGCGACGATGTGGTCGCTCATCCTGAACGACAGGATGGGGCTTCTGAACTCTGTTCTGGTCAAGCTCGGTGCGATAGACGCACCTGTGGTCTGGCTCGGGCCGGGTCTCGCCATGGGTTCGATCATCCTCGCGGATGTGTGGAAGACCACACCCTTCGTGGCAATCATCCTCCTCGCTGGGCTCAAGTCGATTCCCGATCAGTACTACGAGGCGGCCTCGCTGGACGGCGCCGGAAGATGGCATCAGTTCCGATTCGTGACGGTGCCCCTGCTGCGTCCATTCATCGCGATCGCGCTTCTCTTTCGAACGATGGATGCGTTTCGCGTCTTCGACATCGTGTGGGTGCTGACCGGCGGCGCCACCAAGACGGAAACACTCTCTGTCTATATATATCGCATGCTGTTCCGCTATTCGGACCTGGGCTACGGATCGGCGATGACGGTTGCTCTCTTTCTGATCGTCTTCCTCATAAGCCTTGGTCTTCTGAAGCTCCTGAAAGCCTCGCGGGAGACTGTATAGAATGAAGAGGATAAGACTGAGCAGCACAGGACTGTGGATCGCACGACTGGCGATCGCCGCCGCGTGTCTGATCCCCTTCTACTGGCTCCTGAACATCAGTCTCTCTGCCCCTTCGGCTATCTACAAGATGCCGGCGGACTACTGGCCACGCCCACCCGTGATCCAGAACTTCCGCGCGGTCTTCGAGACCGGTCAGTTTCCAAGGAACATCCTGAACAGCTTCATCGTGGCATCGCTCACGACTCTCCTCACGCTGGCTCTCGCCTCCCCGGCCGCATACGCACTTGCCCGCCTGAAGGTGAAGCGGAAGGAACTGATCATGGCCGTCTTCCTCGGAATCGCCATTTTCCCCGCGATTGGGATGATCGGTCCGCTCTACGTCGCCATGGCTCGTCTCTCGCTCATAGGGCGCTACCCGGCGCTCGTCCTCCCCTACACCTTGATGTCGCTTCCCCTTGCGGTGTGGATTCTCACCCACTATTTCTCGACGCTTCCCAGAAGCCTCGAGGACGCGGCACTTGTTGACGGTTGCACGCCTGCGCAGGCCTTCCTGCGGGTGATCCTGCCCGTCTCGGCCCCAGGCCTCTTCACGTCCGCAGCTCTCATCTTCATCTTCGCATGGAACGAATTCCTCTTCGCACTCATCATGACCTCCACACCCGAGTCAAGGACAGTGCCCGTGGCGCTGGCCCTCTTCGCCGGACTGCACGAGTTGCCGTGGGGCACGATCGCCGCTGCTACGATCGTGAGCATCGCCCCCGTACTCCTTCTTGTGGCTCTGTTTCAGCGGAAGATCGTCGAGGGACTGACGGCCGGCGCAACCCGCTGACTCGCACGCCAGGCTCCGCCCCGTCGCGTCATGGCACCATGAAATCGGCTTCATGACATCATGAAGGATGCGAGCGATCTGACTGGCCCACTTCTGGCATTCGATAGCATTACGACTACATTGTGGGGGTGACGGCGCTCGTTTGCCTTGGAGCGCCGCATGGCAAGGAAATGCTTGACAGCTTTCTTGCTCGTGCATATACTCCGCGCAACTCAGGCTAGGGAGAGGTTTTTGTTCGTCTTTTCGCGCGGCGCGGCACGTGGCTCGTGTGTGATGCTGTGTGGAGCAGCGTGGCAGGTTCTCGCGATCCTGGCACTGTGCTTCATACTTGCAGGCACTGCCTCGGCCAACCCGGAGACTCAACCAGACTCTCGTGCGCACATCATCGTGGGCATGACCCCCAATACGCAATTCGCCGTCACGTGCGACGATTCGCTGCTTACTCCCGACCCCATCGAGTCGGACGAGCTTGGTATTCTCACGTTCTCCACGGATGAGAACCAAGAGGGCTCACCCGTCACGATCTGGGTCGGAACGCCCGCGCCTCCTGAGATATCAGATGTGGCGGCGTGCGCGGTGTCCGATACATACGCGCTTATCTGCTGGAACACCGACCGACCGGCGACATCGCAGGTTGAATTCGGAACGACAGACTCCTACGGCAGCACAACGATCCCTGTCGGGGGCTTGACGACGATCCACGCCGTCTACATCTTCCCTCTGGAGCCTGAGACACTCTATCACTACCGCGCGGTCTCGATGGACGCCTTCGACAACACGACGAAGTCCGGCGACTACACGGTCGTAACGGATGCTCCCCACCTGAGGATCAGCAACTTCGGGTCGTCGGATCCGACGACGCATTCCATCACCGTGAACTGGACCACCAGCGAGCCGGCCGACTCGCGCGTCGTGTACGGCCTGGACCACTTCTACGGGAACGCCACTCCTCTCGATCCCGAGTTCGTAAGCGAGCACTCCGTCGTGATCGACGGGCTTCAGCCGGGAATCACGTATCACTTCAGGGCATGGAGCACTGACGCCGACGGACAGACTGCAGTCTCGGTGGACGGTGTGGCCACGACTGAGACATCAGACCTCGAGATCTTCGATGTGGCCGTCATCGACACCACATCGCTCACAGCGACTATCTCCTGGAACACGACGGTCGCGGCAACGGCCATCGTCGAATACGGACTGACGAAAGACTACGGGATGTCGATAGAGCTCAGTGACTACTTCGAGGCCTACAATCTGGCCGTCCTCATCGATCTCTCACCGGCAACCCTTTATCACTACCGTATCGTCTGCACGAGCCTCGGAGGAGACCAGGTCATGACCCCCGACATGACGCTTGAGACGCAGCCTCCTGGGCATCCCGATGACCTGGTCTTCTTCAAGGTCATGCCGAAACACGTGGGCTGGGACTCCGCGATCATCGGGTGGATCACGAACATGCCGGCAACCTCGATCGTCGAGTACGGGACAACGCCCGAGTACGGATCTGAGGTTTCAAGCTCGGACTACGTCACCTGCCACGCAATGCTGCTTGAGGGGCTGGATGAGACAACCACGTACTACTATCGCGTGAGATCGGTCACAGAGGCCGGCATACCTGGTATCTCGGGCGCCGGCACATTCGCGACGGTCCTATCCCCGCTCGAGATCACAGACCTCGCCTCGGAGTCGGGTGTCGGCTTCGTCACTCTCACGTGGACGACGAATCGACCTTCAGACTCGCGCGTTGAGTATGGCTCGGACGAGAACTACGGGAGCGTCACGCCGCTGTTCCCGGAACTGGTGACAGACCACTCCATCACGGTCGATGAGTTGCTCTCGAACGAGGTCTACCACTTCAGAGCCTGGAGCATCGACGACCATGGCTTCGTGGCAGGATCACAGGACCACACGGTCATCGTACCCGCCCCGGAGCTGATCGTTGAGTCGGTGGCGGTCTCGGATACAACTGACGTGTCGGTCGTGATCAACTGGACGACATCGCACCCGGCCTGGTGCCGGGTTGAGTACGGCGTTGAACTGGCCTTTGACCTCGCGGCTGACGACGAGCTGGGTGCCGTCACCGCTCATACGATCGAACTCATCGATCTTCTTCCCTCAACCAACTACGACTTCAGGATCGTGGCCACTGATGGCTACGGGCAGGAAACAACGTCCGACGTGCACTTCTTTGAGACGAGATCTCCTGGCTTCCAGAACCCTCTTGAGATGGCGGACGTAAGCGTGTACGAGCTGGGGCCGACGTATGCCAGAATCTCCTGGATCACGGACAGACCGGCCACGTCGGAGGTTCAGTTCGGGACATCCCCCGACTACACGTCGACCATGTTCGATGGGGCGTTTGTAACCGAGCACGAGCTGCTGCTGACAGGCCTCGATTCGGCTACCGAGTACCACTTCAGAGCCTTCTCCGTGGCTTCGAATGGAGCTCCGGCTTCCTCGGAAGACGGAACGTTTGAGACGCTGGAGGCAGGCGACTACAACGCCCCCTCTGTTCCTCAGGCATTGACCGTGACCCCGGACATGGGAGCCGTCACCATCAGGTGGGCGGAGTGCAACGATCCGGACCTCGCCGGCTACCGCCTGTACAGACGGAGCGAGATGGATACGGTCATGGCGTTTCTTGTGGAGGTATCGTCCGGCGTTCTGGAGTTCGCAGACGAGAGCGCGATCCGCGGCATTCAGTACGGATATGCGGTGTCTGCAGTAGATGAGTCCGGGAACGAGAGTGAACGGTCCGTGGTTGTGGAGGCCGTTGCCGGGACCGGAACGACGCCCCGGGTCTGGGTATTCCCGAACCCGATCACTGACGGGACCACGTTGCGCATCTCCCCTCCCGCTTCTCTCGGGCAGTCTCGAGGAGACGAGCCTTGGGAGTACGCGGTCCGCATCTATGACGCCTCTGGTCGCCTTGTGCGAACGGTGGCTCGCGGATGGTCAAACGAGCCGGTCGTAGACACCTACTGGGACGCTGAGGATGCTCGAGGTGAGTACGCATCGAGCGGCGTCTACTTCTGTGAGGTCACGATCGCGGGAAGAAGCGCCCGTTCGAAGCTCATCGTGATCCGGTAGTCCTCCCAGGACTACCGCAGGAGCACCATCTTCCGTGTTTCAAGAACGTCATCTGTGGCAAGGCTGTAGAAGTAGCAGCCGGAGGGCATCTCGTGCCCGCCGTCATCTCTTCCGTCCCACCTGATCGTCTGCTCCCCTGCGCTCACGTCGGTGTTCAGGAGCGTTCTCACGTGACGGCCTGCCATATCGTAGATATCCAGAGTTACACGTGATCGCCCATCAAGCACGAAGCCGATCGCGGTGACCGGATTGAAAGGATTCGGGCTGTTCTGCTCGAGTGATGCGCGTGGCAGAGCGGTCCCGTCGTGGACGTCCGAACTCATACCCGTCAGATGCGCCCCCATCAGCCACCAGAAGGCCTTGCCCTTCTGATAGCAGTTGAAGCAATGGGAGTGTGCACAGCTATAGCAGTCCGGGCAGTAGTGCTGGGCGCACCAGTCGGTACACCATGCGCAGTAGTCATGCTCGTCGGGGTAGTAGTTCCCGTCCGGATCCCAGCTCTCAATGTCGGCGAAATCGAAGAGGACCTTGTTGTTCGCCTCGCAGTAGGCGCGAATCTGGTTATTCCTCGCGTAGAGATTGCCGGCGAGACCGGTACCATCCAGATGTCCGGTCATATAAATGAAGAGCACGCCCGGGTACTCGAGTTCGAGATCGTTCATCGCATTGAGGTAGATGTTGATCCCCTCTTCGGTGTTGTCCGAGCAGCCTCCACACCATGACCACATCACAGTGTTCAGGTCGTACGACGGATTGTCGAGATAGGCCCGAGTGATCGGAACCCACGTGGTGTCCCCGACATGCCCCAGATCATCGCTGTACTCAGTCAGGTAGATCGTGGTGTCACCAGAATTGTATGCGAAGAGATCGTCCTCATCGTACAGCATGGACATGCCGGTGACGATCTGGCTTCCGTGGGACGTGTGGCCATAGAAGATCCTGTAGTGCTCCTGGATCTCCTCGACGACCGACTCGGGGATGTTCCCGAAGGCGCCGCATGTGGTGTGGTCGGCGATGATGGCGTCGGCGAAGACCGTGGCTGCGGTGAGGAACACCGCGAGTGCGATCAAGAGACAGGTCAGATGATTCTTCGGCATCGAGGCCTCCCGGAAGGAGAGTATGGGTAGCAGGACTTAGATGAAGAATAGCATAGTCGGTGCCACACGGCAAGAATACATCGTTACAGCAGCATCCTCGAACGCGCTCCCCCACCTCTGATGCACTCCACCACCGCAGGTGGAGGGGACATTTACCGTGCTCTCTTGACGGCGGCTCATCTGCCCACTAGTCTCATCTCGTCGATGCGACGTAGACGCAATGCGGTGAAACACAAGAGCAACGTGTGAACACAGTTGGTTTGTGGAAGGGAGACAGTGATCATGAAACGCGCAGCACTTCTTCTCCTGCTGGGTACGGCGGCACTTGCCTTGGCCCTCGGCTGTTCCTCTGGAAGCGGCGGAACGGACACGGATGACCCTCAGGACACAGCCGAAGAGAGCATCGGTCCAGCCGGTGGAACCATTGAACTGGACGGCGAGGCGCGTCTGGTCATTCCCGCCGGAGCGCTGGCCGCGACGGTTGGCTTCTCCCTTGAGGAGAACGACTCTCCTGCCGCTCCACCCGCCAGCAAGCAGTTCGCAACAGACGCATACAGCATTGAGCCATCGGGAACAGCATTCACGATCCCCGCAACGGTCACACTCGAATACGACGAGGGTGATCTGGCCGGGGAGGACGAGAACTCGATCATCATATACACGGACGACGGCCGTGGATGGGAGCCGCTGACCTCGACTGTGAACGAATCAAACAACGAGGTGTCCGCCGAGATCGACCACCTGTCCGACTTCGTCGCCGCAGTCGATATCGGTACATCCGCAGATGGCGTCTTCGCCGCCCTCAAGGTCCACTGCGGCATCATAAACATCCCCGGAGAGAGACCCCTTCATTACGGACTTCCTTCAGGCGTGGTTTGACAGCACCGTGGCTCCGTGTGCACCGACGAGCCCCATCATGGTCGACGGAATCACATGCAACGAGTACACGCTCTTGTGGTCGGCTCCGGAGACCCTCTACAAGTACGCGCCGTTCATCCCCCTCCCGTTCCTTGTTGAGGGTGAGACCTACACATACGATGTGGACGGCGGTGCTCAGGCGCCGGATTTCACTATCTCGATCGACTTTCCGGACTCAAGCCCCTACATCACGGATCCACCGATGAGCGGCACCGTATCTCTCAGCGGATTCACCGTGACATGGAACGGCACGGGCAGTGAGAACGTATTCCTCTCGATCGTTGGAGTGGGCGGCGGCTTCGTGGGCATTGAGACGGCGAACGATGGATCGTATGCGTTCTCGGCGGGTGAGTTGAGCGAACTCACGGCCGGCGCCTATGCGCTCACTCTCAACTACTTCAACAGCGAGAACATCGACGAGTCTGGATACGATCCCAACAGCTACGTCAGGGCGCAAGTGACGAGCGCGATCAACATGACCATGCAGTAGGCCCAAGAGACGCGAGGTGGACTGTGGAGAGACCCGGCCTTCCCAAGTTCGGGTATTCTCCGTCTGGAACCTTGACCGCTCCCCCGAAAAGGGGTAGAGTGGTTGCTGTAGTCGATATCCCCTCATACGGCTCGCCTCCACTCTAAGAGGAGGTATGTCTTGCTTCGCTATGCATCCATCATGGCGGTTTTGCTGTGTTGTCTGGCCACGGCTGTGTCAGCCACTGTCATCCACGTAGACATAGACGGTGGTGGTGATTTCTCTGCGATAAAGCCGGCAGTCGCGGTAGCGGACTCGGGTGACACCATCATTGTGGCCCCGGGGACTTACACCGGTCCCGACAACAGGGAGATCGACTTCGTTGGCACGCACATCGTTCTGCTGTCTGAGGACGTGCACAGTCCCGCACTGACTGTCATCGACTGCGAGAACGCCGACCGCGCCTTCAGCTTCGTGAACGGTGAGGACCATCACTGTGTGATCGAAGGGTTCACCATCACGCGCGGGCACGCGGACATGGGCGGAGCCATCCTCTGTGGAGGCTCTGGGCCGATCTTCCACAACTGCGTTTTTGATGACAACCACGCCGACAGCTTCGGCGGCGCCATATACATCGGTGACAATTCCACGATCCAGCTCATCGAGTGTGAGTTCCTGAGCAACCACGCCGATACGGATGGAGGCGCCATATACGCGATGGGCGCCCTGCCGATAATCAGATCGAACACATTCGTGGGCAACAGCGCCGGGCAGGAGGGCGGGGCGATCGCGGTCAAGTTCGGCACGTGGGCCACGATCGCAAGCTGCGACTTCACGGGGAATTCGTCGGGTGTCAGCGGCGGCGCTGTCTACGCCGGTATGACGGGGCCTTCTGCTCCGGCAGGCGGCAGTCCTGACCCAGACAGAATATCCGGAACCGTGGTCAAGAACAGCTCCTTCTACGACAACACATCCGTACGAGGAGGCGGACTCTACATCAACGCCTTCTCAGAGGTGAGTGTCTCCTTCAATACGTTCATCCGCAACACCGCGACCCTCGCTGGTGGCGGGCTCTTCGCGGACACGAGCTATGAGGGGAAGCCGACGATTCTGAACTGCACGTTCTGTTTCAACGAGGCTCCGCAGGGCTCCGGTATCTACTCGAAGGGCGGCGTTGACTACAACCACATGGTTGTCCAGCAGTCCGTCATGGTCCACGGAGTGGTGGGCAGGGGCCTCCACTGCGAGCCGACTTCCTATCTGGAGACGAACTGGTGCCTCACGTACGCGAACGATGGAGGAGATGATCTTCTGGGAAGCAGCAACCTCATCTCCGTCGATCCGCTCCTCTGCGATATCTACGCCGACGACTTCTTCGCCTGTGCCGACTCCCCCTGTCTGCATGAGAACAATGACTTCGACATGCATCTGGGCTCGACGTACATCGGGTGCGGGAACTGCTCGACGGCCGTTGAGGAGATCTCCTGGGGAGTGATCAAGGCGATGTACCGCTAGCAGGAGGCAGTGAACCGTACCGGGATTGCCGGAGACTCCATTTCGTGAGAGGATGGAGTCATGAG
>CAZFRO010000006.1:0-118507 GCA_964521425.1 uncultured bacterium
ACTTCTGCAGATACGAGCGCGACGGAGAGACAGCGACGGCGAAACTGGCGCTTGTAAGATAAAGGGCCGTGAAAAGTGTGCCCAGGCGGGGCACGATGATAATGAACATGAGACTCCGACATCTTCGTGATGTCGGAGTCGCTTTGTTCTGCTGCGTGCACGTGCGACTTGACCGACCAGGTCTTCGATGATACCGTATTCGCGTCCTATCGAACTCACGGGAGGAGGCCACCCCCATGTTAGCCCGGGCTCAGGACCGCACGCTAGTTTCGGTTGTCATTCCATACTACAACGGTCGTCGCTTTCTCTCAGGCGCGATCGAAAGTGTGCTCGTGCAATCCTGTTCGCCAGTCGAGATCATCGTTGTCGACGATGGGTCGTCTGAGCCGTGCGACGACATCGTATCGGGATACGAGTCGACCGGCGTCGTTCGATTAGAGCGGCATCAGCAGAACAGGGGGATTGCGGCTGCACGGAACACGGGAGTTCGCGCGGCGTCGAGCGAGTACGTCGCGTTTCTCGACCAGGATGATGTTTGGCTTCCGCACAAACTGTCCGTGCAGCTTCCTGTTCTTCTCGATGAGTCAAGGGGAGTCGACCTCGTGTTCTCTGACGTTGTGGTGGAGAACCCGAGTCAGGGGCGTCGCTACTTGGCGCAGCATGGTTATGTTCCGTCTAACATTGAGAGGCTGGACCACGCGACGGTACTGAGAGAACTCTTCGTGCACAACTTTGTCACGCTTATTACAGTCACGGTCCGAAAGCAGCGCCTCTTCGAGGTCGGGTTGTTTGACGAGACGATCAAGGGTGGCGAGGACGACTTCGATATCTGCCTTCGGCTCGCTGAGAAGTGCCGGATGTCCTATGTTGATGAACCTCTTGCCATCCACAGGCTGCACGAGAACAACTTCTCTGCCGACAAACTTAGGCTCATGTCGGACGCGCCCCGGATCGTCGAGAAGGCGGTCGAGCGCGCCCCCTTCCTGACGGAATTTGTGCCGCTGCGCACGGCCCGGAATCACCACAGGCTAGCGCGGCACTACCGTGACGCTGGAGAACTCACGAGGGCACGGCAGGAGTTCCGACGCGCCATACAGTGCGCGCCTACATGGATTGCCCCGTATCTCTCGTATGGTCTTTGCTGCCTCGGCCCGATTGGGACGCTGCTTGTGGAGACCAGACGGAGCGCGAGAGCCAAGAGGATACTTCCCGTCTGGCATCCCCGCGGACAGGAACCGAGGACGAAGCTGGTCGGTGCAGCCAGATCAGAGTTGCGCTCTTGACTTGGGGTGAGCTAGTCGCAGAGAATGTTGCCGCACGTCGTGCGTCGCGCTTTGACGACCCGTATTCCGATTAAGGAGAGAAAGAAACACATGATGCGACCAGCCAAGATGAGAGGCCGACGCTGGATGAGCTGGTCGCTGGTCATCTTCGCGGCGCTCGTACTACTTGCGACCGCTGACGCGTGGGGCCAGACACCGACTCAGGCCGATTTCGAGGCACTGGATCAATTGAGCCCGGCAGAGAGGGAGAGACTCCTGGAGTCTCTAGGAAGGGCTCCTGCAGAGGCTTCGCTGGCCACTGAGAAGGATATCAGTACGCCCGCCGAGACGGTCGCGCCTCGCGAGCTTCCGAAGAGCCTCACCGAAGAGAGACTTGCTCAGAGCGGAGAGGGCGAGGTCGACCTGGTGCCGCAACCTGTGCCAGTGGAGGCGATTCCCAAGGATGCCCAGTTTGTCATGGAGGCGTTGCTGGGGTTCGTCGAGGAATCGGAACCGCTGACAGTGGACCGTGAAATCGAGCAGTTTGGGTACGACTTCTTCGCCGGCGCTCCGTCGACCTTCGCTCCGGCCACCGACATTCCTGTGGGTCCGGATTACATCATCGGCCCCGGCGACGAGATCAGACTCCAGCTCTATGGGAAGCGGAATCTCTCGTTGGTACTGATCGTCGACCGAGAGGGGCAAATTCACCTTCCGGACATTGGGCCGTTGAACGTGGCAGGCCTGACCTTCGACGTTCTCCTGAAGTATGTGGTGCGTGAGGTACAGGAGCGCATGATTGGTGTCGAGGCCAGCGTCACAATGGGTCGCCTGAGGTCGATACGGATCTTCGCGCTCGGTGACGTGTTCCAGCCGGGAAGCTACACTGTGAGTGGGCTCTCGACGATGACTAATGCTCTGCTGACATGCGGCGGAGTAAAGAAGGTCGGAAGCTTGAGACGGGTCCAGCTCAAGCGAGACGGACAAACGATCAGCGAGCTCGACCTCTACGATCTGCTACTTCGTGGCGATACGTTGGGCGACGCGCGTCTGATGCCAGGAGATGTTATCTTCGTTCCTTCCGTTGGACCTCTTGTCGGCGTCGCCGGCCTGGTTCTGCGTCCAGCGATCTACGAACTGAAAGGGACCATGACAGCGCGGGAGCTCATAGAGCTCGCGGGAGGACTTCGACCGCACGCCTACTCAGGGCTTGTTCAGCTGGAGAGGGTGGAGGACGACCGGCGCGTCACCTACGACATGAGTCTCCAGGGAACTGAGGAATGGACCCTGCGGGCGGGAGACCTTCTCAAGATCTACTCGGTGCTTGACCGCGAGGAAGAAGTGGTCTTCCTTCGTGGCAACGTTCTCAGACCGGGCACACGCCAATTCTTCTCCGGCATGACCATCCTGGATCTGATTTCTTCGCCTGAGGAGCTGTTGCCCGAGACCTACTTCCGGTACGGGCTCATCGAGCGCGAGAGCGAGTTTGACCGTGAGCCGGAGTACATCAGCTTCAGTCTTGAGAATGCTCTCATCAAGAAGGATCCAGCTGCCAACCTCCAGCTCAGAGCGCGCGACAAGGTCTACGTGTTTCACCGGACCCACTTCCGTGACGTGCCGTATGTCATCACGCGCGGAGAGGTGCGGTCGCCCGGGAGATACGCATACAAGAAGGACATGACGGTTCTTGATCTCCTTCTCGCCGCGGGCGGTCTGACGCGCGATGCATGGCTCCAGCAGGCGGAACTTCTTCGGACCGACCCGAGCGATCTCAGCGTCACGAAACTCGAAGTGGATCTGGAGCGCGTTCTCGACGACGGTCCTGAGAATATCGAGCTCGCCGACATGGATGAGCTGGTCGTTCATTCCATCTGGGAGTTCCGCAGTCGGGGTGCCGTCAGGATCCTAGGAGATGTGAACCACGCAGGAAGCTACCCGTTCCTCGAGGGAATGCGGGTCAGCGACCTTGTCTTCGCAGGCGGTAATCTCAAGGAGAGCGCATACCGTCGCGAAGCGGAGCTCACGCGCTACGAGGTTGTCGATGGCGAGCGGCGGGAGCTGCATCACGTTGTCCTGGATCTCGAGTCCGTACTCGCGGGCTCCGATGATGCGGATATCCTGCTCAGGTCCTATGACCGGCTGCTCATCAGACGCATCACGAACTGGCGGGATGACGAGGTCATCCATGTGACCGGAGAGGTCGCGTTTCCGGGAAGCTATCCTATTGAAGAGGGTGAGCGACTGAGCCGCGTCATCCAACGCTTCGGTGGGTTCCTCGAGGAGGCGTACCTTCCGGCAGCCGTCTTTGCCAGGGAACAGGTGCGCGGCATCCAGGCCGAGCAGCTCGATCGCATGGCCGAGCAGCTCGAAGCCGATCTGGCGCGGCTCTCGGTGTCGAACCCGAGGAACACGAGCAACACCGACGTGGCTCGGCGGCAGATGGCTCTCGAGGTGGGGAATCAGCTTCTCACGGAGCTTCGGAACGCCAAGGCGAGCGGGCGTCTCGTTATCAGCCTCGATACAGCCGGGAGGCTCGCCCACACGCAGTATGACATCGTGCTTGAGGATGGGGACCGACTGCACGTCCCGAAGCGGCCTGATTTCGTGATGGTAATGGGGCAGGTCAACAACCAGACTGCATTCCTGTACGAGGAAGGGAAGCGGGCCAGCCACTACGTCAAGCTCGCCGGTGGGACGACGCGGTTCAGCGACAGCGGCAACACGTACATCGTCAAGGCGGATGGTTCCGTCCAGAAGTCGCGCCGGAGTCGCGTTGAGCCCGGAGATGTCATTATCGTCCCCGAGAAGCTCGAGCGGTTCACCGGGATGCAGTTCATGCTCGACCTGAGCCAGGTGCTCTATCAGATCGGATTGGCTGCTGCCAGTGCTCACACAGTGGGGATATTCTAGGTGGCGGCCCGGGTGCTCACGTCACTAGGTGAGATTCCGCCGCGAAAAATCGCTGAGATCGTCTGGCGAGGAAGGTTCACGATCATCATCGCGGGCCTTCTGTTCGGCATCATTGGAGTCATCCTGGCCTTCACTCTGCCTCCGGCGTGGGAGGGACGCGTCCGTTTCGAGATACAGACGCGGTCGTTCGACGATGAGTACAGGCACCGCGAAATGCCCATCTCCACGTTTTTCACCGGTTCGCTCGATGGGCGGACTCCGGGGGCCGAGTTTCTGAGCGTGTTTGGGAGTGCGCGGTTCGCCACGATGGTCGCGAAAGAAACCAATTTCTTCGATGAGGCGCCGGGGGTCAGACTGCGGCTCGAGCGGCGCTCGGACGAGAACCAGGAGGTTGACCCGGAAGCGGCGATGAATCGTCTGGACAGCCTCACGCATCTTCGCGTGGATCCCAAGTCCGGCTTTGTGACGCTCAGGGCTCGTGGCAAGTCTCCCGCGCGGGCCGTGTACTGGGCCGGAGAACTCCTCCGGAGGGCCAACGCACTTCTTCGGAGTGAGGCGATCGAGCGGCACAGCCGGAACGTGGAGCGCCTCAGCGAGGAGTTAGAGAACGAGATGCGGAGCGAGGTCCACGACGCTCTGAGCGCCCTCTTCGAGAAGGAAGCGCAACGTCTGGCCTTCGCACGATCACAAGCGGACTACGCGTTCATGGTCGAGGATCCACCGTGGGTGCCGTTTTCACGCCACGCTCCCCGTCGGAAGTTTCTGGTGCTGGGTCTGGGGATTCTTGGCGGCCTGATCGGTATCTTCAGAGTCCTTGGCCGAGAGACGGTGCCACGTGACTAGAGAGGTTGCCCCACGCACCCTTGCCATCGCGCTTCCTCTTCTCGGCCTGGGCGCGTACCTGAATCACTATCTCGCGTGGATTCCGATGGCTCTCCTTGTCTGGCTTGCACTGCGAGATATCCGGTGGTTCCTCGCACTGGGCTTGGTCGGGCTGCATCTCCTGACGGCCGCACAGGTGCCGCTTCCGGGCCTTGTGCTCGTGAATCTGCTCGCACTCGTGCACATTGCCCAGCGCCGGCAGGACCACCCGGGATCCCGCGGGTGGCTTCTCATTGGATGGCTCGGCGTTCTTCTGGTCTACCTTCTCGTACGCTCCGGAACGGCGATCGGCATGGACAAGTGGCTGAAGCTCGCGTCGAGGACGGTGCTTGTCTTCCCGCTCGCAGTCATCGCACGAAAGGAGCGTGATTCCGAGGGGATACTGTCGTGTCTCCTGATCGCCTCGGCATGTGTCGTTTTCGTCGCACTCGGTGTCTGGGCTCGCGGCGACAGCGACCTCTTCATGCGGCTCCGCCCTGGCGGCCTCAACCCCATCCTTCTGGGACGCGCCGCCGGCCTGGCGGTCCTTGCGGGGATCGTTGTCTGGCGAGACGCGCTTGGCAGTAGAATCTGGTTCATCGTCTTCTTCGCGGCCGCGGTAACCGTCATGTTCCTGACGGGTTCGCGGGGTCCGATTCTCGGACTTGTGGCCATGCTTCCGATCATTCTCACAACGATTTCCACGATCCGTGAGCGAGCCGCCATGGTCGCCGGGGTCGGTGCTGCGCTAGTGGCAGGGTTCCTGGTGATCGTGACGATGGATCCTGCGTCGAGGTTGGCGCTCGGCCATGTTGCCCACGCGACGACGCAGCTGCGTGCCGTCCTCTGGTCGGAAGCGCTCGCAGACTGGCTGGAGGCTCCGTGGTTCGGTCACGGCTTCGGTTCGTTCGCCAGGCTGTTCAGCTGGTCAGACCTCAGTGTCTATCCACACAACCTGTTCCTTGAGCTCCTGGCGGAGACGGGCGCGGTCGGTGCGATGCTTGTCCTCGTCGCGTTCGTTCTGCCGTTCACATGGTGGAGGCGGATGTCGCGGGGGACCAGGGGACTCCTGGCACTCTGGGTCTTCACTCTGCTGCAGGCGCAGTTCAGCGGTGATCTCGCTGCGAATGCCGAGGTTTTCCTGCTGCTTCCGCTTGTGAGTCCGGTCGACTCGAGGTGAGCAAATGAGAGGCAAGCTCTCGTTTTTCGACAGGCGTGGCCACGAGACCGGCGTCTTCGCCGGCATCGCGGCGACGCAGGTCGCGACGGGCGTGCGGGTCATCTCCGGTGTTTTCAAAGCATGGTTCTTGATCTCGCACTTCGGCCTCGAGCTCTTCGGCCTTTGGGCTGTGCTTACTTCGTGGCAGGTTCTCGCCAACATGCTCGACTTTGGACTCGGGGCGAGTCTGCAGAACGAGGTCTCGCGTCAGTCTGGGGCGAGGGAGCGGGCAGAACTTGTGCAGGGTGCCGTGCTTGTTTTCGGAGCGATGGCGGCTCTTGTCATCCTTGTATACCTGTTGAGCAGACATCTGGTTGTCCCGTGGGCAGAGGGGCATTTCGAGCTCAGTGCCGCTAGCAGGCAGGTCTTTGCTCAGGGTCTCGATACGATGGTGGTCCTTGGAGCGCTGCAGCTGGCCAGCGAACCACTGAGACGCGCGGTGCTCGGTTGGCGACGCGTGGCGAGCTTCAACTGGATGCGCGCAGCCGGGGATGTCTTGCAGCTGGCAGGACTACTTGTTGCCGCTCTGCTGCAATGGCCGTTTGTTGTGTTCCTTGCTATTCTCGGTTTCACACCGGTCTTCGTCGCGCTAGCGGCCTTCGCCTTGGCGGTCTCCCACGGGCTTGGTGAGGCTTGGGGTAAGTTCAGTCCAAAGATCCGAACGGCCGCTGCCCTTGCTCGCGTAGGTCTGCCATTTGGGGCGACTCGGCTGATATCGCTCGTGGCGCTCCAGTTGCCGCCACTGCTGTTGCTCTGGCTCGTCTCAGATGCAGCGGTCGCCGCGTACGCGATCCCGATGCGGATCGCCGCGATTGCCCGGCAGTCGCTCTCAAGTCTAGGGAATGTCTGGTGGCCCAGGCTCGCGTCGCTGTCGGCAGATCGGGATGGAGCGGAGTTCAGGCGGCTACTGAGCGCGACGCTCGGGCTGGGCATCCTGATCGCCGTGGCGATTCTCGTGGCCCTGCCTCTAGCCGTGCACATACTCGGACACGGTGAGATTGAGAGCGGCCCTATGAGCGCGGCCGGTTTCGCCGCCTGGGTGCTCCTGAGCGGACTGGGGTGGGTGTTCACCGTGCGGATCCTCGCGCAAGACAGGTTTCTGCTCGTCTTGCCACTGGCCGCGACGCATGTGCTCGTCCAAGCAGCGCTCCTCTACTGGATGACACCGCGTGTCGTACCGAGCTTGCTCATCTGGGGCCTGGCCGCTGCCGAACTGGTCAGGTGGCCTCTCTTCTTCGCCATCGCGAAGCACATCAGGACGCAGACACCGCTACGCGAGCTTCGCGCTGCAACACTGATGCTCCCGGAGTACTACCGTCGTCTTTGGTCGCGGGTGCGCGCAACTGGAGCAGAGTGAGGTCATTGTGCGAGTCCTGTACATTGCGAGCCCAAGCCACACTGCCGCGAGCGGTACAGCGCAGAACGTGCACGTCACCAAGATCGTCGAGGGACTAAGAGGGTACCACGAGATCGATCTCTGGGTGCCACGGGCGAGCGGCGGCGTAGGTCTCTGGTGGGAATCGACTCGGGCGATCGCCGATGGTGTCAGGGCCTACGATGCAGTCTACGTGCGCCATTGCCCGTGGTTCTTTGCAGCAGAATTCACGGCGTCGCCGGAACGCGGTTGTCTCGTGCTTGAGGTGAATGCAACCATCGGTCTCGAGCGGATTGCTTGGAGTGAAGGGCCAACAGCGAAAAACCTAGTTCTACGCAACATGGAGGGGCGTGCCCTCAAGAAGGCGAGCGGGATTGTTGCTGTGAGTCGCGTGCTCGCGGCCGAACTCAGACGCATAGGCGTTCCCGGCGAGCGCATACGCGTAGAGCACAATGGTGCGACTGCGGCTTCCGCTGTTAGCGCAAACACATGGAGGCGCGGCGAACCGCTTCTCATCGGCTACGTGGGTCAGAACTTCCCGTGGCACAGGACCTATCTCTTGGCAGATCTTATCATTGAAGCGGACCGACTCGGGGTGGCGCTCGCCGTTCGTCTGATTGGACCCGGCCACGGCGAACCTCCGGCCTCACTTCCAGTGCGGCTGCGCGACTGCTGGCAGCCTCTGGGGACGTTGCGGCACGAGGAGGTGCAGAAGAGGCTCTCTCAGAACCACCTTAACGTGCTTCCCAACACGGCGCTCTATGGTTCCCCCGTCAAGATGTTTGAGTACCTTGCGTGCGGCGTGCCGGTGGCGCTTCCGGACCAGCCGAATATCCGCGAGGTCGTGGATGAAACGTCGGCTATTCTCTTCACGCCCGGGGACATGGCAGGCCTTGCGCGGAGTGCTCTGGAAGCGTTGGACTGCGAAGACCGCGCCAGAGGTCTGGCGGAGAAGGCGACCTCACTCGTGAAGGAAACGTACAACTGGTCGGCGATATCCCGTAGGATCGCACTTCACATCGAGGAGTTCTGCTCATAGAGAAACGCTCGGATGTAGCCTTCCAGTTGGTGATGCGCACACTGCGTCCGGCGTCGGCCATCATGTTCCAAGAGCCCTCCGCCTTCTCTGGAATGACCGCGCGCTCCCCGAGCAAGGACCGATGCGATCGCCGGAAGTCTCTGCTACCTAAGCAGCGGATTGACCAAGCGCCATGGGGCTCCGTCGATGACTGTCAGGAGTGTCTTCACGGGCCCCTCCTGTGGGCGGCCTGATGATAGACATCGGCGTAGCGACCGGCAATCTCGCTGATGCCGTACCGTCGTCGGATGCTCTCTCTGGCTGCGCTCCCCATGTCTTCTCTCTTCGCAGTGCTCATTTCAAGGATTTCGGCCGTAGCCGCTGCAAGACGGCCGGGATCGCGCGGCGGAACTACGCGGCCATGCGAACCGACGATCTCGGCTGAGTCTCCGACGTCGGTCGTCACGCACGGAGTACCGGAGGCCATGGCCTCGCCGAGAACCAGGGGAAATGCCTCGCCGGATGACGAAGAAACGGCCAGAGTGGCCGTGGCGACGATCCTCGAGATGTCGCTGCGCTGCCCGAGAAGGTGCACGAAGCTCTCAAGATCGTCAGTCCGGATCTGTTCCATGAGCTGCCGGTTCTCTTCATCGACACCAGAACCGCAGAGCAACACGTGGATGTCGGCGTGCTCGCGTCGCAGAAGTGCTATCGCGCCGAGTAGCGTGCGGTGGTCCTTCTGAGGATGGAATCGGCCTACATGTGCGACGAGTGGTGCGTCAGGCGGAATGCCGAGCTCGTCGCGGAGCCCCGCAGAATCTGCGTTCGTCGGTGAGAACTCATCCAGGTCGAATCCGTTGGGAATCACGATCATACGGCTCTCAGGATAGCCGAGCTCCGCGTGAGTGCGCAGTGATGCATTCGAGCAGCAGATGATGCGGCGCGGAAGCCATCGGGATACAGCCGAGCATGCACGGACGACAGCAAAGGTACGTCTCTTCGTCGTCGACCGGTCGTGCGTCGTGTGGTGTATTCCCCAGACAACAGGAATGCCGCCGGTTGTGCGTGCGGCGAGACCGCCGAGAAGATCCGAGTGATACATCCACGTCTGAACGACATCGGGCTTGACAGATCGGAGAATCGATCTCATGCGCAGGAATGCCGAGGGTGTGATTCGCCCTCGCGGCAGTCCGAGGCACGCGAGATTGAGACCGAGTTCCTCGATTAGTGGCCCGATAGCCCCGGCGTCTGTGAGCGAGATGACGGATGAGTCGATTCCTTTCCTCGTGAGGGTGCGGACCAAGCGATAGAGCATCCACTCCGCTCCGCCGGCCCCGAGTCCGCCGATTACATGCACAACCTTGAGCTCGCGCGACTGCCCGTCCGTCACGAGAGTGCCTCCCTGTAAAGCGCGAGCGTCTGCTCGACGATGATCTCTGAGGCAAACTCACGGCAGGCGAGATCCTGCGCCGCTTTTCCATAGCTGGCCCTGAGGTCCGGCGATTTGGCGAGGTGGATCATAGCCTCGGCGAGCGCTGGAGGATTCGCGATAGGCACGAGGAGCCCAGTGACACCGTCAAGCGCGATCTCACGGCAGCCCGGAGCGTCCGATGCGATGAGAGCTCTTCGTGCGGCCGCGCCTTCGAGCAGGCTCTTCGGAAGCCCTTCGCGGATTGAGGGTAGAACTACGACGTGCGACTCTGCAAGCAATGGTTCGATCTTCGTTGTGAACGGGCGCCACTCCACAATTCCCGAGCGAGTGAGGTTCTCGAGCCATTCAACCGGAATCGCGTCCGGAGATCCCTCATCGGGTGCACCGACCAGCAGAAAGCGGGTATTCGGCAGACGTTTGCGCACGAGCGCTGCGGCTTCGGCGAACTCGCGTACGCCCTTCGCCCAGAGCATGCGCGACGACATGAGGAATGTGACCGGGGCGCCTGCTAGCGGAAGCGGAATGTTCACGAAGCGTTCCACGTCAACTCCGGAGCCGCGAATGAGGCGACATCTGGAACGCGCGAGAACACCCGAGGAAAGAAGCTTCTCCATGTCATTGTTGTTTTGAAAGACGGTGTACGCACGGCCACGGAGTGCGAATCGGTACCCCGCGAGCGCGGTGTGCTCGAGGGCACTTGCCGGAGAGAAGGCGTGCCCCAGACCGGTGATGGCCTGCACAATTCCGCGAATCCTGAGGGTGCGCGCCGCCGTACCCCCTAAGATGATTGGCTTGATCGTAAAATGGTGCACGAGGGCGGGTCGAAGCGCTAGGTAGGTATTGAGAATGCCCGCAAGGGCGGTGCCGTTCGACGCAAGTGATGTGCTGCGCCGGTCTAGGTGCCAGAGCATGAACTTGGCTCCTTCGGACTGCAGAGCCTCTTCGTGCTGGCTGTCTGGAGCAATCGCGGTCACGGAGAGACCGAGATTAACGAGTCTTCTGATGAGGTTGCTTCTGAAGTTCAGTAGATACCAAGATGTGTTTGAGACGAGAGCGATGCGAGTGCCCTCGCGAAGAGAATCACCGCTTGTCCGTCGTGTCACTATCGGGCACCGCCTTTTCGCGTGAGCGTTATGCTACCTACAGTACCTTATTTCTGAACCAGCTCTATTGTCAATACCGAGGGAGGCGACAGTACATGTTTTGCTATTGCCTCGTCCTTCAGTTCCTGCTATCAGAGAATCTGCACATGGAACATACCATTCGGGAGACTTCGAGACATGCGAATTGCGCTTGTCGCCGGTGCGCGCCCCAACTTCGTGAAGATCGCCCCGCTCCTGCGGTCTTTGAAGAGGCACAGCGAGTTCTCTACAAGTGTTGTCCATACGGGGCAGCACTACGATGACGTTATGTCTGCCGCTTTCTTCAGAGATCTGGGAATCGCCGATCCTGACTTCAATCTGGCGGTAGGATCCGGTTCTCATGCTGCGCAGACAGGGCGTGTGATGATTGCCTTCGATGAACTGCTCGATGAGGTCGCTTTTGACCTCGTTATCGTCGCCGGGGATGTGAACTCGACACTTGCCTGTTCCCTCGTAGCCGTCAAGCGGGGCGTCCCGGTCGCTCATGTCGAGGCGGGGCTCCGTAGCAACGACTGGTTGATGCCGGAGGAGATCAACAGGGTTCTTACAGATGCCGTGTCGGCGCTTCTGCTCACGCCGTCGCGGGACGCAGACGAGAATCTGATCCGTGAGGGGAGGAGCGCGAACGACATCTACTTCGTCGGCAATGTTATGGTCGACACACTCCTGCGATTCCGAGAGAAGACCGCCGAGCGCCGCGGTCTCATGGACAGACTCGGACTGCGTGAGCGGGGCTTTGCCCTTCTGACGCTTCACCGGCCCAGGAATGTGGACCGGCCAGAGGTCCTGAGGGAAATCATGAGCGCCGTTGTGGAAATCAGTCGGGACATCCCGGTGATCTATCCGGCACATCCCCGGAGCCGGGCGCGCATGAAGAGAGTGGGAGTCGCGGACATCATCGCCGGCGCGACAAACCTGCAGATTATCGATCCGCTCCCGTATCTCGATTTCTTGGCGCTTGAACGCTGGGCCGGGTTCGTGATGACGGATTCCGGAGGCGTGCAGGAGGAGACGACAGTTCTCGGTGTTCCGTGTCTCACATTGAGAGACAACACGGAGCGCCCCATCACGATCACGCAGGGAACCAACAAGCTCGTGGGTATGGACCGATCCGTGATAGTGAACGCGGCGCGAAGGGCACTGAGCGATCACGCTAGGCCGTCCGCGCCTCTCCCGGAGCTGTGGGATGGGAGAGCATCCGAGCGGATAGCGTCAGTGCTGGCAGGCGAAAGTGAGAGGATTCTGAATCATGAACGTACCACTTCTCGACCTGAAGCGACAGTACAAGACTATCAAGAGTGAGATCGACGCGAGCATTGCAGAGGTTGTGGAGACCCAGGGCTTCAAGCTCGGTCCCAACGTGGCGCGGTTCGAGGAACTCGTCGCGGAGTACAGCGGAGCGAAGAGAGCGGTGGGTGTGGCATCGGGCACCGACGCGCTCCTTCTCGCACTGATGGCCTACGGCATCAGTGAGGGCGATGAGGTCATCACGACACCCTACACGTTCTTCGCGACAGCGGGGTCCATCTCGAGAAGCGGCGCAGCGCCCGTCTTCGTGGACATCGATCCTCTCTCCTACAATATCGATCCCGCGCTCATCGAGGCGGCAATCACGGAGCGGACGAAAGCCATCATGCCCGTTCACCTCTACGGTCAGTGCGCGGATATGGATCCGATCATGGAGATCGCGGAGAAGCACAATGTGGTTGTCATCGAGGATGCCGCGCAGGCCATTGGCGCCGAGTATAAGGGGCGTCGGGCAGGGTCACTCGGACACATGGGCTGTTTCAGCTTCTTCCCGAGCAAGAACCTCGGTGGCTACGGTGATGGCGGCATGATCGTCACCGACAGTGACGAGAAAGCCGGCCTTCTCATCAGCCTGAGAGAGCACGGACAGACAGAGCTCTACCACCACTGGACGATCGGCATGAACAGCAGGCTCGATGCGCTGCAGGCGGCCGTTCTCATGGTCAAGCTCAAGCATCTGGATAGTTGGAGCGACGTGCGCTCCGCGAACGCCGAGTACTACAATGAGAGATTCTCGGGGTCATCGATCACGACACCCCATCGCGAAGAGAGCAACCGTCACATCTACAATCAGTACATCATCAGGACCGGGAAGCGCGATGAACTGAGGGAGCACCTGAAGGAAGAGGGCATAGGAAACGCGATCTATTACCCGCTGCCTCTTCATCTTCAGAAATGCTTCGCGTCACTCGGACACGGCGAGGGAGACATGCCCGTGTCTGAGAAGGCATCACGTGAAACGCTCTCCATCCCGATCTTCTCCCTTCTCACCGATGCGGAGAAGGACCACGTGGCAACGACGATCCTCGGGTTCGTGAATGGTGGCTAGTTGGCGTCTCGCCGTGCCGGAGTGCATGGGCCCAAGAGGCGCTGAGTCGCCGGAGTGCGTGGACTCGGGAGTGCCAAGCAATTGGAGGGAGCGCCGCGATGCAGGAAGCTGTCGCGGGCAAGTTCCTCGATCTGAGGTCGCCCAGAGGTTACCATCTCGGCTACGCGGCGTTCGCGAATCGCCGTGAATCCCGCGATGCGCTCGATCCTCAGCCGAGCGGGAGCAGACGGGAGAGTATAGCTCACTCCCCGTGGCTCATGGCGCGATCGGCCCTGGCCTGCCTTGAACTCTATCTCGAGAACGGAAACCAGGAGAGGCGTGCGGGATTCGAGAGAATCGCGCATTGGCTCATTGATAACCACGAAGAGGAGCCCGGTGGTTTCCTCGGATGGCCGATGCCCATGGTCCCCCGGGCATTTCGTGGTGACCTGAGCGATGGGTGGTTCTCCGGGTCGGCACATGCGGAATGTATCGCTGTTCTTGTGCGTGCGGGAACGCTTCTGAACATGGAAGGCGCCCTCGACTGCGCACGGCGTGCCGTCATAGGGTTTGCGACGCCCGTGGAAGACGGTGGCTTCCTTCGCGAGGTGGGCGAGGAGGGGCACGAGGGAGGACTTGAGACCATGGCGTTCGCCGAGGAGTTCCCGATTCCAGGGCGGGTATCGATGACGCTGGGCGGGCACGCGAGAGCCATGTTTGCTCTCTCCGATTTTGCGGCTCTGGAGGGGGATGATGGGACTCTGGCGCTCCTCGACAGGTACGCACGAGGGCTCGAGTACGTGCTGGACCGGTTTGATCTGGGCTTCTGGAGCAGGGCGGATCTGGATTCCGGATGGAATGGGGTCAGAATAGCCTCACTTACACAACACACGGAACATGTCTTGCAACTCTCATTGCTGAGTGGCATCAAAGGGTGCTATGGCTACGACTCGACGGCTGAGCGGTGGCAGACGTACGCGCGGCTCAGAGGACCCAGATGGAAATCCCGCCTGCTGGAGGGGCGATTCAGGATAATGAACCCCACTCTCCTATCTTTGTCGACCTAACACCCGCGCTTCTGGCACTGTTTAAGCTTTACAGTCTACACGCGTGTGCTATGTTGTCTGGACGCTTTCTGAGGAACAGGAAAGGATAGAGTACAGAACTTGGCTAGCATTCTCCATGCGCTTGTTACAGCAGTACTGGCCGGCGGGCTCGCGTGGCTCTTGATACCACCGGCGTCGAAGCTCGGGCTCAAGCTTGGGCTGGCCGATCTGCCGAGTTCTCGGCGGGTCAGGGCACGCCCCGTGCCGACCACCGGCGGGGTCACCATCTTCATAGCATTCGCTGTCGCAATGGTCGCATCTAGGCATCTTCTCGCCGGCGCCTCTCCGGAACTTGTCCATAAGGTGCAGGTTCTCCTCCTTGGGGGATCGGCGATAGTGATCCTCGGAATGGTGGATGACCGCGTCAATCTGAGGCCGCGGACGAAGCTCATCGCTCAGACCATCATAGCTGCTGCCGTCGTGGCCGGCGGTGTCGGCATCACTCACATTCGGTTCGTCGTAGGACCGACGCAGGACCTTGGCTGGGTCGCGTTCCCGTTGACGGTGTTCTGGTTCGTGGCTTTCATGAACGCCCTCAATCTGATCGATGGTCTCGACGGCCTGGCGGGCGGTATCGCTGCGATAACGGCGCTCGGTCTCTTTACCGTGGGCGCCGTGAACGGCAACGCGCCCCTCTTCTTCATGGCTGCAGGACTTCTGGGTGCGACGAGCGGTTTCCTCGTCCACAACTTCGGAAGCGGTAATGTCTATCTGGGTGATGCGGGGAGCATGACGCTCGGGTTCCTCCTTGCCGGGGGAGCCGTGGTCGGCGCGCGAAGCGATGCGGCGAGTACTGCCCTTCTTGTGGCCGTTGCCTGCATGGCAGTGCCGATCTTCGATATCGTTACTTCGATCCTCAGGAGACGGCGCACGGGCAGAGGCATCATGACCCCTGACCGCTCTCATGTGCACCATCGTCTGATCCGGTTCGGTCTGAGTCCGCGGAGGACAGTGATAGTCCTTTGGGGAGTGACCATCTTCTTCGGCGGTCAGATGCTTGGCCCCTCGGCCGTGCACGGTGTCGTCTACGTCCTGTTGAGCTACGTTGCAGCGACCGTGGTCGGTAACATGGTGCTGACCCAGCGGCGCAAGAACATGAGGACCACCGCGCGGGACATCAGGGACGAGGTGCTCTATCTCGTGGGCGCTCGTGATCACGTGGGTGACGACGAGCCGAATGAAGAGCCCGGTCTCCGTGCGATGATCGTCGAGCAGATTCGCCGCGAGGCGCGCTACCGGCGGATGGTTCGGGCCGAGAACGGCGTGCCGCTCAGGGGTACAGGTGCTGCGCGGCGCGAGGCGCTTGTGGCCAGGGAGGCCAGGAATCCGGGCGAGCGTGCGGAACCGACGGAGTCAACACAGGAGTTTGCACTCGACGCTGAAGCTGAAGGCACCCGTCCCAACTAGACGGCAGGGCGGAGGCGAAGGCAGCAAACGCGTTGCGAAACGACCCTTCCAGTGCTAATATCTCTAACTCCAAGTACATCCACCGTGAATCGTCGTTTTCGGCGTTGATTTGAACAGCGTCCACGCCAAGTAGCGTCGATCCCGGCTTGAATTGATCCTGGGCAGCGTCGATGTCGAATGGCATCGATCCCGAGTAGCGTTGTCGACGTATCCAGCAGTTGAGAGGAGCAAGTAATGCCACGAAAGCGTGTCTACTTCTTTGGCGGGGGCAGGGCGGATGGCCGCGGGGCGATGAAGAACCTCCTTGGCGGCAAGGGAGCCAACCTCGCCGAGATGACCAATCTCGGAATTCCGGTGCCTGCCGGATTCACCATCTCGACAGAGGTCTGCATCCACTACTACGACAGAGGTGGCGACTTCCCGGAAGGCCTTGAGGCCGATGTCGATGCGGCGGTCAAGATGGTTGAGGATGTGATGGGTGGAGGCTTCGGCAACAGCGAGGATCCCCTTCTGTTCTCGGTACGCTCTGGCGCGAGGGTTTCGATGCCGGGAATGATGGATACGGTGCTGAACCTCGGACTCAGCGAGAAGACCGTCGTCGGTTTGATCGCGAAGACAGGCAACGAGCGGTTCGTCTACGACAGCTATCGTCGCCTGATCCAGATGTATGCGAACGTCGTGATGGGGCTTGAGATGGAAGCGTTCCACGATCTTCTGGAAGCACGGAAGATCGAGCGGGGCGTCAAGGACGACATGGAACTGAGTGCACAAGACATGAAGGACCTCGCGGGGCAGTTCAAGGCAAAGGTCAAGGAGCTATCAGGGAAGGAGTTCCCCGACCACCCGCGCGAGCAGCTCTGGGGCGCCATAAGAGCGGTCTTCCAGTCGTGGAACATCCCCCGTGCGGTGAGTTACCGCAGACTCAACGACATCGCCGATGACTGGGGCACGGCAGTGAATGTTCAGGCAATGGTCTTCGGGAACATGGGTGATGACAGCGCGACCGGCGTCGCGTTCACGCGTGACCCCGCGACCGGTGAGAGAGTCTTCTATGGGGAGTTTCTTCCCGATGCACAGGGTGAAGACGTTGTCTCCGGCGTGAGGACTCCGCACCCGATCAATCTCGCCCAGAAGAAGGAGGGCGATGAGGAGTCCCTCGAGGAGTTCATGCCTGAGATCTACCGCGACCTCGACGATATCCGGGAAAAGCTCGAGCTTCACTACACTGACACTCAGGACATCGAGTTCACCATCCAGCGCGGCAAGCTCTGGATGCTTCAGACGCGAACAGGCAAGCGGACGGCCGAGGCGGCAGTGAGGATCGCGGTCGAGATGGAGGCCGACGGCCTCATCAGCAAGAAGACCGCTGTGATGCGAGTTGATCCTCACCAGATCGAACAGCTTCTTCACAAGCGGATCGATCCCGCCGCCAGCTACGATGTTCTGACCAATGGGCTTCCGGCATCACCAGGTGCCGCGGTCGGACGCGTGGTGTTTACGGCCGAGGACGCCGTGAGTTGGGCGGCCGACGACGATCCCCAGAAGCACCGTACCGTGCTGGTCCGGGAGGAGACGTCTCCTGAGGACATCGAGGGGATGAACGCATCGCAGGGTTTCCTGACGGCTCGCGGAGGAATGACATCGCACGCCGCCGTCGTCGCGCGTGGCATGGGCAAGTGCTGCGTTGCCGGCGCAGGCGATCTCAAGATCGACTACGCGGCGAAGACGTTCAAGGTCGGAGGCGTGGGCGTGAAGGAAGGCGACTGGATTACGCTGAACGGCGCGACCGGCGAAGTCATCCTGGGGGAGGTCGCAACCGTGGATCCCGAGCTCTCGGGCTACTTCGGGACACTGATGGAGTGGGCCGATGAGTTCCGTCAGCTGGGTGTTAGGACGAACGCGGACACGCCAGAGGATGCGGCCATTGCCCGGGGCTTCGGTGCTGAGGGGATCGGCCTTTGCCGCACCGAGCACATGTTCTTCGGCGAAGACCGCATCAAGTACATACGTGCCATGATCATGGCTGCCAATGAAGCCGAGCGGCGTGACGCGCTCGACAAGCTCCTGCCCTTCCAGCGAAGCGACTTCGAGGGGATCCTCGATGCTATGAAGGGTCGCACGGTGACCATTCGGCTTCTCGACCCGCCGCTTCACGAGTTCATCCCGCACAGCGAGGAAGAGATCGAGGAACTCGCGAAGGATCTCGGCAAGGACCCCGAGAGGATGAAGGAGAAAGCGGCAAGCCTCAGGGAATCCAATCCTATGCTTGGCCACCGGGGCTGCCGCCTCGGTATCACGTTCCCCGAGGTCTACGAGATGCAGGCGCGCGCGATCTTCGAGGCTGCCTGCTTGCTTACGAAGAAGGGCGTGGACGTCAAGCCGGACATTATGATTCCTCTCGTCGGCGAGCCGAAGGAGCTCTCGATTCTTCGGGAACTCGTCGAGCGCATCGGCGTTGAGGTGATGAAGAAGAACGGCGTAGAGGTCGACTATCACATCGGGACGATGATAGAGATCCCGAGGGCGGCTCTCGTGGCCGATGAGGTCGCCGAACACGCCGACTTCTTCTCGTTCGGCACGAACGACCTCACGCAGATGACCTACGGATACAGCCGGGACGATGCCGGCTCGTTCCTGAAGGGGTACATCGACAAGGGAGTACTTGCGGGGGACCCCTTCCAGTCGATCGATGTGAAGGGCGTGGGCGCCCTCGTCAAGATGGCGGTTGAGAAGGGTCGGAGCGTCAATCCTGAGCTTCACGTCGGTATTTGCGGCGAGCACGGCGGCGATCCCGAGTCGATCAACTTCTGTCATCACGCGGGGCTCGATTACGTCAGCTGTTCTCCATACCGGGTTCCCGTAGCCAGGTTGGCCGCGGCGCACGCGGTGCTGCGTGCGAGAAGGAGAACCGAGCTGTAGGAAAGCGTGAGCCTAAGGCCATTCCTGACCTGATGGCGCACTAACGGCGCATCGACTGAGAAGATGATTGAGCACGACGGCGGGGACGATTGGTTTCGTCCCCGTTGTTGTATGTGGTCGCCCGAACGAATCTTGACGGAGTGCGGTCTGTAGGCTAGAATCACAGGTGGTAATCCGGTGGGAGTATACCCGCGATCTCATGCACACGTGCGGTCTTAAGCGGATGGACGGGGGGAGGATATGGTGAGGAAGATCGTCTTCACCCTACTGGCTGTTGTTCTCAGCGCCTGCGTGGTCTACGGACTCGTCGTCGGTGACTTCTGGGAGACGCTCTCCAATGGAGCCATGATCTGCCTGACCTGTATCGGCGTCGCTTGATCTGCTCAGGAGGGCCTCCCGCGCATGAAACGACGTATCATCCAGTTCTTCTCGCTCATCATAACAAACTCATTCTTCACCTCGATACCCACGGCTAGCTTCTACCAGGGGACCCTGAAGGGCGTCTGCGTCCCGACCCTCAACTGCTACGCATGTCCGCTTGCATGGGGTTCATGTCCGATCGGCACGCTTCAGCACTTCATAATCGTCCGAGCCCTTCCGTTCTATCTCATCGGCATTCTCGGAATCGTCGGCCTGGCGGCCGGACGGTGGGCATGCGGCTGGCTGTGCCCGTTCGGGTGGTTCCAGGAGTTCATTTACAAACTCAAGGTCCCGAAGATCAAGGCGCCCGACTGGCTTCGCCACATGAAGTACGTAGTCCTGGTTCTCGTTGTGGGCGTCGTCACGTGGGTGACGTTTGAGCCGTGGTTCTGCAAGTTCTGTCCGGCAGGGACTCTTGAGGCGGGACTGCCGTGGCTGGCGTGGGCCGCACGGGGATCGGACTATGCGGAGGGCATGAACTTCGCAACAGAGGTCTTCGCCCTCAAGATCTTCATGCTGGTCGCTCTCGTGGCATTGGCGGCGGTGCTGCAGAGACCGTTCTGTCGCTTCGCCTGCCCCCTTGGGGCGCTCTTCGGCCTGGCCAACAAGTTCAGCCTTCTTCAGCTTGATTTCGATCTCGACACGTGCGCGATCGCCTACGCACAGGGATCCGATTTCGAGAACTGCGCGAAGTGCATGCACTGCTCGAAGAACTGCCCGATGGATCTCAAGGCTCCCGAACAGATCGGAAGTGTGGACTGCATCAGATGCATGAACTGCACATCATTCGGTTCCGTATTCTGGCGGTTCGGAACAGCTCCGTCTCGGGACAGAACCGGTGAGAGAATGATAGAGCCGGCGCCGCATTGGGGCACAAAAGAGGTGCCAGAGGCGCCGGATTAGGGCTTGAAGACCAGCCCAGGGAGGCGAGGGCATGATATCCACGAATGGGATTCCCCAGGATCTGGTTGAGAGACTCGGCCACGCCTCGAACATCGTCGTATTCACAGGAGCCGGAGTCTCTGCGGAGAGTGGCGTCCCGACCTTCAGGGGTCAGGATGGGCTCTGGCAGAAGTACAACGCAGAGGATCTCGCAACCTGGCAGGCTTTTGAAAGAGATCCACGATTGGTCTGGAGCTGGTACGATTACAGACGCCAGATAATATCGGGAGTGGATCCGAACCCCGGACACATGGCGATTGCCGAGATGGCATCGGTGTTTGACAAGGTCACGGTCGTCACGCAGAACGTGGACGGCTTGCACCACCGGGCGGGCAGCAAGGACATCGTGGAACTACACGGGAACATCTGGCGCGTGCGGTGTACGCACGAGTTGACGGTCAGCGAATTCCGCGAGTGTCCACTGGACGTGAATCCGCCTCTGTGCAAAGAGTGCGGATCCATGCTTAGACCGGACGTCGTCTGGTACGGCGAGCCCTTGCCCATGGACGCATACGAGAGATCGCACGAGGCAGCGTGCATATGTGACGCCATGCTCGTGGTTGGGACGTCCGCGCAGGTGCGTCCTGCTGCGACGCTCCCGCTGGTGGCGAAGCACAATGGCGCCTTTGTGGTCGAGATCAACACACACTACACGCCGATCTCGGCTCTCATAGACACCACTCTGATCGGCGCGGCGGGCGATATACTGCCCGAGCTGCTCGCCAGCGTCAGTGAGTGTATGGGTCCCAAGGGAGATGCAGCCGGGGCCGCGGGTGGGGTGAAGGAACGCAGCGGAGTCTGAGCCCGCACCACTGGAGACAGGACACACATAGAATCCAAGGCCGCGCCACCCAAAGACAGGAAATACAGTGGAGTTTGAGGCCGCGCCACCTAGGAAGAGGTAATGCGACGACATATTCCGATTCTGATGCTGCTTGTTCTCCTGCTTGCCTGCGGAACTGTCGCGGGCAAGACGTACAACAGCCCATACATCAACGGGCACGTCACTGAAGAAGAGAACGATTGGGAGCCTGATGAGCTGGGCGTTGAAGACCCGGACAATGACAACCGGTGGGGTCCGAGTGACGGCGACCTGGTCGATCTCTATGTCACCTGGGATGCCGATAGCCTCTATGTCGGCATCACGACCGTCAATGGCCCCGGTGGGTACGGGAACGGCTACCTCCTCTTCATAGATACCGACGCGCAGAACGGGATCACGGGGGGGACGGACTTCTCGATCGCCGATTTCTACGCGCGGAATCTCACGTTCAGCACAATGGGTGCGGACGTCATCATGGGCGGCTGGAATCTGCTCGGCGTCTTTGACATCAAGCACTGCTCCGACCCGACGAGCACCACGCCTGTCGACGAGGTCTACTCCCAGTGCAACCCCGGCTGGAAGCACATCGAGGCCCGGATGTCATGGAACGGCCTCTTCGGGCTCGGTCGGGGAGTAGTGCCCGATGGCACGACGCTCAGGTTCATTGCCGCGGTTGTCGGAGGAGACGGTTCGGGAGCATACGATGCGATGCCGACGTCATCCACCGGAGCCGAGTCCAATGCGAGCACGCCGTGGGACGCTTTCACGGACCTCGACAACTACTACGAGACCGTCGTGGACGCCGATCTTGACGGCGTGCCTGACGAGGGATTTCCTCCCGGGGGCTCCATATCCGGAACAGTAACACTCGACGATTCCAATGATCTTACAACGGTAGTCACTGTCACGGCCTGGAGCGGTGGCGTAGCCATTGAATCGGCCGATGCCCCGCCTGGTGGCGGCGACTACACCATCTATCTCGTTCCGGACGGCACCTATGACGTTGTGGCGACCGGCGAGTCGTATCTCTCCGTGACGGTCGAGGACGTGACCATCATCGACGAGGCCGAGATCACGGGTGTCGATTTCGCGCTGACCAAAGTCACAGGTCGCATCGAGGGGCAGGTGGCCCTCTCCGGAGGTCCGGCCACCGATGTCACCGTGACGGTCTATGATGCGGTGACGGGGGAGGCGGGAGGAGACGGTCCCTACGTCGTGGCCGGTGGCTCCGGCGCCTTCTCCATAGCTACGGTCGTCGATGGCGACTGGAACGCGGTCGCCGTGGCGATGGGTTATGTCGACGCGGAGACCCCTACGACTGTCAGTGGTGGCGACACCGTGGATGTCGGTACGCTGACGCTTCCAGCAGTCGAGGCGACGCACTTCGCTTACGTGGACTCGCTCGGCAGCACCATCTACGGCGTGGCGACGACAGTCAGCATCCCCGACAGCGGTCTTTACTACTACGCGGAAGCATGGCTCGAGCCGCGCGACGATGACGATCGCGTGGCGTACTGGGATGATAGCTTCATCGACAGCGTATCGATCTCGGTTACGCGTCTCGATCCCGCCCATCCGCCTCTCGGAGACGTGGTCATCGCCGACACAAACGGCGTTGCGCTCGACCCCCCTGCCATCACGGGAGACATGTTCGTGGATGGCCGCGCCGGCTTCCTTGTCGCCGACGATGAGATCGAGATCCTGAGAGTGCTCGCGACGAGTGAGAGACTCGTGAATGTCCTCGAGGTGGGAATAGGAGCGCCGGCTCCCACAGAGCTCACGCTCGAAAGCGACAGCTATGAGATCGCGGTCAGTGACAGCGTGGCGAGGATCACCGGGCAGCTCATCGACGCGAGCGGCAACGACGCACCCATCTCCGGGCTCAATGCGACCATGACGGCCCTTGGTGTGGGCGGTGGTTTCAGCCTGACCGTCGTGGAGACAAATGCGAACGGTTGGTTTGAGGTTGAATTCTCTGGGACCGCGGCCGGTACTGCTCTCGTGACCGCGGTGATCGACCCGAGTTCAGAGTTTGCTTCGATTGACGTGGACACGCTGGCGATCGTTCTCGAACCCGGTGATGCGGCACTCGTTGAGCTTGTGGCATCACCGACCGCACTCAGGGCCGGTGAGACGGCGGCGCTTACGGCGTCGGTGGTCGATGCATGGGGTAACGCAGTAGACCTTGCTGGTCTGAGTATCGCGCTCACAGCGACACCTGAGGATCTCGTGGTCTCGATCGACACACCGATCGTGACGGATGCAGATGGCGTTGCCGTGGGAGCGATCGAAGTCGGCACAGACTACGGCATCATCGAGATAGTGGGAGACGCAGGATACCTTCCTGTGGAGACCGTCTTCCTGCCCGTGGATGCCACCATCATAGCGGTCGACGAAGAGGCGCCGGAGTCCGACGACGACCACAACAGCCACGAGGGCGTGGATCTGACCATACTCCACGCCTCGAACAGCGCAGACACACTCGTAGTGACGCTCGATTTCAGCTCCAACTGGGACGGCGCCCATCTCGGTCTTGCGATTGAGGTCAACGATGATGAGGCGGGAGCGACACCCGAGCCGTTCACCTTCCCCATAAACTACGGGCACTTTCTTCTGCCCGACTACGCCTTCACGTACAAGTACGCATCTGAGGACTACGCCGATCTCAGGAAGTGGAGCGGAAGCGGCTGGCAATTCTACGACTCCATCAATGAGATATGGGTCACCGACTGGGTGGAGGGTGCGGCTGTCACCGCGTGGATCACGAAGAGCGCAGAAAAAGTCGTGTTCCGCATCCCGCTTCCGGCGATCGAGGCCGCCGTCGGCGATACAATCCGACTCGAGGCGTACGTCATGCAGGAGACCGACGGGGAGAAGCGAACGGCCCTCGACTCGGTGCCACATGACGCCACGCACGATATGGAGCCCGAGACCGGCGAGTGGTGGGAGACGGCGACTACGCCCGTGACGCTCATGAACTACGCCGAATACGTCGTCGTGAGTGAGGGATTCGCGCCGGGACTTGCTGGTGGCGCGGCTCTCCCATCGCCGGCACAGCCGGGCGATCTCGTGACCTACAGCGTCGAAGTGACGGACACTGGTGGGGGCATCGGTGATGTCTTCCTGAACCTCTCGGGCATTGGAGGGGAACCTCTCATCAGAATGCTCGACGACGGCGTGGGTCCCGACACCGCGGCAGACGACGGCACTTACACTGTTGCTGATACTCTCACGTCGTCCGCGTCCGACGGTGATCACACCATGACCGTCATGGCCAGAGACGCCACGAATGTCTGGTCGGCGACGGCCACCATCACACTGACCGTTGACAATCCCGCAACGGCCTTGAGGCAGTTCACCGACGCCGAGGGTGACGACCACGGTCCGAATCAGACGGACAGCGGCGGTGACCCGATCAACGGGCTCTACTACCACTATCCGACCAATCTGGTCTTCTACCCAGGTTCGTTTGACATCACGGACTTCGAGATCTTCGCCGACGGCGACTGGCTCGTCTTCAGAACCTACGTTGCGGAGCTGATCAGCCACCAGGATCCCGGAGCTGCGGACTGGAACGCACCGCAGCCGAGTCAGCAGACGTGTGATGACGAGTTCAGGACGGACCTGAACCTCCAGAAGATCGATATCTACATCGACGCGAAGGAGGGCGCCGGCTCAACCAGCGGCTTCCCGAACCGGTATGTTGATATCGCCAGCGTCGATGCGTGGGACTACGGCGTCTCGATAGAGGGGTGGGGCAAGTGGTTCGTCAACTCGAACGACTCAAACTCATCCGCGAGCTGGAGTCTCTACAAGAACGACAATGACGTCGCCATGTGCGACAACTACGAGGAGGACTTCATTGACGTCCGCGTGCGTCGCGACCTCTTCGGCGATGACGCGGATGAAGATTCAGATATCGCCAACTGGGACATCATTGTATGCATCGCGTCGCACGACGGTGAAACGTCGGACTCGAATCTGGGCGGCATACGCTGGATCAACGACAACATCGGTGAGTGGCAGTTCGGCGGTGGACGTGACAGCGAGGGGGGTCGCGACCGCGACGCGAACCTGATAGACGTGGCGGTGTCGCCGGGCGACGGTAAGGCGCCCGGGCGAAGCCAGGAGGAGATGCTCGACTACACAACGGCCGATGCAGAGCAGCGGTTCAACGAGAGCAAAGTCGCGTGTCTACTCGAGGCGAGCTTCGCTGAGGACTTCTCGCCGCCCATTATCGCCGAGTTTGAGGGCCACGGACGGGAGGGGCACATTCCCGGTGAGGGCGATAAGACGATCGAGCACATTCCCTGGCTGGCACTCGACGGCGCTCCGGCCGTATTCTGGACGACCATCAGCGACCCCGTATCCGGCGTCGAGACCGCGCGGTTCTTCTGGCACACATTGGGGGACACGACTCGTCATGTCGTGGACATGGTCAATCTTATCGGTGACGTCTGGGCGGCGGATGTGGAACGCGCCGACATCACGGCGGTCGCGAGCGAGGTAGATCTGAACGTCACCGGCATGAGTCGGGTCCTCGTCGGCTACATCCATGCGACCGACAAGTCGTCAAACGAGAACGACATCTGGGCCGGCCCCTTTGAGCTGGCGATTCCAGAGCCGTGGGCGGAGTCGCAGCGGATCGCGCACTCGGACACAACGGCCACGACCGAGGCCGTCGTGTTCCTCTTCCAGGACGGGACCATGGTGATGATGTCTGAGGCGAGTCTTGTCACCGAGAGAGGTGACACACTGGATCTTGTACTCACACCTGTTGAAGCCTCGGCCGTCGACATCACCAATATACGTTCCGACATGGAGTTCATCGGGACGGCGCGAACACTCACTCTTGAGAAAGAGGACGGAACTCCCGTGGACCTCGAGGGGAAAGCAGCCCTGTCGCTTCACTACCCCGAGTACGAAGCGGGATCTCTCGATCAGGAGAAGCTCGGGCTCTTCCATTGGATCACGGAGACCGATCGCTGGATTCTCGAGGGGGTGGGGAACAATCCGACGAGCAACACGGTGGGCGCCGTGACAGATGCGCTCGGTCTATATGGAATCTTCTTCTGGAACGGGCTCGATTTCGACGAGACCGCGGGCCTGTCGGGCGTCCTCGCTGAGCCTAACCCATTCTCACCGAACAGTGACGGTATCTATGACACCACGAAGGTCACGTTCTATCTGGGGCGGGAGTCCGACCATGTGAACGTGGAGTTCTATGATCTCTCAGGACGGCTGGCCAGGCGACTCGTTTGGCACCAGCCGTTGGAGTTCACCGGATGGTCGGTATGGGACATAGAGTGGGATGGAAAAGACGAGAACGGCCATGTTGTACCGTACGGCATCTATATAATGAGGGTGGAGGGGAAGTTCAAGACGGAACCGACCTACGAGCGGATCAACCGCCCAGTCGTTGTCATTAAGTAGCGAGGAATGACTGACATGAACGGGAAGATATGGGTCTTCTGCGCCGTGCTTCTGCTTCTGCCCCTCGCCGCGCCGGCCAACTTCATCGAGATGGAGACGGGCGCGCGGGCGATGGGTATGGGTGGCGCCTTCGTCGCGGTGGCTGACGACGTCACGGCGCTTCACTGGAATCCCGCTGGGCTTGTCTCGCTCGACGAGATCCAGTTGTTCGGGATGCGCACAAGTGTCTACAGCGTTGAGGGGTTGGCTGAGGACTCGGCCATGGCCGGGTACGGGAACACTCACCGGGGCATCGCGGCCGGGTGGATGAGGACGAGCGCCGAGAACCTCTACAATGAGGACACGCTTCTCCTGGGTTATGGAAGCAGGACACCGATCGACCACCTCGCGGTGGGAGCGAGCCTCAAGCGCTTCTCGATAGACGCTCCAGGTTACGACTACTACAACGATCCGTCGTTCAACACGGGCGGGGACGCAGGGTACGCTGTCGATCTCGGCGGGCTCTACCGCAGGGACACTTGGTCCATCGGCGCCGTGCTGAGAAATCTCGGCGAGCCGGAGCTTCAACTGATAGAGGCATCGGAAGCAAGCGATCCCCTCTACATGGAACTCCGCCTCGGCGGGACGTACACATTCCGTGAGGTCATGCTGATGAGCGTCGAGTGGCGAGTTCCACGTGAGGCGCCCGAGTTCTACGAAGCGAAGGCATCGCTGAACCTGGGAACCGAGATATGGTTCTATGATGCGTTTGCGCTTCGTGCGGGAATGAACCGCGACAGGGTCACAGCCGGACTCGGCATCAAATCGAAGAACCTCAGACTGGACGTAGCGCTGCTGTCGGAGCGGAGGATAGGCAGTATGTATCGCCTCTCTGCAATGCTCCTGTGGTAGCCGCGCACAACGATGATTCTCGAAGGAGCTCCAGGTGACACGTAACGGCAAGACAGGGGTTTCGCGTCAGACCGCGCTCATTGTGGCCGCGTGTGTGGCAGCCATCTTGGTTGTTGCCATGCCCGCCAAAGCGGTCACCTCGCTCGAGGGCTACTCCGACCTGATGTTGCAGCTGACGAGCGGGAGGGGCGGTGATCCGACATGGCAGCTCGGGAACCCGAGGCTCTACGCAGAGTTCAGGCTCAAGAGCAGTCCCTGGACGGACATAGACACCTTTCTCAAGGTGTCGGCCGAATCGAACCGGTGGTCCGAGGACTTGAAGGACACGCGGGTCTTCCTGAACGAGGCGCACATGCGTTTCCACGGAAGCAGGGTTGAGGCGCATCTCTTCACCGGGCAGGACCGGTTCTGGCTCAACGAGCCGCTTCTGGCCATCGTCGACCAGGGCATGGTCAAGCATGATGACTGGGGGGTGAGGGCGCAGGGTGTGCGGCTCGATTTCTGGGACGTGTTTGGAATCCACGGCGCCGCCTTCTACAGCGAGCGGAGCGACTACGCCTCCAAGGGCTTCGCAGGAATGACCGATGAGCTGGAGTACTACCCGGGGACCACGGAGGCTGATACGGTATCGAGCAGCACCGATGACTACCGGGGTTTCAGGATGAACCGCCGCTTCCTGGGTGACGAGATGCTCTTCGGCGCCACCTACGCGCGGAAGGACTTCAATGATCCCCTTCTTGAGACCGCCTTCCACGGAAGCGCCGGGAGTTACGATGAGGTCTTCGCACTCGATTCCGAGCTGGCACTTGGAGAACTAGTCCCGTTTCTCACGCAGTTCGGTCGCGTCACCTGGGCGACCGAGTACGGCCTCAACAACTCCGGCTGGCTTGACGATTCGAACGATTCAGGTGTTGCCGGTTTCAAGACGGAGATTCGGGATATCCGAGCCGGTCCCATCAGGCTCCTCGCTTCATATGGCGACTACGGGGAGCGTTTCTACACCGACGGCCTCGCGAGCGAGGATCGGCGCAATCTCAACGGCTACACGAAGTACTACGCCGAGGCACACTACCGCCTGTCGACGAAGGCTGTGAACCTCAAGTACTGGACCTATAAGGAAGAGCCGAAGGACTACGCCACTTCCGAGTACGGGGTGAGGCAGGAATGGGGAACCGAGGCCTACCTTGAGTTCGTCAACGGCTTCACGGGGAAGGCGGAGTACAAGGTCCACGAGAACAAGGACGGTATCTGGCCGAACCTCTTCTTCGAGGTCACGGGTGAGAACAGGCTCGTCAAGCTGCGGACGCAGTTTCGTATAAGGGACGTTGATACTGTCTACGAGGTTTCGGCGTACGGCTTTGAGGCCAACGTCAACCTGAGCGATGACTGGAAGTTCTACGCGCGAGTGATGAACGTGAGTGAGCAGACGGAGTCCCGGCAGACGGCCTTCGCGCAGGTACGGTATCTGGGTTGGTCGGGCGCCGAGTTCTTTGTCGAGTACGGCAACCCCGATCACAGCAATGAACTTGCGAACGACGGGGACTTCGTGAGCCACGGTTCCGGTGCGGTCATGGAGAAGGTCTTCAAGGCCTTCATAAGAATCTATTACTAGAGGCAGGCGCTCAAGACGGAGATTGTGAAATGAGAATGAGCCATCTGATGTGGGTGCTGGTTTTGGTAGCGGCGGTGATGGCGTCGCCGGCACACGCTGGGTTCTCAAGCGTGGATGCCGGGATAGAATTCACCTACAGCGATCCGTACGCTGCGAGCGTGAGCGTCGCCGGTGCGTTCAATAACTGGGATGTGAACGGCAATCCGATGACTGTGGACGATGAGGGTGTGTGGAGAGTGGTTATCGATCTCAAGCCCGGAGTCTACGAGTACAAGTTCGTTCTGAACGGCTCGCAGTGGGTGGCGGACCCGGATAATCCGAAGACCGCGGGTGACTACGGCAACTCGGAACTCACGATCGGTGAGGACGGAGCCCCGGTCGCGGCCGCAGCTTCAGTGCCCATCTCGAACACCGCGGTGAACTCGCGCGTGAGCCTGAACGGCTGGTATCGCGCAACCTACGACTCAGAGAGCGACGTACCAAGCGATCCAAGGTGGAGACTCACTCGACCCGAGCATGAGGTCTTCGTCTCGATCAATCCAACCGTAAACTCAAAGGTCAAGGGAGGAGCGACCCTGAGGATTGCCACCGGCGCGGGTGATATCAAGGAGATAACCGCCAACCTGTACAGTGGCTACGCCAAGCTCGAGGGCGGACCGTTCACTGTGACCGGATTCTACAACGAGAGCCGTGTGCAGTTCGACAATCCTCTTGAGACCGTCGGTCATGGGAATCTCGCCGGCACAATCACAGAGGAGCACATCCCATACGGCCGTGGGACTCAGGGAGCTATCCTCGAGAGCGACTTCCTGGGCGTGGATCTGACGGCCGTCTATGCCAACGCATACGATTACAGCATCTACAACGACCCATCCATCTACGATAACACCGATACCGACCTGGTCGGCTTGAGGCTCAAGCGACCCATCGGCCCGGTTGGGCTTGGAGCGACGTACGCCTCATTCAAGGACGGCTGGTGGATGGACTGGGGGGGGGACAACTACAGCCCGCATCTTGAGGATTTCATCAATGAGACCGGGTCGTCAAGCGACTGGTTCGAACTCCTGAATGAAGAGCGCTTTGTCGGAGTCGATATCGATTGGCAGGTTCACGAGACGCTCCTCGGTGTGCGGGCGGAGTACTCGAGCTACCAGTACGCGAGCATCTGGAACATGGGGAACAGGGAGGAAGTGGACGGGGATGAGCTTGGCAACGGTGTCATCGACATAGAGGCCGGCGTGATGACGGGATCGCTCATCAAGTTGGAGCTTGAGTCGAGGCCGCTTGAGGCCCTGCGTCTCGATCTGGAGGTAGGGCAGACGAGTATGAATGGGATGGATGCGGGCGAGGAGTATGTCGCCTTCGGTTCTCCTGCCTGGGCCGGCAGTCCTCTTCGCCAGTACACGGAGGTTCGCTTCGACGCCTCGCCGCTCACGATGAACGTCTACGACGCGCTTCCCGAGCGGAACGACTGGCTCTACGAGCTTGAGGCAGAACTCACCTTCGGGATCCTCGAGTTTATGATCGAGTACGACCGCGCGACGTACGACTGGACATACGCGCCCGACTCGACCGATGTCTCCCTCGTCTGGGAGGGAACATCGTCGAGGGTGGCCCCTTGCCTCCGCGCCAACATCGGTGAGGACGAGCTGTGGGTCGAGGTTCAGGCGGAGATGATGAGCTACGACTTCGACGACGGGCTCTGGGACTCCTACGACACCGTGGAGATCGACCTCCGCGGCCGGTTCATGTTCGTAGAGGACTGGGGAGTTCTGATCGACGCAAGGCATATGACGTACAAGGATGTTCCGGACATCACCGGCGTCCTCTCGGATGAGGCGTTCGTGCAGCCGTACATTGCCGTTGTCTACAGTCCGCGGAAGAACGTCGAGCTGAGGCTCGGCTATGGCGTGAATCCTCTGGGCTACACCAATTCGCCCGTCGAGGGTCGCGCCAACGGCCGCGAGCGATGGCGCTCGGACTATCTCTGGAATCACAGCGCGGCAGACGTCCTCGACGCCGAGCAGGCGCTCACTGATGCCAGGACGATCGGCCTCATGGCCGTCATCTCGTTCTAGGGGAGTGGAGGCGATGAGAATCAGACTCTTGGTTACAGCACTTCTCTTAGCTCTGGCGCTTGCGCTTTCTTCGTGCGCCGGAATCCTGAGTGTGATAGAGGACCGGCTCCCGCCGCCGCACGAAGTTCAGGGAGGGTTCTCGTTCGACTACTACGCGCCTTCGGCGCGACAGGTTACGCTGGCCGGTAACTTCAACAACTGGGGTGGAACGGAAGGCGGAGGGCGATACGATCCGGTGATCGATCCCATGTCCGACCCGGACGGTGACGGGATATGGAACATCGTCATGCCGCTTCCTCCCGGCCGGTATCAGTACAAGTTCGTGATCGATGGCGGGCTTCGGTGGGAGCAGGATCCGAACAACCCGGATGTGGCCTACGAGGGTGGGTTTGAGAACTCAGTCATCCTCGTCCCGCCGTCCATCAACTATGCCTCGGAGCGCGTCACCGGGACCACGATCAGCGGTGCGGATGCCGCTGCGCCAGTGGTCGCTACACCGGCGACCGAGACTGTCCGTGAGAGTTCCGCCGATGCGATCGAGGTTTCGTTCGAACTGGACATGCCGGATGCGCGTGAGGTCTCCGTGGCCGGTGCTTTCAACGGCTGGGATGCGAACGCCGCCTCGATGGTTCTGGATGATGACGGTGTCTGGCGCGCGACACTCGAGATCAAGCCGGGCACCTACGAGTACAAGTTTGTCGTCGACGGGACCTGGATCGAAGATCCCCTGAACCCCGAGTTCGTTGAAGACCCGTACGGGGGGAAGAACTCGATCCTGACGGTAGAGTAGAGTGAGACGCCGGGAGACAGGAGGCGGAGGAGCCCTGAAGGCCTCGTCCCGGCCGCTCACATCGCGCGCTCGGGAGAACCTGACGGCGTATACGTTCCTCGCGCCGTTTCTAATCATCTTCGCAGTCTTTCTCGTCTACCCGGTCGTCTACTCGCTCTATCTGGCGCTCCACCAGGTGCCAAGTGACTCCTTTGACGTCTTCGGCGGTCTTCAGTTCGTCGGTTTCCGGAATTTCGCGAGACTATTCACGGATCTGAAGTTCTGGTGGTCGGTCCTCATGACCATGTACTACGCCGCACTGATCATCCCCTCGGGCATCGCCGTTTCTCTCGCTCTCGCCCTCCTGCTCAACAACCGCCTGAGGGGCGTCGCCATCTACAGAAGTGCGTTCTTCATGCCGTACGTTCTCGACATGCTCGTGATCGGCATCGTCTGGACGCTCATCTACAGCCCGCACATAGGTATCCTCGTCAGGATCTTCGAGTCGGTCGGCATTACTATGTTCTCCGAGAAGGGATTCCTGGGCATGCCGTTGGCGGCGATGCCCAGCGTCGTCTTCGCGAATGTGCTGAAGGGCGCTGGCTTCGGCATGATCCTCTACCTCTCAGCCATCCAGAACATCCCGCGGTCGCTCTACGAGGCCGCAGAGATCGACGGGGCGACGCCGTGGAGGCGCTTCACAGCGATCACACTCCCGCTCGTCAAGCCGATCACCTTCTTCATGGTGGTGATCGGGACCATCGGCGCTCTGAACGCGTTCGTGGAGGTCTACGCGATGACGTCCGGAGGTCCGAGCGTTGATGTGGGTGGACGGGCGCTTGGGGCGACGTGGGTGACCGGCTACCACGTGTTCGACACGTTCTACAATCAGTGGCGTCTGGGCTACGCATCCGCGATGTCGTACGTGCTTCTCGCGCTCACGATGATCGTTACGCTTGTGAACAGGCGCTTCCTCGGGGAGAAGGACTAGGTCTTGAGCGTTCGCAGGGCATCAGTTGCGCAAACAATCGTCCTCTACACGGGACTGACGGCGGCCGGCGTGGTCGTGCTGTTCCCGTTCTTCTGGATGGTCGTGACGGCGTTCAAGGAGCCCGGTCAGGCCTTCAGTGCCGAGATACTGCCGTCGCAACCGACATTGGAGAACTTCCGCCGCGTCCTGTCGGACTTCGGCTTCGGGCGTTACTTCGCGAACAGCGTGATCGTCGCAACGACCGCGGCCATCTTCGCAACGATGTTCGCGACATTCGCCGGGTACGTCTTCGCGAAGAAGCAGTTCTTCATGAAGGACAGGCTATTCACTTTTCTCCTGATCTCACTCATGATCCCGGGCATGATGTACGTCGTCCCGCAGTTTGCGATCATCAACAAGCTCGGGTGGATGAACACCTATCGGGCGATGATCATCCCGCATCTGGCGAATGTCTTTGGGCTCTTCCTGATGCGCCAGTATATGACGACGATTCCGAATGAACTCCTTGATGCTGCCCGGATGGACGGTGCGGGGGAGTGGCAGGTCTTCCGCAAGGTCATGATCCCGCTGTCGATTCCGATAATTGCGACGCTCTTCCTTCTGACCTTCCAGTTTCACTGGAACAACTTCCTCTGGCAGCTTATTGTGGCCAACGTAGAGCGGCTCTACACCGTGCCTGTCGGGCTGGCGATGTTCAAGAGCGCGCACGAGGAGCTTTACACGTTGAAGATGGCGGGGTCGTGTATCTCGGTCCTGCCCATTGCGGTGCTGTTCTTCTTTGCACAGCGGTATTTCATTGAGGGTATGACGATGGGCGCGGTGAAGGAGTAGGTGAGCGCCCGCGACACGACGCGGATTTCAATGACGAACGAGGGCACGGTACGGTTTGCGATAGCGAACGATGACACGATTCTCGATGACGAGCGATTGCCTGGGGGGTATTCGATGACGAAAAGGTATCTGCTGGCGGCTGTGATTCTGGCGACCGCGGTCGCACTGTTCGGACAGGGCTGCGGAGGCGGGGGCGAGAGAGCCGCGACGCTCACCATATGGGAGACCTACAATGACGAGGAGCATCCGGTCTTCAAGGAGATGGTGCGGCGTTTTGAGGAGACGCACGAGGGAGTGACCATAGACGTAGTGAGATTGCCGTTCGCGGGCGCCGAGCCGAAGATCCAGACGGCTCTCACGACGAGGACCGAACCCGATATCGCGCGCGTCGACGTATCGTTCCTTCCAAAGCTCGCAAGCAAGAATGCGATCGCCGTCCTGGACGACTACGTGCCGGCCGAGTTTCTTGTCGATGTCTTCCCCGTTGCGCTCAAGAGCTGCATGTACGAAGGCTCCCTCTACGGTCTTCCGGATCAGACTAACGGTCTCTGCCTCTTCTATAATAGAGAGCTCTTCCGTGACGCCGGGCTCGATCCCGATCGCGCTCCAGCGACCTGGGATGAGCTCATCGCCTTTGGGAAGAAGCTGACCCGGCGCGAGGACGGCGTCTTCGGCCTCGGGCTCAGAAACTCGCTCTGGTGGTCGTTTCCGTTCTTCAACACACACGGGGCGGAGTTCCTGTCGGACGACGGCACCCAGTGTCTTCTGAACAGCCCGGAGGGCATCGCGGCCTTCCAGCTCAAGGTGGACCTCTTCGAGAAGCACGGGATAGAGGGCGGCGCGTGGCGCGCCGGTGGCATCCAGAACGATCTCGGCTTCCAGAACGGTCGCTATGCGATGGTAATGAACGGGCCGTGGGCGGTGGAGAGCCTGAAGAGGACCGGGATCGACTTCGGTGTCGGCCTCATTCCCGCGGGACCGGCCGGCTCCCACACGAACGTCGGCGGGAACGATCTCGTCGTCTTCAAGTCGTGTCCGAATCCGGAACTGGCAGCGGAGTTCCTCATGTTCGTCGCGAATGAGGAGAACCAGCGGAACTGGGCGCTGACCCTCGGGCAGATTCCGGTCAACCTGAAGGCCATGGACGCGATCACGTCGGATGAGCATCCGTACCTCGCGGTCTTCGTCGAGCAGATGAGGAGCGCGATTCCACGACCGCCTACGCCGTACTATCCGGAGATTGAGAATCTGATGATCCCCGAGATGCAGGCGGCTCTTGATGGATCGAAGACGGTGAAGGCCGCGCTCGACGTGGCCGTCGCGGAGATCGACAAGCTCCTGGCCGGAGAGTAGGGAAAGACGCCCGGCAGACGAGGGCAATGGGGCTACTGAGGATCATAAGAGGGGGGAAACTATGAAGACGATTCTAGTGGTGCTGATTATGTCAGCGCTCGTGTTGTGCACGGCGGCGCACGGGGCCGAACTTCTGCCGGTCTGGCAGGACCCGGCCGGCGACGACACGGGCGATGGTGATTATGTCTATCCGACGAATGCGGCTTTCGGCGAAGGTGGAGAGGCCGACATTCTCTCCTTCTCAATCGAGAAGGAGAACGGCAACATCATCTTCGTGTTCCGCATGAGAAGTCTCGTGGATCCGTGGGGTGTGGGAAACAGGCTCACGATGGTGGCCGTGGCCGTCGACACCGAGGAGGGTGGCGACAAGGAGTTCAGGCGCAACGCGAATGTGCTTCTTGCGGCTCCGTCGGAGTACCAGATCTTCGCGGCCGGCGAGACCGTGGCCGTCATTGATGCGGAGTCGGAGCTGATCGACATAGGTGCCGCGGTAACGACAGATATGGAAACCAGCACCATCCGGATATCGGTCCCCATTGCCCAGATGGACGGGGCCGCATCGGCCTGGCGCTTCACGCCTGCGGCGGGGCTTCAGGACGACTACGGCGCAGGAGGGCTTGGGGATTTCCGCGAAGTCAAGGCCGAGGCGGAGGAGTGGCGAGGTGGGGGCGGTCATGACCTTGCGATAGACCCCAACATCTACGACATCATCGTCCCTGAAACGAAGAAGGTCCTCGGTATCTTCGGTGGGAGAGCAAGAAGCCAGGATGAGATTCTTGGCGCATACAGTCTGGAGCGGGGCGAGTACGTCGTGCTTCCGGCGCTTGAGATAAACTAAGGGAGCGGACATCATGAGGCCAGGACAGCGATCGGCGCTCACCGCGTCTTTCACTCTGCTGCTTGTAGCCACAGTCGCTATGGCAGCCATCTCCGCAGCCAGTGCACCCGTGGCCGTAGACGGTGGTGTTCTCTTCACATTCTCGAAGCCTAGCGCGCGGTCCGTGCATCTCGCGGGCATGTTCAACGGCTGGGATCCGACCGCCCTTCCGATGAGTGATGAGGATGGGGACGGCGTATGGGAGGTCGTGCTTGAGCTCCCGACGGAAAGGACCTTCGAGTACAAGTTCGTGGTCAACGAGGGAGAGCTCTGGGAGTACGATCCCAACAACCCGGAACAGGTCGATGACAACCACGGGAGCTACAACACCGTCATATCGATCGCCGCTGACGGGAGCGTGGTGCTTGGGTCCCTTGACGGGCCTAAGTCGTTCGATCCGGTCGTCGGTGACCTCGAGTCGCACGGGCGGACACTGAACGTCGCCATCGTCTGGCACCAGCATCAGCCGAAGTATCTGAAGGACCTATCCACCGGCGAATACGCGGAGCCGTGGGTGAGAATGCACGCCATCAAGGACTACTACGACATGGTGGCGATCCTGGACGACTACCCGGACATCCACTTCACAGTGAACCTGACGCCGATCTTGCTAGTGCAGCTCGAGGAGCTCCTGGCTGCGTGGGACGAGGGCAAGCCGACGGATGCGTATCTCAGAATGACGCAGAAGGACGCGTCCGAACTCACCGAGGACGACCAGGTGTTCCTTCTCACGCACTTCTTCAACGCCAACTGGGACAACATGATCCACATCTGGCCGCGTTACAAGGAGCTGAAGGACAAGAAGGGCGGCGATTCATACGAGGAACTCACGGCCGCCGCAGCCACGTTCTCCGAGCAGGACTGGCGCGACCTTCAGATGTGGTTCAACCTCGCCTGGTTCGATCCGGACTTCCAGGAGGGAGACGTCGAGCTGGTCGACGGCAGGGTCGTTACAGTCCGACACCTGATCGAGAAGGAGCGGGACTTCACGGCCGCCGAGAAGGACGAGGTTCTAGCCGTGGAGCGGGCGATCATGGAGAACGTTGTGGAGGTCCATCGCCGGGCACAGGAGCGCGGGCAGCTCGAGATCATCACGACACCGTTCTATCATCCTATCCTCCCGCTCATCTACGACACAGATCTCGCGCACGTGGCGATGCCCGGAGCAGCACTTCCCGCGACGCGGTTCAGCCACCCGGAGGACGCGCTCGCCCACGTGGAGCTGGCAGCCGACTACTACGAGAAGCTGTTCGGTCGTCGTCCCGATGGGCTCTGGCCCGGGGAGGGTTCTGTCTCGCAGGAGATCATCAGCACGGTCGAGGCCGGCGGATTCTCCTGGATGGCATCGGACGATCAGCTGCTTCAGAAGTCACTCGGCGGCAGCCCGTTGGGCGCGCGGCAGAAATACCAGATGTACTGGGCCGTGGACGGCGACGCCCGGGTTGCGATGATCTTCCGGGACCACGGGCTCTCCGACGAGATAGGGTTCAACTTCAGCAAGATGGACGGTGTGGCGGCTGCGAACTCGATGATGCGAAGCCTGCACGGGATTCACAAGGCGCTCGCGGCTGATGATCGCGATTACATCGTCCCGATCATTCTCGATGGGGAGAACGCGTGGGACTGGTACCGGCACGACGGCAAGGAATTCTTCCATTCGTGGTATGAACAGATGTCGGAGGCTGGTTGGCTGCGCACCGTCACGGTCGCCGAATACCTTGAGGAGCATCCGCCCACGGCAACCATCCAGCAGCTCTGGGCCGGGTCGTGGATAAGCAGCGATTTCTCGACCTGGATCGGCGAGGACGAGGAGAACAAGGCGTGGGACTACCTCACCACGGTACGCGACTATCTGGCCGAGAAGGACGAGAGCGGCACGGTGGATGCGGATCTCCTGGCCCGGGCGTACGACGAAATCTATGCGGCAGAGGGGAGCGACTGGTTCTGGTGGTACGGGACCGACCAGGACTCCGCGAACGACGGAGCCTTCGACGAGATCTTCCGTGGGACACTTAAGAACGTGTATGAGATTCTTGGAGACGAGCCTCCGGCCCTCCTGTCGCGCGCGATATCCGCCGCAGAAGGAGTGGGCGGGGGAGGCGTGATGGCTCGTGCCGCCACCGCAGGAGACGCGGAGCTTCTTCAAGGTCCGGTCCTTCTGGATGAGGGGATCCTCTTCAGCATCAAGCATACGTCCGCAGACCGCGTGAATGTGGCCGGCGAGTTCAATGGATGGAGCACCGATGCGACGCCGATGTCCGATGAGGACGGGGACGGCATCTGGATCGCGATCATGGAACTCGAGCCCGGCTCGTACGAATACAAGTTCGTGACGGATGGCGGCGCCTCGTGGATCGCTGACGAAGGCAATCCGGAGAGCGTTCCCGATCCGTACGGCGGCAAGAATTCGCTCGTCATTGTGGAATAGCAGGTCAGGCACTGCCGCGAGAACAAGAGCGCGGCCGGCGTGGGTGTGAACGATGTTGACTCCGAGAAGGGCGCCGGGCTGCGAGAGGACCGACGCTCTCTCGCTTTCAGAAGGGTGGCAGGGAAGTTGCTCAACAGACGGGGACATCGTCACGGGCTCCAGATCGTGCACGGTCCCAATGAATCCCGCGAGTTCATTCTGACGAACAAGATGAAGGCCTACTTCGCAGGCGAGACGGGGCACGCCCGCGAGAGAAGCTACCGCGGTCTCACGGTGGAACTCCACAAATTCCTTGAGGGTTGGGAGCTCTCCCTCGGGGACAGGCCGGTCCAGGCCTGGGGCTTGAGGAACGCGTGTGTCCTGCCTCAGAGCATGACGTGCGAGTTTGTCGCGGAGAGAATGACGGAGACGGTGTTTCTGGCGGACACCGAGAACCTTCTCATTATCACCTTCTCCTCCACCCACAGCGGCAAGTGCTCATTCTCCCCGAGAGTCGATATCCGCAGTATCTGGGAGGATATGAGGCCGGAGTACGACGTGCGATGGGACCCGACCGAGAGCGTCCTGGCGGTGCGCAGACTCGATCACAAGGAGCGAACACCGGAGGAGGACTGGCCCGTCTGGTTGGCCATCGCCTGTGACAGGCCGTCCGAGTTCGCCCCGGAGGCAGCCTACAGGGAGACGAGCTACGGACGGGACTCCGCGAGACGGGCAATGGCCTCGGCTGTGCCGTTCGTGCCCGGGCGAATTCAGTTCGACTGTGGTGGACCGGACGCGCACACGTCCAGCGTGACATTCGCCGCCGCCGTGGGCGACACACTCGATGAGGCAAGGGAACTTGCGCTCAAGGGAGTCAGGGACGAGTTCGGGTTCTACGATGTGAAGATGCGGAGAATCGCGGAGCTTCTGGATCGAGTTGCCGTCTCAAGCAACGACAGCGACTACGATCACGCTCTTCAGTGGGCGGCGGCCTCGCTCGATGCACTCATGATGAACCAGATGGGACTCGGGATCTTCGCCGGTCTTCACTGGTTTCCGAACTACTGGGGCCGCGACACATTCATCTCGCTTCCCGGAGCGTGTCTCGTGCTCGGTCAACTGGCTGAGGCGAGAGAGATCCTCGAGACATTCGCGGGCATGCAGTGTGAGGATGATACTGATCGGTCGTTCGGACGCATACCGAACCTGGCGATGCCGGGGGAAGTTCACTACAACACGGCAGACGGAACGTGGTGGTTCATTCGGGAGGCATACGAGTACCTCCTCTACTCCGGTGACAGAAAGTTCGCGAAGCGAATCCTCCCGGTTGTGAAGCACGCGATCGAAGGAGCTCTCTCTAGGCGCGTGGACGAGCATGGTCTCTGCATGCACGGTGACGCTGAGACCTGGATGGATGCGTGCGGCGATAGTGGACCCTTCTCACCGCGAGGGGATCGGGCCGTGGATATCCAGGCGCTCTGGTTCGCGGCTCTCGAATCCGGTGCGCGTATCGCGGAGATCACAGGTGACCAGAATCTGGCAGTGCGCTGGCGGGAGATTGCCGAGAAGGTGAAGGCATCCTTCGGACAGCTCTTCTGGGACGACGAGACAGACGCACTGTACGATCACATCAATGCGGACGGTACTCCCGACCGCAGACCGAGACCCAACCAGGTCTTTGCGCTCACGGTCCCGTGGGCGGAGAGAGACCCGCGGGGGAGTACAGCCGCTGCGGAGCGTTGTGGCGACGAGAGCGCGGCACATGATGGCACATCCCTCTTGTCGCGCGACAGGCAGAGATCAGTGCTCGATGCCTTGAGACGGACATGCGTGCTGCCCCATGGTGTAGTCTCGCTTGCGCCGACCGACCCCGATTTCCATCCCCGGCACGTGGATCTGGACCGCTATCACTTCGACGAGGCGTATCACAATGGGGACGTGTGGGTGTGGCTGACGGGCCCGGTTGTCAGCGCACTCGTGGCTCAGGGCCGTATCTCTGAAGCATGGGCTCAGACGCGCGTGCTCAGAGACATGATCTTTGATGAGGGAGCGGCCGGGACGCTGTCGGAACTCAGAAACGGAGTCCACCCGGAGAGCGGAGAGAACGTGGCGGGGGCCGTCTCACAGGCATGGAGTCTGGCCGAGTTCCTCAGGAATTTCTACCAGGACTATCTGGGGATTCACCCGGATCTCCTGGCGGGGACGATCACGATTCGCCCTGCGCTGCCTTCCGGGCTACCGTGGGTCTCGGCGCCGGTGCAAGTGGGCAAGGGCACGATGCAGGTCTTCTTTAAGGTCAACGAGAACGGAAGCCGCGGGGTCTACAGGGTAGCGGCTGATGCCGGGCTTCCACGGCTCACGGTTCGCTTCGTGGCGATGGTTCCGCCCGGGGCCGACGTCCAGCACGAGGCCAAACCCGTGAACGCGGTTCTCATGCCCGGCAGCACAGTCGAGTTCGTTGTGGAGAGAGTCGGGGAGAACTGGAGGACGATCGTTCGCTCTGGCGATGAGCTTCTCGGTGGCGAGCCTGTTGGTGACGAATCTGCTGGTGGCGAGCCTGTTGGCGACGAATCTGCCGGCGACAGACCTTCCGGCGACAAGCGAGGTGGATCGCGGTGACACTGCTCACGAATCAGCCCCACGGGTGGCTATTTCTGGCTCTACTGGTGCCGGCGATTCCAATCGTGCTGTGGCTCTACAGACATCCACCCGCCTCCGTCAGCCCATCACTTAGGCGCCTTCTCATCGCGCTCAGAGTAGCCGCCGTGGTCGTTCTCGCCCTCGCTCTCGCCGAGCCCATCCTGTCTCTGACGAGAACCGTGACCGAGCGTCCCGTCGTAGCCGTTCTCGTCGATTCATCGAGGAGCATGGCCATCAGGGACGGGACGGCAGGAGCTTGGCGTGGAGACGAGGCGATAACACTTCTGAATGAGATCATTCTTCCCAGGCTGGCACACGATGCTGAGATACGGGCGTTCGCTTTCTCCAGCGAGTCGGTTGAGCTTCCGATTCAACGATCAACCGTTGAGCGACCTGGAGCATTCGACGGCGAAGCGACCGACATCGGGGGCGCACTCCAGATGTTGGCGCGCGAGATGACAGGGAGAAACCTCGGCGCGGTCGTCCTTGTGACCGACGGAGCCGTCAACAGAGGACAGAGTCCGTATGATGAGGGCATCGGTCTGGGTGTTCCGGTATTCACGCTCGGTCTGGGCAGCTCCGAGAATGGTCCCGACATCGCAGTGAGAGAGGTCACGACGAACCGCATCTCGTACGCAGGGGAGTCGCTTCCTATCCGCGTGCGCGTGTCGAGCGTCGGGTTCGGCGAGATGCAGACCATCGTGGAGCTAAGAGAGGGCAACACTATTCTCGACACGAGGACGCTCACCCTGTCGGCCACAGGTGAGGAGACCGAGTTCACGTTCAGGGTTGTGCCTGGCTCGCCTGGGGTGCACCGCTACACGGTGTCGATCCCGGTGGCGTCTTCCGAACTGTCGAGTGCGAACAACACGCGCATGACGGCGACAAACGCCGTGAAGGGGAGGATCAAGGTCCTGCTCCTGACCTCGCGTCCCGGGTGGGACTACGCGTTTCTGGGACACGAACTCGAGGCCGACGGGAACGTCGATGTCACGACCCTGGCACTCGTGGAGGGTGCTGAGGCGCTATCGGAGCCGAATCTCCCACCTACACGCGCGGCACTCTTCGAATACGATCTCATCATTCTATCGACTCCATACGATCGATTGCAGCTGAAGGATGACTGGCTGCGGGGCTTCGTCGAGGACAGAGGAGGAGGGCTGATGGTCGTCGGGTCAGCCATCTCCGGCCTCACCGACATACTCCCGGTAGTCGCATCCGGCGCACCCGCGGGCGGACCCGCGAATGCACCCGCGGGCGGACCCCGGGAGACCCGCGCGCGACTCACCGGAGCGGGCGAGATCTCGCAGGTGATGCGTGTTGCCGGTGACCGCATGGCAAACGTTGAACTCTGGCGCTCACTGCCTCCGGTATGGATGCCATCGAAGTCGCAGTGGGAACCGACCCCGGACGCAGACGTGCTCCTCGCAGGGATAGGAACGCTGGGCGAGGACATCCCCCTTGTTGTTTCCGCCAGACGAGGTGCGGGTGGAGTGATCGTCGTTGTCGCGGACGGGATATGGAGATGGAAGCTGTCGGGGCCGGACGATTTGGACCTCTTCGACAGGTTCCTTGCCAACTCAGCACGGTGGCTCACGGCCAGAGGGGAACTGAAGCGGGCAGTCGCCGGGACCGACAAGGACGTTTACTCCACCGGAGAGATGGTGAGATTGTCCGCGCAGGTCTACGGGGATGACTTCAGGCTGACGCGCGACGCACTGGTCACGGTCGATGTCGCACGGGGCGAAGGTGCTGCGCCGGTGAGATCGCTCTCCCTCGAGCCCGACGGCGACTTCTACCGGATCGACCTCGAGCCGCTTGCGCCGGGGCGGTATCTGTATGAGGCCGCTGCCGAGGTGGCTGGGGAGATCGTGGGGTTAGCTCGTGGAGAGTTCATCGTGGAGGAGTTCAGCCTGGAGGACTCCGAGGTCAGAAGACGACCTGCGCTTCTCAGGAAGCTCGGGGAGGAGAGCGGCGGTGGGTACTTCACGCCCCCGACGCTCGACGGGTTCCCGGACTCCGTGCCGCTTGCCTGGACGACGCGGCTTGCCGCCCGTGAGATAGAACTGTGGGATTCGCCGTGGCTTCTGACGGTATTCGTCGGGCTCCTCGGTGTCGAGTGGACGCTACGCAGAAGGAAGGGGCTGCCGTAGAGCGATAACGAACAGATTAGGTTTGGTCGTGACGGTCGTGACGGTCGTGACGGTCGTGAGGGAGGTGGATGATGGCGTGTGGTCGACCGCGGCCCCTGTTGTACGGATTCCTTTCAGTCCCCCCTTCGATTACCCGTGTCATTGTTCCCCGCATCCTGCCGCTTCTTGTGGCGGCAGCGCTCTTCCTTCACTTACCCCTGACATTGAGCGCGAACGTCGTCATCAACGAAGTCCTCTACGATCCCAACGGGAGCGATAGCGGGCACGAGTTCGTTGAACTCATGAACTGCGGAGCTTCGGGCATTCTGCTTACGGGCTGGGTGCTCGAGACCGGCAATGGCGCCAATCCCGATGACTGGACCGTGGAGTGGATAGGTGGGGATCTCGACTACCTCGATCCGGGCGGGATCTTCCTGATAGGCGAGAGCGATGTTGTCCCGGTCCCGGACTACGAGACGCCGCTCGATCTTCAGAACGGCCCCGACGCCGCGCGTCTGACCGATGGCCTTCAAGTCGTGGATCTTGTTGGCTGGGGCGAACCGCTCTTCCAGGGATACTACGAAGGCTCGCCCGCGGAGGACGCGGCCTCCGGCTACTCGCTTGCACGCATTCCTGATTGCTACGACCACGATGCCAACAGCCTCGACTTCTCCTCCTCAATCCCCACCCCCGGGTACCGGAATGCGCTCGAACACGATCTCGCCATTCACGTCCTCCACTCCGGGAGGGTGATCCTGCCCGCCGATGAGCCCGTGTGGGTCGAGTGCAGGATTGAAAACGTCGGATCCGTTCCGATAGAGGCGGGAAGCGCCCTCCTTCGACTGTTCACCGATGATTCACAGCTTCCGACGGCAGCAGAGACCGTGAATGAAGAGCTGGCGCCGAGGGACACGCTCCTGATGTCGCTCACCTGGAACTCGCCTGCCGCAGGCTATCACACCGCGAGAGTTGCTCTCGATCACGGCGAGGATGACAGCACGGACAACAACACGGCGACGACGTCCTTCACGGTCGGTCGCGCGGGCGCTCTCGTGGCGCTGAATGAGATTATGCACTCCCCGCTCGAAGGCGCCACGGAGTGGCTCGAGCTTGTGAACGTCAGCGGCGAGTCTCTTAGTCTTGCCGGATGGATGATCGGGGACGATGTCGATGCATCCATGATCTCATCGGTCATCCCTGGTGAGGAGATACTGCTTTCGCCTGGCGGCTTCCTTGTCGTGGCACGTGATCCCGAGCTTGTCACGGCAGCAGCGCCCGTTGTCGAGAGCGAACATTGGGAGGCGCTGAGCGTGAATGACCATGTAGCGCTACTCGATCGGTTCGGGACTCCGATCGATGTCGTGATCTACTCGAGCAACTGGGGCGGCGACAAGGGGATATCACTTGAACGCGCCCGCCCGGAGATGCCGTCGGATGACGCCAACAACTGGGGAGGATGCGTGGCGCCCGAGGGAGGGACGCCGGGGCGCACAAACAGCATCCACATCGCGCGCCTCCCGTCCGACGGACGACTGACGGTCTCGCCGAACCCGTTCACTCCTGACGGTGACGGGCATGACGATCGCACGGTCATTCACTTCGACCTGCCGGTAGCGCGGGCCACCATCAGGCTTGCGGTCTTCGATCTCAAGGGGCGCGTCCGTGCCGTTCTGGAGGACCTGGTGGCCACATCGGGACGGCATGAGCTCATCTGGAATGGGGAAGATGACAACGGTCTAGTGCTTCCCTCCGGGCTCTACGTGCTTCTTCTTGAGGCAATCGATGCCCGCGCCGGCGTCATCGTGAGGGCAAAAGCCGCGGTCGCACTGGTCCGCTAGGAGGCGCCGGATGAAACCTATGTTTCTCGTCGTTCTTGTGTGCATCTCGTCTCTCGCCTCGGCTTTCCCCGCTCCTGCCTCGTTCGAACTCGATCGGCCCTCCGCGGCCAGAGCGGGAGCTCTCGATGTCCTACCGGATATGGGACTCGTCTCTCTCGCCACGCGATCCGGATCACGGGGTCACATCGTCCTGTCGGCGGCCGAGCACTATGGGCTTCAAGAGGTGAGGTCGTTTGCGGTGGGGACAAGGCTCAGCCTTGGAGACGGCGAGCTTGTCCTGGACGGATCGGTCATGGGCTCCTCCCTCTATCGGGAGCAGTCTCTCAACGTCGGATGGGGAACTCCGGTCGGCGAAGGCGGAGCCATCCGCTTGAGCGCCCATGTGATGGAGATCACGGCTGCCGGTCTTGAAAGCAGGTGGGCGGTCGCGCTCGACCCCGCGGTGCTGTGGCTTCTTCGTGGAAGGGTGGCCGCGGAGCTGGCGCTCGCAAACGCGACAGGCGTGTCGATGGGGGACTCCCCGGTCTCTTCCTCCGCACACGGCCGGCTGGCTCTCGTCCTCGATGACGCGGTGCTCGGGCTGGCCATGGAGAGCGAGCCCGGGTTTCCATACTCATTCAGCATGGGTCTTGAACTCAGGGCCAGCGATCAGTTTCGGTTGCGAGCCGGCGGTGGTACAGAACCCGGGCGCGTGGCGGTCGGCTTCGGGATCGGTGCGAAACGTCCTCGCCGGCCGGTCGTGGACCTTGCGTGGCAGTGGCATCCCCGTCTTGGAGGGTCCACATTTGTGTCGATATCGTTCGGGTTATAGAGGGCAGAGAAGAGGCAGCCGCTGCCCTGCGGCGCTGCTTCTCAGTACGCTCCTTCTCATGACGGCGACGACAGCCGTGTGCGATGAACTGCAGGAGTGGCTCCTACCGGTCACTGATGAGCTCCTTTCGGACGACGGCGGCGATGAGAGCGCGGTGGCGGATTGGGTGATTCGGGAGGCAGCGGCCTTCAGGGCGAACCCCGTAGATCTCAACAGCTGTTCTCTCTCGGATCTTCTGCTTGTTCCCTTCATCGATCCCGCCTCTGCCGCAGCCGTCCTCCAGTACCGCGAGGAGAGGGGAGAGCTTATAAGCCTCAGTGACCTTGTCGGCTTCAGGGGGCTTACGGTGGCGTCGGTCGCCGCCCTTGCGCCGTACGTCGTCGTGCCAGTGTTGGATGCAGGTGGCGTGCTCACCGCCACCGAAGGTGTCCCGGATGGAGCCGTCGATCCACCCGCCAAAGGAGTGGGCCTGGCCTGGAACCTCACGACGAGGTTGGCGGGAAGCCGCGGCGGTTCAGATGACCCTGTGTGGGTTGGATGGGAGGATCCCCTTGCCGGGGCGAGAACGTGCATTCGCCTGCGCGTCTCTCGTGGCGACCGCTTGAGTGCAGGTGTTGCGTTTGAGAAGGACCCCGGCGAAAGCAACCCCGCCGACCACGTGGCAGCGCATATCACATGGAAGGGATCGTACGGACATGCCATAGCAGGAGACTTCAACCTGCGTTGGGGACAGGGACTCATAGCAGGACCGCAGGGCATGGCGACCTCCGAGCGTCTTCCCGGTTCGCGTGATCGTACAAAGGGATACGACGGCATGTCCGAGACGGCGGCGCGCCGGGGAATCACGGCCACCGGAACGATCGGGCGGGCGTCGCTGGGATTCATCACGGCGCGGACGCATCTCGATGCAACGATTGACGAGAGCGGCAGCGTAACGTCCGTTCGAGCCTCCGGGTATCACAGAACGGAGAGTGAGAGAGAGGGGAAGGACGTGCTCACGGAGACGATCGCCGGTGGCCGCGTGACGGCGTCGGTTCTCGGTGACACGGGAGGTCGCGACTCACCGGGGCAACATCCGGATCAACCATCGCTGACCCTGGGCGCAAGCCTGCTCCGATTCGCCTTCGATCCTCCGCTGGCCCAGGGGGATCCCCTGAGGCAGCGCTACCGCCTCAGTGGGTCCGAGGTGACACTGGCTTCACTCGATGCCGTTCTCATATCCGGGGATTGGAGAACGGGGGTTGAGTTCGCTCGCTCGACCGCGGGAGGCAGTGCGCTTCTGGCAGGCGTGAGAGTGCGCTTGGGCGCGGTGCGATCATCGCTGGGATGCGGCTATCAGTCGGAGAGCTTCCGGAGTCCCCTCGGCTCATCCCTCCCCGGGACATCCGGGGGCACGAATGCCCTCGCCGCGTGGCTCAATCTGTCCTATACAGCCCGGGGCGCATGGAGGATCTGGGGGGTCGCCCGCATGACGGGCCATCCGTGGAGGACCTACCACAACACTCTTCCCGAGCCCTCCGGTCTGATCGAGCTCGGGACGGAGCTGAACCTGCAAGGCGTCGGGAGAATCACGTTCGGCGGGAGGCTCCGCGCGCGGTCTGTCGAGGATGGGGAGCCTGAGACAACAGGGCGGGAGGAGGTCCAGACGCAGTGGGTCGTCCTTCGGTCGTCCGGCGCCGGGGACCTGCGGCTGGCAATCCGTCGTTCGGTTGCGGACCTGGACGGTGTCCGGCTGGGGAAGGCTGTGGCCTTGAGCACGCGATCCACGATGCAACTGACCGGACGCGTCGCTCTGGATTTCGGGACCGTGACTATCACAAGCGAGGGGCAGAGATGCGGGATCACACACTACGAGCCGGGACTCACCGGGGAGATGGGGCTTCGGACCTTGAACGACCCCGGAACGAGGTGGTATATTCGGGCTCGGACAACCACTTTCAGTAGCATCTCCGCTACGGCCCGCCTGGCCGGCGGACTTGAGCCGGGGCGTCTGGAGTTCGGCATTGGACTCGATGCCCGGGGCTGGCAGTAGGCCTGTTCACAGACGGCGCGCGTGGTGCGCGCTTCTCTATCTCCGACACCGAGGAGTCCCCTATGACCAACGAAGGCACAGCGCAGGCGTCGTTCGACGAGACCGGTCGAAGCTACGCTCCGCATGAGGCGGTGATCGAAGCATCGCGTTGCCTCATGTGTGAGGATCCGCCCTGCAATACGGGCTGTCCGGCCAGCGTCGATGTCAGACGCTTCATCCGGAAGATACGCTTCGGGAATCACCGAGGCGCTTCGCGTCTCATCCGTGAGGCGAACATCATGGTCGGGATCTGTGGCCGCGTCTGTCCACAGGAGATGCTCTGTATGGAGCATTGCACCCGGACCAATCTCGATACACCGATAGATATCGCCGGACTCCAGCGATTCGCAGGCGACGTCGAGTTGGCGTCCTTAGCACCTCTGCCCGACTCCGCAGAGGATCGCAAGGAGCGCGTCGCCATTATCGGCGCGGGCCCCGCCGGTCTGGGAGCGGCGGTTGAGCTCAGGAAGAGCGGCGTAGGGGTCACGGTCTTCGAGAAGTCCGGTGCTGTGGGCGGTGTACTGACGAGTGGGATTCCACCGTTTCGCCTGGACCAGATCTTCGCTGCTGAGGAGCTCGACTATGTTCGCCGTCTGGGCGCCGATGTGCAGCTCAAGCAGGCTGCAGCTGAGCCCGCCGAGCTTCTTGGGCAAGGGTTTGGCGCCGTCTTCATCGGAATAGGGCTCGGGCGTCCGTACACAATCGGCCTCGACGGCGAGGATCTGCCACGCGTTCACATCGCCTCAGATCTTCTGACCGCTATCTCCATGGGGGAACGTCCCGTCCTCGGATCGCGCGTGGTCGTGATCGGCGGCGGCAACGTGGCCATGGACGCAGCGATGGCTGCGCTGAGGCTCGGCGCGGACCGCGTGGACGTCTGCTGCCTGGAGTCGTACGAGGAGATGCCGGCCTTCCGGTCAGAGATCGAGGAGGTCCAGTCGGAAGGCATCGTCTTCCATACACGCACGAGGCCCGTCCGGATCGTCGCGGAAGGGAACAAGGTCGTAGGATACGAGGGCAAGGGGATCCGCTGGAAGGAACCGGGTCTTCTGATTCCCTCAAACGCAGTTGATGTGCCTGGAACAGAGTTCGGTCTTGCCGCAGACAGCATCATCGAGGCGATCGGGACGGGAGTCCTGGACCGCTTTGAGGGAGTGGAGACCGACAAGCGCGGTGTCGTTCGCACTGATCCCGAGACGATGGCGACGTCGCTTTCGGGCGTCTTCGCAGGCGGCGACGTCGTGAGCGGTGGCGCCACGGCGGTCAGAGCCTACGCCGAAGGCAAGAGGGCTGCGGAGGGCATCATCGCCTTCCTTGACTCCCGTGGTACCGAAGGAGGTGGGCGCTGATGAAGAAAATCGATCTTTCCGTCGAATTCTGTGGCATCCGCTTCCCGAACCCGTTCGTTCTGGCCGCTGCGCCCCCGACCGATGACGCTGAGATGATAGCGCGTGGTTTCGATGCCGGCTGGGGCGGCGCCGTCGTCAAGACTCTGGGGCTTGAGCACGTCGAGGTGAATCTGGTCTCTCCGATGATGGCCGGTCTGAGCTACGAGGACAAGGGGCTCATTGGACTTGAGAATATCGACCTCATCTCCGACCGGGACATCAACGAGGTTCTGGCCGAGGTCTCTGAACTCAAGAAGAGCTACCCGGAGCAGGTTCTCATCGTCAGCATGATGGCCGGCAGCGAAAAGGAGTGGAAGGAGATCACACGCCGTGTCCAGGCCGCGGGAGCCGACATGATCGAATGTAGCTTCTCGTGTCCTCACGGCATGCCTGAGAAGGGAATGGGGTCGGCGGTCGGCCAGGATGCGGCGCTCACGTACGAGCGTGCGAAGTGGGTCGTCGAGGCCGCGGAGGTCCCGGTGCTCATCAAGCTGACTCCGAACGTGACGGACATGCGTCCGATCGCTCAGAAGGTGAAGGAAGCAGGGGCTGCCGGGGTTACGGCAATCAACACGGTGAAGGCCCTGCTCGGTTTCGACCTCGACACGTTCTCTCCTGTCCCGTCGGTGAACGGCAAGTCGACGGAGGGTGGATTCTCAGGCCCGGCCATCAAGCCGATCGCCCTCAGATTCGTGGCGGATGTCGCGAGGGACGTCGGTATTCCCGTGGCCGGAGTCGGTGGTGTCGTGACGTGGAAGGACTCCGTGGAGTTCCTGCTCGCCGGCGCCGGGATCGTGGAGGTCTGCACGGCGGTCATGAGATACGGGTACGACATCGTCGAAGAGCTGAACGAGGGGCTGGCTCTCTATCTCGAGGACAAGGGGATGAACTCGCCGATGGATCTCATCGGTCTCGGTCTCTCGAACATCGTAAGCCACGAAGCGCTCTCTCGCGAGTACAAGGTCATTGCGAGCATAGACGAGGACCTCTGTGTCGGCTGCGGCCAGTGCGTGATTGCCTGTCGCGACGGAGGCCACCAGGCGATCGAGTTCCGCGGTCGACAGGAGGACGGTAGCCTAAGCGACGCCGACGATGCCAGGATTCCAAAGGTCGATGATGAGAAGTGCATCGGCTGCGGGTTCTGCCGCACCGTCTGTTCGGTCGATGGGTGCATCAGCATGACGCCACGGGAGGACTAGCGAGACGCTGCGGAGGGGATTCTGGAGGCACAATAGCATGAGGCACGTGCTTGTCATCCTGCTGATGCTGGCGGTCCCGATGGATGAGTGCTTCGCCGGCAATACGGGGTTCGTCCAGACCGACGGAACGATGTTAGAGTTGAGCGGACAGCGCTACCTCGACGCCGGCGTCAACTACTGGTACGGCACGAACCTGGCCTCAGCAGGTGTTGGGGGAGACCGCGAGCGCCCGTGTCGCGAGCTCCACGCACTGCGGTCGCTCGGCGTCACGAATCTACGCATCATGGTCGGGAGTGAAGGACCGGATTCCGAGCCCTGGCGCATCGTGCCGTCGCTCCAAACGGCCCCGGGGATGTAAAACCCGGAGGTTCTCGTCGGCCTCGACTGCCTGATCAGTGAGATGGAAGAACGTGCGATGAGAGCCGTGGCCTGTTTCACGAACTTCTGGCACTGGTCCGGCGGGATGGCGCAGTACGTGATCTGGAACGGTGGCGGTCAGATCCCCTTTCTCATTGGGCTACTCAACCCGTATGTGGGGATTCTCTATTAGAAACGACCCCACGATCATGGCGTGGGAGTTGGCAAACGAGCCCCGTGGATTTCACAACAACGCGGCAGCGTTCAACACATGGCTGGACGATACCGTGGCCCACATCAAGTCGCTCGACCCCAACCATCTCGTGACAACCGGCTGTGAAGGAGACACTCCGTACTGGCAGCTCACGCGGACCAGATGAGCTCCATCGCACTTGGAACATCGGTCGGCGGCGTGCGTGGCAGAGTGCTCTGGAGCTGTGATGCTGCGGCGAGGCACATGACCGTTTCGTGGCCGGGAAGTGGCGCACGCGTCCCGTCAGGCATCTACTTCGTGGTCGTTGGTGATGAGGTTCCACCACTTGCGGCCAAGATGGTCTACATCCGTTCCGGACGCTGAATGCGCCTGTCTGAAGTCTGTCAGACAGCTCGTTACCCTCTCAGCAAGTAATCCCCCGAATCACCAGAGGACTCTGAAACACCCGCTGGAGCAAGCTCGGTCATCGGCCCCAGGATCGAAAGGCCCACAGAGCGGGCCTTTTTCTCAGAGCTAATAGATAGTTATCACAACGTAGCAAGAGCCCTTGCTGGAATGACTATCACCCCAGACAGCGGTATATACTGATAATACCATATATAAGTGTGAGTTTTGACTACCATTGTCAAGATTGATCATTGACATGATGGCGAGGATGAAGTATGCTCATAGAAACACACCTCACATGACTGCTTCTGATTCGGGCGGGACCGAATACCTTCGTGAGGTGCTGCGACAGGCACATGGACAAGCACATATAGGGACGCAAAAAGCGGGCGACTGGGGGATTGGCGTGCAACCAGTCCAGCCGCCCGGGCAAGAGCGGGGTACTTGAACCTGGAGGGTTCGAGCATTCCCGTCCTTGTGTTTGACCAACATACCCGCGGTCGGGTATCTCGTCAAGGTCTTTCACGTGCCGACTACTGTTGCGCACACGAAGGTGCCGTGAGGCATCGACAGTCCTGAGGCCAAGAGGAGGGCGATGGCTGGAAGTGAAGAGGCACGGATGGAAGTCGTTCGGTTTTCTCTCAAAGCAAGGAAGTGACGCAATGGATAGGAAATCATTTGTTATGTTCGCCCTTTGTGTACTCATCCTGGGGGCGTGGGCGACAGGACTGTGGGCTGCCGACATCTATGTGCCGGCTGACTACACGACGATCCAAGCGGCGATTGATGCCGCCAATCCAGGGGACACCATCTTCGTCGCACCGGGGACCTACAACGAACGGCCGGTAGCGAACAAGAGCGTAACCATCACAGGCACAGGCGCCGACGAGACGTACGTGATAATCGACGCCGGCGCCGCGACAAGCGGGTCGTATGGCTTCAGTGTGACGGCCGACAATGTGACCATCAGCAACCTGACATTGGTTGGCGATACCGGTCTATCCACACCACGCTATGGGTTTAAGCCTTCCAACGTATCTAATCTTACCATGACAAATGTCACCGCAAAGGAGTTTTACCGTACCGGTGTGGATCTTCTTGGTGTGACCAACGGCGTACTTACCGATGTCACCAGCCAGGATAATAACGGTCACGGGGTCCAGCTCTGCGACTGCAACGATGTGACCCTGACCAACACTACCCTCAGTGGTAATGCCTGGCAGAATGTCAGTATCGCAACCTGGGGTAATTATTCACCACTGGGTACAAGCGGTATTGTTTTCAACGGCACCAACACTTTCGGTGAGCTCTTTCAGCTCGAAATGGGTGACTACAACAATCCCGGCGTCCCACCGGCGGGAGACGCCATCATCACCTACAGCACGAATCTGGGTGATGGCGCCGATGTCACCGTGCAGGCGGCCGACTTCGGCTTCGCCTTGCACGGAGAGCAGGATGACAGTCCCGACCAGGTACGTATCTGGTTCTTCTCGACGCTTACCAATGCTGCGATTGTTCCGGGCCTGGGTGGCGGGGGCCACTGGACCGGCAACGACATGTACATCGAGAGCCTCACGGACGGCACTCAATTGTACGTAACGCCCGGGTGCAGTATACAGGCAGCCGTCGACGCCGCCAGCGAGGACGACAACATCAGTGTCGCCATCGGTATCTATCCCGAGTACGTCCACATCACAAAGGACGGCATTACTCTCACGGGCGCCGGCATTGATCAAACGATTATAGATCTGGATGGCCTGGCACCCTATGTTCACTATGGTTCAGCCGCCGGTTACTGCGTTGCAGGTCTATTGGTCACCGGCCATGGCTATACGGGCGGAGCCAACGTCGACAGAGTCACTGGCGTTACCATTGAACAGCTGACTGTACGAAATGCTGGCCGGAACGCCCCCTGGGTGGATGGCGATGACGGCTGGCGTGATGGCAATGGGGACGGCCTGGGTGATGTGAGCGGCATCGAGTTCGATGCTGCCTACAGCAACACCGTCCGGTACTGCAAGGTTGATAACAGCACAAACCAGGGCATCTACTTCAATAGACCGATCGTCTCTCCCAGATGGCACTGTATGGACGTGATTGTGGAGAACTGCACGAGCACCAACAATTACGGCACGGGAATTGCCGCTAACTTTGCATATGGCGATTTTTCAATTACGCACAATACCGTCTCTGGAAACTACAAGAACGGAATCTACGCCGGAGGCTCAAAGAAAGACACGGGTGATAACGTCTACTACAAGTTCGCCACGGGTGACATCTCATACAACGAGGTTCATGACAATTCCACAAACGAGGCGAGTCAAGGCGGTATTCATCTAAAGAAGTACGCACGCTACTTCACCATCGAGCACAACAACGTCACAGGCCACAATCTCTGGGATGAGGCCTTTGCCATCATGCTTGAAGGTCATAGCACTCACGACAATACCGTAACCCTCAACACGCTATCGGAAAATGTCCGAGGGATCGTCGTGTTCGGTGCGGGGGGAGTTGAAGGTGGATCGCACGCACCGGAAGGCGGCTGCCATACCAACTTCATCACGAACAACATGATTTCGACCGGTGCGGGGACCCTTGATCCAGGGCAGGCCGCAATCAAAGTGGATGGTGGCTACAATCTCACAATCAGCGACAATGCAATCCACTGCGAGGGCGTGGGAATACGGATCATGCAGTCAGAGTGGAGCGCAAGCACTGCCTATGACAACACGGTGTCGGGGAATACCATCACCGATGCCATGTTTGCGGGTATCCGCCTTGACGGCGGCGCCCTGGACAACACATTCACCAACAACATCATTACCGGCACCACGGTTCTGACTTTGGATCCGGGAGGACCGGATGAGATCACGCAAGGCGATGGTGTCTTCATCGAGGACGATGCCGGTACTGGCAACGTGTTCAGCGGCAACAGCATCTATGATAATGCTGAGTCGGGCATGGACAACGCGCTAGGCACGACAGTCAACGCCTCCGGCAACTGGTGGGGAGACCTGGATCCGTCTGATAACGTTTCTGCCGATGTCGATTACACCCCCTGGCTGGCACTCGGAACCGACACCAGTGGTGATCCCGGCTTCCAGGGTGACTTCTCCGAACTCTGGGTTGACGACGACAGCCCGCAGGCTGGCGCTGCCGGCATTATCCAGGAGGGCATCGACCTGGTCAGCGGCAGCATTGTCAATGTGCTGCCAGGGACGTATCCTGGGAGCATCGTCTTTAGCACTGGGTTCGACACTGACGGGATCCTCATCGATGGTGACGATGCCTCCTCTCCCGTTATCACAGGGGGCGTCCGCTTCCTGCAGAGCGCGGACATCGATGGGATAGGATTCAAGGATCTTGTCCTCAAGGGGATCGCGCCCGGTGGCAACTCGATCATCGACTTTGATAACTCGGGAGCGGTGAACAACTTCTCGCTCGTGGACTGCGTGCTCGATGGCGAGGGCGTGGCCGACCGATACGGACTGACGGGCAACAAGCTCGGGCAGTCACTCACAGTCACCGGTTGCGAGATCAAGGACATCCTCGGCTGGGCAGTGATGGACTTCGACAGCTCATACTCCGGCCCTCCGATTGGCGGAAACGAACTGCCGCTGACTACCGTCACCTTTGCCGGCAACCACGTTCACGAGTGCAACGGCAGTATAGCACTTCGCGGAAACCACGTGACACGGACTGTCTTGGCGAACGTGTACGATAATGTCTTTGAGAACATCGGCGGGAATGCGGGTGAGCCAGGCCAGCACTGGGCCGGCCTGGAACTGAACCACGTTGTCACTGCCAACATCTACGGGAATACCATGGACGGTGTTGTCGAGGGCGAGTGGGGTGAGGGCCAGGCGTTCCAGCTCTGGGACATAGGAACGCTGGACTTCCACGCCAACATCATCACGAACAACTACGAGGGCCTCTTCTTCTACGACGGCTCCGCTGGAGGAGCGTTCGGCGGGCCGTACGCGATACCCGCGGGCGCCGTTGAGTGCAACGCCTTTGTTGGGAACACCCAGTACGGCATCAAGACGGGCCCCAACTGCACCGGTGGTCCTCTCGATGCGGAGATGAACTGGTGGGGAGATCCCTCAGGTCCGGCGATAGCTCGCGGGACTGGAGACAAGGCGCTAGGCGATATCGATTTCGACCCTTGGATCGGGAAGGCGGGCGGCGAGAACATCGTCTGCGATCCAGATCCTGAGTACCTGACGGCTGCGGATCCAACGAAGACGATCGCCGTCAAGTACCTCGGCGGTGGCAGCGATGCGGTCTTCGGCTACTCGATCAAGTTCTCATGGGACAGCACGATCGTGGGCACGTCGACCGGCGACGTTAGCGAGGGAGCTCTGCTCTCTGATCTCGGCGGCACGTTCTTCTACGCGGCGCCCGGCACGGGTGACGAGATCGTCGTTGACTGCGCGCTCCTGGGTAGTGTCACAGGTGCTACAGGCCCCGGCACACTCTTCACGATTGACTTCACGGGTCTGGCTGTAGGGACGAGTGACATCGATGTCACAATCCTCAACGTCCGCGACGAGTACAACAATCCTCTCAGCGGTTTCTACGAGGATGACGGTCTGTTGAGCGTCGATATTTCGGTCCCCACGATCGCAGATGTGGAGATCCTCAACACGACGCTCGCTCACACAGACGACTACATCAAGGACACGGACGCCGCGCAGGTGACGGCGACCGTGCTCGACGATGATCCGGCGTTCGGCGCAGCGGACATCACAGCGGACCTTACCGGTCTTGGGGGTGGCGCGGCCGTGAACCCCGGCAGCTACAATTGGACGACGGGGCTGGCTATATGGATGATCGTTGCACCTCCTGGTGTGGCCTGTAACCCGGCGAATGGAACCGTGACGGTTACGGTGGACGCGACCGACGCCATCGGCAACCCGGCGGCGCAGGGAAGTGACGACATCATCGCCGATAACGTCGCTCCGACGGTGGTGACTGACTTCGACGCAGCACCCGGTCACCAGAAGTGTGATCTCAGTTGGACGATGGGCACGGATCTCTACCCGGCCGGAGTCGTCGTGCAGAGAGATGACAACACTGGCGACTATCCGCTCTATGTAGCGTTCAAGGGAGCCTGGCCCAACGTTGACGCGTTCTACCCGGGGAGTGAGTTGCTGGGCACCAACGTGTACAACGGAGTTGGTACAAGCACGGCGGACGCAGTAGTGGATCGGAACATCTACTACTACCAGGCGTTCTGCTACGACGAGGCGCGGAACTACGGGCTTGCAGCGTCGACGGCTCGCGACCTTGCCACGAACTACTGGCTTGGAGATGTCGCGGCTGCGATAGGCGTCTGGGGCTACAACGGCCTCGTCAACGACGCCGACATCGATAAGCTCGGTGGCGCCTACTATGCGGCCCCGGCCGGTTCGCCGGAGAACGAGATGGATGTCGGTCCGACGGTCCATCCGAGCTACAACAGGCTCGGCCTGCCGATGCCGGACGATCTCGTCGGGTTCGAGGATCTGATGATTTTCGCAATGAACTACGGCGTTGTGAGCGCCCGAGTGGTTCCGCTTCTTACGGAACCTACCATGGGCGATCTGGCGCTTCTGATCGAGGAGATCGGAAGAAGCTCCGACGGTACGGTGGAGCTGGCCCTGAGACTCGTAGGGAACATGGGTGAGGTGAAGGGCGTGAGCGCTGCCCTCACACTTGAAGGTCTGGAGTTCGTGTCGGCGCGTCTGTCGGATGAGATGGACACTCCGGCGGCCGACATCTTCTTCTGGCACGGGGAGAGAGACGGCGTGGTCCAGATCGACCTTGCGATGCTCGGAACCGACATGACGATCGGTGGTTCCGGTGATCTGGTCAATCTGGCGTTCCGGGCGACAGCGGACGTCCACTCGATCGAGTTCGAGTCGGCGAGTCTCCGTGGTGCTGAGAACGAGGATCTGGATGCGGATCTTGCCGGATACGGTTCGGGTGATGAGGTCCCGATGGTGTTCCGTCTGGTCCAGAACGCACCGAACCCGTTCAATCCGCTGACGACGATCGCTTACGAGGTGCCCCAGACGTCTGCAGTGACGATCACTGTGTACGACGTCTCGGGTCGTCTTGTAACGACGCTCGTTGACGGTACGGTTGATCCAGGTCGCTACAGTGCGGTCTGGGACGGCCGGAACGACCATGGCGAGTCTGTCGGTAGCGGCGTTTACTTCTGCGTGATGGAGACGCCGAACTACCGCGGCAGCCACAAGATGGTACTGATGAAGTAGCAAAGGACATGCGGGGCCCGGGCCTGAGCCCGGGCCCCGCGACCTCACGCGGTCTGATGGATAGGCCGTCGAGCGGGGAGGTTGCTGTGAAGCGAGCCCAGAGACGTGAGCGCCGCGGGCCCAGCGCCCCTGCGGTATGGGTGTGGGCCACATGCGCTCTCATAGCGCTGCTCCCGGTGGTTGCGGTCGCCGGGACGAGCGTCTATTTCGAACCGTCACAGATCATGCTGCTTGCGCCTGGCGAGGAGTGCGAGCTGAGCTTCCGGGTCGGGGCCAGTGACGATTCCATCGCGAGCTATCAGCTCTATCTGTCATTCGACCCGGAGGTTGTGGAGCTCGTCTCAGCGGAGGAAGGGAGCCTCTATGTTGAGAGTGGTTTCATGACCTGGTTCATTGAGGAAGAGGAATACCCGGGGTTCTGGCACTTCTTCGATACGGTGTTCGGCGCGGGGAACTATGTGCTTCCACCCGGGGAGCTTCTGCATCTTACCTTCCGGGCCGTCGACTACGGTCAGACGGAGGCGCGCATGGACACCATCAGGATGACGGATGTCAGGCGCGATCCGTTGCTCGTCGACTCGTTCGAGAACGAGTGGATCTTCGTCGTGGCTGCCACTGGTGTGTCGGGTGAGGACTTGGTGCAACCGAGGATCGCGTGCATTGCGCCCAACCCCTTTGCTGGCGAGACCCGGATCCAGTACAGCGTGCCGACATCATCCGCTGGATGGACGGTAGAGATCTTCAGCGCTTCCGGTCGTTGCGTCAGCGTGTTCGATCTACCCGCTGGTGTGTTGAACGGTGAGATCAAATGGGACGGACGATCCAGGGAGGGGCGTGAGCTTCCATCGTCTGTCTATTATGTAAGGCTTGCAGGTGAGGCCGGCGTGTCGTTCTCGCGGGTCGTCAAACTACGGTGATGCCAAATGTGCCTATTCTACCGGGATATCGATAGACGTAAGTGGAGCAAGAATCGGAGCGTACATAATGAACCGAAGTCGGATCCTGCTGAGCGCCGTTGTGCTCCTCATACTGTTCGCGACGGGGCCGGCGGCGGAGGCAGACGAGCGGGGGTTCGCCCTCGTATACACTGACCCGACCGTGCGGGAGATTAGCGGTGGGCAGACTGCGGCCTTCGACATCATCTACGACGGAAGCGATGTCACGGAAGGGCTGAGGGGCTATCACCTCGAGATCAGCTTCAATCCTGCGCTCGTCTATGTCGATGATGTAGCCGTGGACATTGTGGAGGGGAGCTTCCTCACGGACGTGGGATCGACGGCGTTCTTCGCTGTCGATGTATCACCCGGTGTTGTTGTGATCGATGGGGCAATCCTGGGAGATACAACGGGAGCGTTCGGCGCGGGGGATCTCTTCTCGATCACGTTCACCGGGCAGCCCACGGGAGACGGCGTCACCCTTGTTCAGTTCACGGACATAGTCTTGCGTGACCAGGACAATTTTCCAATCGGTGCAACTGCCGTGGTGGGGATCATCGTGCTGGACAATACGCCGCCGAATGTCCCGGTCCTCGATCCGGAGCCGGAATTCACTCTGGGCACGATCAACCGCGTCTCCTGGTCAAACGAGAGTGCGTCCGGGGCAGTAGGCTACTGCGTTGAGGCGTCGGAGACTCCCGACTTCGCAGTCATCGTGGGTACAAGTGGTTGTACACCCTTCACGTGGTACAACTTCACAGAGCTCAATGACGACCAGATCTACTATTTCCGGGTGAAGTGCAGGGACGCTCTCTGGAACATGTCTGACTGGTCGGACGCCGAGTATTCTACCCAGGATGACTCCGCTCCGTACAGTGAGGCCGGTCCCTTGGATCCCTACTACAACACTGTGGTTCTGAGCATCCCGTACACCAGCGGCGATGTCACGAGCGGTGTTGATTTCGTCAGGCTCTTCTATCGCGTGGATGGGGGAACGTGGACCCAGCACGGCGGCACGTACACAGCAAGTCCGATAGGTTTTGCAGCATCGGGGGAGGGCATCTACGATTTCTACACGCGGGCGACCGACAACGTCGAGAACGTTGAGATGGCCCCGACGCTGCCCGACTGCACGACCGAGGTGGACCTCACGCCCCCGGCTGCCGTGGTCGACATGGAGACGTTGCCGGGGCACAACCGGATTCATCTCTCCTGGACCGTTCCGACAACGCGCGATGCGCCCATTGAGGGGACCCTCATCATGAAGAAGGCCTGGGGCACAGGCGCCTATCCTGAGTACGACGATTGGGGGACTCCCGCCGGCTATCCGGGCAACCCTACCGACGGGACCGTTGTGGCCTTCGTTCCCGGAACCGGAGCACGGACCTACGACGATGAGACCTTCACCGACGCGACCAGGAACGTCTACTACTACACGGCGTTCGCTCGCGATGCCGCCGGGAACTATTCAGTGGCAGCCACGAGCGCGCAGGACCGTTCGACTTCGTACTGGCTCGCCGACGTGGATGAGATGACTGGGACCCCGGGCGTGTACGATGGCAACGTCGATTTCTACGACAAGATCATCCTTTCGGATTCCTACGACACTCAATATGGGGACACATACTACGAGCCGGAGATGGACGTCGGGCCGACAGACGACTGGAGCCGGTTCGGCATACCGTTGACGGACGACGCTATCGATTTCGAAGATCTCATGATCGTGGCGATGAACTACGACCGGGTGGATCCCTTGGGCAAGGTGGTAGCGCACGACCTCGCTGGAGGAGATCCGCTCGGTCCGTTGTCGCTGGTCCTGGCCACGATCAGTGCAGGCACAGAGTCGGGAGCCGACGTGATCGTTGTCTTGGCGCTCGAGGGCAACTGCGCTGAGGTGAAGGGGCTCTCTGCCGAACTCACATATGACCCAGGAACGCTCGAACTCGTTGGTGTTGAACCGTCCGATGCGCTGTCGGACTGGGGTGATGATATCTTCTTCTACTGGGCCGAGAGGCCGGGTGGCGGGCTCCGGATCGACATAGCATCTCTCGGTACCGACGTGGCGATAGGAGGTTCAGGACCGTTGGCGGAACTGCGGTTCCGTGCTGTGGTGGTCGATCAAGTCGAAGTCGGCTTCGCCCGTGCAAAGCTCCGCGGAATCGATAACGGGCAACTCGAGTGTCGCCTTCTCGCTGTCGGCGCAGGTTCGGAAGAAGCGGCGGGAGATGTGATAGCCCTCGCTCAGAACATCCCGAACCCGTTTAACCCGGTGACGATGATCGCATTCGACGTGCCCAGGGAGGCTCGCGTATCGCTCTCGGTCTACTCAGTGTCGGGGCGGCGCCTGGCTCGACTCGTGGAGGGTGTCTGCGGCGCTGGCCGACACACGGCCGCATGGGACGGCAAGGACGATAACGGCGTAGAGGCGAGCAGCAGCGTCTATTTCTACGTGCTTGAGGTCGGCGAAGTGAGACTCGAGAAGAGAATGGTTCTCATGAGGTAGGGTCATTCCTGACCGCTCTTGGGGATGGCTCGCGGGAAGGTCCGGGCGGTAACCTCAATTACGGGCTCGCGGTTTCGTCCGGACCGACTCTCTACACAACGGGGATGGCACGCCATGACGATGTGGACTGCACGACTGGCTGCGGCGCTTGTTCTGTCGACGGTGATGTCTGCGCATGCCGCCCCGACGGTCTTTGTGCATCCCGCGGAGTTCCTTGTTGAACCGGGAGCGGAGTTCTCAATGAGTATCAGGGTTGACGCCGGAGCGGACACGGTGACCTGTTTTCTTGTGGAGTTTCAGTTCGATCCTTCTGTGCTCGAACTCGTCTCTGCAGAGGAAGGTAGCCTGTTCACGAAGTGTGGGTACGGGACAATGTATCACTGGGACGCCTCTGATTCCGGTTACCACTCGTGGAATGATGTCACGCTAGGGCACGACGCCTACGTGCTCTGTCCTGGCGAACTCGTCAATCTGGAGTTCACGTCGGTGGGTGAAGGTGTGACCCCGATCGAGATTCTCCACGCAGACCTCAGGGATATCCGCCGCGATCCCATTCTACCGCTCTTCACCGAATCGGCGCTCGTGGCGGTCGTACCCGGTACCGGCATTCCAGAGAACAGTGGCGGAGGAAACATGAGCCTCTCCGCCGTGCCTAACCCCAGCATCGGCGAAACAGAGTTCCGCTTCCGACTGCCCGGCTCCGCACGAGCCGCCTCTCTGAGCATCTACGACGTCGCCGGGAGAGTGGTCTGGAAATTCGGTCCCATCGAAACCACGCACGTGGGAAATGTCATGTGGCGGGGGTGCGATGCCGGCGGCGCGCCGGTGCCATCCGGAGTGTACCTTGTGGAGTTTCGCGCGGACCTCCTTCACGGCAGAGAGGTCGTGGATAGAAGTAAGATCGTGATATCGCGATAAGGGAGAGCACATTGGTCTAGAGCAGAGGAGGTAATCATGACTACTGCACGGACAGCCCTCTTCGTTGCGGGGATCGCGTGCGCGGCCCTGCTGGTGGGCGAGCAGGCAGTGGCCGCGCCGACCATCTATGTCAGTCCACCGCAGACCTACGTCGAGATCGGTGATTCCCTTGAGGTATCCATCTCGATCAATGACGAGCTCGCGGGGCTCACGGGCTACGACTTGTGGATCGACTATGATGAGACCCTGATGGACCTCGTGGGCGTCTCTGAAGGGGCTCTTCCTGCCGGGAGCAGCTACGAGACCTTCCTGTACTGGACGGATGACAGCACGCCGTCTGAAATGGTGCTGATCAACGGCGCCATACTCGGAGGATGGGTGGATGGCCCCGGCGAACTCCTTGTCCTCTCATTCGTAACGCTGGCGGTAGGCACCTCGCCGATCATCTTCCACGACGTCGATCTGAGAGATCTGGAGAACAACGCCATACCAGCTACGGCGATCGACGGTACCGTCGTGGTCAGTGAGATCGTTCCCGTTGAAGAGCGGAGCTGGACGATCATGAAGCTGATGTACAGATAGGCCCTGCGAGTCTCTCCGATCACGGGGCGTCACGGTATGTCTCCCTCGCAGCGTGCTCCGGCGCGATGTCTACCCACTGACGCCCCGATCCCCAGTCACACGTCTACATACGCTTGAGCCCCGCTCCTACATCCGCTAGAATCAACCACATGAGCATCAAAGGCGAACTCGTCCGCGTGCGGGCCGGAGACGGTCTTGAACTCGTCGGCTTCTACGCGTCACCCGAGGGTGGCGCCAAACGCGCGATCCTTCACATGCACGGCCTGGCGGGCAACTTCTATGAGAACCGTTTCATCGATTCCATATGCGATGCGGTCGTGGGGAAGGGACTTGCGTTCCTGACCTTCAACAACCGCGGACACGACTACCGCTCCGACAATCTGCGGGGAGAGGGTGATCAGACATCCTACTCTGCGGGCGGCACGGCGTGGGACATCTATGATGACTGCATCCACGACATCGCAGGTTCTGCCGACTTCCTCGCCTCGCGCGGACATAGCGAGATCTACTTCGAGGGGCACAGCCTCGGAGCCTGCAAGATCGTCTACTACCTGAGCGAGTGTCATGACAAACGCGCCGTGGGAACGGTGCTCATCTCACCTCCGGACATGTTCGCGCTCCAGGATGAGAGGACGGGGGGGCTTCAAGCACTTGTGGCTGAGGCACGCGGGCACGTCGATGGCGGTAACGGTGACACACTGATGGAGGTGGGCCGCGCCGTTCCGGTGGCGGCGAGCGCGTTTCTGAGCGTCTATGGCGATTCCCGAAGCGGCGATGTGTTCCCATTTGCGCGGGGCGCCGAAGGCGACTACCAACGGCTGGCATCACTTGCGGTCCCGATGCTCGCAACATACGGTACGCTCGAGGAAGCCGTGACGGTGCCGGTCGAGAACGCCCTGAGCCTGCTGCGCGATGGGGCAACTCAGGCGCCAAGCGTGGAGACCGTCATAATCGAGGGTGCGAATCACGCGTACTGGGGGAAGGAAGTCGAGCTGGCCCGCGCGATCGCGGACTTCGTTGAACCGTAGGTGAGCCACAGGTTCCTGCGCCGTAGCGGAGCACGTCGAACCGGCGCCCTTCACATGTTCGAACAGCAGAAGAGGAAGACGATGGCAGTCATCATCAAGGGAGGAAGGCTTGTCACGGCGATCGATTCCTACACCGCCGACCTGTTGGTGGTTGATGGGAAGATCGCCGTGATCGGTGTCGATCTGGCAGTACCTCCCGGTGCAGACGTCTACAACGCCAAGGGGAAGCTCATCCTTCCCGGTATCATCGACGCGCACGTCCACGTCGACCTCGAACTGAGAGGGCATGCCTCCTCCGGCTTCCGCGCGACGACGCGGGAGGCTGCATTCGGCGGCGTTACATCGTTCCTCACGTACGTCACACCACGCAAGGGTGAAGGACTCATGGATGCCGTGGCGGCTCGCCAGGCACAGGCTAACGGGCAGTGCTACGTGGACTACGGTCTACATGCGTCGCTCGTGCACTGGGCCGATCGAGAGAGTGATGAGATTCCCCAGCTGATCGAGGCGGGCATCCCGTCCTTCAAGATGTACACCGTCTACTCAGATGCGGGGCTGTCGAGCAACGAGGACGAGCTGTACGAGGCGTTCCTTCTCGCCGGTCAGCACGGTGGGCTGATCGAGGTGCACTGCGAGAACGAGTGGATGATCGAGAACCGCATCACGCGGCTGGCGAATCAGGGAAGACTATCGGCGGCCGACCATGCAGAGAGCAGGCCGGGCTACGTTGAGGGAGAGGCCGTCGCTGCCGTCATCAGGGCAGCACATAACGCCGGAGCTCCCGTCTATATCGTGCACGTCTCCTCAGGCGAGGCTGTACAGACGATAGCCGAGGCCGATGATCTGGGAATCGACATTTTCGCGGAGACGTGTCCGCATCTTCTGCTTCTGGACGAGGAGAAGCTCGCGGCCGCGGACGGCCACCGCTTCGCAACCTGTCCGCCCATCCGCTCCGAGGCTCACCGCGAGGAACTCTGGGATGCTCTTGAGGAGGAACTCATCCAGGTCGTAGCGACCGACCACGCCGAGTTCATGGCCGAGGCCAAGGATGAGGGAAGAGCGGATTTCAGGAAGATACCGATGGGCGTTCCCGGCGTCGGGACGCTTCTGCCGCTCATGTGGCAGTTCGGTGTTCGGGAGGGGAGACTCACAGAGAATCAACTGGTCGATCTTCTGAGTACACGTCCCGCCGAGATCTTCGGATTCTGTCCGGAGAAGGGAACACTGTCGCCCGGGACTGACGCGGACATCGTCGTCTTCGATCCGGCACTCGACGTGACGATCTCACCGGACGTTCTCCACGGATACACCGACTACTCGCCCTACGAGGGGAGACGGGTCACCGGCTGGCCCGTCTGTACGATGGTTCGCGGCAACTGGGTCGTGAAAGACCGCGAGCTCATGGGAGACCACGAACTCGGATCGTTCGTCAAACGCGGCAAGGTCTGTCAGCGGCCCGGTCGGGTGTAATCTCACCAGCTGTCCATCACTCGTCGGCCTTCCGGGGGGATGGCATGACATTCTGGCAGTCACCTGTTGCTCTGGTCGTAGCGCCGGCCGCAGTGCTCGCGGCCGGCGCGTGGATAGTTAGGCGGCTTCTGGATCACTCGATTGACCGCGACCTGGAGCGGTACCGTAATCAGCTTGAGCTCGATCGCATCGAGTACCAGACCAAGCTGTCAGCGGTGCATGAGAGGCGTGCGCAGGTCATCGGTGAGCTCTATGAGAAACTGAGCGACGCGCACTTCGCTCTCGGTCGCTTGACGACACCGGTGCAGTTCGATACTCGTCCGTACAAGGATAGGCGAGCGGACTCCGTGGGAGACTGCTGCGGGTTCATGGACTACCTCCCGCGCGTCCGTATCTATCTAGATGCGGATATCGGCGACAAGTTGGACGAGGTTGCTACTGTCATACACAAGGTGTTTGTGCTGTTTGACACCACGCAAGCCGAGTCCGGCGGGGATCCGAGAGACGTAGGTTACTCGCATGAGGCTTGGGACGAGTTCGAGGGCAAGTTCCTACCGGCAATGGAATTGCTGGAGGATCGATTCCGGGAGCTTCTGGGGACTGAACCTCCCCGGAAGGTATAACTGGCGTCTACAGTCGTCGGGCCGCGAACAGACGGATAGTACCAGTTGAATGGCTTCAGAAATGCGCGGCCGTCTCTGTCACATGTCCTGCATATCCGCTTCGCCGGCAGGGATCGCATAGGTGCTGTCAGCAATCGTGTCATGAATCCAGAGCCCAGCCTCGTCACCAGACGAGCGGTACCAGCAGAGACGAGTTCCATCTGGACTCCAAGCAGGATGGTGGTCACGGTGGCCAGCGGTGATCAGCGTGAGGTTGCCGTCGGGTACCGTTGCCACAAACAGCGCTCCGTCGACCGTGACTGCGATGCGGCTCGTGTCCGGGCTCCACGCCGGACAGTCGCCGCCTCTCAGAAAGAACTCGAAGGAGTCGGCTTGCGTGAATGCGATCCAGACCCCTCGCAGGTCTGGATCCTCGATGTAGGATCCGTCCGCGTTCACTGTAACGATGCCGCGGTCGAGATAGGCCACTCTTGATGAAGGTGCCCACGACGGGTGGTCGTGGTGAATCGGATATACGGTGGAAGGAGCGATTGGCGACTCGCCGTTGCATCCGATCGGCAAGAGAGCCACCAACACGACGAGCGCGGCAAGGATACGGACACTGCTGCGGGCGACGATGGGCATACTCTACTCCTTGAGTGTACACACAATCCAAACAATGTATACTGTGGTCGGCTGGCTTGTCAATGTATGATTATGAGCGAGCGCGCGGAAGCTACATGTCCGGCCGCGGTGGCCTCATCCCTCGCATAAGTGGACGCTCCCAAAGCGGATGCCTACCCAAGCCTGAATCCGGCGTTCTCGATGGCGGCCTTAACGGCACCCATGTCTGCGGTGCCGTCGGCCTCGTAGGTTACATCTCCACTCTGCAGATCAACAATGACGCCCGAAACCCCGTCGAGCGCCGAGAGCGCCCGTGTCACTGCACTGGAGCAGTGCTCGCACGACATGCCCGAGACCTTGATGGTTGGCACTGAATTCTCTCCCATTCGTAGTTGCGGTTGCTCGTGGTTGCGACGCTACTTCAGAAGAACAACCCTGGCCGTCGCGCCTCCGTCCTCTGTTCTCAGCTTCAGGAAATATACGCCAGTCGCAATGTCATCACCAGACAAGTCTGTACCGAGCCACGTGATCTCGTGATCGCCGGCGCTCCAGATCTCCGCTTCATGCAGGTTGATTGAGCAGCGGGGCGCCAGGAGTGCGTGGAGGCAAGGCCCCACCAGGTGAAGACTACAACATGGAGACTATATCATGCAGGGGGCGCCTGCGCGAGCCTCTGGGGCTTCACGGACATTGCTGGGGCTTCAGGGACATTACCAGGGCTTCAGGGCTCGAAACCCGTTGACATCGGCGGGGGCTGCATCTAGACTTATATGTTCGGAAAGTGCCCTTCGTTAGGGCACATTCTAGGGATTGGGGTGTCGTACCGGTGTCGGCGCGGAGCGTGTCGGACCGTCGTCTTGGTTTATCCAGGAGTGCGAGATTGGCAGACGTCACGAAGATCCTGATGGGCGGAACCGTCTTCACAGGCGGATCTGAGCCCCTGGTCATTGAAGGCGGAGCGGTCGCGTTTAAGAGAGACCGGATCGTTGCCATAGGTCCTGTCTCGGAGGTCATTGACGCGCAGCGTGGTGCCGAGGTCATCGATGCATCAGGCAAGCTGATCATGTCGGGGTTCGTCAACGCGCACACACATCTCTACAGCGCGCTGGCACGTGGCCTCATGGCCGATATAGCACCGTCCACCAACTTTATCGAGATACTCGAACACCTCTGGTGGAAGCTCGATCGCGCCTTGACGCACGAGCATACCTGGTACTCGGCGGCGGCAGGTGCGCTTGATCTCGTGCGAAGTGGAACGACGACAATCATCGACCACCACGCCAGCCAGGTGAACATCACAGACAGCATGGCCAACGTCGCGGAGGCTCTCAGTGAGATCGGGATCCGCGCGAATCTCTGCTTCGAGGTCTCAGACAGAGGCGGAGAGACGAAGAGGGAGGAGGGACTGGCCGAGAGCGAGGCCCTCATCAGAGAGCTTGCGGCGGTGGCGGAAGCATCAGGCTCCGGAATCGGTGATGTCCCGAATAGTGGTGGCGACGTGGATGGAGCGGGACTCCTGAGCGCAAGCGTAGGGCTCCACGCGAGCTTCACGGTCGATGACGAAACTCTCGACCGCGCCGCGGGTATCGCAAAGGACGCGGGTGTCGGATGTCATATCCACGTGGCGGAGGATAGGGCGGATGTCGACGACAGCGTGAAGCGATCAGGGAAGCGTGTTGTCGAGCGACTGCACGAGCACGACATTCTGGGTCGGAAGACCGTCGCCGCGCATTGTATTCATATCAACGAGCACGAGCGCGACATCCTGGTCGACACCGACACGATCGTCGTTCACAACGCACAGTCGAACATGAACAACGCGGTCGGATGCGCCGACGTTCCCGGGATGCTCGAGGCTGGAGTCCTCGTAGGGCTGGGTACTGATGGGTTCACCGGCAGTATGTTCGATGAGATGAAGGTGGCGAACCTGATCCATCGGCATGAGGCAGGCGACCCTCGGGTGGGGCACGACGTGGCCGAGAGGCTCTGTCTCAGGAACAACGGCGTGATCGGATCTCGTCTCGTGAACGGTACGGTAGGCGAACTCTCAGCCGGGGCGCTCGCTGACATCATCGTCCTCGACTACGATCCGCCGACGCCGCTCGAGGCGGCGAACTTCACGGGACACGTGATCTTCGGTCTGACCGGCTGGATGGTCGAGACGGTCATCATTGGCGGACGGGAGATCCTGCGCGACAGGGAGTTCACAACGGTTGATGCGACAGGCACGGCGGCGCGGGCGAGAGAACTCGCGCGCGATCTCTGGGATCGAATGTAAGAAATCGGGGAACGTGTGAGGGGAGCAAAGGTCATAGCGCTCGAATGCGCGAAGTGTGGACGGGAGTACGCGCCGGACGAGGTCCGGTTCACGTGTACCGATTGCGGCGTGGATGGCATCCTCGATGTCCTCTACGACTACGACGATATCGCGTCACGTTTCACAAGGGAGGATCTCGCTCGTTCGACCGAGCCATCCCACTGGCGCTATCTGCCGCTCATGCCGGTCGAGTCGCGCGGACATGCGCCGGCGCTCCGCGTCGGCTGGACGCCCCTCTATCACCCGAAGGGTGTATTGGGGCTGTCCGAACTCTACATCAAGGATGACAGCCTCAATCCGACGGCGTCTCTCAAGGATCGCGCGACCTCCGTCGCCATGGCGAGAGCGGCCGAGGAGGGTGTCAAGGCCGTTGCCGCGGCATCGACCGGTAACGCCGGCTGTTCGCTTGCCGGCTTCGCAGCGGCAGCTCAGATGCCGTGCTATATCTTCGTTCCACGAACGGCCCCGCGTCCGAAGGTTGCGCAGCTCCTGGTCTACGGTGCGACCGTCTTCACCGTCGACGGAAGCTACGATGACGCCTTCGATCTCGCGAACAGAGCAATCGAGCGATACGACTGGTACAACCGCTGTTGCGCCGTCAATCCGTACCTCGTCGAGGGTAAGAAGACGGTGGCCTTCGAGATCTGCGAGCAGCTCGACTTCCAGACGCCCGATAAGGTGTTTGTTCCAGTCGGGGACGGCTGCATCATGAGCGGGACGTACAAGGGATTCGCGGAGTTCCTCAAGCTCGGGTTCATCGACCGAATGCCCGAACTCATCGGCGTTCAGGCCGAGGGCGCAAGCCCCGTGAAGCGAGTGTTCGAGACCGGAGGCGAGCTTGTCCCGTGTTCTGCATGCACGATCGCGGACAGCATCGCCGTCGGTCACCCCAGGAACTGGCGGAAGGCCGTCCGGGGAATCACGGCGAGCCGCGGGACAGTCATGACCGTGACCGACGATGAGATCATCGGCGCCATCCGCGAGCTGGCGGGGGCGACCGGCATCTTCGGTGAGCCGGCCGGAGTGACTGCCTTCGCGGGCCTCACCAAGGCCGTTCGGGAAGGGACGGTCGGGCGTGACGAGAGGATCGCGGTCCTGATGACAGGAAGCGGTCTCAAGGATACAGACGCTGCAATGAAGTCGGCGGGTGAACCGGTGGCGATAGGGCAATCGCTGGACGATGTCGAGCGGGCTCTGGCAAGGTAGCAGGGCATCCACATAACCTCGACGCCCGCTTCAAGAGTGGCGCCGACGGTTCCCTGGAGAGTGAACGGATGCAGGTTGTTCTCACAGTCAACGGCAGAATGCGGAAGGCCGAGGTTCCGCCCGCAACAACACTCCTTGAACTTCTGCGCGAGCACCTGGGTCTCAAAGGAACCAAGTGTGGATGCGCAAACGGAGAGTGCGGCGCGTGCACCGTCATCCTGGATGGCGAACCGGTGACTTCGTGCATCATCTTTGCCGCGCAGTGCGAGGGGCGAGAGGTCCTGACGATAGAGGGACTGAGCCGAGAGGACGGAGAACTCGACCGCATTCAGCAGGCATTCATCGACGCGGGTGCCGTGCAGTGCGGGTATTGCACGCCCGGAATGATAATGTCGGCAGCAGCGTTTCTCTCGAAGAATCCGTATCCCTCACGTGACGACATCGCGGTGGCGCTTTCGGGTAACCTGTGCAGATGCACCGGCTATGTGAAGATCGTGGACGCAGTCGAGGCGGTGTCACTCACGAATAAGTAGGTGGAGAGGACTGATGTCATGGAGTATCTCGAGAGCAAGGACCTGATCTTCATCAGGCTTCACCAGGACGACGAGCTGTTCGATTGCCTGAGGGAAGTGTGTGTCGCCTGTGATGTCAAGGTGGGGGTGGTGCTGTCGGGAATCGGGATGCTGAAGCAGGCGGAGCTCAATTTTTTCAAGAAGCAGGGCGAATATTCGCAGGTGCTCTTCCCTGAACCGCTCGAACTCGTATCACTGACAGGAAATGTCATCTTCCAGGGCGGAGAACACGCGTTTCATCTTCACGCCATCCTGGCGCGCCCGAACAAGGATACGGTCGCCGGGCACCTCTCGAAGGGGAAGGTGAACGTGACGAACGAGATCGTCATTCTGAAGTCGGATGCGCCGCTTAAGCGCGAGCTTGATCCGGCAACAGGTCTCATGTCCCTACGTCTCAAATAGGAGAACACGATGAGTCCCACCCCGACAGAGCTGAGGGGCGTAGCCCAGGTCATCCGTCGTGACATTCTCACGATGCTCCTGGAGGCCGGCTCCGGTCATCCCGGAGGATCGCTCTCGGCCACCGACATCATCACTGTTCTGTACTGGGAAGTAATGAAGACCAGGCCCGACAGACCGGTGTGGGAAGAGCGGGACCGTTTCGTTCTCTCAAAGGCGCACGCTGCACCGGTTCTCTACGCCGCCCTTGCGCGTCGTGGCTTCTTCGATGTGAGAGAACTCATGACCTTCCGGAAGATGAAGTCGAAGCTCCAGGGGTTCCCGGACATGCACAAGACGCTGGGCATAGACGCGTCGGTGGGTTCGCCTGGTCAAGGGCTCTCGATTGCCAACGGCCTCGCGATAGCGGCCAAGCGCGACGCGAAGAACTTCCGTGTCTACTGTCTCATCGGGGACGGGGAGACGCAGGAGGGACAGATCTGGGAGGCCGCAATGACGGCGGCGCATCATGGTCTGGACAACGTCTGTGCAATCGTTGACCGGAACCGGATGATGGGCGACGGGGACACCGAGAAGATCGCGGCGCTCTCGCCGCTCGCAGAGAAGTGGCGAACCTTCAATTGGCACGTTATCGAGACCGACGGGCACGACATGGAGCAGCTGCTTCAAGCATTCGCCGAAGCAGCATTGGTGAAGGGGAAGCCCTCGCTGATTCTCGCACGTACCGTGAAGGGCAAGGGTGTTCCCTTCATGGAGAACAACCCGGAGTGGCACGACAGGAAGATCACAGAAGAGCTGTACGAAGAGGCCATGCAGGCTCTCGCGTAGGAGCCCAGGAGCGCGGCACCAAACGTCTATCAGGGGCAACACTTATGGCTGAGATGGGGCTTGCCGACATACACCACAGCGCGGCGCAGTTGGAAGCGACGAGCCGTGGATACGAGCGCGGACTCGTCGAACTCGCAGAGCGGGGTTTTGATATCATCGTCATGGACGCCGATCTCGCCGGGTCGAGCGGAACCGGCGAGTTCAGGAAGCGCTTTCCTGACAGATTCATGGACATCGGGCTGTGTGAACAGGACATGATAGGGACTGCTGCCGGGCTGGCGCTGGCCGGCAAGTGCATTTTCGTAACGACCCACGGAATGCTTGCGGCAGGCAAGGCGTGGGACATCATTCGTTCGACTATCTGCTACGGCACGCTGAACGTGAACATCTGCGGCGCTGACGCCGGGCTCTCGGCGGGCGCAGCTGGTGGTTCGAGGCAGTCACTCGAGGATGTCGCGGTGATGCGAACGCTCACCGGGATGACGGTCGTCGTTCCGGCTGATTCCGTGGAAGCGAGGAAGGCTACCATCGCCGCCTCACGACTTCCCGGTCCCGTCTACCTGCGACTTGCGTCGGCGCGCGTCCCGATCGTTACGACGGATCTGACCCCGTTCACTATGGGGCAGGCCGAGGTCTACCGGCAGGGTGACGACGTGTCTGTGCTGGCGTGCGGCGTGGTCGTCTACGAAGCGATGAAGGCAGCGCGACAGCTTGAGGATGAGGGAATAAGTGTGAGGGTTATCAACTGTCACACGGTCAAACCACTCGATCGTGCGATGGTAAGCAGGGTGGCCGTTGAAACGGGTGCGATCGTCACGGTTGAGGAGGGCGCCTCCATCGGAGGGCTGGGAGGAGCCTGCGCCGAAGCCCTCGCGCAGGTGGGCCGCCCGGTTCCCATGAAGATCATAGGCATAGAGGACCGCTTCGGCGAGTCGGGCGAGCACGAGGAACTCCTTCAGCATTTCGGCCTGACGTCGCGCGGGATCGCATCGGCGATTCGCGAAGTACTCGTGATGAAGACAAGTGGTGCCCAGGGCGGGCGTGTTGAGACGGTAACGAGCGGGTAAGGAACTGAGCGTGTAAGCAGTTGGGCCTACACCGGGGTGCCGCGAGATCGTGGCCCGGAAGAGGAGAAGCACCATGTTCGCAGAAAGAATGAACAGGCTGGGAACGGAGACCGCCTTCGAAGTTCTGGCGAAGGCGAGGGCGCTCGAAGCACAGGGACGCGACATCGTCCATCTGGAGATCGGCGAGCCGGACTTCGACACGCCGGACAACATCCGCCAGTCGGCGGTCGACGCCATCTGGGCGGGTCGTACCCACTACGGTCCGTCGGCGGGACTCATGGAGGTGCGCGAGGCCATCTGCGAGCACTTCGCGAAGGACCGTGGCATTCAGTACTCACCGGATGAGATCGTTCTGACTCCGGGCGGCAAGCCGATCATCTTCCTTCCGATCCTGGCGCTTGTCGACCACGGTGACGAGGTCATCTACCCGAACCCCGGCTATCCGATCTACGAGTCGGCCATCGATTTCGCCGGCGGGAAGGCCATCCCGCTCATGTACAGCGAGGAGCGCGACTTCCGCTTCGACATCGCTGAACTCGAGGAGAAGATAAGCCCGAAGACGAAGATGCTCATCATCAACTCACCTCAGAATCCGACGGGAGGCGTGCTCGAGGAGAGCGATCTCAAGCGCATCGCCGAGCTGGCTGTCGAGAATGACGTCATCGTCCTCTCCGACGAGGTCTACAGCAAGATGGTCTACGACGGAGAGCATCGCACCGTGGCGTCATACCCGGGCATGAAGGAGCGCACCATCCTCATGGACGCGCACTCCAAGACGTACGCAATGACCGGGTGGCGTCTTGGCTACGCCGCCATGCCGAAGCCGATCGCTGAGAAGTTCACGAAGCTCAACACGAACATCTACTCTCATGCGACAACCTTCGTCCAGATCGCAGGTGTTGAGGCGCTAGAGGGGCCCCAGGACAAGGTCGCTGAGATGCTGGCCATCTTCAAGAAGAGAAGAGACGTGATCGTGGAGGGTCTGAACGACGTCAAGGGCTTCTCGTGCTTGAAGCCCAAGGGCGCGTTCTACGTGTTCCCGAACATCACAGAGACCGGCATACCGTCACAGACACTCGCCGACAGAATGCTCAACGACGCGGGCGTGGCCTGCCTGTCGGGCACCTGCTTCGGCAGTAACGGAGAGGGCTACCTCAGATTCAGCTACGCCAACTCCCTGGAGAATATTGAGAAGGCGGTCGAGAGCATCCGCAAGAACATGGCCTAGTTGTGGCCCTCTGCACCATGGGGGCGGCCACGATGGCCGTCCCTGTGGGCGAGAGAGCGGGCGCACACACGCACAGAGTGGAAGGTACTCATGATTTCAGCGGTCGTACTGGCTGCAGGCGAGTCCCGGAGAATGGGGACGAAAAAAGAGCTGCTCCTGATCAAGGGAACGCCGATGATCCGGCTTGTTGTGGATGAGCTTCTTGCTTCGAGCAAGATCGATGAGGTCATCGTGGTGCTCGGCGCTCATGCTGACGAGGTGGGCCTGTCGCTCTCCGGGATCATAGATGAGCGGCTTGAGCTTGTCGGGAACATGCGGTTCAGCAAGGGGATGGGGACGTCTCTGGCGCAGGGTGTCAGCGCCTGTTCATGGGGGACGGATGGCATCCTTGTCGCGTTGGGTGACGCTCCGTTCTTCCGCGTCGAGGATGTGAACAAGCTGATCGACTCCCACGCGCACGGGGCGGCAATCGTCGTGCCGGTGAGCGCGGGACGACGCGGACATCCCGTCCTTCTCGATGGGTCCTACAGAGAGGACCTCGAGGATCTGGGCGGGGACGCAGGAGCGAGACACATCCTCGAGCACAACACCGACCGTATCATCGAGGTCACGATCGACGACGAGGGTTTCCTGGTTGACGTTGACGAAGTGGATGACTACGAAGCCGTGAAGAATGGAATCGACGGGAAGTAGGTAACGTCCCGCGAGTGAGATGGAGTTCTGGCCTTGGCGCTCAGACTTGCGGATATCTATGAAGAGCTGGCGCGGATGCACCGCGAGGGAATCTCCGGTGTTCTGGCGACGGTTGTGCGTGCGGACGGCTCGACGCCCAGAAACGCCGGCGCCAAGATGATCATCTACGCTGACGGCCGTATCCTTGGCTCCGTAGGTGGTGGCGCTATCGAGAGCACGGTCATCAACGAGGCGAGGGAAATGGTCGGTTCGAAGGAGAGTCGGCTCTTTTCGTACGATCTGGGGGTCGACCAGGGCATGACCTGCGGCGGAGGTATGGACATCTTCCTCGAGCCGATAGCTTCAGGTCCGATGGTTGTCGTCATAGGAGGCGGCCACGTCGGTCTCGCGGTGGCCAGGGCGGCCAGGCAATCCGGGTTTCGTGTCACGGCGGTCGACGATCGTGCTGAGATGGTCTCGGCGAAGCGGTTCCCGTTCGCGGACTCTCGACTCGTCGGGAATGAGGATCTTCTTGAGAATGATCTCAAGGTGGATGGTGAGACCCTCGTGGTTGTCGTAACGAGGGGGCACCGGTTCGACAAGGACTGGGTCAAGAAGCTGCTCGGACGAAAGCCCGCCTATCTTGGGATGCTGGGGAGCGAGAAGAAGGTCGGGAAGGCGTTCGCCGAACTCGAGGCCGAGGGAGTGCCGCGCGCAGAACTCGAGGCGGTGCATGCCCCCATCGGGCTCGACATAGGTGCAGAGACTCCCGATGAAATCGCGGTCAGCGTTATGGCCGAGATCATCGCAGTGAAGCACGGCATCAGGGACACGGCGAAGCTGATGGACAAGATTGGTTTCAAGGGGCGGGATAGGAATCGATGAAGCAGGATAGCCTGGTGATGGTGAGGGGTGGGGGAGATCTGGGGAGCGGCGTTGTCTTCAGACTCGCCTGCGCAGGCTACAGGGTGGTGATCCTCGAGGCAGAGTACCCCACGGTCGTCAGAAGGAAGGTCTCCTTCGCTCAGGCCGTCTTTGATGGGCGCGCATCCGTTGAGGGGTTGTCCTCGATATCGACTACGCTCGTTGAACTCGAGACCGCCGCTGTCCGGCCGGGTTTCTGGAACCCGGACGACGGAGAAGGTCAACCGGTGCCGGTTGTGGTCGACCCGGAAGGACGCTCGCTCGATATCCTGAGTTCCGACGTGGTGGTGGACGCCAGGATGGCGAAGCGTAACCTCGGCACGGACATAGACGATGCCCCTCTTACGATCGGGTTGGGACCGGGATTCGAGGCCGGCACGGATGTTGATCTCGTGGTCGAGACCAATCGGGGGCACAGACTGGGCCGGGTCATCCGATCCGGATCCGCTGAGCCCGACACCGGCATCCCGGGCGCCGTGCTGGGAGTGAGTGAGGAGCGGATAGTGCGGTCGCCGGCAGGCGGTACATTCCGGTCCACGCGCAGAATTGGAGATCTGGTTCAAGCCGGTGACAAGCTCGGCGAGGTCGGAGGCAAGGCAGTCGTCGCACGGACGGGTGGAGTGATACGCGGGCTCATCTCGAACGGCGCCGTGCTCAGCGAGGGGCAGAAGAGCGGAGACATCGACCCGCGGGGGAGCAGAATCGATCCCGCCACCGTCTCCGACAAGGCCCTGGCCGTCGGCGGGGGAGTGCTCGAGGCTCTTCTTTCGCGGGGCTTTCTGCCGGGGAGATGACGCAGTGTATGAGCCGGTTTGGCGACACCCAAAGAGCCTGAATGAGGCGGTGGTCGCCATCGGCGACGCTGGTGAGGCGGGGAAGCTCATAGCCGGTGGGACGGATCTGGCCGTGCTCATCCGGAAGGGCGTGTCGAGACCGGACGTGCTTGTCGATCTCTCTCTGGTGCGTGAGCATTCGGGCGTCACAGTCGCGGAAGGGCGGATCGATCTCAGTGCGGTTGCCACGCATGCTGAGATCGCGGCACACCCTCTGGTGCGCGAGAGAGCGGCATTGCTTGCCGCAGCGTGCGCCTCAGTCGGTTCTCCGCAGACACGGTCTCGCGGAACGGTCGGAGGGAATGTCGCGAACGCATCGCCGGCGGCTGACAGTGTGACGGCGCTCGCGGCCCTGGGCGCTGATGCACACATTCAGTCAGTACGCGGGGAGAATGTCGTTCCGCTTACAGGTCTCTTCAGAGGACCCGGAGTGACGACACTGGCCGCTGACGAACTGATCACCGGGATCTCGTTTGATCTGCCCGGCTCCGATGCCGGAAGCTACTACCGCAAGGTTGGACAGCGGAACGCGCTCGCCATCGCGATAGTGTCAATCGGAGCCACGTTCGATCCCGAGGCCGGAACAGTGCGACTGGCCTTCGGTTCGGTTGCGCCGACGGTCGTACGAGCGAGAGCGGCCGAGGAGCTCTTCGAATCGGAGTGGGAAACTGCAAAGGACCGACCGGCGCTTGTGAGGGCTGTGGCACGGCTCGCGGTCGAGGCCGTGAGTCCGATAGATGATGTGAGGGCGACGGCCGAGTACAGGACAATGCTCGTGGAAACACTGGCCGTGTCGTCGCTTAGGGAGATGTGCCTGAGGGACTAGCGTGTCAGCTACGCGTGACGAGAGGCATCTGGAGATACTACCGCGTCGGCTGAGCGTGACGAGAAGTACTTGAGATACTATCGGTAGGACAACAGAGAACGGAGGCAGCAGTGTTCAGTACGAAAGACTTCAGAGGCAGGGATTTCATTACACTTCTGGACTACACGAAGGAGGAGATCGAGTTCATTCTCGATTTCTCAGCGGAACTCAAGGAGAAGTTCAAGTCGGGACGTTCTCACAAGTACCTTGAGGACAAGACCCTCTTCATGATCTTCTACAACTCATCTCTGAGGACAAGGAACAGCTTCGAGGCTGGGATGACGCAGATGGGTGGCCACGCGCACTTCCTCGATCCCAACAAGATCTACATGCCCGTGCTCGAAGGTGAAGAGGTTGCCTACTCGACCGAGCGCATCTCGGACGTGGCGCGCGTGTTGGACCGCATGGGTCACGGCATCGCCGTCCGTATGTACGGGGATCCCGTCGGTTGGGTCAACGGCAAGGCCAATCGCATAGTGCGTGAGTTCGCACACTGGGCCGAGCGCGTTCCCATCATCAATATGGAGTGCGACATCTACCATCCCTGCCAGGGAATGGCCGATATCCTCACCGTCAAAGAGCACTGCGGCGGTTTCAAGGGGAAGAAATTTGTAATGAGCTGGGCCTACAGCCCGAGCGTCCACAAGCCGCTGTCGGTTCCCCACAGTGCGGTGATCGCCGCCGCCACCGTCGGTTGTGATGTGGTTCTGGCGCATCCAGAGGGGCTCGAGCTTGATGATGACGTGATCGCGGCGACCCGCAAGCGCGCCGAGGAGTCCGGCGGCTCGTTCGAGATAACACACAGCATGGAGGACGCCTTCAAGGACGCGGACGTAGTCTATCCGAAGGCGTGGACCTCGAAGCACTTCATTCCACCGATCGCCGAAGCGCCGATGATGGAGAAGACGCAGGAGCTCTTCGACGCCAACAAGAGCTGGATCTGCGATGCTGCTAAGATGAAGCTCGCGAAGCCGGACGCGAAGTATATGCACTGTCTGCCGTGCGACCGCGGGTTCGAGGTGACCGACGAGGTAATAGACGGCCCAAATTCGGTCGTGTTTGATGAGGCCGAGAACAGACTTCACGTGCAGAAGGCCATCATGGCCCTGACGATGGACGTCTAGACATAGGGGTTTGATGATGGCAGTGAATCTTAAGGGACGGGATCTCATCTGCACGCAGGACTGGAGCGTCGAGGAACTCGAGGCGACGCTCGAACTTGGTGCGAACATGAAGCGGGAGCGATACAGTGAAGAGCACGCGGTGATCCTCCGGCACAAGACGTTCATGCTCATGTTCTACAACTCATCGCTCAGGACGCGTCAGTCGTTTGAGGCGGCGGCAACGGAACTCGGCGGACACGCTCAGTTCCTCGAAACCAAGAGCCTCCGGCTCAAAAGCAAGACACAGAGCGGAGAGGTCATGAAGGACACTGCCGGCGTGATGAGTCGCTACGGTGTCGGAATAGGCATTCGCATTCTCGAGGATTCGGTCGAGAAGTACGGCGACGGTGACAAGTTCCTCCGTGACTTCGCTGACGTGGCGAGTGTTCCCATTATCAGCATGGCGCACGACAAGTTCCACCCGTGCCAGGGTCTGGCTGATGTCATGGGGATGCGGGAGAGCGTCGGAGATACCAAGGGGAAGACACTCCTCCAGATCTGGGGCTACTCACCGATGGTCAGGTCGTGGAGTTCGGTGCAGGAGAGCATCGTCATCAATTCGCGGCTTGGTATGAACGTGCGGATGGCCTACCCGGAGGGTTTCGAGATCGATCCTGAAGTCATCGAAACGACGAAGGCAAACTGTCTGGCCGCCGGAACGACATTCGAGGTCACGCACGATCAGGATGCGGCATACGATGGTGCCGACGTCGTCTACTCGCGCCACTGGATGCACCCGAAGCGCTACGAGCTCGGCCGTGAGGCGGAGCAGGAGCTTTCGGCGAAGCACAGTGATTGGCGGGCGACCACGGAGCGGATGGCGCGCACGAACGATGCAGCGTTCATTCATCCTATGCCGATCGATCGCGGAAGCGAGGCGGACGACGCTGTCTGCGACGCAGAGCGTTCGATCATCTACGATGTGGCTGAGAACAGACTGCATGCCCAGAAGGCCATCATGGCCTTGACGATGGGGTAGGAGGAGTACATGAGAAAACTCGCAGTTGTCGCCATTGGCGGCAACTCCATCACGAAGGCCGGACAGCGCGGCACCATCGAGGAGCAGTTCGAGAATGCCGCCGAGACAAGTCGCCACATCGCCGGCATGATAGAGAAGGGGTGGACCGTCGTCATTACGCACGGTAACGGCCCTCAGGTGGGCAACATTCTCCTGAGAGCTGAGATGGCCTCATCGGTCCTCCCGAATCTTCCCCTGGACACATGCGGAGCGGACTCGCAAGGCGCCATGGGATACATGATTCAGCAGGTTCTCGGCAAGGAACTCCTGAAGAGGGGAATCGAGCGAGAGGTCGTATCCGTCGTCACACAGGTCGTGGTCGACGGCAATGACCCCGCATTCCAGAACCCTGCCAAACCGATTGGGCCGTTCTACACCCTGGAGGAAGCCGAGAGACGCAGGGACGATGACGGGTGGGACATCGTGGAAGACGCGAACCGTGGATGGCGACGAGTAGTGGCATCGCCGATTCCGCAACGCGTTGTGGAGGCGCGCTCGATCAAGGCGCTCTTAGACGCCGGGTCGATTGTCATAGCCGTTGGGGGTGGGGGGATCCCGGTCGTCGAGACCGAGACCGGCCTCAAGGGAGTCGAGGCAGTCATCGACAAGGACCACGCTTCCAGGCTTCTGGCGAACGACATCGGTGCGGAGCTTCTCGTCATATCAACCGACATTGAGCAGGTAGTGCTCAACTTCGGTTCGACCGAGGAGACCCCGCTGGACTCCATGACCATTCAAGACGCGAAGAAGTACTTCGAGGAAGGTCACTTCCCGGCCGGTAGCATGGGTCCGAAGGTGCAAGCCGGCATCGCCTTCATCGAGGGGGGAGGCAGAGAAGTCATTATCACCAACCCGGAGTCCATTGAGAGAGCGCTCGACAGAAAAACCGGCACACGGATAGTGGGGTGATGCATGAAGGATCTAGCGAAGATCATAAGGGTGGCGCGCGGCAAGATGCCGGCGGATCTGGTTCTCAGGAACGCGAGGATCGTCAATGTGTTCTCATCCGAGATCTATGCCGGTGACATTGCCATCTGGGGCGAGCGCATCGTTGGGATCGGTAACTACGAGGGCAAGAAGGAGATCGATCTCAAGAAGGCTTTCGTGCTGCCCGGGCTCATAGATGGGCACATGCATATCGAAAGCACGATGGTCACGGTGCAGGAGTTCGCGCGGTCAGTCGTGCCGCGGGGCACCACGTCGGTCGTCGCCGATCCCCACGAGATAGCCAACGTCCACGGGATCGAGGGCATCTACTACATGCTGAACTCCAGCAAGTACAGTCCCGTGAACATCTTCATGATGCTTCCATCCTGCGTTCCGGCCACGGAATTCGAGACGAGCGGAGCCGTTCTGCGCGGGTTCGATCTCTACCCGCTCCTCAGGGAGAAGTGGGTCCTGGGGCTCGGAGAGGTGATGAACTTCCCCGGCGTTCTCATGGAAGATGAGGGGCTTCTCGATAAGATAACAATGACCCATGACCGCAAGCGGATCGATGGGCACGCTCCGGGTCTCTCCGGCAAGGACCTGAATGCCTATGTCGCAACTGGTGTTGCTTCCGATCATGAGAGTACGACCGTCAAGGAGCTGATCGAGAAGCTCAGACTCGGCATGTACGCCATGATCAGGGAAGGATCTGTGACGAAGAACCTCAAGGACCTCCTTCCGGCCGTGACGTGCGAGAACAGCTCTCGGTGCTTCTTTGTCACGGACGACAGACACCCGAAGGATCTGCTTGAGAAGGGTCACATCGATCACATGATCAAGATCGCCGTGAAGGAGGGGTTCGATCCTCTCCTGGCCATCAGGATGGCCACCATCAACACGGCCCAGTACTTCGGCCTGAAGGATCTCGGGGCGATCGCTCCCGGATACAGGGCGGATCTCGTCGTCGTCGATGGCCTCAAGCGGTTCAACATCAAGATGGTCTTCAAGAACGGCAAGATGGTGGCGGAGAACGGCAAGATGATAGCGCCGCCACCCCGAGTGCCTCTACCTCAGCTCCGGAGCTCGATCAACATCAAGTGGCTCGCGCCCGAGGATTTCGACATTCCCGTTGGTGGCAAGAAGGCGCGCGTCATTAATCTCATCCCCGATCAGATAGTCACCCGTGGAACGGTCGAGAGGGTGAAGACAGAGGACGGGCTCGCCCTTGCCGACACGAAGAGAGACATCCTGAAAATGGCGGTGGTCGAGCGTCACCATGCGAGTGACAGCATAGGGTTGTGTTTCGTCAAGGGGTTCGGTCTGAAGAGGGGCGCCATCGCGAGTTCCGTAGCACACGATTCGCACAACATCGTCGTCGTAGGAACGAGCAGCGAAGACATGATGGCGGCAGTCGTGGAGATCTCCAAGATGCGCGGTGGTCTCTCCGTTGTGCGTGACGGGGAACTCCTGGCCGGACTGTCGCTTCCCGTCGCGGGGCTCATGTCGGATGAGACGCTCGAGAGTGTCGTGGAGGGACTTGAGAAGGTCGTCAAGGCGGCTAAGCGAATAGGATCGAAGGTTCCCGATCCGTTCATGGCCATGTCGTTTCTGGCTCTGCCCGTCATCCCGAAACTCAAGCTGACGGACAAGGGGCTGTTCGACGTCGAGAGCTTCCAGTTCACCGACCTGTTCGTCTGATCTGACTGCCCCGGCGGTCCGCTCAAACACCCCGAAGAGGGCTCATGAAGCGACAGGTCTACATAGCTCTCTTCATCGCAATCTTCGCTTCTACCATGGGGGTTGGGTTCATCGGCCCCCTCATGCCATTCTACGCCAGAAGCCTCGGGGCGGCAGGTCTCACCCTTGGTCTTATCTTCTCCGGGTTCTCGCTCGCCCGCTTCGTCTTCATGCCGTTCATCGGGCGACTGTCGGACCGGTTTGGACGGAAGTGGTTCATCACGGCAGGGCTCGCCATAGTCACTCTCTTCTCTCTTGCATACATCAAGGTAGACTCAATCGGCAGTCTTCTCATGGTCCGCTTTCTGCACGGCGCCGCCAGCGGAATGGTAGTTCCGGTGGCCCAGGCCTATATCGGCGACATCGCTCCCAAGGGCCGCGAGGGGAGTGTGATGGGGACCTTCATGGTCTTCCTCTTCACGGCTTTCGGGATCGGGCCGCTCTTGGCAGGACCTCTGGCTGATCGGTTCGGTCTGGGCGCACCGTTCTACGCGATGGGCGCCCTGTCGGGTGTCGCTCTCATCTACGCCATCATCTTCCTTCCGGAACTCGGTCTCCACAAGGAACGCTGGAAAAGCCGCGCGCCAGTTATGGTCGTCCTGAAGGACCCCGTCGTTCTGGCGGCCGTGCTCTTCAGAACCACGGTATCATTCGGTCGCGGGCTCGTGATTCCGTTCCTGCCGTTTGTTGCGGAGGAGCGCGGGGCGTCGCTTTCGGTTATCGGTGTGCTTCTCGCTACGAACATACTCCTCGCCGGGTTCATGCAGATACCGTTCGGCAAGCTCGCGGATCGGGTCTCCAAGCCTCTTCTCATGGGATGGGGCATCATCGCGAGCGCCGCCGTCATCGCGGCGATTCCATTCTGCTCCAGTGTCGCATGGCTGTTCGGTCTGCAGATCGCTACCGGCATATCCCTGGCGCTCGGGCTCCCGGCAGCACTTGCTCTTGCGGCGAAGTGCGGAGACAGGTACAACGGTATGGGAACCGTGATGGCCATCTTCAATACCGGGATGAGCGTAGGGCTGATTGTAGCCCCTGTCGCCGGCGGATTCGTTGCCCAACGGTTCGGACTCGACTCTCTGTTTCTCGGGGGTTCACTGGTCGTGGTCGTAGGCGGTTTTGGAGGATTCTTGTTGCTGATCAGACGCGCGCGGATGATCGGCGCGATGGGCTGTGTCGAGCCGGCGCTCGAGGCGATCCCCGTCGAGGGAAGGCCGGTTACAGGAAGGAGCACGTCATGAGGAAACTCACATTTCTTATTCTTCCGCTCGTACTTCTGTCCCTCGCCGGGACGGGATGCAGGCAGAGCACTCCGGCACAGGGCACGGATGCCTTCAAGGTCGGAATGGTCTTTGATGTCGGCGGCAAGGGGGATAAGTCGTTCAACGATTCCGCCTACCGAGGTCTCCTGAGAATCGCCGATGATTTCGAGATCGAGCACACGGAGTTTGAGCCGGGGCAGGATGCGGACAGGGAGACCGGGCTCAGGAAGCTCGCTCAGGCCGGCTTCGATGTCATCGTCGGTGTCGGGTTCCTCTTCAGTGATTCAATGAGAAGCGTGGCGGCGGACTATCCCGATGTCAGGTTCGCATGTGTCGACTTCGATGTGCGGCAGGACGAAGTGCTGCCCGACAATCTTGCGGGTCTCGTCTTCCGGGAGGAAGAGGGGTCGTTCCTTGTCGGAGTTGTCGCGGGTCTCAAGAGCGAGACGGGTCGACTCGGCTTCGTCGGCGGCATGGACGTTCCGCTCATCCACCGCTTCGAGGCCGGCTTTGTCGCTGGAGCCAAGTATGCCAACCCGGCCGTGTCTGTCACCGTCGGGTACGCGGGGTCGACTCCGCAGGCGTTTGCCGACCCGGCGAAGGGCAAGGAGCTGGCGATGCTCCAGTACGGCCGCGGCGTAGACATCATCTACCACGCCTCTGGAAACACCGGCATTGGAGTCATCGAAGCTGCGAGAGAGACCGGCAACTTCGCCATCGGTGTCGATTCGAATCAGAACTACATGGCGCCCGGTCACGTCCTGACCAGCATGGTCAAACGAGTCGATAACGCCGTCTACGCTGTGATTCTGGCAGCATATGAGAACAGGTTCGAGGGTGGCCTTCGGGAGTTCGGGCTCGCCGAGGATGGCGTCAGCTACGCCATGGACGATTACAATGCGGGGCTCATCTCCGAGTCCATGGTCGAGGCTGTCGAGGCCGCGAAGGCAGGGATCATTGCTCAGGAGATTGATGTGCCGAGGGAGTAGCGGCGTCCACCTGATCCTTCGTCGAACGCGAGATCGTTCAAGGGAGTTGTCACTCGATGTCCCAAAGAACCGCCGTCGAGATGCGAGGTGTAACGAAGCGCTACCCGCGCGTGCTCGCATGCGACGGTGTCGACCTCTCCGTTTGCCAGGGCGAGATCCACGCCATCATTGGCGAGAACGGGGCAGGCAAGTCGACGCTCATGAAGATCCTCTATGGAATGGTCCGGCCTGATGAGGGTTCGATCAAGCTCAACGGGAAGCCGCTCATCGGGCACAGCGCCAGCGATTCGATCAAGCTCGGACTCGGTATGGTCCATCAGCATTTCATGCTGATCGATCCATTCACGGTCGCCGAGAATGTCGTTCTCGGAGTCGAACCGACCAGAGCGGGCCTCCTCATTGATGGTCGGGCGGCCAGGGAGAGAGTCGAGCGCCTGTCGACGGAGTACGGTCTCGCGCTTGACCCGGACGAGCGAATCGAGAATCTGTCCGTGGGGCTCGAGCAGCGCGCCGAGATAGTGAAGGTGCTCTACCGGGGCGCTGATATCCTGATCCTCGACGAACCGACCGGCGTCCTCACGCCACACGAAGTCACCGAACTCTTCGTCGTCCTCCGGGCGCTTCGCGAGAGCGGCCGGACGATCATCTTCATCACACACAAGCTGAACGAGGTCATAGAACTCGCGGACCGCGTCACCGTGATGCGTGACGGCCGCGTGACGGGCGTCGTATCGGCCGCCGAGACGACACCCGAGGAGCTGGCCAGGATGATGGTCGGGCGCGACGTGCTCCTGAGGGTTGAGCGACAGGAGGCGACGCTCGGCGAACCGATCCTGACGGTCAGCAAGTTGTCGGCGGTCGGCAGAAAGGGAACTCACGTCCTCGAGAACGTGGATCTTGAGATTCGCTCCGGCGAGATCCTGGGAATAGCCGGTGTTCAGGGGAACGGACAGACAGAACTCGTGGATGCCATCACGGGGCTTCATGCGACATCGTCGGGGAACGTGACGTTGAGCGGTACGGACATCACGAACCTGAAACCGCGTGCAATCCGGGATCTGGGCGTGGCGCACGTTCCGGAGGACAGGTTGGAACGCGGGATCGTGCCGGAGTTCACGGTGGCGGAGAATCTCCTGCTCGGGCACCATCACCGTGCCGGCTATTCCAGACGAGGCCTTGTCGATGTCGCAAAGATGGAGGAGCATGCCGACACGCTCATAGCCGAACATGATATCAGACCCGCAGATCCGTCGATCAGCGCCGCCCATCTCTCTGGAGGCAACCAGCAGAAGCTGATAGTCGCCCGGGAGTTCGACGGCGCCCCGACACTCCTTATCGCGTCGCAGCCGACGCGCGGAGTCGACATAGGGGCTATCGAGTTCGTTCATACGAACATCCTCAAGAAGCGTGACGCCGGTGCGGCCGTGCTGCTCGTCTCGGCGGAGCTTTCGGAGATCATGACACTGTCGGATCGGATAGCCGTCATGTACGGGGGGCGCATCGTCGCGGAGTTCGAGGGTGGAACTGTGAGCGAGGAGGATCTCGGTCGCTACATGACGGGGGCCGGTGATCGCGGAGACGATCGCGATAGCAGCCGCCCGCCAGGTGGCGACTTTCCCGAGCAGACTGCGGCAGGAGGGGAAGCATGAGCCTGCCGGCGGCACTAGGTACGATCACACGAGCCCGCAAGAGTGACGGGACCGGCAGACTTATGAATCTGCTGTCTCCGCTTGTCGCAGTGCTCGCAGCGTTCCTGGTGGGTGGACTCGTTGTCGCCGCTATCGGCGAAAGCCCTCTCAGGTTCTACTCAATCCTGTTCCGCGGGGCGTTCGGGAGTGTGGACGGCATCGGACTTGTGCTCTTCAACGCCACGCCCCTCATCTTCGCCGGTCTGGCTGTGGCCTTCGCGTTCCGTTCCGGGCTGTTCAACATCGGAGGCGAGGGACAGCTCTACATCGGTTCATTTGTCTGCGCGTGGGCGGCCCTCAAGATGCCGGGCGCACCGGCGGTGCTGTTGATTCCGCTCCTCATTCTCGCCTCCGCTGCAGGCGGAGCGTTTTGGGCGGCGATCCCCGGGTACCTGAAGGCGCGGTTCGGAGTCCACGAAGTCATCAACACGATCATGATGAACTTCATAGCGGTCGCGCTCACGGGCTATCTCGTTGTCGAGAGGTTCAAGGAGCCCGGACAGATGACGCCGCAGACGGCTGAGATCCCGATCGCGGGAGAGCTACCGCGGCTGGCGGGCTTCTTCCAGTCAATCGCTGTTCCGCTTCCGAATGCGAATCCGCTGAACGCGTCGTTTCTGATAGCTCTTGTTGCGGTTTGGCTCGCGTGGTTCATTCTTCACAGAACGACGCTCGGGTATGAAATACGGGCCGTGGGACACAACTCGTCGGCCGCCGAGTACGCCGGCATCAACGTGCGCCGCACGCTCGTGATGGCGATGCTTCTGAGCGGGGCCTTCGCCGGTCTTGTGGCGACGAACGAAGTAATGGGGTTCAGGCACAGGTTTCTCGATAATTTCTCGAGCGGCATAGGCTTCATGGGAATCGCTGTGGCGCTTCTTGGCAGGAACTCCCCTCTGGGAGTTCTGTTTGCAGCGCTCCTGTTCGGTGTTCTGAATACCGGAGCGCTTGAAGTGGACATCTTCACCGACGTGCCGCGGGAGCTGATACTGGTCGTGCAGGCCGTGACCATCATCCTTGTCGTGGTCGGGAACGAAATAGTGCGGCGCAGACTGGCGGGCGGTGCGCAAAAGAGACATCCTTCGAAGGAAGGCGCGGAGGCTTCATGAGCGACGGTGGGGGACAGGAAGAAAAGCGCGCCAAGGTGAATCACTATGAGGCATCTCGGGCGACCGGGATAGTGATCTCGACCGTGTGGGTGATCGGCCTCGCCGTTGCGGCCAAGGCCCTGGCACTCGTCAAGGACATCATCGTCGCGGCGCGCTTCGGGACGGGTTTCGAGATGGACAGTTATCTCGTGGCTCTCACGATTCCGGGGCTCGTGATAGCGTGGCTTCGTTCACCGATTCGCTCGGGTTTCGTCCCGCTGTTCACGGAGCGACTGGAGCACGACGGGGAAGAGAGGGCGTGGAATGACGCCGGTATCTTCACAGCCAACCTCCTGCTCATCCTCTCTCTCATTACCGCGGCTGCTCTGATTCTGGCGCCTGGGCTGGTGTCGCTCGTGGCGCCCGGCTTTGGTGCGTCGAGCCGCGCGCTCGCGACTTCGCTGACGCGTGTGATGATCCTCTCCGTACTCTTCTCGGCGATTGCGGGCATGTTTGCGAACATCCTCCACTGCTATCGGAACTTCGCCACCCCCGGACTCGGGCGCCCCATCAACAACGTCATCATGATTCTGGCAGCTATCTTCCTTACGACGTCACACGGGATCCACGGGTTGGCCTACGGCATCCTCCTGGGCAGTATCGCGCACGCTGCCGCACTCCTGCCCTCCATCATGCGCCGATCCAAAGGTTTCACGCTCCGCGTCGACTTCAGGCATCCGATGTTCCTCGGTGTCATGCGGCTGGCGCTTCCTCTCTTCATAGGGATGGCCGGTGCGAAGCTGGACGATGTCGTCGATCGCATCTTCGCCTCGATGCTGGCGGAAGGGAGCATCTCCGGGCTGTCGTACGCGCTCCGCCTGATAGAGCTGCCGAAGGAGATCCTCATCGTCGGGTTCTCGACGGTGCTCTTCCCGTTCTTCGCCACCATGGCCGCACGCGGCAATATCGACGAGCTTGCGGACAAGCTGATGGCCGCAATAAGGATTGCGTTCTTCATCCTCCTCCCTGTCTCCATCGGAATGGCGATGCTGGGCGAGCCCTTCGTGCGACTCATCTTCCAGCGAGGAGCCTTCGATGATGAGTCGATGAAATTCACAGTGTCCGCGCTTCTACTCTACACGCCCACGATCTGGGCGCTCGGCATCTCGAGCATCATGACCTCCGCCTTCGTTGCCATGAAGGACACGAAGCGGCCCGTGGTTGCCGGATTCCTGCGGCTCGGGGTGAAGGTGGGACTTGTCTTCATCTTCCTACGCATGTTCGAGAGCGCAGGCGTGGCGCTTTCTACTTCCGTCTCGCATGTCTTCAAGCTCGCACTGTTCTTCTTTCTCCTGCCTCGGCAGCTGAGAGCCGGGCGCTATCCGGCGCTCTTCCGGTCGTTCCTTGCGACCATTCTCACGACTGCAGTGATGGCTGTGGCTCTTCATTTCCTGTCTCCCGTTGCGATTCGCATAGGACTCAGCGGCGGGTCAATCGGACGGCAGATAGTGGCTCTGGGTGGGATGGGGGCCGTGGGTGTGGGCGTCTACCTTGCCACGGCGCGGGTCTTCGCGAGAGGTGAACTCGCGGAAACGCTGGAGGCGACCTCGAGCGGTATCGGTGGCATCATCAGACGTGTACGAGGGAAGAAGTAGGAGGGCGTGGGCGTTGTTTGAGCTTGTCGTGCTGGACTCTGCTCTCAGGATGGCGACTCCACTCATACTGGCTTCGCTGGGTGGTCTTTTCTCCGAACGCTCCGGCGTGGTGAACATCGCGCTCGAGGGCATTCTTCTCACCGGAGCCTTCGCGAGCATCCTGGCCACCCACTACACCGGCGACCCATGGATCGGCGTCGCGGCCGGGATCTTCGCAGGCATTCTCGTCTCGCTCATACACGCCGCTGTGACGGTCATCTTCAAGGCCGACCAGATAGTGAGCGGTGTCGCCATAAATCTCCTCGCGGCCGGTGCGACCCAGTTCCTCACGTGGATCACCTGGGGAAGTTCCTCGAACTCACCGTCGGTCGGCGGGATGGCGCGCTGGTCGCTTCCGGAAACATGGGGCCCCGTCGCGCGCGGGATCAACGTGGTCATCGGGCACTACCCACCTCTCGTCTACGTCGCGCTGGCCGCCGTGGCCGCGGCTCACGTCGTGCTCTGGCACACGCCGTTCGGCCTGAGGCTCCGGGCCACCGGCGAACACCCGGCCGCCGTCGACGCGCTGGGAGTTAGTGTAAAGAAGATGCGATTCGCCGGCATACTCCTGAGTGGAGCGCTCGCCGGATTGGGCGGGGCCTTTCTTGCGCTCAACACGCATCAGTTCGTGAAGAACATGTCGGCCGGACGCGGGTACATCGCTCTCGCAGCGATGATCTTCGGCAAGTGGAACCCGGTCCGCGCCGCTCTGGCATGTCTGCTCTTCGGGTATGCGGAGGCGGTCCAGATGGGTCTCCAGGGACAGCAGGTGCCGAGCCAGTTCGTGCAGATGATTCCCTACGTGCTGACGATGGTCGCACTCGTGGGAGTCATCGGAAGAGCCCGTCCGCCGGCAGCGATCGGGAAGCCATACTAGAAGCGCACACGGTGACACTCGGAAGGCTATGCCTGATAGCGAACCCGGTGGCACTCGAAACGCCATTCCAGGAGTGGATCATGAACAGACTCTCCAGAACAGCCCTGACGGTGCTTATCGCCACACTGTCCGTCATGGGAATCACGATGCTCGCAGCGACTGCACTTGCCACCGATCTGGCATCGCTGATCGCTGATGATCCGTATCCTGTTGAATTCGGTGCGGCGCCGCTGCTTGAGCGACCACCCACTGTCACGGGCTTCACAGGCTCGAGGGCGATCATCGAGTTCACGACGATTGTGGAGACACCACCCGGTCTCATTCGATTCGGCCCGCTCCACGAGGCTGCTGGAATCGAGCGGCCGGCATACAGGAAGATCACATCAGAGGACAACGAGGACTGGACGCGCGAGCACACGATTCTGGTGAACGTCTCGGCACTTGAATCGTCGGCGTACGACTCGAGCTACATGAAGAATGGTGGAGGCGTTGTCGCGTACCGGCTCGAGGTGTTCGATCCCACGTTCAATGTTGTAAGGACGTTCGACCGCCGCTTCCGCTACTCGCGGTCGGGCGCACGAAGGGACGGGGAGTACGCGCTGGCAGAGACCATTGTGCTCGGTCCGTGCGTGGACCGCGTCGGACCAGGGTACTTCATTGTGTCCTGGGAGACGGACACACCATCACCCGGAGGAATCGTCATCAGGGAGGGCGGCGTAGAGCAGGCGATAGCAGGGGGCTTGGAGAACGAGCGGGTCATCGCGGAGAGCGGCGCCTCTCGACGTCATGAGGTGCTTGTGGCAGGCCTCGCACCCGACACTCGCTACGCATACCGGGTTCAGCACGGCAATGCCAAGCCGCTCACGCGCTGGTACGACGTGCGGACCGCCCCGGACGCCGGCAGCAGGAAGCCCTTCACTTTTGCGTTTGCCTCAGACTCCCGATCCGGTGCGGGCGGGGGAGAGGAGAGCATCGAGGGCGTCAACTACGCCGGGCTGAAGGCCGTCCTCGCGGGGGCCAAGGCACACGGCGCGGATCTCTTTCTCTTCGGCGGCGATCTCGTCAACGGTTACACGAGTTCGGAGGAACGCTTCGTGACCCAGCTCGACTCCTGGCGAAGGGCGTGCGACCAGGTCGCGTTCTCGATGCCGATCTACGAAGGCATGGGCAATCACGAGCAGGTTGGAGACTACCTCGAGGTGGCCGATCCTGAGCGCGACGGGAAGGTGATTCTCATGTACCGCGACCGGCCGGGCGAGGACAGCGTGGAGGCTCTCTTCTCGGGGCGGTTCGTGAATCCCCCGGGAAGCTGTTACGGCAATACCCAGCCCGATAGCGAGCATTCAGACTTCGGGGGCGTGGAGAGGAGCGGACCCGGCTACGGTGAGACCGTCTACTCCTTCAACTACGACAACTGCCACTTCGTATCGATCAACTCGAACTACTGGGTTACCGGGGTCCACCATTCACACAACACCGCACGTTGGCCCAGCGATCACGACGGTGTCGCCTACGCGCTCGGCCTCTTCGGGGGCAACAGGGAGGGCTACCTTCTTCCCGGACAGCTCGAGTGGCTTGAGACCGATCTCGACGTCGCTCAGTCCGATCCCGACATCGACTGGATCTTTGTCTTCACGCACGAGCCGGCCTTCCCGACCGGAGGGCACGCCTACGATGCGATGTTCTGGAGAGACGAGGAGCTGACCGGCAACGACGGACTGAACGATTCAAGTGCTCCCAGAGGCGATGTGATCGACATGCGGAACAGGTTCTGGAACATCCTGTCGAGTCACGACAAGGTCCTGGCCTTCATGTGTGGAGACGAGCACAACTACAGCCGCACACTCATAGACTCCGATATCCATCCGACCTACGAAACTCCGGTCTGGCACTTCGTAAGCGGGGGCGCCGGTGCGCCGTTCTACGCGCAGGACACAACGGTTCCGTGGACGGATCACGTGAAAGCCTTCTCTCCGGTCAATCACTACTGCATTTTCCACATCGATGGAAAGCGAGTGGGGCTCAGCGTCTACGCGACGAGTGGTGCTCTTGTTGACGAGGTGAAGAACCTCGGTGCTATGGCAGGAAGGAGCATTGACTCTACCCCGCAGACCCCCTAGAATCTTTGTACCACGTTAGCCATCTTACAGACAACACCACGCGCCGCCCCTTCGGGCGGCCAACGAGGGGGTATGCTACGATGAGACGACGCGCAACCAGGGCGTTCCTTGTTCTCTTAGCACTTCCGGTCGTTCTGGCGGGGTGCAGCGAGAGCGAAGTCAATCCGTACGATGCGCTACAGGATCCGAATCCACCCGTGGTGACGAGCTTCGTCTACTCCGGAGGAGAGGCCAGCTGGTCGACCGATGAGGAGGCGCTCTGCGTCCTTGAGTATGGCCCCGTCGGTGGCGACTACGAGCACTACGTCTACGGGTCCGGGAAGTACCACTCGACATTCCACAGCGTTACGCTCCTCGGCATGGACGAGGGCGTGGAGTACGCCGTGCGTATCAGGAGTATGGACAGGGCGGGCAACGAGGCGTACGACACCGCGATAGCGCTTCCGGACACAATCGTCGGCGCAGCATTCGGTGGTGAGACAATGTCCCTTTCCATGATCGATGTGGGATGGGGACTGTCGGAACTGCTTAAGACACCGGGTGGCGAGTACATTCTCATAGACGCCGGCAGCAACCAGCTTGATGACCACCATCACATTCATACTGCCGACGTACTCAATTTCCTTGTCACAAAAGATGTCAGCTCGCTCAAGGCTGCGGTAATGACCCATAGCCACGAGGATCACTACGGGGGACTCTCTGCAGAGGATGGCGTTCTCGACTCTTTTTGGGTAGGCGAGATGATCCTGCCCGACCCGACCACCCTCTACAGGTCCATTCCGCTGAGTATTCTGGGTAAGGCCGAGGAGCATGACATCCCGATCACATACGTCAAGCAAGGTGACACCTCGGACAGCGTACCCGGTCTGGACTGGGACGATACGCCAGGATTTCGCGTCCAGGTCCTCTCGGCCGGTGTGGGTGGGACCATCGCAGGGCCAGACGACTCGGCTGCAGAGGGCATGAAGGGTAACAACGACTCAGTGGTTCTCCGCATGACGTTCGGGAGTGTCTCCTTCATCACAACGGGTGACGCCGAGCACTTCACGGAGTTCGGGATCATTGATGAGTTTGGGCGGTTGGGGGCCAGGGCACAGGTTCTTCAGATCGCGCACCACGGCAGCGACGACTCGAGTTCCGAGCAGTGGCTCGAGAACGTGTCGCCGCGTGTCGCTCTCATCTCGTGTGCGATGGTCGAGAACGCTCTCGTGAAGGAGGTCGTGCTCCAGGGCTGCCGTGCCGTCGATGCCGATTACTTCGTCACGGACAAGGTGTTCCCGAACATGTCCCGCAGTGCGGATCCTGAGTACGGCAACCTGATCACCATGACAGATGGGGAGTCGATCGAGGTCATGGCGGAGCATCACGACTGGTAGCGTCTCCGGCAGCAACGCAGGAATTCTCATGAACGAGACGTGTGTGGCCGGCCGCGACATAAGGACAGGCGATGACCTGGCTCGAGACTCTGAGACGCAAGAAGTTCATGGACCCGCTCACGGCGGCGCTCTATCTGGTGCCGGCCGCGGTCATTGTCGTGGTCTTCAGGATGGTACCCATCGCCTCGGCGTTCGTCCTGAGCTTCTTCGATGTCAAGATGGGCAGGATCCGCGGGTTCGTTGGTCTGGCTCAGTACATCAGGCTCTTCCAGGATCCGACGTTCTTCAACTCGCTGGGAACGACGGCCTACTACGTCGCGGGCGTCGTCCCCGCCAGCCTCTTCCTGTCGCTTCTGGCGGCGGTGCTCCTGAACAAGAAGATCCGGGCGCTCGGCTTCTACAGAACCGTTTACTTCCTGCCGGTTGTGACGTCGCTCGTGGCCATATCCATGGTGTGGAAGTGGATATTCCATCCGCGGCTGGGGCTACTGAACTACGTCTTCGAGATCCTGGGCGGCAACGCGATGCTGTGGCTCGACGAGCCGCGCGGCATCTTCGAGATGATGGCGTCCGGTCTCGGATGGGCGTGGTGGCCGAACGGTTTCTCCGGGCCGAGTCTCGCCCTCATCGCCGTCATCATCGTCGCGATATGGCGAGGCATCGGCTACAACATCGTCATCTTCCTGGCAGGGCTTCAGAACATACCGGATCAGTACTACGAGGCAGCCAGAATAGACGGGGCGAACTCACGAGGGGTCTTCTGGCGGGTCACATGGCCGCTTTTGTCACCGACGACGTTCTATGTGCTCCTGTCCACGACCATCACATCGTTCCAGGTCTTCACACAGATCTATCTCATGACAGGTCCACCGGTTGGTGGACCGATGGGCACAACGAAGGTAATCGTCTACTACCTCTTCGAGAAGGGATTCGACGCGGGGGGGAACATGGGATACGCGAGCGCCGTGGCCCTCATTCTCTTCCTCATTATCCTGTCGCTGACTCTTGTGCAGCGGCGACTCGTCGAGAGCAGGGTCTACTACTAGCGCGCGTACCAGTACAGGTGAGGCACAGCTAGCACGCGTACCAGCACGGGTGAGGTTCGGTGGCTCCAATGGAACAGACAGCGACACTGCACGACAGAGAACTCAACGCCGGCTACCGCATGAAGCGGACAGCGGGCATGGCCGGCGTCTATGCGGCCTTGGCCGTGGGTGTTGTGCTCATGATCGTGCCGTTCTGGTGGATGGTCTCGACCTCTCTCAAGTCTCCGCTTGAGATTCTCGAGTTCCCTCCCACGTGGATTCCGACGGGGCACTTCGCCGAACTGGCGGATGGAACGTGGGAAGAGGTCTACATCGTTTCGAAGGACAAGATTGCGGGAACCGTGGACGTCAGGTCGCTGGACGGAGGTATCGAGCGCACGGTCGCCTCGAGCGCGGTCGCGGACAGGATCCGTTTCCGCTTCAGAAACTACGCGGAGGCATGGAGTCAGGCTCCGTTCGCCAGATACTATTTCAATACGATTCTGATCACCATCTTCGTGGTCATGGGCGTCCTCGTGACATCGTCGCTCGCGGCCTACGCCTTCGCGCGCATGAAGTTCTGGGGGAGGGACAACATCTTCCTCATCTTCCTGTCGATGATGATGGTTCCGCAGCCTGTCTATCTGGTTCCGTCCTACATCATTCTCGTGAAGCTCGGGTGGATTGACACCTATCAGGCTCTGATAGTCCCGTGGTTCGCACACATCTTCAGCATTTTTCTCCTGAGACAGCACTTCAAGACGATACCAAACGATCTCTACGATGCCGCGATCATCGACGGCTGCAGCAGGTTCGCATTTCTCTGGCGGGTCATGCTTCCTCTGTCCAAGGCAGTACTCGTCGCGGTTGTCATCTTCACGGTCGTGGGAACGTGGAACTCGTTCCTGTGGCCTCTCGTGATGACGAACACGCCGGAAGTGCGACCGCTCCAGGTCGGTCTCGCCCGGTTCTCACAGGAGCAGGGGACAAGTCACGAACTAATGATGGCGGCGGCTGCCTTCTCGGTTGCACCGCTCATCATCGCCTACTTCTTCGCACAGAAGCAGATAATCCAGAGCATGGCCACTTCGGGCTTGAAGGGCTAGCAGGAGCATGGCCACGTCGAGCCCTGAGGATCAGTTGATGGAGGAATCGGAATGAAGCACAAGCTCAAGAAGCACTGGCTGCTGCGGGTTCTCCTCGTGACATCCGTTCTCGCCGTAACGCTTGCCGGGTGTGGTGGTGGGGACGAGGGTGGAGCCGACGGCGTGACGCGTCTGCAGTTCTGGCATGCCATGGGGGGGCCGCTCGGTGACGCGCTCGATGTGCTCGTCGCGGAGTTCAACGAGAGTCACAGTGACATCGAGATCCAGTCGGTGAGCATGGGGCGCTACCAGGCGCTCTCGCAGAAGATCATGGCGTCCGTCGCAGCCGGCGAGCCGCCGGATCTGGCGCAGGTCTACGAGGCGTGGACCGAGAACCTGATAGAGAACGGCAGTGCCGCGCCCCTGTCGCCGTATGTCAACGGACCGAACGGGCTTTCGCAGGAAGAACTCGACGACTTCATCCCGGGCATGATCGCGAACAGCACGTGGGAAGGTGAGATCTACTCGTTCCCCTTCAACAAGAGCGTCCGGGGCCTCTATTGGAACAAGGACGCGTTCGCAGAGGTGGGTCTCACACGCGCTCCCACGAACTGGGACGAGTATCTCGAGTACGCCAAGAAGCTCACACGCGACACCGACGGGGACGACGAGATCGATCAGTGGGGGACGGCGGGGCAGATAAGCGCGTGGATGTTCGAGAACCTGCTCGTCCAGAACGGCGGGAGTATTCTCACAGCCGACGGCACGCGCGCTGCGTTCGATAGCCCCGAGGGAATCGAAGCCCTCGAGTTCATGGTGGAGCTTCTCACTGAGTACGGGAAGGTGACGTCCGGGTACGAGTACCAGAATGATTTCCAGGCGGGCAAGATAGGCATGATAGAAGGCTCCACCGTCTCGCTCGCGTTCATGGAGGGCAAATACACGTTCGACATGGCGCTCGCGCCGCTTCCGGAGAATAAGAAGAAGGCGTCCTTCTTCGCGGGCACCAACGTCGTCATCTTCGCGGATTCATGCGACGAGAACAAGACGGCTGCGTGGGAATTCGTGAAGTGGTTCACGAGTCCCGAGATCACGGCGCGCTGGGCCGCGATGACCGGGTACGCTCCGGTCAGACAGAGTGCAATGAACCTGCCCGTCATGCAGGAGAGGTTCGCGGAGGTCGAGGGACTCGACCGCGTGTTCACGCAGCTCGACTACGCCGCGTTTGAGCCACGGTCCGCGGCCTGGTATGCGGGACGAAAGTACCTTGAGGAGAGCGGTGTCGAGGCCGCCCTCAGAAAGCAGATGATTCCGAGTGATGCACTGGCAGCCGCAGCAGTGGCCGTCAATGCCGAGCTTGCGCAATAGATCCACATCGACGTGGAAATCGATCGAGATCCACTTAAGGAGGAATAGATGACACGACGCGGGAAGCACGGAGCGGTAGCCACGCTGGCACTGGCTGCACTGCTTGTTGCCGGCGTAGTCGCGGCTCAGGAGTTGACGATCTGCGAGGTGCAGCAGTACGACGCGAGCGGCTACTCACCATACAACGGGGAGACGGTGGCCGTCAGGGGGATTGTTACATTCCCGCCGGGGTATGTCGTTCCCGGTGAACCGCCTGGACACACCTCGATGTACATCCAGTCGGGCGGCTGCGGAATCAACGTCTTCTGCTTCGATGAGCCGGCACTGGTTGACGTGGCACTCGGCGACAGCGTCAGAGTGACCGGTCAGGTCGAGGAGTATGTCGGCTCGAGCGCAGGAGCCACCACCGAGATATTGTGTGACAGCGGGGCGGACATCGAACTCCTTGTGGAGGGCGCGAGATTCGTAGAGCCGCTTGAACTCACGCTGTCGGATGGAATGATCGGGGAGGATCTCGAGGGCGTGCTTGTGAGAACTGTCGGAGTCATAACACTCCACCTGGGCTTCAAGATCGAACTCGAGGAACTGGACGACCCCGTTATCTACCAGGGTTACAACGACAGCGTGGACTTCAACGTCTATGAAGTTGGGGACACGCTCGATGTGGCAGGAGTCGTCCTTCAGTACGACAGAAACCCACCGTACCTGGAGGGATTCGAGATCGTGCCACGCTTCCAGAGCGATATGAAGCACTTCGTGCCGTTTCCTCCGCCGTACGTCGGGTTCTCCTCCGATGTGCTGATCTCATTCCGTCAGATCACGGCTGTCGACACAGCGGGCATGGCCGTGCTCGGAGACGAGAAGGCGCCTGTCTTCTACCCCGATATCGGGGAGATTCTGCCGATCTACTACAAGGCGCCTGCCGAGAGCCGCACCATTATGAAGCTCTACGATCTACAGGGCAGACTTGTACGCACGCTTCTGGATGAGGACTACGACGGTTACTCGGGTCTTCCAAACCACTACGAGCAGCTCTTCCCGTACACCATGGGTGTGCGAGGCTGGGACGGGCGGGACGATCTCAGGCGGCTGGCTCCGGCCGGCACCTACATCTGTCGCTTTGAGGCGACGAAGCCGGGCGGGTCGACCGAAGTGGTCACGGCGCCTCTCGTCGTCGGAGCCAGGCTCAAGTGATTCACCTGCCCGGAGATGAAGCTGAAAGGACTGAGCGTATGAAGCTGAAGAGGGTAATTCTACTCGGGGTTCTCACTCTACTCATCGCGACCGCGGCATCGGCGGATGTGATAAACATCGCTGATGTCAACGCTGACGATGAGGATGGGCACCCTATTCTGATGAACGATATCGTGACCATCGAGGGTGTTGTGACGGCGGGAACGGGGGCGTTTGCAGACACGAACGAGATCTACGTCCAGGACGCCACGGGCGGAGTCCTCGTGATGCAGGTTCTCACGGCCGCCCCGTTCGTCGCTCCCGGTGACAGCGTCCGTGTGACGGGCAGTGTGGGCGTTGTCTACTTCAAGCGGACAATGCTGAGAGTGGGGGGAGGTGTCGCGGGATCACGAATCGACGTCCTGAGCACCGGTAATCCCGTGCCTGCACCGCTTGAACTCACTGCCCGTGACCTCTCTACATCGGGCGAGGATTACGAAGGAACATACGCGGTCGTGCGCGATGTATCACTTCTCCATCCGGGCGACTGGCCGAGCACCGAGTACACGGACTTCCGCGAGCTTGACATCACGGATGCCGACACATCGTGTTGGCTCTGGGTGCACCCGTTCACCGATGTCGACGGCTCCTCGGCCCCTCTCGGGCAGTTCGATGTCTATGGCTTCGTCTCTCCTGACCCCACGCAGCCGAACAACGACGGCTACGGGCTCATTCCGAAAGCCAGGATGGATATCCGCTCGGCAGGCTCGGGAGCAGGCTTCGCCACCGCGTCCCCGGAGTGGGTGTTCACGGGTGACGAGCAGGACATCGAGATCTCGCTTGTCGGAGAGTGCGACGCCCTCAGCCGGATAAGCGTGGCGATTCCGGGCGGATGGACCTTCTCGGGAGATGCGGCAGACATCGGTCTCGACGGCGCCGCGTTCCTGACGGCGGAGGTCGTGGCGCATCAGGACAGCACAAACACAACACTCATCACCATCCGGGGTGCGAATCTTATCTACGGTTCACCCGGTGACATCACCATCGAGAGCATGACCGTGCCCTCAACGGCCGGCGACTACGAATTCGTGGTCGGCACGTCCGTCCCGGGTGAGGATCCTGTCGTCATCGGCGATGGGGCCTGGGTGCACGTGGCAACGACAGGTGAGCCGGGTGATGTCGTCATCAACGAACTCTATCCAAACAGCGATGCCACAGGCGACATCGCGGAGTTCATCGAGCTTCACAACCCATCCCGTGGAACGGTCGACATCTCCGGGTGGGTCCTGACCGATGTGGATGACTCGGGAACCTGCGGTGGCTCCAATCTCTGGGAGTTCCCGGTAGGTTCGGAGATCCCTGACGACGGCTACATTGTCGTTGCGCGTCACGCGATCGGCTACTACGTGCGCTTCGGTGTTGACCCCGATTACGAGCTTGTCGACGATGACTACGCGGTCGATCCCGACGACGGTGGGGTTCCGAATCTCATGCTCATGTCACCGGTCGACGGCAACAGCCAGACGAGTCAGGAAATCATCCTGATGGGCGGGGACGATGAGAACGGTGCGGTGCTGGAGGGCAAGCGCGTCTACGAGGCCGTCTATCTCTACACGGACAGGCTCAAGACCGACCTCATCGATGCCGTCGAGTACCGTGACCCGATCTACCTGGATGAGGATTTCTGCACAGGGGAGCCGGAACTCGGCGGTGATGATGACGCATTTGTTCCAGGCTTCGTTCCCCTGGACTACACGCTCGGTAGAGACGCGGTCTCGACTGACACGAACGCGAGTTCGACCGACCTCATCCTCTCATCAACACCGACTCCGGGTGACGTGAACGTTCCGACGGATACCGCACCGCCCGGCCTGGCCATGGTGACTGCTGCGGGGGATCGCTTTGTCAAGGTCGAGTTCTCGGAGCGGGTGGACGAGGATGATGCGACGAACATCTCGAACTACGCGCTCAATGGGGGGCGTGAGATCTTGCGCGCACTGTTCTCCAGGGAAGAGCGGACGGTGTTTCTCTACGCGTCCGTCGACAGCACTGGGTTTCCGTACGAGCTTGACGTCAGCGGCGTCGCCGACGTCGCGGGGAATCAGATGATGACCGACTCCGCATCGTTCATAGGTTACTATCAGCACTCAACACCGCTGTCCGAGATACAGGCCTACGACGAATACGGTCTCTCCCCTCTTGAGGGAGAGAGGGTCATCGCTCTTGGATTCGTCTCGGTTCCCCCCGGTGTCTTTCAGGTGGGCAAGACGAGTTTCTACATCCAGGATCTGGACGGGTACGGCATAAATATCTTCACGTCAGACCTTCTCCCTGATCCGCCCTCCACGGGTGACCTCATCGAGATCGTCGGGGAGGTCGAGGAGTACATCTCCGGTGGGAACGGTGCGACAACGGAGATAATCGGAAGCGACGATGTTCCATTGACCCTGATGGTACACGCGCGGGAACTCCACGCCATAGAGCCCGCCGTCATGCGCACCGGAGACATTGCGGACGAGGCGCTTGAGGGAACGCTCATAACGACGTCGGGTGTCATCATGAGTCTGGAGGGATTCGCCATCTACATCGATGACGGTTCCGGTTCCATCCAGGCCTATCAGAACTTCACCGACCTTGATTTCTCGAAGTACGCTTTCGGTGACAGCATCGGCGTGACCGGTGTTCTCCTCCAGTACGACTACTCGTCTCCGTTCTTCGGCGGGTATGAGCTGGCTCCGCGCTATGAGAGCGACATGGAGATCATGGAGGCGCACTTCGTTGCCGAAGCGGCAGTCACGGCGACGGCGCGAGTGCTCGACATCGACGAGGATGAAGTCATCGAGATATCATACAACGGACCGCAGGCGAGCCACATCGCGGTCAGGGTCTTCGATCTTCAGGGCCGGTCGGTGGCGACGCTCTACGATGGTTGGTGCCTGGGACCACAGAGAGCGACGTGGGACGGGAAGGATGACAGAGGTAAGGACCTGCCACCTGGCGTCTATGTCTGTCAGGTTCAGGCTAGAGCAAGAACCGGCGAGGCCGCGGGGAATGCGGCTGTGCCGATAGTTATCGGAATGAAGCTCCAATAGAGGATTCCATTACGAGGGTCTTTGATCGAAAGCGATCCAGAAGGAGGCAAGGGTGAAAGGGATACGAATTGCAACCGCCGCGGCCGTCTTGGTCTGCCTCGTGCTTCCCGGCGTGGCCGGGGCCGCCGGCGTCTTTGACAACCTGATTCTCTCACCGCGTGCGCGAGCCATGGGTGGGGCGTTTGTGGCGCTCTCAGATGATGAGACCGCGATCTTCACGAACCCCGCGGCTCTCGCGATGCAGGATGAGATCGGGATCTACTCGTCGTACGTGGATCTCTACGGCTACGATTTCCTGAAGCTCGGCTCCGGAGCCGTGACTATTCCCACTGACGTGGGAACCTTCGGAATCGGGGCCCGCTACTTCTCCACCGAATACGACGGCAGCGAACTCGAGAGCGAGTACTCGTTCGTGGTCGGCCAGGGCGTGATGCTGATGGAGGATGTGCATTCCTCCCTCGCGGTCGGATACGGACTGAGCCTCTACGGACTGAGTTTCCCGACCGAGTCCGTGGGAGGCGTGGAACTCGGGTCCGCCAACACCTTCGGCGTCGACATCGGTGTGATAGGTACACTGAGAGGACGCACGCGGTTCGGCTTCTTCGCGAAGAACATCAACAACCCGAAGCTCGGCGACCCGGACGCGAAGGATCTCCCGCAGTGGTTCACGGCGGGCGTCTGCTACAGTCCGTACGGAGGTGTTCAGACTTGTCTCGAGATCCAGAAGCAGACCACGGAGGATCTGAGGGCCTGCTTCGGTCTTGAGTTCGAGATCAGCGACTACCTGACACTCCGCGGAGGCATCCAGAATCAGCCGAACAGGCTCTCGTTCGGGTTCGGCACCGGATGGAAGATGGTCAAGCTCGACTACAGCTACACATCACACGAGACACTGCCGGGAAGTCACGTCTATGGCCTCGGCATCAAGTTCTAGTTTGCGGCCGATCAAGGGACGGAGGGAGGTACGATGAAACGACTCAGAGCCATGGGGTTTGTGGCGGTGTTGGTCTGTCTCATTCTGGCCGCTAATGCCCCATGTGTTCGCGCCGAGGAGCAGCTCGATCTGAATCGCGCAACACTCGAGGAGATACGGGCACTGCCCATCTCCGAGGACGTTGTCGAGGTGATCTGGCAGTACAGGGAGTACACCTCCTATTTCAGGAGCGTCTACGACCTGAGAACACTCCCTGGCGTGGCAATAGAGGATTTTCTGCGGATCAAACCGCTTGTGAAGATCGTTCCGGTGCTGATCGAGGATGAGGAGCTTCTGCGAATCAACGAGATCTACTACCGGATCAGACAGTGGGAATCGGAGGAGGGTGGTGGTGAGGCGCTCGTGGATCACTGGATCGATCTTGCGAAGGATCCCGTGAACATCAACACGGCGAGCTACAACGAGATCGCTAATCTCCAGAGCGTGTCGCCTCCGGACGCGGCGGCCATCTTCAAGAACATGCGGAAGAACCGCGTGGAGCGGAGATCGCAGCTGAGAAACATTCCGGGGCTGACGTACTGGGGCTACTACAACGTGCGGAATTTCGTGCGTTACGATGAGCCCGCTGATGATGCCCCGTTTAGGGGAAGCTACCAGTTCCGGATCTACGACACTCCGTCTATCTTCGATACGGAGGAGCTTCTCAAGGAGGACCGGAACTTCGCCGACGGAGGGTACGATTCCTGGTGGGATCGTCTCAATCTGGACGGCGCGGGTCCCATCTACCAGCACAAGTTCCGCGGAAGATGGGGGCAGGACATTAACGCGGGGGCGCTGGCGCACAAGGGGTTCGGTGATGACGAACTTACCGCGTTCAAGTTCCACGCGACGATACGGGACAAGTCGATCGGTCCGGTGACTTTCGACAACATAGTCATTGGCAACTACGCCCTCGCCTTTGGGCAGGGCCTGGTGATGCAGAACACCGACTACTTCAAGCCGAGGAACTCCGGCTACGGGTGGGACAAGAGGTACATGGGTGTTCTGGGTGATATCTCGCCGACACAGCAGTATCAGCTCAACGGTGTCGCCACGGAGATGACGCTCGGCAACGTGAAGAGCGTGGTCTTCTACTCTGATGACTGGAAGGATGCCGTTCTCAATCCCGACGGCACCATCAACCAGTACATCATCATGTCTCCTCGTATCAGCAACGACGACCTGGCCGCGGCCGGCATGCGCGACATGAAGGACGTCGTTCACGAACAGACGGTAGGCGCGAATATCAAGTACGGCTTCGCGCCCGGTACGTGGATCGGCGTGAGCGCTTACGAGAGTCGCTACAACAAGTACTGGAAGTCGGGTTACGATCCGAACGGCACGATGGACGTCGCCTGGATCGTTCCGGAGGACAACGAGGACAAACTTGTTGCCGCCGACGCCGAGTACTTCTCAAGTTACACAAGTCCGGGCAAGTTCAGACGCGTCTTCGGTGCGGAGTTCCAGTACGTCCTGGACAACGTCGCCTTTGCCGGCGAGTACGCCTCGCTCGACAAGGACGGGGAGATCTTTGACCTTGAGGAGGATGCAAACGCGTTCGTCGTCAATGCCTACGCGTCCTACAGCAACCTGAGCTTCCTCGCTCTCTACCGGGACTACGATGTGGATTTCGACAATCCTTACAGTCGTGCGTTCTCCGAGTACAAGCGGTACAAGGGGACGATACTCGAGGATCAGTACTATCTGTCGGATCCGATCTACGGTCTTCTCTACGTGAATTCCGTGGCGCCGCAGGCGGAACGGGGGCTGTACATCAACTCTCGATACAGGTTCTCCGACCGTCTGACTCCGTCGATCGAGTACGATGTCTGGGAGCGCAAGGCCGACGGTGCCGACTACTCCCGCCTGGTCGTCAAGCTCAGATTTCAGCCCATCTACAACATCGTGATGAATCTGAGACAGAAGTGGCAGGGACGTCTGGGTGAGAACACGCTGACACCTCAAGCCTACGAGCAGGTCGAGACCCGGTTCAGACTCGAGTACAGGCTCTCGAAGTACGATGAAGTCGAGTTCATGCTGTCGAGATCATGGATCGAGTGGCCGCCGAGGCCGCGGCTCTCGGGCAATCCGGAGGCTGACGGCGAGTATCCGGACATCGGATCGGCCGCGGTCCCGTCGTATGCGATTGGGGCCGCCGTCACCCACAACTTCAGTGACTGGTTGAAGGTGACGGGATCGGTTCTCTACTACGACGGCTTCATCTGGCTCTTCGAGGATGGGTCGTTCACGGTCATTGACGACCACGCCTTCAGGTACTGGATATCGATCTCGGATCGTATCTCCGATCACCTGTCACTCAGGTTCAGGTGGACCAACAACCAGTCGTTCCCCCTGAGCTATGTGGACGCGAGGGAATACGGGGAGAACCCGCCGGGTGATCCGGAGCCGAACGGGTTCTACGTCAGGGACGATAATGCAGGGTACCGAATCCAGCTTGACTACTCGTGGTAGCCGAGGCGGGGGCAATGGATATGAATCGAGAGCAAAGTCAGGGAATCAATAGATTGGGGAGGCAGAAGATGCGACGAGGATTCACGGTCGTGATGGCTCTCCTCGCTGTCGCGAGTCTGTGCGGGAGCGCCGCGGCGTTCTCGTACGCAGAGTGGCACTACGGGGAGTTCGTACCAGCCGGCGACGCCAGGTCGCTGGCGCTTGGTGGGGCCGGACTCGCGTCCGCAGACGGGGCGCGTGGTGCGGGACTGAACCCCGCGCTGGTTGCGAAGACTGTCGGGCTCGAGCTTGCTATGAGCGCGATGCTGCTCACTGCGGAGGAGTCAAGAGAGGCGCCTCTCTACGACAGTTTTGAGGGCATCATCGGTTACAACACTTACGCATTCAACACGACGATGTACGATCGCTACGTCGGGACGATCTCGTGGAAGCCGTCGGGCGACTACGACTGGGCTCCGGCTGTGGCGATCGGATACCACCCACGGCTGGACATGTCCTACAGCTACCACGTCCAGTACAGGGACTCCGACACGCAGGCTGAGCCGATGGACAAGATTCTCTACGACTACTGGAACGAGGGCGAGGGCGGCGTCAACGCCTACACCGTGACCCTGGCCCACGAGGTCGTACCGGAAGTCTACCTGGGGCTCGGCGTCGACTTCCTGAGAGGGCAGGCGGACGCAGAGGAGCGGTGGGTCTATCCGGAGTACTCCGAGGAGACCGATGTAGACGGCTGGTTCGAATTGGATGGTTTCTCGGGGACCCAATTCACCGTCGGGCTTCTGGTCGAGAAGCTGCATCGTGTGGACGTGGCCGTCGTATATCGCTCGAGCTTCGAACTGGCCGCCGACTACAGCGGTGAGAGCACGGAGGACGAGGCGGACGACGGGAACCTCACGTATTCGTATCCCTCAGCGATCGGTGTGGGGTTCGAGTACCACCCGCGCAACGAGATAATGACCACCGTGAGTCTGGATATCGAATACACGGAGTGGTCGAAGTTTGAGGACAGCCTCACTGACGATCTGGATCTCAGCGACACGATCGAGTACCGCGTGGGCGTGGAGCATCAGTTCTTCAACACGACACAGGCCCGGTTTGGTTTCCTCTACCAGCCTTCCTACATGGATGACGAGACCACGAGAGCTGCATTCAGCATCGGTCTCGGGTTGGACCTCGTTGGCGTGAGGTTGGATGTAGGGGGGCAGCTTGGCGTGAGGGAGTACGATATCGAAGACGGTCGCATCCGTGAGACGACGACCACGGCGATGGTGAGTCTTTCGCACCGATTCTAGCCGCCCGGTCTCCGGGCGAGGAGAAGTAGACAATGATAATTCGACGAAGGCTCACGCTGGTACTTGCGGTTGCCATAGCTGTCCTTGCTGTGGCGCCGGCGTGGGGCGCTTCAGACACCGATGGATTGTTCCGCCTGTCTGTCGTGTTCACGAACGACATACACGGTGGGATCGACCCGTCGGGAGCTACCTTTATGAACAGGGAGTTCCCGCCGCCTCTGGGTGGAGCCGCCTCGGCTGTCACCTACATTGAGATGTTGCGGGAGAGGGCGAGGGAAGAGGGTGGAGCTGTCCTGCTGATTGATCAGGGCGACATCTTTCAGGGTACTCCGGTCGGCAACTTCCGGAAGGGTGAGTCCGTCATCGAGTACTTCAATCATGTCGGATTCGATCTCTGGACGATCGGCAACCACGATTTCGATGAGGGAGCCGAGAACCTCTGGCACCTGATCGAGATGTCAGAAATGCCGGTACTCTCGGCGAACCTGGTGTGGGAGGAGACCGGAGAACCGGTCGAGCACGTCGAGCCCTACATCATCAAGGACTACGGCGGCGTCAAGGTGGCCATCGTAGGACTGACGACGACGGACACTCCCAAGATGGCTTTTCCCGCTCATGTTGCGGGCGTGAAGTTCCTGTCTTCCATCGAGACGGCGGAGCGCTACGTCAAGGAAGTCAGAGAGGCAGGGGCGGACATCGTCATCTTCTCCGGGCATATGGGGCTTCCGTACGATCCCATCTCCGGCTATGCGAAGCTCATCGAAGAAGAGCAGGAGCGGGACGAGGAGGCCGTGCGCGAGCCGCTTGAGGAGAAGAAGTGGGGTGCGCATGCGATGGAGATCGCCCACAAGGTGCCCGGCATCGACGCCTTCTTCGCCGGTCATATCCATAAGGGATTTGATGAGCCGTGGGAGGAGCCGTCCACACACACCATCATCTTCCAGACCTACGGGCGGGGCTCCGGAGTTGGCAACGTCGATCTCCTGATCGACCCCGTGACGAAGACGCTGGTCGGATATGAACTTCCGTCGTACCGTGGTGACCTCATCACGCTCTTCGAGGATCAGTGGTGGCCGAATGAGGAGACCACTGAGATGATCACCGCTCTGGTCGATGAGGCGGAAGTCGGGATGGACCGCATCATTGGCTACACCGATATCGATCTTTCGCGGGGAGGAGATGGTGAGACCAGAATGGGGAACCTGGTCTGCAGCGCCATGCTCGAAGAAGTTGATGCTGATTTCGCGTTCACGAACCTCGGTGGTATCCGGGACGAGATCCCGACCGGCCCCGTGACGCCGCGCCAGGTCTTCAAGGTTCTTCCGTTTGGCAACAGCCTCATGGTGTTCGAGATGGACGGGAGGCTCTTGAAGGAAGTAGTCGAGTATCGCGTCAGCGCCGACCACCATGGTGTCTACATGGCCGGTGGCAGGATCGTCTACAACAAGACACGACCGGACTACGACCGCGTGACCTCCTTCACGATCGGTGGTGAGCCATGGGAGGCGGACCGCATCTACCGCGTCGTCACGAGTGACTTCCTTGCGGTGGGCAATGCGGGTCTCTACATGCTTCCCGACATACCTGATGACAAGAAGCGGAGAACCTCGACGACGTGTATGGACGCGGCTGTCCACTACATTGAACGTCATACTCCGATAGGACCTCAGCTCGACGGGCGATGGGTGAGGGATGATGAGGCCGAGGTCAGTGCCGCTCTCATCGCAGCCATGGAGGGCATGGAGCCCTTAGCACCCCCCGTGGAGGAGGCTAGCGGGCCCTACTAGCAGCCCTAAGAGGTTCAGTAGCAGCAGATTGTGAGATGCCCGCCTGGCCGGACGGCCGGGCGGGTGTCGCGCAACACGGCGCCAATGCCCTGCGGGCCGGGTCGCGATGCACACATGTACGGCCCTGTGTTCTGTGGGTAGCGCTGGACAAGTGATGCTCTGTGTGGTATAATCTAACGTCGGGAAAAATCACCCTTCCCGAGGGTGGGGTTGTTGCGCCTTCGGGGCGGAGTGAGGTTGTTTATCCAAAGGGATGACAGGTGGAGGGAGTGACCTGGGAATCGCTTCCCCGATAGATTTGTTGGCAACGGTGGGAGAACACCAAGGAGGTCGTGTGATGATGAAGCTGTCTGTTCTGGTCGCAGCCGTGCTCGTTCTGGTATTCGGCGCGGCCATGGCTAATCCTTCAGGTACCGATGTTGTTATCAATGAGATCTACCCGGACGCCAACGAGTACTATGACGGCGCCGAGTTCATTGAGCTCTACAATCCGACCGGAAGTTCGATTGACATCGGCGGATTTGTTCTCTGCGGAGTCGAGTACGACCAGCTCTGCGGAGGCGAAGACCGCTGGCAGTTCCCGTTTGGGACGACCATCGCCGCCGGGGGCTACATCACGGTCGCGAAGGACGGGGCCGACGGTGACGACGGATTCTACGAGGAGTTCGGGATCTACCCCGACTTCGAGATGTTCGATGCGTCGTTTGAGTTCGATAACGACAGCATGTTTGTCCCAAACATGAATCTCCTGGACCCCGATCCTGCGACCGGCTACAGCGACGAGATACAGCTGGTCGGCGGCAAGGGCTACGGCACCATGTGCGGCGGCTACAGCAATGGTGACGTTGTGTATCTGTACACGACAGGATCTCTGATAACTCTGGTCGACCTTGTCGAGTACGCCGATATGGAGGTCTGCACCGAGGATCCGTGTTTCGGCGATGACGGTATCCCGGACAATGCGTTCGACGAGATCCCGTACCTCGGCAACACACTTGGTCGTGACGCCTCCAGCACGGACACCGATAGCAGCATCACGGACTGGCAGATGCAGGCTCCCACGCCCGGCGTTCAGAACATTCAGAACACGCCGCCGTGGATTCGTTCGGTCATGTACTCGCCGATCCCACCGATGGACACGGACGCCGTCGACATCACGGCTGTCGTGACCGATGATGGCAGCGTAGATTCAGTCATGGTCTACTACCGTGTGGACGCGGGGCCGTGGGGCACAGTTGCCGCATCGGGAGTGGACACACTCTACACGGGTACCATTGCGGCCCAGGCGAACGGATCCCAGGTCCAGTACTTCGTGCGTGCCGTCGACAATCATGGCGCCGGCATCAACTACCCGTCCGAGGGTTTCTCTGATCCGTACGCCTACTCGGTCGGCTTCACGACCATCTACGATGTGCAGTTCGTACCTTTTGGTGGCGATGCGTCGCCTCTCGAAGGCCAGACTGTCAACGTGACGGGTATTGTGACTGCAGCGAAGGGCGAGTTCTCCGATTCATTCTGCATGATCCACGAAGGCAATACGTACTTCGAGGGCATCAAGATCTACGCCACGTACAACTACGACGGCGAGATCAATGAGGGTGACGAGATCACGGTCTCCGGTTTTGTGACCGAGTACTACGGTGAGACCGAGATCTATGTTCCTTTCAATGAGGCAGTCACGATTCTCTCGACGGGCAATGCGAACTACGGCTATGCCGCAGTCACAACGGCCGACATCGATCCTGATGACACCGGCTCCGAGGCGTATGAAGGTCAGCTCATCAGCGTCAGCAACGTGACGGTGACGGCCGAGCCCGACGGCTACGGCCAGTGGTACATCGAGGATGCCTCGGCAGTGGGTGCCATGGTCGATGACTACGGGTACTACAGCTACACCCCGCAGCTCTTTGATGTGCTCGACGAGGTTCGTGGCGTACTGATGTACAGCTACGACCAGTTCAAGATCGAGCCGCGGTACGACGAAGATATCGTTGGTCCGCCGAGGATCGCGGACGTTCGCTACTCGCCGATACCGCCGGTGGCCGGCAATGTCACGATTACTGCCGACATCACCGACAACCAGGGCATCAGTTCGGCAACGCTGAACTACGCTCTTTCGGCGGCAGGTCCCTTCAGCCAGACGCCGATGACGACATCGCGCGATATCTACTCCGCGACGATCGGTCCGTACGTCGATGGCAACAGGATCTACTACTTCATCGAGGCCAGCGACGGCGTGATGGATGCCAGGAAGCCGACTGCGGGCTCGTACAGCCTCTACATCGGCATGGTCGACATCTTCGACATCCAGTTTGTCGCCGCCCCTGGTGTGGATGACACGTCACCGCTCGACACGCTTGCGGTCAACACGACCGGTATCGTGACGGCGGAGCCGGGTGTCTACAGCGACTACTATTTCACGATCCAGACCGAGGACGTGGCACGCGGTGCGTGGCAGGGAATCAAGGTCTACGATCGCACCGGTTCGGCGAGCTTCGAGCGCGGCGATGAGATCATCGTCTGTGGCGAGGTTCAGGAGAACTGGGGCGAGACTGAGGTCTCCCTGCACTTCGTCGAGGGAGCAGTCCTCGTCGAGTCGCGCGGCAGCATGCCGGATGCAGTCTCCATCGCTACGGCCGATCTCCAGACCAAGACCACCGGCGAGCAGTACGAGGGCGTCTACGTTCACGCCGAGGACGCTACGGTCATGGTTGCGGACATGGGCTACGGCGAATGGGCCATCACAAACGGGGCCGCTGGTGATACGTGCCGCGTCGATGATGACGCTCCGTACACCTACGAGCCGGTAGAGGGCGACAACGTCTTCGTTCTTGGTACGGTCATGTTCTCGTATGGCAACTACAAGCTCGAGCCGCGCGGCGATGACGATATCGCCGTCAATCCGGTCGGTGTCGAAGACGGCATCGTCGGTGCCAAGCTCGATCTCGGCCAGAACATGCCGAACCCGTTCAACCCGAAGACGACCATCGCCTTCACACTGCCTGAGCCGACGGATGTCACGATCGAGGTCTACGATGTGACCGGTCGCAGGATCGTCACACTCATGAGCGACCGCCTCGAAGCGGGTGGTCACTTCGTCGAGTGGTCGGGACGTGGTGACAACGGTGAGAAGGTCGCCAGCGGCGTGTACTTCTACAAGCTCCTCGCCGGTGACGAAGAGATCAGCAAGAAGATGGTGCTCCTTAAGTAAAGCCAGAAGCGCCATTGTTGTAGAGTAGGAGGGCCCCCGTGCCGATGGCGCGGGGGTCCTTTTGTGTGGGATGCCGCCCTAGTGGTGGGGGAGTCCGTGGCCGTACGTAGATGAACTGGGCTTCATTCAGTATGGCCTTGACGGAATGCGCGAGGGGTGGTGGTATGACTGCGCTGGAAAATTAGACCGGCTACGGGAACTCGCCCTTCCGCGGGGGGAGGCACGCTGATGAACAGCAGAACTCTGATTACGCTGGTGCGTTTGGTCGTGCTCGTGGCGCTGCTCATGCCGGCCGCAGGTCCGGTTGGAGCGAGGGGCCTCGATCCGGGCCGCATGGATACGCACGTGCCTCTACCTCATCTGCCAAAGGCCTCCCAAACAGGCCGTGAGCATCAGCGAACGCGTATGGAGACCCTCTGGATCTTCGACGCTGATTTCGAGGATCTGACGGGTGACAATGCCGGCTGGACGTCGATCGACCTCTCCGGGACCCTCGGACAAGAGAACTTCTGGCACAAGGACACCATCAGGCTGACTGAGCCGTATCTCGGCGACAGCACGTGGTGGTGCGGCACGTACAACGAGTGCTGGCGCCAGCCGCGCGGGTACGGCAACAACTGGACGATGCTGATGTCCCGCGACCTGCCGCTCTCAAGCTGGAGTGCCCCGGGCGATAGCATCGTCTTGGAGTTCGACCAGCGCTTCGCGATCGAGCACGACTACGACTACGGTTACGTCGAGATCTCCGCTGACGACGGGTACTCCTGGGCCACGATCTACACCGTGAGCAACCCCGGCTTCGCGGGCAAGCCGGGATTCCCGAAGGACTGGGATGACGAGACGTATGGGCACCCATCCCTGTCTCTGTCATCATGGGCCGGGTGTGACATCAGCATCCGCTTCCGGTTCGAGTCGGACGTGGCTTTCTCGTGTCAGGATGAGTACTTGAATCCGCCCGTGAACTCCTTGCTGGACGGCGCGTGGCAGCTGGACAACTTCGACGTCACGGTCGATAGCATCTCCGTGTGGTCCGACGATGCCGAGTCACCCGGCGACAACGGCTGGGTGCACGAGGATGCCGCCGCTTCGGGTCAGACGGGCGTCGTATTCTTCCGTGGTCTCTTCGGTGTGGATTTCGAGACGGGCCAGCCGTCCATATGTGAGGATCGCGTCGGGTGGATGATGGGCGCTGTCGACCCGTTCACCAAGGTCATGGTGGACGGTGAGAAGACCTTCCTTATCAGCCCGCCGATCGATATCAGCGGTGCCGAAAGGCTCGTCGGTTTCTGGGACATGTGGATCGATCTTCCGCTCACATCCAACAACAGGTTCGACATCTGGGTGTCCTGCTACGACGTGGGCGGATGTCCCGAGAATCCCGGCTGGGATCCGGGAGGCCCAGGTGGCTGGTACGGAGGTCCGTTCTGGTATGCCTTGAGCGACGACTTGGATGCCTACACGGGTCACAACTGGCTGACTGTCGAGCTGCAACTTGAGAACAGTGATCCGTCCGCTCCAGGAATGCACAGGGCAGGCATTCTTCTGAACAGACAGAAGGTCGGTATCCCATCGGGTGACGCCGGGACTTCCTTCGTCTACGGCACCTGGGACCGCTTCAACGACTGGTATATCGAGCAGATCCTGCAGGCGTTCAACGACTCGGCCTTGATCAGGGTCACGGACGTTGACGACATCGCGACCGTAACGCTCATGGCATCTGATGATGACGGTGTGTCGTGGTCTGCGTACTCGTGTCGTCGCCTCGATATTATGGGCAACGACTGGATATGTCCGCCGCCGGCGGCCGAGATGCACCTCGGGAGCGAGATCCACTACTACTTCGAGGCCATGGACGGGGTCGGCACCATCGCGACATACCCGAGCGCGGCTCCGAGAACCTACTTCGAGTTCTCGATCCTGCCGATCACAGCGACCATCGAGGAGCCGGGTATCCTGCTTGTTGACAAGCACGATCGTCCAACGCCGGGCGAGCAGCGGGATTACCTCCATAGCTCCGAGTATTACTTCTGCGAGGCTTTGGAAATCCTCGGTTACGAGTGGGAGACGTACGATGTGGAGGTTCCGACAGGCACCGCCAACTCAGAGGGTCCGGACTTCAGGGGCTACAAGTACTACGACACCATCATCTGGCTGACGAACGAGTTCGACTCGTTCACGTTCTGGGGTGTCGATCAGAAGAACATCATCAACTGGCTGGATGAGGCGGGTGGCGGCAACGAGAGGAACTTTCTCGTCACCGGGAACGACTGGTGCTACGAGCTGATGGACTCAGGCGTAGAGACGCTCGACTTCGTGACGCAGTGGCTTGCCACAGACTACGTTGCCGACGAGGTTGGCGATGTGATGGTCGACAGCATTCCGACCCTGCGCGAGGTTGCGGGCGGCACGACGTTCATGGACCACGAGGACGGCGCGTGCGTTCTCGCGGGTGGCTGCCCCACCCTCATGAAGTTCGACGTCATCCAGCCGTACTCGGGCAGCGGCGCTGAGACCGTCGCCGAGTACGTGAAGCTGGATGCATCAACGCTTCCCTCCGGGGTTGCGTACACGCATCCGACGCTTCAGTACCAGACCGTCGCCCTCGGCTTCGGCGTGGAGTTCATGCAGGACAACCTTGATCCGTCGACCGGCTACTACAACACGGGCGTCGCGGACAGGGTCAACCTCATGGGCAACATCCTGGCGTACTTCAGTAAGACCCCGACCACGAACCCAACGGATGTCCCCGTCGATGGAGGGTTCAGGAACATACTCTCGCATGCGCATCCGAACCCGTTCAATCCGATCGCGAGGATCGCGTACAGCATCCGCGAGGCGGGACCCGTGACCATCGTGGTGTACAACGTGGCCGGAAAGGCAGTGTGCACGCTCCTCGAGAGTGAGCTTGATGCTGGCACGACCGGCTTTGTGATGTGGGACGGAACGGATGAGGTCGGTGCGAAATGCTCGAGCGGCGTCTACTTCTACCGCATGGTAGCACCCGGTTTCATCGACACGCAGAAGATGGTCATGCTGAAGTGATGCGGAACGCATCCTGCTTATGAGCGGGTTCATTCCCCTCAGTTGTCTATCCCGTGTACAGAAGCGTGAGACGAACGGTGGCGTCCTCGTCGCCGCGGGCCCCATTTGACCATCCCTCCCCAGATGTTCGGTAGCGAGCCCAAACCAATCGCCCGGCTTCCCCCGCCGGGCTCATCACTGATGGAGGGAAGTAATGGAAACGAAGTTCACGCCTGTGTACGTACTGGTTCTCCTGGCGGTCGTGGCCGGCTCGGCCTGCGGTTCGGTCGTCATCAATGAACTCATGGCTGATCCGGCAAGTGACTGGTCGCCGTCCGACGGCGATCTCATCTACCACTCGCTCGATGACGAGTGGCTCGAGATCTACAACACCGGACCCGGCTCGGTCGACATCACGGGGTGGAGGCTCAGGGACGCGATCTCGGATTCCAGCTGGAAGTATGGGTTCTCCGGGGTTCTCGCGCCCGGAGAGATCTTCGTTGTCTACGGCAACGAGGCGTACGACTGGGAGGAAGCGAACGGCTATCTGAAGAACGGGCTCTCGCTCAACAACGGAGGCGACTCGATATCACTCGTCAGAGACGATGGGACGGTGGCCGATATCGTTGTGTACACAAGCTCCGAGGTCCGGGACGACTGTTCATGGGGACGTATGCCGGATGGGAGTGGAGACTGGTGGCTCTTCGATGAGCTGAACCCCCTGGATCCTCCGGCCACAAACCTGCCGCCAACGCCCGGGGACACGAACACCGGCTCTCCGGTCGAATCTATGGCATGGAGCAGGATAAAGGCACTCTACCGCGAGGACGGCGGTGGGGGTGCGCCGGATCCCGGCATGTAGCCGCCCGGAAGACCCACCACACGTGCACGGCCCTCGACCTTCGGGTCGGGGGCTGTTTCCATTGACACCCGGGAACTGTCGTTCATATACTCGCCAATACACCTTAAGGAGACCACATATTGCATTGGAACGTCCTTACCTTCGTGGTCTGTGCCACCGCCATCTGGTGGAGCGGCAGCCGTCTTCCCGTTCACGGGAAGGCTCTGGCCGAGCGTCTGGGCATCGGGGCCGCCGCGGCGGGCCTATTCGTGCTGGCGATCATCACCTCCCTTCCTGAGCTGAGCGTTACCCTGAGCGCCATGATCAGGGAAGAGGCGCCCGATCTGGCACTCGGCAACATCCTCGGCAGCAACAACTTCAACCTGACGATAATCGCCCTCCTCGAGATGGCCTTTGTGGGCGGTGCATTCCTGAAGGCCGTGGATGCAGCGCGCTACGCCAGATCGTGTGTGGCGCTCCTGCTTCTCACGGCCCTGGTCGGCGTGGGAGTGGTGTTTGGGGAAGCAATCGGCTCGGCCTATCTTCCCATTCTCCTCTTCAGCGTGCCGATCGCGCTTGTGTTCATCCTTGAGTCAGTGCGCGGCGAGTTCGCTCCTTCTGAAGATGGCGAGCTGGGAGCGGAGGGTAGCACTGGGCAGCCAGGCGAGCAGACGGCAGGGAAGGACGCCGCGAGTGAGCGCGCGACCGCCCGGCACGTCGTCTGGTTCGCTTTCCTCTCGATCGTTGTCGTGTCCGCCGGGTTCATAATGGCGCGCACAGCCAATAGCATTGCCCTCTACGAGTTCCCGGGAGGGAGCATCCTGGGTCAGACACTCGTCGGGACCCTGCTCGTGGCCATCGCGACCTCGCTTCCGGAAGTTACCGTTGCGTTCGCAGCGATCCGCCGTGCCGGCTCCCCCGACATGGCACTCGGGACCCTGCTTGGAAGCAATAGCATCAACATTCTCATCTTCGCGATCGGCGCTGGGATTCACGTGGCGGCGACCGGGACATCGGCCTGGGCGGATGTGTCTCCGCTGAACATGGTCAATGTCGCGTCCGGACTCATGCTTACAGCAATCGTACTGGCCGGCCTGAGGGTCGGCTGGTTCCGGTCGGGATCCCGAAGGCATGGGGCGCTCCTTCTGAGCATGATCCCGATCTACCTCTTCGCGCTCTGGCTCGTTCACAGAGGCTCCATCTGGTAGTGACAGGCACTAGCCTGGTAACTCGTACGGGAAGGAGAGTCCAACATGTACGCACCGCTCACCATCGACTACTGGGACATCGTACAGAGGTCCCAGAGAGTCGTTTTCAAGCACAAGTTCCTGTGGTTCTTCGGGTTCTTCCTGTCTGGGGGAGGCGGAAGCGGAGGCGGCAATTGGGGAGATGAGATCGGTCCCGAGGCACGCCACTGGATAACGACTCATGTGGAACTCCTGACGGTCTTGATCGTGTGCGCCGTGGTCCTCTGGCTCGCGCTCGTCGTAATGAGTCTGATCTCCAAGGGGGCACTGATAAGCGGCATATCCGAGAGCGACCAGGGACGGCACATCACCTTCGGTGGTCAGTGGAGCATCGGCGTCAAGAATGCTCTCAGAATCCTCGGGATTGGAATGCTCTCGCTCGCTGCAGTTCTTGTCGTGATGATAGCCCTCGCGATCCCGATCCTCCTTCCTCTGGCAGCAGGTGAGGTGGGCATTGTCATCGCGATCGTCATAGGTGCCATCCTGTTCCTTCCCTTCATCGCGTTCCTCTTCGCGCTGTCCTTCACCATCACATACGCAGAGCGCGAGGTGGTCCTGAGGGGCGTCGACGTCTTCACCGGCATCAGGACCGGCTGGGAGATGACGAAGCGGTACGTGGGGAAGTCGTTCATGATGTGGCTCGTATCGCTTCTGGCTGGGATGGCATTTGCCATGGCTGTCATCTTCTCGCTTCTCATGCTGGCGATACCGTTTGTACTGATCGGCATGGCGAATCTCTTCCTTGGGCTTGTGCTCGGCATACCGATCGCTCTCGCAGTCATGTTCGTCCTGTCCGGAGCGTTCTCGACCTTCATCTATTCGCTCTGGACGCTCCTCTACAACAAGCTCAGGGACGACCTCGATGCGTGGCACGCCGAACCAGGGGTGATTGCGTAATGGCCGACGATCACGGCAACAACTGGCGCCCGCCGGACCGCGACATGGCCGGGATGGACGCCGTCCTCACGGAGCAGCGGAACCCGCGGTCCACTGGCCTCGACACGATGTCGGCGATGGAGATCGTCGATCTCATCAACTCCGAGGACCGGTCCGTCGCCGACGCGGTCGGTCGCGAACGGGAGCGGATCGCGGAGGCAATCGAGCTTGTTGTCGAGCGCTTCCGACGTGGCGGTCGCCTTATCTACGTGGGTGCGGGGACGAGCGGGCGGCTGGGCGTTCTCGATGCATCCGAGTGCCCGCCGACCTTCGGAACCGATCCAAAAATGGTTCAGGGTCTGATCGCCGGGGGTTATGAGGCGCTCATCCGTGCGCAGGAGGGTGCCGAGGACGAGGTTGATGCCGGCGCGTCCGATCTTGCAGAGCGCGTACCCACGCCCTTGGACGTCGTCATGGGAATCGCCACAAGCGGTGTGACGCCGTATGTGCACGAAGCGCTGGCGTCGGCGCGGGCGCTAGGAGCGGGCACCATCTTCCTCTCCTGTAGCCCCGTTGATCCGGGAGACGTGGCGGCGGATGTGATCATCACGCCGCTCGTGGGTCCTGAGGTCGTGACGGGCTCCACCCGCATGAAGGCTGGGACGGCGACGAAGCTCGTCCTCAACACGATAACGACGGCCTCGATGGTTCTTCTTGGAAAGACCTACGAGAATCTGATGGTCGATCTCATGGCCACGTGCGACAAGCTGAGGGACCGCTCGTGCCGGATCCTGGTCGAGACGTTGAGTCTAGCGTACGAGGAGGCGGCCGATCTCATGAGTGAGGCCGGCGGGTCCGTCAAGGTCGCCCTCGTCATGGGGAAGGTGGGCGTCAGTCGCGAGGAAGCGGTGCAGAGGCTTGAAGAGAGCGATGGGTTTGTGAGGAGGGCGCTTGGCGAGCAGGGGGGCTGACGGGGCGGTATCGATCATCGTTCATGGCGGCGCCGGAGCCTACGACCCCGGCAAGGAACACGAGAAGGCGCTCGTGGGGGCCACGGAGTCTGCTCTGGATACGCTCAAAGCCGGCGGGAGTTCCGCCGATGCGATCGTCGCTGCCGTCGTCTTCATGGAAGATGCCGAGGTCCTGAATGCAGGCTACGGCTCATCGATCAACCTGGACGGGGACGTCGAGAACGACGCCTCGATTATGCTCGATGACAGATCGTGCGGAGCGATTGCGGCTGCGAAGGGGATCGCCAACCCGATCCTGGCGGCGCGACTGGTCATGGACAAGACCGACCACGTCATGCTCGCCGGTGTTGGGGCGGAGGAGTTCGCCCGCAGGATGGGCCTCGACTTCCGCGATCAGAGGTCTCCAGCTCGAATGGAGAAACACAAGTTGCTCAAGGCGAAGCTCGGCAAGGGGGATGACATCCGCTTCCTGTCCCGGCTCGGTGACCTGGCACGTGAACTCGGCCACGGAACCGTTGGCGCCGTTGTGCGCGACGCAAGCGGGCAAATGGCTGCAGGCTCCTCCACGGGTGGCATGATGCTCAAGGTCCCGGGTCGTGTTGGGGACACGGGCATCATAGGCGCCGGCACGTACTGCGGTCCCGAGGGCGGCGCCTCCGCAACCGGACATGGTGAACCGATCATCAGGTACGGCATGTCCCGGGAGGTCGTCGCGGCTTTCGCGGAGCTTGGCGCGGTTCGGGGGATGGAGCGGGTCATGGCGCTTGCCAGGCGGGAGGGGTTCGAGTTCGGACTCGTTGGCATCGACCGATCGGGAGTCGTGGCGCACGGCTTCACAGCACCGGCGA
>CAZFRO010000007.1:0-115080 GCA_964521425.1 uncultured bacterium
GCGCGGGAGCCTCGTACACCTCTCCGGCCAGCTGACCGTAGACGACCTGGACCGTGATATCCTCGAGGTAGATGCTGTACCCGGGCTTCGCGAGCGCGCAGTTCACCGTGCCCGTCGAAGTCGGCGTTCCGAGGAGGTCGAGCATCGTCGAGTAGCCGGCGTTCCCGTAGAGATCGAGCCCGCAGCCCACGGCGAAGAGGTCGAACCCGCCCTCAGGACATGTACCTGTGATCGTACCCTCGTAGAACGGGGCGAGAGTGCCGTAGAGACCGATCGATGCCACGGACGCGTCTATGTCGGCGCTCGTGAAGGCCACGCCACCCGTAACAGGGATCACATCCTCGAAGCAGTTGTAACTCTGAGCGAGTTCGCTTCCGATGATGACAAGATCCTCACCGTACGGCGCCGTGATGTTGAAGGTGGCCTCTCCGTTCACATCGGTCACATCCACGACGGGGTCGATGCCCCAGCCGTCGATCGTGATCTCAACGTCCGGAAGCTCAACTCCGGCGCTGTCCCACACCGTTACCGTCAGATCCGTTGCAGTATCGATCGGAATCGATGACGGAGCGATTGTGTAGGTCACCGGAACGATGACGTCCACACTTCCGGATACGGGCTTGTAGTTGTGCTTGCTCACCCAGACGTCCATGGAACCCACGTCGTCCGGCGGCGTGTCGATCGCGATGTCGACGTGGCCGCTCAGATCGGTCAGGCCGGTTGCGTAGAACTCACCGTCCATATGGAGACAGACGAGGGCCCCCTCAACGGGATCGCGTCCGGCAACCGTCCCGACGTCAACCGCAAACGTGCTCTGCCCGAGAGGCAGAACGCCGTTGTACGTCGCCTCGAGATCGAGCGGCCCACCAGCCACCCACGGATCGAGGGCCGGATCGCCGAAGACGGTGTACATCTCGTAGTAGTACCGTGTGCGACCGCCACCCGAGTACGCATCATAGACGGCCCAGAGCCCGTCGTTGAACATCGCCCGGACCCATGTGTAGTCGTTGCCGAACCACGAGTCGTAGACCGCCTTCTCCATGATGTCGTCTTCGTCCCAGTACGAGTTGTTCGAAGCGCCCAGGAAGAGAACGCCGCCGTTCGGAGCAAGCGTCCAGGTCTCGCCGAAACAGGCGCTGTCATAAGCACCAGTTATGCAGGCGTATGACTGCACCATCGGAAGCATGTCCACGTTGGTGAGTGCCTGAACCTGCGAAGCAGAGACCGGCGGACCGTCGGCCCAGCCGTTCGTCGAGCCGTGACCCGAGAAGGTCAGCATCGAGAGACCCGCATTGAAGTCATCGAGACACTGCTGGGTTGTCGCGCTGTGCGTGACCGAGTACCGCTTGCTGACCGTATAGCCGGCGGGCTCAACCCACGTGTCGATGCAGTAGTTGTGCGTGCCTTCCGAAATCGTGTAGTTGTCGCTAGACGCCATGAACGTCGCGCGGTCAACCCAATCCGTTCCGCTCGAGAGCGCGAATCGCATGTAGCTCATCGACTTGTTGGCGAGAAGCGTCACATCGGCTTCGCTGTCGCATGAGAAACGTCCGACATACATGTCGGGCAGCCAATCGGCCGCACCGTCCATACAGACATAGTAGAGATCGGTCGCGCACGATGACGCGACCCCAGTGAACGCGGGAAGCTGTGGCGTGTCGCCGATCAGAAGGACGAAGGTCGGTGGCACATCCCACGTTGTGTAGGCGTCGATGATGTAGTTCTGAATATTCGTTGTCGTCGCGCCGCCCGGGATCTCCGACAGCTTCGTCACGGTCGTCTCGTAGCCGAGGCGATGCCTCAACCCGGCGAATGTCTCGATCTCCTCGTAGTAATCATCGTAGGTGATGATGAGGTAGCCGATCGGAAGAGTCGGGAAGCCGCGGCCCGCGAACGCATCGGCGTTCACGAGGTGCTTCGTCGCGAAGGCATCGAAGTCCCTCGATGCGAAGCGCTCAATCATGCTGCTCGTCTTTGCCCAGTCGCCGCCCTCGAACTCAACGGAGAGCTCGATGTTCCGAAGATAGCGAACGGTACCGGTCGCCGCATCGTACTGCACGGGGAAGATCTCGAGTTCGACGAAGCGGTGAGCCCTCATCTGGCCGATCTCGCCGAGCACGGCTGCCACATCCGGTGAGAACCCGCCTCTGGCATACGCCGCGTCATCCATCACGAAACGGGCCGCCTCTCGGGCGCCCGGCAGCTTCTCAATGGACGGCTGTACGGGAATGAGTCTGTGCGCCACGCCTAGATCCGCGAGCGACATCTCCACGTAGTCCGCACTCACGATAGAGAGCCTGGGCACTGCACCCTGAGGTATCTCCAGGAATTCCCGAATGACCGGGAGCATCGGTGCGCCGATGTCAATCGTGTAGGCGTTTCCCGGGATGGTCAGACGCGTGAAGAGACCGAGGTCGGTGGCCATGTCCGCCACTTCGACGCCCGGAATCTCGACAAGGAGAGCCGCACCAGAGATATCCGACGAAAGAAGCGTCACTTCAGGCGCCTCATAAGGCTCGGCAGTCCCAAACTCGATCCATCTCGCAGACAGCGATGCTGGCATCGCCACGAGAACGAGTAGGGCGAGAACGATCAGTGCGCGCATGGACCTCATGCGTGTCCTCCCTCTTGGCTGGGCATGGCGAGATCCAACCCCCACCACGCTGGCTCATGAAAAACCTATGTCTGTCATCATCCGGCAACACAACCTGGCCCTCCCCGGACACTCTGCGTCTCCAGAGAGAGCATACATAGATTATAACACATAGCCATGTTGGTCCGCAATAGCCCTTGTAGTGCGGGTTTTCGGGCATCCGGGTCGCCTGGACATACTGATTCGGGAGTGGATACGGCCTAGTGGTATGTGGTCGGCAGGGCCCGCCCCGCCCGCGAGTTGAGGCGCGGCGAATGCCGTGCCGTGTGTCTGAGCAATGCGGGGCGGCCCCTGCCGACAGCAAACACCGGAGCACGGGACCTCCCGAACAGCGCAGTTCCAGTATAATATTGGTTCCCCAACGATATGAGAGCGGCGGCATTCAGGGGGTTGCATGGCGGGGAATATGCGGTACGCTTGGGGTTAGGAACACGACGTGCTAGCCTAGTATGCGAGGTGTGAGATGAGTCACTTTGCCTGAGTGGCGAGTGGCTATTTGCGCGCCGTTTGCAGTTCAGATCAGACTCACGGATTGACCGGAATCGGGATGACACATGCTCTACTCTTCGATCCCAGAGAAGCACCAATTCTTCGCCAAGATTCTTGAGCGGTGTGTGGGTGAGATTGTGGGCGCCGTCTGCCAGGATGATATTGAGGCGTTGCTCATGATTGGCGCTCCGACTCGCGGTGAGGTCACGGTCGTGGAGACCCCATCCGGGCTCTACAGCCTGAGCGACATCGACCTCATCTGCGTCACCCGGCCATCGACGAACCGCATGGAGTTACGCGTGCGCGTCGCACCTTACATGGCGAAACTGAACAAGGAGCTGGCCCCGGTCTGCTCCGGGATCGACATGTCGTTCAAGACGCATGTCCATCTCACCTCCCCCTACCCCCTCATCTCAAACTACGAGTTCGCGCGTTCGCCCGTCTGCCTGTACGGAGACGACGATATTCTCTCATCGATCGCTGAGGTTGACCCCAGTGAGATTCCGATAGCGGATGCTCTTAGATTCGTTCACAACCGCTGCTTCGAACATCTGATCGGACGACCACGGACTCAGATAGATGAGGCGGACTTTTCTGACGCGCTCTCTTCGATCTATCGGACGGCCAAGCTCGCGCTCGATCTGGTAACCGCGTTTCTCTTCGTGAGACGCAACACGCCGCTCGGCTATGAAGCCAGGATCAGGGTCTTCACCGAAGAGTACCTCAAGCGTGATGAGTTCGCGGCGCTCGCCACAGTGCTCGAGCCGTTCATCGATGACCTGCCCGCGTGGGCCGCGTTCAAGACATCCGGTGACCTCGAGAGCCTTGTGTCGCACTTCGGGACAACGGCGAGTGCTCAGGACCTCCACGGCCTGGCGTCCGATCTCTGGTACAAGTACGTCCCCTATGCGGAGGCGCTCTGGAAGAGCATCCTCGGGTCCACGCTGGGCGTGGATGCCTCGCGGCTGCCTCTTCCGGTCATCGCCGAGCGCTTCGGGAGGCTGGAGAGCCTGCCGAGAAAGCTCGTGCGAACGGTGCGACTGCTCAGGCCCGGGGCCGCTCCGAAAGGACTGCTTTCAAGCGTGGGCATCGTGCGGCGCATGTTCTTCGCCTCTCCCCTGGCGCTCGCCTATCTGACAGCGCTCATCACACTCTTCAGCCACTCGGAGAACGCGGATCGAGAATGGACGCGCGGCGCCATCGTGCGGTATGCTCCGTTCGCGCTTCCAGTCAGGTTCAGAGCGATGAGCGACGAGGAGCGTGAGAGCGTTCTCATGGGTAAGCTGTTCTTCTTCCACCAGGCTATGCTCCTCGGCAGGCGCGTGAAGGAGGGTTGATGGCGGACGACAGGCTCACGCTTGTGTTCTTCGTGGACGCTCTGGGATGGGAGATAGCGCGGAAGCTTGACTGCTTCCGCGACGTCGCACCATACTCCTATCGTCAGCGCACGGTCCTCGGTTACAGCTGTGCCGCCCAGCCGACGATACTCACCGGACTCATGCCGGACGAGCACGGGCACTGGGGGATGTTCTATCGCGCCGAGCGCTCGGATTTCAGGGCGCTCCGCCCCTTGAGGTTCCTTCCGAAGACCATATCGAACCACCGTAGATTCCGCAGACCTCTCCTGAACTACCATAGGAAACGCACGGGCTTCACCGGCTACTACAACCTCTACCGGATCCCGTTCCATCTCTTCGGGGCGTTCGACCTCATCGAGAAGAGGGACATCTACGCTCCGGGCGCATTCGCTTCTGGTGCGAAGTCGATCTTCGATCACCTCGCTGCTGCCGGCGTTCCGTACCGAGTCTGGACCTGGAAGCATGAACTCGACGAGGGCTTCGCCGAACTCGAGACAGCGATCCGCGATGATCACAAGATGCGTTTCTCCCTTCACTACACACCCTACATAGACGCCTTCCTCCACGGCCACGTCGGCGACGACGAGGCTGTTGCCGGTGCTGTCGCCCTCATCGAGAGGAGAATCGCGCGCGTGGTCGAACTCGCCCGCGAGACCCGAGGTGACGTGAACGTCATTGTCTTCTCCGACCACGGCATGGCGAGGACAACGGGTGAGCACGACGTCATCAGCGTCGTGGCGGCGCTCGGACTCAGACAGGGCAGTGACTACCAGGTGTTCTACGATTCGACGATGGCGAGGTTCTGGTTCGAGTCCCCTCACGCACGCGACAGGATTGTCGGCGCCCTCAAGGAGCTCGACTACGGGACCGTTCTCTCGGACGCCGAGCTCAAGCGTGAAGGTGTCTTCTTCGGTGACAGGCGCTTCGGGGAGTTGATCTTCCTGATGAACCCGACGAAGCTCATCGTCCCAAGCTACATGGGCGGCCGGGCCCCATGCGGAATGCATGGGTTCAGCCCCGAGCACAGGGACTCGTATGCGATGCTTGCCTCAAGCTTCGAGGTGGACCCCGAACCGACGCACATCAGAGACTCGTTCCGCGTGATGATGCAGGCGGCCGGGCTTCAGCCGGGACCAGAGACGGTCGACGAGTTCGGTGACTCCGCTGGCTTGAGCGGGACGGCCTCGGGCAACGACCAGGAGGTCACGGCGTGAGCGAGAACAACTCCGACGGCAACCTGGTCCACGTCGCGAAGCAGGCGACTGGCGTGATGACATACCAGTTCATCGGTATTGCGCTCGGCTTCGGCTCAAACCTCATCTTTGCGCGGATCCTGGGAGCGGAGCTTCTGGGTATCTTCGTGCTGGCACAGACGACGCTCCTGGTCCTCTCGCTGGCCGCATCGTTTGGCGTCGGCCCGATGCTACTCCGGTTCGTCCCTGTCTCACTAGGCCGGGGAGACAGAGAGGGCGCCGCAGGCATCACCGCGGTCGGCATACGCGTCGTGCTCATCACGAGCGTGATCACGATGGTCGTTCTCTTCCTCGGACGCAACGTTCTTGCGCACCGGATCTTCAATGAACCCCGACTCCTCGACCTGATACCCATTATCACGATTGCCATTCTGCCGGCGGCCTACGTGAAGGTGTTCGGCTTCGTGCTCAGGGCCACCAAGCAGACCTACCGCGAGACGTTCTGTCTGGAGATCGTGGCCAAGAGCGCGAAGCTGCTGGTCTTCTTCCTCCTCCTCTCAGCCGGACTCAAGCTGACGGGTCTCACCTGGGCGCTAACGGTCTCGTATGCGGCGGCAGCGGCGGCCATGGCCTTCATCATCGACCGTCATGCCCGCTATCTGACGCGTGGTCCACGAACGACTTCGGTCCCCGTCAGACGGGTGATCACGTTCAGTGCCACGATGACGTTCGTTGCATTCATGAACTACAGTCTGAGCATCACCGACCGGACAATGCTCGGAATCCTCAGCACATCCAGAGATGTCGGTGTCTACAACATCGCTTTCCTCATCTCGAATATGCTCGCGCTCGTGTTCATGGGGTTCAACAACGCATTCTCACCGCTCATCTCGGAGCTCCACCACAGCGGGAGGAAGGACGAACTCAATAGCCTCTATTCCTCCCTCACACGCACAGTTCTCATCATTGTGCTGCCGGCGTTGATCTGGATGGTGGGATTCGGAGTTGACCTGCTTCTGTTCTTCGGAAGGGATTTCCACGCCGGGTATCTCGCGATGGTGGTCCTTGGAGCGGGAGTTCTCACGCGCTGCGCGGTCGGCTCGGTCGGCATGCTCCTCATGCTGTCCGGGCACCAGGCCCACAACGCGATCAACATCGTCGTGGTGACGGCGGCCAACATCCTGCTGAACCTGTTCCTGATCCCCCGCTACGGCGTGCTTGGCGCTGCGATTGCCACAGCGATCTCGCTTGCACTGATCAACGTGATCGGGCTCATCGAAGTGAGGCTCTTGATCGGGATCTGGCCCTATAGACTCTCGTACCTCAAGCTCGTGGCCGCCTCGGTGGTCACAACGGCCTGCAACCTCTACCTGCGCTCGCGATTGCCGGAGCAGGGGCTCGTTCAGATCATCCTTCTGCTCATCGGCACCTTCGTGGTCTTCCTGGGAGTGCTTGCGCTTCTGCGGATCGAAGAGGACGATCGCATGCTAATCGGGCGTGTGATGGACAAGGTCCGACGGGGAACGAACGGGTAGTCATCATCGGGGACGAGTAGGAAGGCGGAATCGTTCGGTCGCAAAGGATCGTTCAGCCGCAAAGGAAACGGGGTCGTCCGGTCAACCGGTCGACCCCGCCTCGTGAAATACCACCTACAGATTGGTCAGATGCTATTCCTCAACCATGACGACGTTCTCTGCCGCCGGGCCCTTCTCACCATCAACGATGTCGAACTCCACGTGGTCGCCTTCGTTCAGGCTCTTGAAGCCCGCGTCGCTCTTGATGGCGGAGAAGTGCACGAACACGTCCTTCGATCCGTCGTCAGGAGTGATAAACCCAAAGCCCTTACTGTCATTGAACCACTTCACTCTGCCTGTCGTGCTCACTGATCCCTACCTCTTTCGATCCAGCCGGGGAGTAGCATCGCCACTCTTACCGACTACGCCCTGCCGGAGATCGGATGGCCTGCACCCTCCCCCAGCGACTTCTACAACGCGGAGGCCTCATCGCCTCCATCAGAGGGGATTATAGCGGCTCATGTCCGTCATGTCAAGCGGAAGAATGGAGGCCCCAGCCGCTGGGACTTCCAGTGACAATTGAGCTCCGTTTGACCGGGGACACCGGCCGGCCGGTCCTACCCCACCAGCTTCTCGTACTCCCCCCTCGATTCCTCCAGGATCTTGTCATGAAGCGAGTTCCCGTGCGAGTCCATCGTCACGATCGCCGGGAAGTTCTCGACCCTGATAACCCAGAAGGCCTCGGGCACACCAAACTCCTCGAGCTTCTTGACATCGAGGACTTCTACGACCGACTGCGCGAGCGTAGTGGCGATTCCGCCGATCGCGGAGAGGTAGACGCTGCCGAGTTCGCCACACGCGGCCAGCGTGTCGCCGCCCATACCGCCCTTGCCGATCGCCGCCCGCACGTCGTACTTCTCGAAGACCTTGGCTTCGTACGGTTCCTCACGAATGCTGGTCGTCGGGCCTGCAGCAACGAACGTGTACTTGCCGTCGTCGCCCTTCTTCACGACTGGACCGCAATGATAGATCATGCTCCCCTTGAGCAGATCCCTCACATCCTCGCCATCGGTCTCCACCAGGTACTTGTGGGCCGCATCACGGGCCGTGACCATGACGCCTGTAATCGAAACCTCGTCGCCGACCTTGAGCTTGCGAATCTCGTCGGCTGAGACCGGCAGATTAATCCCAATCATACGCCACCTCCCCTCCCTCGAGCGTCATGAAGGCCTTGCGTGCCGCCCAACATAGGTAGGCAATGGAGACGAAGAAGCAGGCGGGCAACCTGTGGAGCTGGCCCACCTTCACACCGATCACCGTCGTCTTGCCGCCCAGGCCCATAGGACCTATACCCAGCGAGTTCAGCTCACCCAAGAGGGCTTTCTCGAGGCCGGCGAGCTCGGGATCCACGTTGGTGTCACCCAGATCGCGCAGAAGCTGCTTCTTGGCCATGCCGTACGATGAGTCACGGTTCCCGCCTATGCAGATCCCCATGACGCCCGGCGAGCAGCCCTTGCCCTGTGCCTGGAAGACGGCGTCCACGACACACTTCCTCACACCGTCGAGGTCGCGCCCGGCCTTGAAGCGCCCCTCCGGGAGCTTGTACTGCGTGCTGACGTTCTCCGAGCCACCACCCTTCAGGAGAAGCTTGACGCGAAGCCCGTTCTCGTTTCTCTCAGTGAAGTGGAAGTTCGGCGCTCCGCCTCCAAGGTTGTTGCCTGAGTTCTTACCGGTGATCGAGTCGACGGCGTTCGGCCGCAGATAGTATCGGGCCGTCGCCTCCTCGACCGCGGCCTTCACCGCCTGAATGAGCTGGCTCTGGCGGTAGTCAGGACCGTACTCGATGAAGAAATAGAGGGCTCCCGTATCCTGGCAGATGGGCGTCACTGCACCCTTGGCCTTCCGGGCGTTCTCCAGAAGCAGATTGAGTGTGGATGCCGCCGTCGAGCCTGGCTCCTCACTCTTGATGCTCCTCTCTAGCGCACCCTCGACATCCGGCGGAAGCGACGTGGACGCCCGCCTGATAAGCTCGAGAAAGTGCGCCGTGAGCTTCTCATACTCCATTTATCCCCCTCCTACGTAAAGACAGCCCGAAGCTGCTTCGGGCACCGGGATGATTCATGGACGATTCTACCCCCGGCCGCCCTGGGCCGTCAAAGCCTATCGCCCACCTCAGCGACTCCGGCCTCGCAGCTCCCATCGGGGCGTATCTGGGTGAATGGACCGTCACCCTGCATGGCACTTGACACGATTCCGGGGCATGCTAGAATCCCGCTCGAAATCCTGAGTCCACTCACCGGACAGCCGATCGACCCGGAGCATGGCGACCGACCCGGAGAGTTTCCGATCGACGAGGTCACACGTAGAGACGCGTCCGGCAAGCTGACACCTGCCGGTTCTGGACTCCCGCCCCTCCTGCAGGGAATCATCCGCGTGCTTACTGTCGCGGTGATTCTCTACATATTCCTTGTCAGCATCAAACTGCTCGGCACCGGCTTCAAGATGTTCGGAAGTGACTTTTCCGAACGCCTCATCGCGTCGACTTCGAATCCCTTTGTCGGCCTCTTCATCGGCATACTGGCAACGAGTATCGTCCAGAGTTCATCAACGACGACATCGACCGTCGTTGGCTTCGTGGCCATGGGAATGCTGTCTATCGAGAATGCCGTTCCCATCATCATGGGCGCCAACATCGGGACGACTGTAACCTGTGCAATCGTGTCGCTCGGACACGTTGGTCGCCGCGAGGAGTTCAGAAGAGCGTTCGCTGCGGCCAGCGTCCATGACTTCTTCAACCTCATGACCGTGCTCATACTGTTTCCCCTTGAGATAGCAACAGGGTTTCTGAGACACACCGCGACCGCGCTCTCCCGATTTCTCACGGGAAGCGAGAGCGTGGCGTTCGCGAGCCCGGTCAAGCGCGTCGTCGGTCCGGCCGTTCACGTCATCGTCGAATACGCCGAGGGACTCGTTGGCGAGCGCGCGGCTCTCCTTATTGTGATCGTCGCCTTCGCGCTCCTGGTCGCGTCACTCTACGTACTGGTTCTTCAGATGAAGGCATTGGCGCTTGGCCGCGCCGAGGTCGTGATAGACCGCCTGATGGGCAAGAGCGGAGCGACCGGCATCGTCGTGGGGGCGGGCGTCACGGCCGTCATCCAGAGCAGTTCGGTCACCACGTCGCTTCTCGTCCCACTCGCGGGCGCCGGCATCGTCAGACTCGAGCAGATCTTTCCGATAGCGCTGGGTGCAAACCTCGGTACGACGGTCACGGCGCTCCTTGCCTCGCTCGCCGGTGACTCGCGCGGCCTCACGATCGCGCTTGTTCATCTGCTCTTCAACATAGCAGGCATCCTCCTGATCTATCCACATCGTGCGATCCGGAAGATTCCGCTGATTCTCGCACGAAAGCTCGCCGATGCTGCCGTTCGGTCGAAACTGTACGTCGCCATCTTCGTGATTGGCCTTTTCTATGTAGTGCCCAGTGTGCTTATACTGATAGGCAAGCTATTCCACTAGGAGACACGGATGTTCAGAGAATTCATAGATGCTCTCAAGAGACGACCACTCCTGACGCAGATGTTCGACGAGATGGAGCAGATGCTGGACTCCGGGCTCGAGATGTACCGCATGATCTCGGCGGTGCTCACGGACAGGGAGAAGCTCACGGCGGAGACTCATGACCGGGTCTATGAGATAGACAAGGGCATCAATCATCTTCAGAGGAAGATACGCAAGCAGCTCGTGCAGCACCTCATAATCTCACCCGGCACGGATGTTCCGATATGCCTCGTCCTCATGAGTATCATCAAAGATGCCGAGCGAGTGGGAGACATCACCAAGAATCTTCTGGAGGTGGCCGAGGCACAGGGTGACCCGTTCAAGGAGGGCAAGTACGACCTTCGGTTTTGCGAGCTTCTCGTCGCAACCGAGTCGCTCTTCGAGCCCACGGTCGAGGCGTTCAGGATGTCCGACAAGGAGCTGGGGCACGATGCCCTGCAGAAGGGACGCGATCTCGCACGGGAGTGCAATGCACTGATCGACAACCTCATCGAAGAGAGTTTGGTCTGTAAGGAGGCCGTACTCTACGCGCTGACGGCGAGATACCTGAAGCGGATCTGCCTGCACCTGTCGAACATCTCATCGAGCGTCGTGATGCCTCTTCACAGGCTCGACTACTTCGACGAGAGCTAGCGAGTGCGTGACAGTTTCTGGAGGACCGCGCGGATGATCATGCGGTCCTCTTCTTTTGTCCCCATGACCGCCGTGAGGCCGAGTGCCACCGCGTACGATGCTGCAAGCGCTGCGCCCGCCCAGTACCAGGTCGTTGGTGTGAGAGGAGTTCCCCGAAGCAGAAGGGCTGATGCGATGAGCACGGCCCCCGTCACGACCACCTTCAGCGTCGAGCGATCATACGGCATGACATCGAGCAGGAGCTTCCCCTCGATCAGCCGAGCCACATTGACGAGGACAATGGAGCATGCCGTGGCGATGGCTGCACCGGCTATCCCCATGCGCGGGATCAACCAGACGTTGAGACCTATGCTCACGATAGCCATGGCTACTGTGTTGTAGACGTTGTAGCGCTGATGATCCGTCATCGCAAGGCAGCTCGCCACGGAGCCCGCGGTGCTGTCCAGGAGCTGTGCGGTCGCCAGAATCACGAGAGCCGGATAGCCTCTCACAAACCCATCTCCGAAGATACCGAGCACGGCCTCCCCGGACAGGATGATCCAAGCGTAGACCGGCAGCGTAAGAAGCACGATCCACCTGGTGATGGCCCCCAGGAGTGACCGCATGAGCTCCACACGCCCCCGGTGATAGACATCGGCGATTATCGGGGAGAATATGGCATTGAAGGAGAACGTGAACAGTGTGGCGATCATCGCAAGAAGAACGACGATGTTGTAGACGCCGACCTCGGCCGACTCGAGAAAGAAGCCGAGGATCAGGCGGCCTCCCTCGAGGAGTGCGAACGCCGTAGCCGTCTCCGCGAGCATTGATGCGGAATAGCGGACCAGCTCGCCTGTCGGGATCTCAACCCTGGGACCACGGTCGAAGAGATACGGGCCGCTCTTCTTCAGATAGATGAACGTCGCGATTGCGGAGGTGATGGAGGCGGCGATGCTCGCAAGCACGACTCCGAGAAGCCCCAGATCAGGACGGTAGTACTTGAGACCGATGTAGTAGATGGCCAGAAACACGGCAAGCCGAGGGATCCGAAACCACAGCTCGGCTCCCACGATACTGCGCCTCATGTCCTTGAGAGCCTTCAGACCAGCCGCCTGAAGCCTCGTCAGCGTGTACGGGATCATCGCAAGCGCCATGAAGAGGAGGGCGCGCTCCAGGCGTGGCTCCTTGAAGATCGCGATCGCGATCGGCCTGCGGAGAAGTGCTATCGCGGCTGTGGCCACGATGGCCGCAATCACGCCGAAGCGGATTCCGTGCGCGTAGACCGCGTGTGCCTCACGCGTCTTCCCTTGTGCGACGTACATCGAGATGTACTTCACGAAGCCGCCCTCGAAACCGAACGTCGTCAGGATGGCGGCAGCGAGAACGACTGTCCACGCAAGAACATAGACGCCGAGAACGTCCGGCCCGAGAACGCGGGCGATGACGGCGGATGCGATGAAACCAAAGAGGAGTGCGAAGATGCGGCCCATGAACGTGAACCCCGCACCTTTCGTCGCCTTGGAGAGATAGCCCTCGTATTCGCCGCGCGTCTCCGTGATCGAATGAGACCGAGGTTCGTCTGTTCTACGCGCCTCACTCATGAGTCTCTCCTGAGAAGACGTTTCGCTGCCGGCTTGGCATGTGAATCGAGGAAGCACGCAAGCCTCCCCCTTGGGCCCCGCGGGTACAGCCTCACATCAACGTGCTCGGTGTGACCGGTCGCCCACTCATCCTTCCAACGCGCGCGCTGACCCGTGAAGTCGAACCGGTCGAGTCCTTCACTGAAGGCGTCGGCTATGGCGTGATCGAAGAGCGTCACTCCCGGCGACAGCTTCCCGAAGGCCTCATCGAACGATGTCTTGAGAGCGTAGTAGACCCCACCGTGGACGGCTCCCAGCAGGAATCCGATTATCGTGGAGTCGAGCTCGATCCAGAACGGACGGAATACCCCGGCCCTCGTGAGGCTCTCGGCCAGCTCGTGATAGAAGTTCCCTATGCCTCGGCCCGAGATCGACGTGCCCGCCTCCTCTTTCCAGCTCCTGCTCTCGACGTCCACAAACTCGTCGATGAGATCGTGCAGGCTCATCCCCGGGTCCATGCGCTTGATTTCCACCGAGCCCTCGCGCCCGAGCTTCCGCATCTTCCGTCTCCACTCGTGGGTCACCCTGCTCGGCTTGGACTTCAGGAACTCGTCCCAGCTTGAGGAGACGCCGACGTGCGGCGACACGCGACCCCGGCGTTCGTGCACTGGACAACCGATCGATCCCGCAGCGTCCGCGATGGCAGCATGGGAGGGACAGTCCGCCGGCAATCCCTTAAGAAGAGCCCCTCTTCCCCACTCATCCAATCGTCGGACGACCTCCACAGCGAACTCCCCCCTCTTGCCATCGAGGGCGATCAACCCACCCCGGTGAGCGAGGAAGTTGACGGGTAGCTCGTACGTCTCGCGCGATGTCGAGAAGAGAGGTGCTACCCCGATCGCATCGGCGCCATCGTATCCGACGAGGATCGACGGAGTAAACTCATCCGCGAACTGCTTCGCCCACGGCTCCATCCAGGCTCTGCTTAAGAACAGGCTCGGGCAGGCTCCGGACGACTCGAGCGTCATCCACGCCTCAACCAGATGCTCGTCATCCATACGATTGTATTCGCGGAGTTCTATCATGAGTGCAGGATCCCGGTCACGTGAGCAGGTCGGCGGAGAACATCACACCTCTGTTGAGCATCCCGCTTGGGTCGAACGCCTTCTTGAGTGCGGCCATCTCTCTTAGCCCATCCTCGCCGTAGAGAACCTTGAGAAGCTCGTGCTTGAGCTTGCCTATCCCATGTTCTGCAGAGACCGTGCCACCCATACTGACGGCCTGGCGTGCAAACTCGAGCGCCAGCTCCTCAGCCTTTCTGAGCTGATCGAGATCAGCAGGCATAATGTTCAAGTGGAGATGGCTGTCTCCGATGTGACCAAACACCACGTACTCAAGATCCACTCCGGCGAGCGTATCGCGGTAGTAGGCGAACATCTCCCCAAGCCTGTCGCGCGGAACGGCGATATCTGTTCCGATCTTGTGGATCTCAGGGCAGCTCGCCTTCGCCCGAGCGATGACTCCGTTCACCTGTTCGGCGATGCTGTGCCTGAGCGCTCTCAGGCGGACGAGGTCACTCTCCTCCATTCCACCCCAGGTGTGTTCCATCGAGGAGCCGTGGTCGTCCAGAAGTTTCTCCCACCCCTCGTACGCCGCCATCAATGAGTCTTCGTCCTCGAACTCCTGTTCGAACAGGACGCCGGCGCGAGCGCCATCGGGAAGCTCGGGTATCTCAGATGAGGCGCCCTCTTCCTCTTTTCGCCGGCGAAGGAACTCGAAACTTCTCGAGTCGAAGAACTCAAGCGCCAACGGATCGACCGCTCCCGGTCGTGGCCTATCGTCGAAGTCTCCGCGCGCCTGCCGTACGAACTCGATCGCGTCGCCGTCGCTCGCGAAGAAGGCCAGTGCGCTGAGTATCCCGGTCGGCCGTCTGCGAAGGATGACCTCTACCTCAGTGATCACTCCGAGCGTTCCCTCCGAAGCTATGAAGAGATCGATGAGGTCCATGTTGGGATGAGTGAAATAGCCGGCGGCGTTCTTGGTCTCAGGCATCGAATAGTCGGGAACCTCGATAGAGATGCTCCTCCCCTCACCCAGCACGATCTCGAACTTCCCATCACCGGCCGTGTGAACTCCCCGTTCGACATCGATCACGTCCCCGCCCGGCAGACAGATGCGCAGACGGTGCACGTGCCGGCGCGTCGCTCCATAGAGGAAGCTCCTTGCTCCTGATGCGTTGGTGGCCACCGTGGCTCCGAGATGCGCCGCGTCCTCCGTGGGGTCGGGCGGGTAGAAGTACAGGGAATCGTCCGCCACGAAGGCCTCGAGTTCGCTACGAAGCTCCTGCGTGACAAGATCGGCGGTGATGCCCAGTTCCTTCCGGGCCACACGGTCGTTGAGCTCGGCTATGGTGATGCCAGGCTCGGCCGTCAGGGCGAACGTCCCGTCCGTCAGTCTGCGAATGCCGATGATGCAGTTCATCTCCGCAAGCGAGAGGAGCGTACCACCGGTCGGCACTGCTCCACCGACGATGCCCGTTCTCCCGGCGGACACTGTCACAGGCTCTCCGCGCTCGCGCACGTCCTTGAGCACAAGGGCCACCTGCTTCTCGCTTCTCGCGAAGACCAGACGGTCGGCCGACGACGGGCCGAAGCCCGACTCGTCGGTCAGATAGTCGGCATACGACTCGATGATCTTCGATGATGAATCGATGATGGTGCAGCCGGCAAGTCCTTCGCCCTTCGGCCGCACGGCTCTCACTACAGCGCTCATTGGGTCCATCGCTCCTAGAGCTTGACGATGAGATCCTTCGGGAACTTCGTCAGGTTCTCCATCGTGCCATCCTCGTGCACGTAGACCACATCCTCTATCCGCATACCCCACCCCTTGTCGGGATAGTAGATCCCGGGCTCGACCGTGAAGACGTGTCCAGGCTCGAGCACATCCTCGATTCCCGGCGAGCCTGACAGGCGCGGATTCTCGTGAATGTTGAGCCCGATTCCGTGGCCGAGGCTGTGCACGTAGCCGTTTCTCACCTGGGGATTGGTCTTCGGTGTCTCGTGTCCGTGACCCTCGAAGAAATCGCACACCATTCCCTGGTACTTACCCGCGCGCTCACCCATCACAAGAGCGGCGAGGACCGACTCGTGGATCTCCGAAAGCTCCGCATAGGCATCCAGGATCTCGGAAGGAGCCTCCCCAAGCACGAACGTCCTCGTCATGTCGAAGAAATAGCCGGCGCCCTGCTCCTGCGGGAAGATATCGAATACGATCGTCTTGCCCGTCATGATCGGATCCGTGTCGTTACCCCTGCTGTGAGGTATACCGGCGTCTCTGCCGATCGCGAAGATGGTGTCGACCTCCTCCACGAGCGTCCTCTTGGCCAGCGCGACTCGTATTTCGGTCTTGCAGTCACCGATCGTGAGCGGGGTCCCGTCTGCCTTCATGAGGGTGTCACCCTCCAGCCGGTGCGACTTCCAGAAGTCGATGACGTGCTGAACAACCTCACACGTCAACCTGCCGACCTCACGGATCCTGTCGATCTCGTACGGCTCCTTGGTTGCACGGGCCGTGATGAAGACGTTGTCGCTGTACTCGCCCATCACATTGATGTTCGGCAGGGCCTCGTCGAGGGCCTTCAGACGGACGAGGTTGGCCCCCGTGTCCCCCTTGCCGTAGAAGGCCACGTTCCCGGACACGCCCAGCTCATCGAAGACGATCCGGTAGTACTCGACCGACGCCTTCAGTCGGTCACCACCCGCGTCCTTCAGGATCTTCATGTAATCGTACTTCGATGTGTCTATGACTCTGAGTCCGCTCTCCTCAGCTTCCTCACGTTCCATCGTTCCACAGAGAAGTACTGGTTCCTCGCCACGCTTCTTGATGAGGGTAGCGTGAGAGAGCTTCGCCCCGTTGATCATGTAGAACATGGTCGCGTTGCCCTTGACCTCTCCCTCGATCACTGCGACATCGATCCCGCGTTCTTCCATCAGTCTGTCCACGTCACGTTTCACGTTCGACCTCCCCGATCTCCATTCGTGGTGGTCTGCACCCGCCCGCGAGAGAGAGCTCAAGCGCAGACGGTCATGAGAGTGCTAGATAGCCTCGAGTACGTAGTAGAGATTCCCCATCTCACCAGTGATATGCGAGTCGAGGGGGATCTCGTCGAACTTCTCCGAGTAGATGGCCCCGAGCTTGAGCGCGCCCGATTCCCCCACGAGATAGCGAAACTCCTCGTAGAACCACAACCTCAGAACGTGCGGCTCGACAAGGGTCACCGCCTGTCCGTGATCGTCTATCTCCATCCGGCAGAGCTGGTGGCTCAGGCACGTATCCTTGTCCTCGCGCTCGACGCCCCACGTCGTCGTTACGGAGATGCCATCACGCTCCACCGTCCACGAGTCGCCCTCGGGATCGGGCTCGCAGTCGAGGGCGCATGCGATGTGGACGACGTAGATGCCTCCCGGCCTCAACGCCTCACCGGTCAGTCTGAAATGCGAGACGATCTCCTCGTCAGTCAGAAGGTAGCCTAAGCTGTTGATCGAGTTCAAGGCCATATCGAACTCGCGATCATACGTTACACCCGTCATCTCTCCCCGGACTGCCTCCGCCATCGCCCCGATGCCGGCCGCGGCGATCACCGAGCGTGCGAAGACCAGCATCTCCGGGCTTCTGTCGTAGCCCGTGATCGCATACCCGCGCGTGGGGAACATGCGCAGGAAGCGTCCGGTTCCGCACGCCGGCTCGAGTATCCTGTGAACATCGAACGGTACGTGTCTCTCGAAGAGCCGCTCGAAGAAGTCCAGCTCCGGATTCAGATCCCAGGTGAATGCGATGTCGTAGTAAAGGGGGAGGTTGTAAAGCTCGTGGCTCATGATTGGCCTGCGTCTAGTCGGGGAAAACCTCACTCGCTATCACCTCTGCGAAGTCATCTACCTTGCGCTCGAGTTCCGGGCACGGCCGCTCGCCGAAGGTCAGCACGTCCCTCACCTCGATCGCGTAGATGATCGTCTCATCGGGAACATCGAGCCCCTGTCTGCGACCGAACTCCAGAACCGTGGCCAGGTTCATTCCATGCGGTGAGCACGCGTGAATGGTCCGCGCGAGTTGTTTGAGCCCTACCCTCGTCATCGTGCCCAGATCGTCCCCGATCATTATCGAGTCTACGACGACGAGCCGATCGTATCCCAGCGATTCCTCGAGCAGGGAGAAGCCCCCCTCCTCGTTCTCCACGATGTCCACGTCGTCCCGGTCGCCGAGACGACGTCCCAAGGCTTTCGCCACGAAGAGCCCGATCGAATCGTCGGACAGGATCGAACTGCCCAGTCCAAGTATGAGTGTCTTCATGGTGTCGTCCCTCGGACTAAAGAGAAACACCCCGGCGCCGCGCGAGGGCAACGCCGGGGTGCAGGTAAGAGCACATCAGGCACTCCAACTACTCGCGGATGAACTGCGAGAGCCTCTTCACGATGCTGCCGTCCTGGTCCTTCACGAGGACCTCGAGCGGCATCTGGCCCGGAAGTGAGTGCGTTGCGCAACCGAAGCAGGGGTCGTACGCCCTGAATGCCATCTCCACCATGTTCAGGAGCCCGTCATTCACGACGCCACCCTTGATGAGACCACGGGCAGCTCTCTCGACAGACATGCAGATGGGAGCGGCGTTGTGAACGGTCGCAACCATCAGCTTCGCCTGCGTGATAACGCCACGCTCGTCGGTCTTGTAGTGGTGGATCAGGGTCCCGCGAGGAGCCTCGACAACTCCCACGCCCTCTGTCGGGGTCGCGGTCGGGAGGTTCCTCAGATCGTCGCCCATGATCTCGGGATCGGCCAGGATCTCTACCATCCGCTCCGCGGCCTGGAGAATCTCGACGAGGCGAGCCCAGTGGTAGGCCAGTGTGTTGTGCGCCGGCCAACCCAGTGTCTCAAACATGGCCTCGCGAGCAACCTGCGCCTCCGGTGTCCGCATCCGCTCCGATGCATTCAGACGAGCCAGAGGAGCGACCCGGTAGATGCCGCTGTCCGCGCCATCAACGAAGCCCTTCCAGCCGATCTTCTTGAGGAACGGGAACTTGATGTAGCTCCACGGCTCAACGTGCTCCGATATGTGCTTCAGGTAGTCCTGGACCTTGAACTTCGCGAACTCCTTGCCGGCAGGATCGACAACACGGATCATGCCGTCATAGAAATCCACCTCGTTGTTCTCGTTCACGAGACCCATGTAGTACGTCTCGTGCTTGTAGACATCGCCGACGATGAGATCAACGTAGCTCTTGTTCTTCAGAACAACGTCGCCGAAGAGCTGAAGCGAGAACTTCGCGAACTCAACTGAATCGGCCGCCGTCTTCACGAACTCATCGTAGTTCTCTTGCGTGAGTCCTCGAGAGACGCCTCCGGGCAGACCGCTGACCGGGTGGATCACGCGTCCGCCCAGGGTCGTGATGATATTTCTCGCGCGCTTCCGGATGTCGATCACCTGGCCGCCGATCTCGAGTCCGACCTTGCCGATCACGCCGAGGATATTCCGCTCGGCGGCAGGCGCGTCAGGACCAACGACGAAGTCGGGGCCGCCCAGGAAGTAGAAATGGAGGGCGTGATCTTCGAACGTGAACGCGTTGTACGTGAGTTCACGGATCAGGCGCGCCGTATATGTCGGCTCGACCTTGTACAGATCGTCCAGCGCCTTTGTGGCCGCCATGTGGTGAGCCATCGGGCAGACGCCGCAGATCTTGGGTGTTATCCGTGGCATCTCCTCACACATCCGCCCCTCGGAGAACTTCTCGAAACCGCGAAGCTCGGGAACCTGGAAGTATGCGTTCTCGACATCACCGTTCTTGTCCAGAAAGATCTCGATCTTCCCATGCCCCTCGAGGCGTGTGATCGGATCGATCGTTACTCTCCTCTTCATGATCCCTCCGTGCTGCGGCTGGAAGCCGTGTGCGCGACACAATCCGGTGATTGGAGCAGCTACTGAATCTTCTTCCGTCTCAGGAGCGAACTGGCCAGGCTGTACATGTAGAAGAGGCCGGCCGGATCAGGAATCGACTCGGCTATGCGCTCCATCTCATCAGGGTCCTTGGTGTCAATGATGGACCCGAGCGCAGAAAGGAACTTGGCGCCCTGATCCTTCACGTCGTCGGTCGGTCCGAAACAGCCACGGCACGGCATGTTCGCGTTGATGCAGCGCTCGCCGCAACCGGCGCGCGTTGCCGGACCCATGCAGATGATGCCCTCCGCGAGAAAACACTTCTCGGGGTCGGCGATCACCTCATGCGGACGCTTGAGGTCTGTGATCTTGATCTTGTCCGGCTTGGAGTCGTTCCTCGCGCACTCGTCACAGAGCGACTTGGTCGGCGCGAGCACCGTGCCCTTCGGAGGAAGATCGCCGGAGAGGATGGCCATCACCGCGTCCATGATGAGATTCGGAGGCGGCGAGCATCCCGGAAGGTAGTAGTCGACATCGATGACCTGGTCCAGCGGATAGACCGTGTCGTAGAGAGCGGGAAGCTCAAGCTCTCCCTCGGGCACCTTGGTCTCCGTCTGCGGTTCGACGCCCTTCGGGTTGTCGGCTCCCCATTGCTTCTTGTAGACCCAGTCGACGATCGAATCGCGATCGTAGAAGTTCGCCAGCCCGGGGATTCCACCGAGATTCGCGCATGCCCCGAACGCGACGATAAGGCCGGCCTTCTTTCTCAGAAGCCTCGACCATTCCTCCTGCTCCGATGTCCTTACAGCGCCGTTCAGAAAGGCGACTGCAAGCTCTCCATCCTCAAGGGCAAGGACATCCTTCTTCTTGAAATCCATGGCCACTGGCCAGAGAACGATGTCCACTGCTTCGACTACCTTGAGAATGTCCTCGGCAAGATCGACGACGGCCTCTTCGCAACCGCCGCACGATGCATTCCAGTAGAAAGCTACCTTCGGCTTCGCCACTTGGTGCCCTCCGCTTAAGCAGGTTCAAGGTGAACGGCCGCTTCTCTGCTGTTGATAGGCAAAAAGGTCCCCGGTCATGCGTTTGCACTCTCCCGCATCCGGTCAAGACTGATTAGAAAGCATACCATCACGGGGGGTCCCGAAACAAGGTAAACTCACGTAGCTTGTAGGGTCCACGACTCGCTTGCGGCTTGAAACCGGGGGCCCTCGTGGTGTACGATTAGACATCTGACTTCCATTCAAGGTCGGTGCTTCTGCGTCCGGATGGGGGTCATCCGGAGTGCGCATGAGCGATCTTGAGGATCACGGGGAGGATGCATGGGCGACCCCAGGACCATCCTCGTCATTGACGATGAGGAGCCGATCAGGGACTCCTGCAGGCAGGTGCTCAGCAAGGCCGGGTACGACTGCCACACGGCCGTCGACGGTATTGAGGGGCTGCATGTCGCCCATCAGGTTGAACCGGATCTGATCTTCCTCGATCTGATGATGCCCGGCATCGATGGGCTCGAAGTACTCACTCAGATACAGAAGACCCACCCGTTGACGATCTGCATCGTCATCACCGGATACGCGACGATAGAATCAGCCGTCGACGCGATGAAGCACGGCGCGTTCGATTTCCTCCCGAAGCCGTTCACGCCGGAGGAACTCCGGCTGAAGGCGATGCGCGGGCTTGAACAGCATCGCCTGCTTGAGGAGACGGTCTCGCTCCGCGAAGAGAAGGAGCGGATGCAGCAGTACTTCATCACGATCGTCGCGCACGAGCTTCGCTCACCGCTCCTGTTGGTCAAGCAGTACCTCGACCTTATCGTGGGCGGCAAGATGGGCAAGGTGGACGAGACGGCCGGCGACATGCTCGAAGGCGCGCACAGCACTCTTGAGGGTCTTCTGCAGCTGATCGCCGACTGGTTGAAACTGGCGCGAATCAACGCGGGCGACATCGCCGGTGGCATGGTGGATACGGATGCCCGACCTATCCTTGAGAAGGTCGCCGAGGATCTTGCCTCCTACGCCGACAGCAAGGATGTCAAGCTCATCCTCCAGTGCCCCACCGCGGCGTGTCCGCTCTGCGCGCACGCGGAGTCGCTCGAGGTCGTGCTCAAGAACATCGTCTCAAACGCCATCAAGTACAACAAGGAGAGCGGAACCGTCACGGTAAGCGGTGAGGTTGCGGACGGCAGACTCCGGATCGACATCGTCGACACAGGTATCGGCATCCCGGAGCACGAGATCCCCTTCATCTTCGAGGACTTCTTCCGTGTGAAGAGCTCGCAGACGGCTTCGATTCCCGGGACCGGTCTCGGACTGTCGATCGTCAAGAAGATTCTGGAGGGGCATCACGGCACGGTCGAGGTAGAATCCAAGATTGACGAAGGAACCAAGTTCAGTGTCTTCCTCCCGCTTGTGTGTGAGCTGAGCACGGGAGAGGAAGATGACTAGAGGAGGGGACTGAAGCTATGCCGGAGGTAGAGAGGTTCAAGCACGTGCAGGTCTTCTGTCCGGAGTGTCAGAAGATGATATCTCCCGGGGAGTACGCGATGTGCCCGTATTTCGAGGGCGGAGCGCTGGACCTCTCGGACGCGGAGGCCGTGTTCAAACAGCTCTTCACTTGCCATGTGAAGTGCGGAACGAAGATCGCGTATTACTACTACAAGGACGGTGAGCGGGTCACGACGACGTTCCAGCCCGTTGAGAACGAATACATGTTGAGGAAGATAGTCGAGAAGGTTATGGAGCACGAGTAGGAGGATGTGGTGGACGGGAAACACATACTGATTATCGATGATGACATGGCGTTCGTGAAGCTCTACTCCCTGTTCCTGAAGAACAAGGGAATGGAGATCTCGGCAGCGTATAGCGCCGTCGAGGGGCTGGAGGTGCTTAAAGGAATCTCTCCAGACATCGTTGTGCTCGACGTGATGATGGAGCACTTCGACTCCGGCTTCAACGTCAGCAAGACGATCAAGGAGGAGTACCCCGGGCTTCCGATCATACTCATGACGGCGATCGGGGAAGAGACCGGGATGGACTTCAAGCCGAAGAACGATGAGGAACGCGATCTCATGCACGCCGATGCGTTCCTGGACAAGGCATCCAGTCCAGAGGAGCTCTTGAAGAAGATCAACGACATACTCGCCTAGGTGCGGGAGGATGAACCTTGTCTGAAAAGAAGAAGATCCTCATCATTGATGACAACATCCACTTCGTGAAGATGAACACGCTCGCGTTGGAGGCAGCCGGCTACGAGGTGGAGGCCGCGTTCAACTCGGAGGAGGGCTTCACGAAGGTGGAGTACGGACAGCCTGACGCCATCGTCCTCGACCTGATGATGGAGAGACACGACTCCGGTTTCACGCTCGCCAAGAGAATCAAGACACACCCTACCTACAAGAACATCCCTATTCTCATGCTGACGGCCGTGGGTGACGCAACCGGTTTCCGTTTCTCCATGGAGAAGGACGGCTACTGGATGAACACCGACGACTTCGCCGACAAGCCGATCGAGCCCGATGATCTGGTGACGCGCATGGATAGACTCATCAACAGGCCTGAATAGACGAAAGGTGACACTGTGGCAGCCAAAAAGACTACGCTGGTCGAGAACATGATCGTCGAGGTCCGAGACCTGTCACAGGACGTCAAGCTCTTCAAGACCTACTGCCCGGAGATCGCCACATCGGTCTCACCGGGTCAGTTCGTCGTCTTCAGGGCCGATGACTATGCGGAGCGCATTCCCCTCACTGTAGCCGACTTCGACACCGACACAGGCTTCATCACCCTCATCTTCCAGGTCGTTGGAGCATCGACCCGGAAGATGGCGAAGCTTGGACTCGCTGACAGGGTTGCGGACATCGTTGGTCCGCTCGGTGAGAAGAGCGATATCCAGAACTTCGGCACCGTCGTCTGTATCGGAGGCGGCATCGGTGTCGCTCCCGTCTACCCCATCGCCTGCGCGCTCAAGAAAGCCGGCAACAAGGTAATCTCCATCATCGGCGCCCGATCGAAGGATCTGCTCATTCTCGAGGATGAGATGGAGGCCACGTCCGACGAGCTTCTGGTCACAACCGATGACGGCAGCTCCGGGAAGAAGGGGTTCGTCACCGACGCGCTTCAGGAACTGTACGATCGGGATGAGGGAATCGACCGCGTCGTTTGCATTGGCCCCGTAATCATGATGAAGGCCGTGGCGGACAGAACGAGAGAGAAGAAGATACCGACGATAGCCAGCCTGAACTCGATCATGATTGACGCGACCGGTATGTGTGGGTGTTGCCGGGTCTCGGTCGGCGATGAGACCAAGTTCGCCTGTGTTGACGGGCCCGAGTTCGATGCGCACCTTGTCGATTTCGAGGAGCTTACTCGGCGCCAGACGATGTACCGGCGTGAGGAGTACCGCGCGCTCTGGCATCACGAGTGCCTTCTGGCCGCCGAGGCCGAGGAACTCGAGAAGACCAAGGAACGCGTCGAGATGCCGAAGCAGGACTTCCGAGCCCGGGCCAACAACTTCGATGAGGTGGCTCTCGGCTACACGCGCAAGATGGCGCAGCAGGAGGCCGCGAGGTGCCTGCAGTGCAAGAAGGCTCCCTGCATCCCGGGATGTCCGGTTGAGATCGACATTCCGGCGTTCGTCAAGCTCATACAGCAGGGCGATTTCCTGGGATCGATCCGTAAGATCAAGGAGAAGAACAGCCTTCCCGGCATCTGCGGCCGCGTGTGCCCGCAGGAGGAGCAGTGCGAGATCGTCTGCGTCCTCTCGAAGAAGGAGCAGCCGATTGCGATCGGCCGTCTCGAGCGCTTCGCCGCCGATTACGAGATCAAACAGGGTGAGATAAGAGCGCCGGCCATACCCAGATCCACCGGTCACCGGATCGCCGTTGTCGGCGCAGGACCCGCCAGCCTCTCCGTCGCAGGCGATCTCGCCCTCAAGGGACACAAGGTCACTATCTTCGAGGCGCTTCACAAGCCGGGCGGCGTCCTGATCTACGGTATCCCCGAGTTCAGGCTCCCGAAGGCGATCGTCCAGACCGAGTGCGACTATGTGATGAAGCTCGGCGTCGAGTTCAAGATGAGCCACGTCGTCGGGCAGATGGTCACACTTGATCAACTGTTCGAACAGGGATACGAGGCGATCTTCCTGGCAACCGGGGCCGGCCTCCCCTACTTCATGAATATACCCGGCGAGAACCTAAACGGCGTCTACTCGGCAAACGAGTTCCTCACAAGAACGAACCTGATGAAGGCCTACCTCTTCCCGGAATACGACACGCCGGTCAGAGTCGGAACGAACGTGGCCGTCGTCGGCGGCGGTAACGTCGCGATGGACGCCGCGCGCTGCGCGGTGAGGCTCGGGGCTGAGAACGTCTACATCATCTACCGGAGATCTCTGAAGGAGATGCCTGCCAGGGACGAGGAGATAGAGAACGCCATCGAAGAGGGCGTCATCTTCAAGAACCTGCGCAATCCGACACGTCTAATCGGCAACGACGAGGGTTGGATCGAGAAAATGGAACTCCTTGAGATGAAGCTCGGTGAACCCGATGACTCCGGACGCCGCAGGCCGCTCCCTGTGGAGGGCTCGGAGCACACGATCGATATCGACGTCTTGATCGTGGCGATCGGCAACGGCGCAAACCCACTCCTCACGAACACGACGCCGGATCTAGAGCTGAACAAGTGGGGAAACATCGTGGCCGATGCGGAGACCGGCAAGACGAGCAAGAAGGGCGTATTCGCCGGTGGGGATATCGTGACCGGAGCCGCCACCGTCATACTCGCCATGGGCGCGGGCAAGGTTGCCGCGCGCGCTATCGAGGAATACCTGGAGACCGGCGAGTGGTAGTCCCACCCTCGGTCTGGAGCTAAGGTATGGTCTTCTCCCTCAAGGTCCGCCTCGCTGCAAGCGTAATCATCGTCGTCCTCGCGATGGGCGTCGTCTCCACGATCGTGGGGACGCGCCTTTTTGGCGACAGCCTCGTCGAGCAGGCCCAGAGCGGCGTGGGGCAGGACCTCTCCACCGCCTACCTCGTGTACAACGATCGCATTGGAAACCTGGAGTCGGTCGTCGAACTGATGGCCAATGAGACTCGTCTGATCAGAAACACAGTCGCGGGCGACGGAGTATCTCTCTCCGAGATGCTTGAGAACCTCCTGGTCGAGTGGGATCTCGACATTCTGACGGTTACAGATGCCGGCGGAGTCGTCTTGGCGCGCGGCACTCAGAGCGGCGCATCGGGCGACGATCTAAGCTCTGATCAGGTGGTCGCGAGGATCATTGCATCACAAGGACACGTCTCCGGAACCTCGATTCTCAGTGCAGCCCGGCTCACATCGGAGTCACCGGCACTCGCAGCCAGAGCATATATCCAACTTCGCGAGACCAGGAGGGCACGGCCGTCAGAGCGGACGATTCTCGATGAGGGGATGGTTCTTGCGGCGGGCGCACCGATTCTCGCGCATGGGAAGGTCGTCGGTGTTCTCTACGGCGGCATCCTCCTGAATCGTCGAGAGGAGATGGTCGACCGCATCAAGGAAACGGCGTATACCGGCGAGACATGGCGCGACACGGATGTCGGCAGAGCCACCATCTTCCAGGACGACGTGCGCATAGCCACGAATGTCGTCGATGAGGAGGGCAACCGTACGATCGGGACGCGTGTCTCCTCCGAGGTCTACGAGACGGTGATGGAGGCCGGCGATCGCTGGATCGCCCGGGCGTTTGTCGTGGACAACTGGTTCATCACGGGGTACGGGCCGATTCACGACGTCGACGGGAAGACGGTTGGGATCATCTCCGTAGGAATCCTGGCCGCGAAGTTCGACGCCCTGAGGGAGCACACCGTTCTCACGTTCGCCGGAGTGAGCATCGCAGGGATGGTGTTGGCTCTCATCATCGCCAGCGTGCTTGCCACAGGCATCCTCCGACCGCTGAGAAGTCTGAGGCTGGCATCGCAGGAGATCGCTGCCGGCCAGCTCGACACACGGGTGGATATGGGTCCGAACGCCGCCGACGAGTTCGCGGAGGTGGCCGAGGCGTTCAACACGATGGTCGAATCGATTGCCGAGCGGGACGCACAGCTGCAGGAGAACGCGCGTAAGATGACCGAGAGCAAGAAGCTCGCTACGCTCGGACAGCTGGCCGCCGGAATCGCCCACGAGATCAACAATCCCCTGGGCGGCATCGTCATGTACAGCCACATGCTCCGGGAGGATCTCCAGAAAGAGGAGAACAGGGAGAATGTGGAAAAAATCGGTCGCGAGGCCGATCGCTGCAAGAAGATCGTGAAGGGACTCCTGGACTTCGCGCGCCAGACAAAGCCTGAGCGAACGGTCTCAAACATCAGTCTCGTCATTAACGAGGTCATCGCTCTCCTGGAGCATCAGGCGATATTCCACAACATCGAGATCGTGAAGGACTTCGATCCAAGTATCCCTCTGCTCGATTTCGACGTCACGCAGATACAGGAGGTTTTCATGAACCTCATCCTGAACGCTGCGCAGGCGATGGACGGAAGGGGAACACTCACGATTCTGGCGACTCTCGTGGACGATGCTCGATCGATCGTGGTCCAGATCCGCGATACCGGGCCGGGAATCTCTCCCGACAATATCGACAAGATCTTCGAGCCGTTCTTCACGACGAAGGATATAGGGCGCGGCACCGGGCTCGGACTCGCGATCGCGTACGGAATCATCGAGCGGCATCACGGGACAATACGGGTAGAGAGCAGACTCGGGGAGGGAACGTCGTTCTTTGTGAAGCTCCCGGCTGGAGGAGATGTGCCTCCGATGTAGCCGTCAGCGAAGACGCGTCTCAGATGTGGCCGTCAGAGGAGACATGGCCCCGATGTAGCCGTCAATCGCCTCGTTTCACGAGTCTCCGGAGCGTCCTGCCGTAGAGCGCAAGATCCTCGCCCCTGACTATCAGACTTTCAAACACACCGCGGCCCGAGAGCTTCCTGAAGAGGACGACCATGATCCCGCTCTGCAGTGTGTAGGCGGCCGTTGACGCCCACGCCGCCCCCTCAATCCCGTATCTCGGAATCCAGACGAAACAGAGCACGACGTTGACCCCGAAAGCGATCGCGGTCGCCACGGTCTGATAGATGCGCTTGTCGCGGCCGGAGAAGTCGCTGGACAGGATCTTGGCGACGGAGAGGGCCACGATACCCGGGATGAGGATTCTGAAGGCGCTCACGGCTGGGGCAAACTCCACCGTATAGAAGAAGACGAGTAGTGGCCTGCTGAGAAGATACAGAACCACGCCGGCCACCGCAGTGAGAAGAAGCGAGCTTCTCATGACCCGGGGCGTGAGTTTATTCGCCTCCTCGACCGTCATTGACGAGAGTTGGGGAAAGAGCACGACCTGCACCGACTGCGGGATGTGCGACAACTTCTCGGCCATGATCACTGAGATGGAGTAGAGCCCCTGACCCTTGAGTCCAACCATGGACAGCACGAGGAACATGTCGAAGCGGTATGTGAACTGCGTAAGGATATTGCCAACGTGCCCCTGAAGTCCGTAGACGAGTGACTTCTTAAGGAGGCCGAGTGATGGCTTCGACAGGATCACTCCGGGCCTCGTGTCGTCGCCGGTCTCGCCGCCTGGATTCCCGCCCCGCGATCCCCTGACCGCCGCCCCCACCCCTATCGCTACCACAAGCACCTCGCTCGCCATGTAGGCGATGAGCGCTCCCGCGGCCCCTCCCTTGATGACGAAGAGATTCACACACATGAAGCCGAGGAGTGCCAAAGCCTGAATGAAGTTCGCCACGTTGAACCAGCGGATGCGCTGAAGCCCAAGGAACAGAGCGATCGCGAAGTACTTGGCCAGCAGAATGGGCACGAGGAACACGCCCGTCGTGAGGATGGAGTGGAGCGCAGGATCGGACGCCGCGTCGTAGTGTTCAAGGAACAGGAGGTAGAGAGGCACGATTATGGCCGAGAAGGCCAGCGTGAGGATGAGGCTCTGAGAGTTGATCTGGGAGCGTGGGTAGCGTCGCCTCGAGAGCAGATACGTGTGCGCCGAGTCTATGCCCAGAAGTCCGATGAACGCGAACATCGTGGGGAATGCCACTGCCGACGCATAGGTGCCCTGGCCATTGGTACCCAGGAGACGTGCGATGAGGATCGACGTCGGGATGTTGACGAGGACGATGCCCATCCGCGTGCCGAACGTCATCAGGCTGTGACGGACCACTGTGCTGCCGTGGCTCTCCTCTGCCTTCACTACTTCCTCCCGATCCGCTCAGAGATCGCGCGCTCGACGGCCTCGACCTCCATCACCTGACGCTCCTCAACCGTCGGCAGCCGCCTGTCGACATCCGCGCGCGCGGCCTCACCCAACCTCCGGCGCTCGTCGTCGTCCGCCAAGAGATCGAGCAGGATTCCGGTGAGCCGGGGGAGCTCATCGACCGGCAACAGGATGCCGTTCTCTCCATCCCTCACGACGTCGGCCGTACCTCCAGTATCGAGAGCAACGACAGCCAGCCCTGACATCATGGCTTCGTCCGTAGGATTTCCTGCGTTTGTCCTGTCAGAGAGGGCGACGAAGATATTGGCGATCCCATAGACATCCGGCAGCTCATCCCTGTCGATGGCGCCTGCGAATACGACGCGTTGCCCCAGCCCAAGCTTCACGCTCAGTTTCTCAAGGGAGCCGCGCTCTTCCCCGTCCCCCACAATGAGAACGGTGGCGTCTCCCCGCTCGGTCAGCACACCCCTGGCCGCATTCAGAAGTCTCTCAACGTGTTTCTCGGGATGCAGGCGGGTGACGGAGAGAATCACGGGGCCTGAGTCGGGGAGCCCGACCCGCCGGCGTACGTCCGCGACATCAGGCTTCTTCGTGTACGGCGCCCTGTCGAGACCGTTCGACCAGAAGAAGAACCTGTCCATGTCGACGCCCAGCCGTCTCGCGATCGCGTCACCGCCCGAACCGTCGTTGTGGAGAATGATGTAGTCAGCCGGTGTCTTAAACGCCCGGATCTCACGGTAGCGAAGTCGGAACTTGATTGGGTTGTCAATCACCTCGCCGATCGAGGTCCCGAAGAGACGGGTGACATTCGGGACACCTCGCTCCTCGGCGATGATGCGCGCCACCGGCGCTCCGAGCGCTCCCATGCCGAACATAGCGTCGGGCACAAGCTTGTCCGCCAGCTCGCGAGCATGCCGTGTCGCGTGTGAGAGCCAGTGCCGGTAGGAGGTGAAGAGTCTTATGTGCTGGAGAATCTTGCTGCCCTTGACCTCCGGCATGTAATCGATCGCGGTGTGGAAGCGATGGAGCTGGACGCCGTGGTAGTCCTCCTCAAGCGGACTGCCCGGGGGACCCGGCATCAGCATGTGGAGTTCGTGGCCCTGCTTCGGGAAGCTCGTGATCGACAGGAAGAATGACGGTGCGCCGCGTCCCTCCCCCATCGACCAGAACTCGGGCCAAGGGTATATGGCGAGAATCTTCATGGCGTGTAGCCTAGCATGCCGGCCGGTTGCGGGCAATGTCGGAGGATGGGCTCCTACTGAAGCTCGCAGCCCAGCTCCGAGAGGCGCTTGAGCAGATCGCCATCTCCGGCTCTGGTCACAACTGCCGATACTCCGTTGAGCGCCTCTGCGATGTCGGGCCGCTTGAGAAAACGCTCCGACTGATCTCCCAGCTCGGTCGCGATGGCTATGGCTGCTTCGATCGCCGACCTGGCATGCTCGATCGTGGCGTGGTCGTCTGCGTCACTGCCTGTGCCCTCGGCGGCGCGAACCGCGAGGGCGTGGCTGATGATCGCGAGTCCATGGTCTCCTGTGGAATCGGCCACCGCCACCGCCGTCGATGCGGCCTGGCGCGCATCCTCGTCGCGACCGGTGGCCAGAAGCGCATTGCCCCTGCACCACTCAGCGTTCGCCAGGATCACCTCAAGCCCGAGCCTGCGTGCGTCCGCTATCACCGTATCGAGCATCTCGACGGCCTCCTCGCTTCGCCCGGCTTCACGAAGCGCACATCCGAGACCGCAGCCTACCCTCAGGAGAGTGACCTGCGCGCCTGTGGCTCCCGCGTGCTCCCTGGCAGCCAGCAGACTCTCAACGGCCTCAGCCGCTCGGCCGTCCATGAGAGCGATCCGGGCGTCCGACAGAAGGGCCGCGGCGATCAGAGCGTCGTCATCGATGTCGTGCGCCAGTCCCTTGCCGCGATGTGCCGTCTCTCTGCCCTCCGAGCAGTGTCCCAACGCGCACTCGAGCTCGGCGCGCGCTGCCACGGCTACGGCGATGCCCTTCTTGTCACCGAGTTCATCGAAGATGGCCTCGGCCTCTCTCTGAGACTCCAGGGCCGCCCCGTACCGTCCGCGCCCCATCATGACAAGAGCGATGTTCCCAAGCGTCTCCGCCTCACCGCTCCGCCACTTGATCTCACGTGACGTGCTGAGCGCTTCGAGGTGACGGGTGGTCGCTTTGTCGTACTGCCCGCGCAGACGCTCGATGCTCCCCAGGTAGTTGAGGGAGATGATGATCCCCTTCTTCTCACCGAGTCGGCGTCTTGCGTCGAGCGCGCGGTCCAGATACACCTCCGCGTCATCGACCTTGCCCTGGGTAATGTAGACATTCCCGATGTCGTTCAGACAGAGCACCTCCGCCATCCTGTCCCCAAGTTCGGACTCCAACTTGAGCGCCTTCTTGTAGCTCCCGAGCGCATCGTCGAGGTGGCCCTGCTCCTCTTGCACGGTTCCGAGGTTGATCAGGTTCTCCGCCACGCCGTGCTTGTCCCCCAGCGCCTCGCTGATCCCAAGCGCCTCACCGTATGTGCTGACGGAGCGTTCGTAGTCGCCCCGTGTCTGGTAGACGACGGCCATGTTGGAGAGGGTGGCGCTCGATCCTCTCTCATCACCTATCGACCTCTTTATCTCAAGAGAATCCTCGTAGTACTTGAGCGCCTCGTCGTACCTGTCGAGGAAGTAGTGAGCGAGCCCGATGGCATTGAGGACCGTCGCCCGCCCTTCGTCGTTTCCAACGAGCACGTGGAGCGAGAGGGCGCGGTGGAGATATTCGAGTGCCTTGTCGCAGGTTCCTTCCTTGATGTAGACACGGCCGAGTGCGAACAGAGCAGCGGCGAACTTCGGATCGAGATCGATGACACGCTCGAGGTTCGACGTTGCGCGTTCCCACTCCCCCTCCATCTCGTAGGCGAGAGCCAGCTCGTAGTACGCGCCGAGATCGTTCGGCAGAAGTCCCGTCAGATGCTCGAACGACTCGATGGCGCGTCTGATCTCCCCGGTCGCCATCGCTTCCCTTGCTGAGATGAAGAGTCTGTCGGTCCGCTCGAGGTTTGTGCTCAACTCGACGGCCTTCCTGAGACTGGCTTCAGCCTCATCGTCCTTGCCCATGTTCGAGAGCGCGGCGCCCAAGTACGTGTAGGCCATCGCGTACTCCGGGTCAGCGGCTACGGCCTGCTTGAGAAGCACAATGGCCTCGAGGTTGCCGCCCCGATGCAGTTGAGAGAGACCGTCCACGTACGACTTGAGCGCCTCGGGATTTCGCGAACCCGACTCCCCGACCATCGTGACAAGAAGGTCACGCCGCTCCTCCTCTATTGTCCTGAGCACTTCCGCGGCAAGGTGAGCGACGAGTTCGAGCATCCCCGCCTCGTCCTTCGCCTCCGCCTTGACAAGGGTCTGCTGCCCGGCCGTTGGTCTAGTGACGGTCGCATCGACCCTGCTTGCGGGTCCCAGCTTGATGAAGTTACCGGTGATGACGGTATCGACGCTCAGGAACTCCGAGATCGTCTTGACCGTCGCCTCATCGAAGGACGCATCCTGTCCTAGCTTGAGGTCGCTCAGGAGTGTGGTCAGTCTGTCGGGCGACACGACTCTGAGACTCGCGACGTGCGCCAGATCGCTCGTGAGCATCATCTGGAGTCCGGTGCTCATCCAGCCGGCATCGGGGCTACCGAGGTTCCTGAACGGAAGCACTGCGACGGAGTGGCTGGGAAGGTCGGTGCGCTCCTCTACGACGGTGACGACACCCGTGGCCGCGGCCCATGTCCTGTCGACGGCCGAGACCGGGGCGATCGCCGGAGCGTCGGACGTACTCACGCCCTTCAGGCTCTCCAACATCGCCCCACAGTCGGGATAGCGATCGGCGGGCGACTTGGCGAGGGCCTTGGCGATTATGTGTCTGAGCTTCGGATGAACGCCGGCGCCGTCCGGAATCGGGTTGGGCGGCTTGTTCACGACCGCATAGAGGATCTCGTAGCGACTCTCCCCGGGAAACGCCGGACGCCCGACGACCATCTCGTAGAGAACGGCGCCGACCGAGAAGACGTCCGATCGCGCGTCGATCGATCTACCCTGAGCCTGCTCCGGCGACATGTAGCGCGCGGTCCCCATGACGGTTCCGGCCTGGGTCAGATCCATCACGCCGGTGCTGTCAGGGCTTTCACCTGTGTCGAGGAGTTTCGCCAGACCGAAATCAAGGATCTTCAGGATGCCGTCCGGGCGGATCATGATGTTGTCGGGCTTGATGTCCCGATGGACGATCCCGAGCTCATGCGCTTTGGCCAGTCCGGCGGCAAGCTGGTTCGAAGCATCGAGGATGTCCGTGAAGGACATCCCGCTCATGCACTGCCGAAGCGTCTTCCCATCGATGAACTCCATCGCGATGAACGTGGTCCCATCGACCTCATCGATCTCGTAGACGGTGGCTATGTTGGGATGGTTGATGACGGAGGCCGCTTGAGCCTCCCTTATGAACCGCTGAACCCGCTCCGCATCGCCGGTCAGATCGCGGGAAAGGACCTTCAGGGCCACCTTCCGGCCGAGCCTGGTGTCCTCTCCGATATAGACTACGCCCATCCCACCCCGTCCAAGCTCCTTCAGGATGCGATAGCGCGATATCGTCTTGCCGATCATGGCGGATTCAGTCCCTTCACTGGTTCGGGGAGATCTCACGCGAGCTGCCGCTCACCCATCCATCCTGAAAGCTACCAGAAACGTGCCAAACGAGCTATGACGATTCCCGATCTGCCCTCACCCAAGCGCAAGTCCCGGAAAACGTGAATGCCGGCAGAAAACGACCCGATCGCGGGAAGTTCCTGCCGGCATCATTCACTTGGGAAGCGCCGGTCTAAGTCCTGTGCTCCGGCCCGAAATCCCTAAGAAGAACTAGCGAATGTACGCGAGCTTGCGAGTCACACGCTCATGCCCCGCCTCTACGGTTGCGAAGTAGACACCCGAAGCCACGGCGGCATTCGCGTCGTTCAGACCGTCCCAGACGACCTCTGTCGTTCCGGCGTTCAGATTACCCTCGAAGACCGTCCGCACGAGCTTACCTGCGGCGTTGTAGACCCTGGCGACGGCACGCACACCCTGCGGTCCGCTCAGTGCCATCCTGCACTCCCCATACGCGGGGTTGGCGAGCGCGAGAGAGAGCGCCGAACCGATACCGTCCGCGTCAGGACGCTCACCCGTTCCCACGAGGGGATCGAGACTGAACATCAGAGTCTTGGTCCGTGCGAGAAGATCGCCCGCGACATTGCCCTCAGGATCGATCGACGAATTCGGGATCGCATATCCCGCCATCTCCCTGATGTCTGTCGCCACGAAACTGAGTTCCTCAATGGCTGACAGAAGCAGATCGAGATCGTAGAGCATCTTCGCCCGCAGCACGCGGCGCTCAAGGTGCTTCTTAGCATAGACCAGGTCGTACGACTGCCCGGGCGAGTGACCGGCGTTCCCGAGTCCATTCAGAAGCCAGTAGAACTTGTACGCCGCCACCTGTTCAAGCGTTCTCGTGTCATCAGCGAGCACGATTTCAGACACGAGTATATCCTCGCGCGGGCCCGGGGGAGCTTCAACGGGCGTGCTGTCAAAACGGGGGATGACGCCTCTGGCATCCTCGATACTCCCCACAACCGTCATGTCGCGGAAGGTGTCCCCCATTCCATAGACGAAGAACATCCTCTCACCAGGCCAGAACGCTTCAACCTGGATCAGATCTTCATAGACGGCTTCAGTCTCGAGCTCGACGTAGGTGAAGTCGCTCCGTCCCGCCGGGGAGATGGCGTGGTCCGGAAGAGCGTTCCCGCCGGGGCTCGTTCTGTCCATTGTCGTCGTGGGCGTGGCAATGGAGTACCCACCCTGAGCGATCTCCTCGAACATCACTTCGAGATCCTCGAGGGGTTCGGTTGTGACATTGCTGCCCTCATGCACGGGCGTGAACGCCGCGGCGACGAGCGCGCCCGGCCAGCCCATGTAGTCCGAGAGACTCGGCAGGATCCAGTCACCCTCGGGGGTGAACCGGTGGATCATGTTCATCACGGAGTCCGAGACATATATGGTGCCATCGGAACCGATCGTGATGTGATCCCATCCCCCCTGCATGGGAGCAGGACCGAAGGCGATCACGTCGCCACCGGGAGAAATCCCATACATCCCCTGGTTGTGATCGAGATAGACGAAGCCCCCGTCCGGCGTGATTGCAAAACCAGCCGGATCGCTGGTCAGTTCCTCCACGATGGGGTCAAGCGCGTCGAAGGTCAGGGGGCCGGTGCGCACGAGTTCCTGGAGGGATGCGAACTGGTAGCCCTGAACCAGGACGATCACGTGCCCGGCTCTATCGCCAATGGGGTAGATCTGGAGATCGACGGGCATTCCATCAAAGCCGTGAGCCCACTCGGCCGGAGGCGCCCCAGCCAGCATCACGTTGAGGGCAGCGTATGCATCACCGGTGATCGTGAAGATGTCGGGTGTCTCCGCATCCGGATAGACATCGACGATCCAATATCCGTACGGGTCAATGATCGTGATGGTCCCGGTAACGGGATCGAGGCGCTTTATCATGAACTCCTCGGCGACCAGGATCGTCCCGTCCTCCTCAATCGCCATTCCCTTTATGTCATTGAAGGCCTCACCGGGATTCAGAATGGTCCCTGAGGTGTCGACGTAGCTGATTACGCGGCCGTTGTTATCGTTGGCCACATAGAGCTGTGCCATACAGGTGACCGGCGCCGCCAATGTGGCAACGACGATCAGAGCTATGAACAGCGCGCAGCAATTCCGCATTGCTCTTTCCTTCCCTTTGAGGTTGATAGTAACTTCCATATTTTACATAACTTCGCACTATAAGTCAATGATTAGCTCTCAACGGAAGTCTCTTCGGTTCCATGGGAGCATGGTCCCTGAAATGCGGAAGCCCCCACCTCTCGGCGGGGGCTTCACTGTCCGCAGACCGGACTCGGTCTACTTCAGCATCACCATTTTCCTCTGTTCGAGGAACCCAGGCGCCTCGAGTTTGTAGAAGTAGACGCCGGATCCGAGCTGTCGACCCGTGTCGTCAAGACCGCGCCAGGTCACCGTGTACGTACCGGGCGCGACATCAGCATTGACGAGAGTCTTCACCCTGCGCCCGGAGAGATCGTAGATCGAGAGGGTGACACGCCCGCCCGGCCCCGGGATCGCGTATCTGATCGAGGTGGTCGGATTGAACGGGTTCGGGAAGTTGTAGCTCGAGAATGCCCGCTCGGGCACGTCACCATCCGGCACTGAGTTCGGGCACTCCGTATAGGAGTTCTCGTGCGCGGCGTCCGTCCACGGGATGTAGTCGACAGGACCGTAGAACCAGCCCGCCTCCACGCACACATCGCCCCAGTAGTTGTAGTCCGCATCCACGGTCGCGGCGTTCAGGTTGAACACGTGGAAGTACGCGTTGTTCTCGAAGTCGTTCGCATCCACCAGTGTCCGTCCAACCTCAGGGCCAGGATCACTGTTGCTGTAGATGCCGGCGAACGTGTTGTCGGAGAACGTGCAACCGGAGAAGAAGGGGGCTGATGAATCAGCAACCGTCACACCGTTCGAACAGAGCGTGAATGTGCTTCCCGTTATCGGCAACAGGGCTCCGAAATCGAAGCTTGCGCCATTGGTGCAGTTCTGGAAGACACAATCGATAACACGCATCACGCCCGATGACGCAGCCAGACCGCTCTCTGCAGTCCCCTGCCCATCGACTGTGAAGCCCTCAAGAAGCGTGAGATCGCCGAGGCCCGCCCCGGACACGACCGCTCCACTCGACGAGCGTATCGTCGTCGAAGCCGCACCATCTGAGCTCATCACAAGAACCCCGTCCTTGAGAGTGATGTTCTCATCGTACGTTCCGGGGCTCACCCAGACGGTGTCGATGGCCGACGCCGCATTGATGGCCGCCTGAATCGTGGCGTACGGCGACGGCACTTCGAGCTTCTGGCCTGTGCCGAGCCAGATCATCTCGGAATAGACGCTCTTCTGAGAACTGGCATCGCTCCCGGCCAGCCGGTAGAACCAGGTGGTATACGGGAGCATGCTCTCATCAGTATGTGTAAGATCAGCGGTGAACCCGACCAGCAGCTCCGAGTCAATAGGATCAGAGAACGGAATGCTGTCGCGGTAGACCCAGTATCGTCTGAAATCGCTCTCGCAGTTCTCATCCCACGTGAGCACGATATCGGGTCCGACCCACTCCGCTGTTATACCTGACGGCGGAGACGGCGACGGATCTACCGAGACCAGGCTGGACGGCTGTCCGTGCCAGCCGGTGTCGTAGACTGGAACGATCTCGTACGAGAAGTTATCCCTCGGACACCCGGACGTCCAGATATCCACGAAGGATGTGTCGACGCTTGAGACCCACGCCAGCGATTCCGGTTCTGCAATGACGTTACCGCGATTGATGACGTAGTAGTCTACCGGACCTTCAGCGGCCCCCCACGACATCTCGTTCGCACCCTCCGTGAACTGCACGTCGAGACCAGAAGGTGCGGCGTAGCAGAGACTCCCGAATACCTTGTTGGACGGTGCGCCTTCCAGGCCGCCATCGTCAACAGCGGACACACGGTAGTAGTTGAGTTCGCATGCCGGGATGGTGATATCGACGAAGCTCGTATCCGGCGCAGCAACCGTCGCTATCTCTGTACCAGGAAGAGCCGTCGTATCACGGTACACGACGTAGTAGTCGACCGTGGCCCGCCGCCACGGCGGTGGGCTCCACGAGAGGAGCATCGATGCGCCGTCCTGTGCCAGGAGAAGGTCCTCCGGACCCTCCGGGCAACCGATGCCAAGAGCACCCTGCGCGATGCCTCCCTGGCCTCCGGTCAGTGTCGGTGACGTCGCGTGGACTGCATAGAACCCTGCTCCTGCATCACAGAAGATGGGGTCGACTGACGTGTCTCCCACACCCGCGCTGCAACCGTTGTAGTCGCCGCTCGAGTTATCCCAGACATCGTTGTAGCTCGCATCCGGCGTAGCGCTTGTGCACGTGATCCCGTAGCCGGTGTTCGATACAACGATGTTGTTCTTGATTACGCTGCCGGTCGTCACCCTGAGATCAATGCCACCGTCAAGGCCGTTCCCTGTGATCGTGCAGTTCGTTACGTCTATGTCGGTAGAGTATGAGTAGATGCCGGCGGCGCCGTTATCGTAGCTCGCCACATAGAGCAGGTTCACGAAGGTATTCGGTGGATCGTTGATGAAGATACCGGCCCCTGTGTTGTCATGGAAGCTCGACATCTCGATGTTGAGATCCCCGTCGGTACCCCCACTTCCGTAGGTCAGGACCAGTCCCCTCCAGCAGCCGTAGACGTCGACATTTCTCACGATCGCCTCGACGTCCTTGAGGTAGATGCCCGCATAGGTTCCACCGGAGTTCGTAACCGTGACTCCGTCGATCACGATCTTGTCCTCGTCCTCCACGTAGATGCCGTGACCCGATCCTCCGGCGTCAATAATGACAGGATGGGCTTCAGGGTCCCAGTATGTGAAGGTCGCATCGTAACCGCCATAGAGTGACCTGTAGTCTCCGAGGACTATGTTCTCGACATAGGTGCCTTCGGCGACCTTGATGACGTCACCTCTGTTGGAATTGTCGATCGCCGTCTGGATGGATGCATACTCGTCGGGAACGAGAATGGTCTTTGGAATGTGCGCGTTCACGGGTCGCATCGCGCCCGAGCCAATGCGGCACGTCCCATACTTGATATAGAAGAACCCGCCATCACCGAAGTCACCACCCCAGCTGTTCTTGCATATCCATGCGCCACTGCCGCCACACATGTCGTCGTCCCATCCGAGCATGAGAACCACATGGTTGGTCCAGTCGTTGCCTGGGTTCTCATAGCACCCGCCTGTGTAGCCGTAGAAGTCCTCGTACACACACATGCCGACAGAAAGAGGCCCATAGGTCTCTATGGCATACTTGAGACTCGAAACCGTGTTCGACACGTTGCCCGTTCCGTCGATGATGGCGACCTTATCGTAGGTTCTCTGGCGACAGGAGTGGCCGTGGCTGGCCAGGTAGGGAATGTCCTCCTCGCTCACCGCGCCCGGGTCCTGGTGAACAGCATAGGCGGCGCCCGCCCATCCACCATCACAGTCCGAGCCCTGATCGTTGCAGTCGATCGTCTGCTGCTCCGAGATGTCCAGGATCACACCCTCGTAGATCCTGACGTGGGCTTCAGTGGCGCTGCACGCTGCGAACCCCCAGCACGAGCCACAGTCGGCCTGGTCCTTGGCGGGAGTCACGCCGTCGAAGTCGCGCCAGTCGAAACTGGAACGAAACGTCATCCCCCGGACCTCGGGTGGTGGCTGCAGAGTGTCGAAGATCGCAGCGATGTCGGCCGGCATCTCACCACCGAGCCTTAGAGCCTTCTCCCCAGGCGACAGGTTCGACACGCTGGTCGGTCCGGCAACCCAGTCGTATCCCATCTCGGTTATGCGGTCGTTGATCTCATCGATCCACGCCTGTTCCTCTTGAGAGACCTCTCTGTCGACGCCGGCGACGGCGGGCAGACTCATCATTGCGAGAACTGCCACCGACACAACCAGGACACCGACGAGAAGGTGTGAGAGTTTCCTTGAATCAGAACTCATCTGTCTTCGCTCCTTGATAACGCACATGACTAAGCGCTACCGCTTGCGGGGGGCAACCGGCCGCTAGATTCTTGACAAACAGTATTATAGCATGATCTGTACCTTATTTCAATAGGCTTGGCCATGCGTCCTCTGGTTCGATGCGATACGGTCCCCCCTGGTTCCCGCATTTGACCCCCGGAGCAACCACTGGTAGGCTCTCTGGCATTATGGTCGGACTCGATTCAAGAAACGCTGATGTGATCGTGATCGGGGGCGGCACCGCCGGGTGCGTGGCCGCGACTGCAGCCGCACGCGCAGGGGTCCAGGTCCTGCTCATGGAGAGCAGGGCAATCGATGACGTCGGACGCAAGGCCTGCGGAGGCGCCCTCTCCTCGGATGCTGTCCGCGCGGTATCGGAGATCGTGGGGCCTCTGACAGGCGCCGAGATCGCCGGCACGGTCACGTCCGGACTCCTCGGACTTCCCGGTAGCTCACCAGCAGCCGAACTCGACGAACCCGGTGTCATTCTCAATCGCCCGGTGCTCGGGCAGCGCCTTCTCATCGACGCTCTGGAGAGCGGGGTCACTCTGCTGAGCGGTCACACGTGTATCGGGTGGAATGACCGCAGCAAACGGATTGTCGGCGTCCGTTGTCCGGACGGGACGGAGACGAGCGTCACCGGACTCGTCGTCGTGGATGCCACCGGCTTCCGGTCGATCCTGACGAAGACCGGAGGACCTACACACCTGGACCATCTGGGACGTTCTGAGACAGGCATCGGCTACTACGAGATACTCCCTCTGGCCAGGGACCTCGACAGACCCAACAGAGCCATCGTTCAGATCGCTCCGGAAGGAGCCCGCGACGGCTACGCCTGGATATTCCCGATGGGGAGTCGCCTCGTGAACGCGGGCATCGGGGCATCGCTTGCGACTGCGGACCGGTCCCTCAAGAGGTACCTACACTCCTACCTGGACGGCTTAGATCTTATTGACGCCCACGCTCCCGAGACGGGCTCGCTTCGATCCGGCTCCGATACAGGTGGCGGTGATGTCGCAAGGGCAGGCTCTCTTCGATCCGGCTCCGGGATGATCCCACTCAGGCGTCCTCTGGCCAGCCTGGTCGGCGACGGCTTCCTCTCAGTGGGTGATGCTGCGTGCCACACCAATCCGCTCCATGGCGGCGGAATCGCCCCCTCCATCATTGCTGGATCGGTCGCCGGGCGCGTGGCAGGAGCGGCGGTGCGGACCGGCGATTGCTCGGCAGCCGGACTGTGGGAGTACGGCGTCGAGACGATGCACACACTGGGCGCTCCACATGCCGCACAGGATCTCATTCGCCGCCTCCTTGGTCGCCTCACGCCCGACGAAGTGGCGTTCGTGGCAAGAGAGATCGGCACTGCCGGCCGCGCCTTCCGGTCGCTCTACAGCCAGTCACCCGGACTTCGTGTCAGGGAGATACTAGGGACAGTCGGAAGGGCCGCGAGAAGACCGGCGCTTCTCAAGCTCCTGCTCGAGTCGGCACACTGCGTCTCAGCCATTCACCGGCTCTACCGCAATTACCCTGAGTCGCCGGACAGACTGGGAACCTGGATGGGCAGCGTCGAAATCGCCGTTCGCTCTTTCGACAGGCTCGTTCGGAAAGGAAGAGAATGAAGGGCGGAGACGGAAACGGCGCGGACCGCCGACTCCACAAAGCCGGCAGTACGAGCCGCCGATTCCAGGGAGGCCGCGACCCGATCACTCATGACAACCACACGCGCGCGGTGCTCGCCATTCTCATCTCCGCGCTCTCGTTCGCCCTCGTCGGCATGATGGTGAAGCTCTCGGGAACGTTGCCGGTCTACGAGAAGGCGCTCATCAGAAGTCTGGTGTCGCTCGCGATAGCGGGCGCGGTGGCTTTCCACCACCGCGACAACCCGTTTCGGGCAAACCCGAACATCCCGGTACTCCTCTTACGCGGTGCATTCGGTACCGGCGCGATGCTCCTCTACTTCTACGCCATCGGTCATCTGGCCCTTGCGGACGCGACCATTCTCAACAAGCTGTCGCCGTTCTTCGTCATCGTGTTTGCGGTCGCATTTTTTAAGGAGAAGCTGCCGCGCTACGTCATCCCCTCGCTGATCATAGCTTTCGTGGGCGCGGCCCTTGTGATCAAACCACAGCTCGATTTCAAGGCCGTTCCTGCCGTCGCAGGGATCGTCTCCGCAATCTTCTCGGGAGCCGCATACCCGGTGGTCCGTTTCCTCAGGGGCAAGGAGCCGCCTTATAGGGTCGTCTTCTACTTCGCGCTCGTCGCGGTAGCGGTGACCGTGCCGCCGACGCTGCTCAGGTACGTGCGCCCAACGCTCGAGCAGCTCGGCTACGTCCTCGCCGCCGGTGTGTTCGCTACCATCGGCCAGTTCTCTCTGACGTACGGGTATCACCAGTCGCCGGCGTCGAGGCTCTCCATCTACAACTACGCCCACGTCATCTTCGCTCTTGTCATCGGTCTTGTGTTCTGGGGTGAGGTTCCGGACTGGCTCAGTCTTGTGGGGGGTGGGCTGATCATCGTGGCGGCAATGCGCCATCATCTTCGGGCAGTACGCGATCAGGGAGCGCCGTCACCCACGTAGTCCGACGGTTCGGGCGCTGCCCGGGCCGCATCTGCAGTTCGAGCGCCGCGCACGCGCGGCGTCTACGGCTCTCTGCGCAGGACCAGCAGGGTTATGTCGTCCGACTGTGATCTGTCACCGGCGAACGTTGCGACATCGGCGCACACGCGCTCGAGAACGACATTGGCTTCTTCTGCGTGCTCCCGGACCAGCTTTTCCATCAGCCGCTCTTCCCCGTAGAACTCGTCGCTCCCGTTCTCGGCTTCAGTGATGCCGTCGCTGAAGATCGCGACCAGTGCACCCGGATCGAGCGTCACGGAATCGGCGTCGTAGGGGACGCTCTCCACCATTCCGACGGGCATTCCCGTGGAAGCGAGTTCGCTCAGGCTTCCATCCTGCTCAACGAGATACGGTGGGTTGTGGCCGGCGTTTACGTAGTCGAGTCGCCCGGTCGATGGATCGAGAACGCCGATGAACAGCGTCGCGTATTTCACTGCATCGGTCGATTGCCAAACCTGTCTGTTGATGAGCCCCGCCGTCTCGGCAAGATCACCGGGGCGACTCATCAGCACTTGGACGACGGGCACGATGCAGGAGACCAGGAGTGCGGCGCCGAGTCCCTTACCGGCGACATCACCGAGCAGAATCACGCATCTCCCGTCCCGAAGCGGACGAACGTCGTACAGATCGCCACCAACCTCCGTACACGACTCATTGTAGACAGCTATCTCGTACCCGGGCACCTTCCCGATCTCCGAGGGAAGGATGTTGCTGATGATGTCCCTCGCCGTCGACAGCTCGCGCTCGAGGCGCTTCCTCTCCTCCTCAAGAGCGGCGAGACGCGCATGTGTGATCTTGACCGCTATGATATTGGCGAGTGAGGTGAAGGTCCTGAGCTCGTCCTCCCGGTACCACGACGCGGGGTCCTTCGTGTCGGCGTAGAGGATCCCGATCACGTTCTCGTTGTCGAAGAGAGGAGCCGCCATCGCAGACCTGATGGCCTGCTGGACGATACTGTTCGCACCGCCGAAACGCGAATCATCCTGAGCGTCCGTGGTCAGGAGCGCCTCACCGTCGTCCAGGACCTTCCGGACCATAGTGCTGCTGAGGACTATTCCCTCTTCCTCGGCGCCGTCCCGGAAACGCGATGCCGTGACGACCGGCTCCGCCGCGTCATCCTCGATCAGAAGCAGCAGCATTCGATCCGTACTGACGATTCGCCCGACCAGGTCCAGCACCAGCTCGTAGGTCTCCGCGAGCGGACGGTCCATGGTGAGGAACTCACCCGCGTCCGCGAGAACACGGAACAGGTTGTAGCTCGTATCCGCCCCGACGTCGACGCCCGTGGCGAATATGTCGCCCATGGAAATGGACGAGCACTCTATGGAGGAATCGTCCAGCTGGTACTCGTGTTCCCCGTCCGTGCTTGGGTCGCCATCGATACGCGCTCTCGCCTCGCTATCCAGCGCGGCTTCTTGCCCCTCCTCTACCATCGACAGGGCCAGGCTCGCGAACTCGATCCTCGACCCGGGCAGCAGGTCCACCGTGCCGTTCACTGCCTGTCCGTCTACTCTGGTGCCATTCCTGCTGCCCAGATCGGTGAGCGTGACCTTGGAACCTTCGACCGCGATAAGGGCGTGGTTGCGCGAGATAGTGCCGTGCTCGAGCCGGACATCGACGCCCTCGGCGCGACCCACGGACTGCTCACCTTCCTTCAATAGACATCGGAACGGCTTGTCTTGAACGGTGCCTATGAGAACGTATGGCATCTGAACGGCTCCCTATTGGGCATACTGAAGTTGGTAGAGATGATAATAGTACCCTCTTTGCGAGAGAAGGTCCAGGTGCGTGCCGGCCTCTCGTATCTTGCCGCCGTGCATGACCAGTATCTTGTCCGCGTGCTGGATAGTAGACAGACGGTGCGCGATGACGATCGACGTTCTCCCGGCCATCAGTCTGACAAGCGCCTGCTGTATGAGGTGCTCGGTCTCGGTGTCGATGTTGGCGGTGGCCTCATCGAGAATCAGAATCGCGGGATCAAACGCCAGCGCTCTCGCGAACGCAAGGAGCTGACGTTGCCCGGTCGAGAGGGTCACTCCCCTCTCGTGGACTTCCTCGTCATAGCCTCCGGGGAGCCTGTCGATGAAGGTGTCCGCGTTGACGTGGTGGGCCACCTCCCGCAGACGCTCGTCGTCGATCTCCTGATTGCCGAGGCGGATGTTCCCGCCTATGTCACCCGCGAAGATGAACACATCCTGCATGACCAATCCAATGTGCGAGCGCAGGAACGATCGGTCCATTTGACGAATGTCGATCCCGTCAAGAGTGACCCTTCCCTCCTCGACATCGTAGAATCTCTCGATCAGATTAATGATCGAGGTCTTGCCGGATCCGGTTGCCCCCACGATGGCGACAGTCTCCCCAGGTTCGACGGTGAACGACATGTCTCTCAGAACCCGCTCTCCCTCGACATAGGAGAAGCTCACGTTCTCGAAGGAGATGCGACCCTCGACAGTGTCCGGCCGGACGGGTTCGTCCGGATCGAGTATCATCTGGTCGTTGTCCAGAAGCATGAAAATGCGCTCCGACGACGCCATCGCCTGCTGCATCGTGCCGTACTGCTGAGCGAGGTTCCTTAAGGGGCGGAAGAACATCTGCACATACGAGAGGAATGCAACGACAGTTCCGAGCGACAGTGTGTTCCTGATGACGCTCCCGCCGCCGTACCAGATGACCAATCCTATGGCGATCGAACTAGCCAGCTCCATGAGTGGCATGAACATCGCGAACGTTCGTATCTGCTTCATCGCCGCGAGGAAGTTCTCGTGGTTGATTCCCGAGAAACGCCTGAGACTCTCCGTCTCATGAGCGAAGATCTGGATTACACGCATTCCACCGATGCTCTCCTGAAGCATGGTGTTGATCTTCGCAACCTTGACGCGGACCTCGCGGAAGGCGTCGCGTATCTTGACGCTGAAGGCCGCGGTTGCCCAGGCCATGAAGGGAAGCACAGCCAGACTCACGAGCGCCAGTCGCCAGTTGAGTCTGAGAAGAACAACGACGACTCCGATGAGCACGAAGAGATCGCGGAGCAACATGGTGACGATGGATGTGAACATCTCGTGCAGAACCTGGACATCGTTCGTGGCGCGCGTCACCAGTCTCCCGACGGGGTTCCTGTCGAAGAAGGAGAGCGAGAGCCTCATCATGTGCCGGAGCACCTTCATCCGGATGTCGTACATCACCCGTTGAGATGTGAGCTCCATCATGTTGATCTCAAGAAGGGTGAACCCGAAGGAGATGACGAGCATCGCCAGGATGATGATCGCTATTCGGCCGAGCCCTCTGGCATCGCCCTCGCGCAGAATGTGGGTCTGTGTATGTGACAGCGTTGCGAGAACATCCCCAGGGAGTGCCACCCGGTCGCCCGCCACGACGAACTCGTCTGGCGCAAGTCCCGCGAGGATGACCTTGTCGCGCGTGGCCGTATAGTACGAACCCTCCAGAATGACACCGAGTTCCGACGCCCTCGCCACGCTTCTGGGGTCGTACCCGGAGAGGTCACTCGCTGTGACGAGATATGCCTTCGCCGGACGAGAGCCCTCCCATCTCGACCCGAGATCATCGATCGGGAGGAGATCATCCCTGTGCTCCGACACGAAGCCTGAGGACTCATCCTCCGCGTGCAGGATTCGAGTGGTGGCAACGATGTAGTCGTCAATCGCAGACCGCACGAGGAAGGGAAGCGCCAGCTCGAAACCCGCCACGAGTATCAGTATGGCCACAGCCGCCGCGACGGTGCGCCAGTAGGGTCGGACGAAGACGATGAGCCGCTGCACGAGTCGCGCGTCGAACGGCTTGCCGGTGGTCTCGTCGTGGTGGTCGTGTGTCATCTGCTTCTCTCGTGTGTTCCTCGGACTCGCTGTTCGCTTCGCCCTGCCCTAGGTCTGGACGGCATCCGAATCGTCCATCTCCTGCTCAAGGAGCTGCCTCTCGTAGATATCCGCATACAGACCACCCACCTCCAGGAGTTCCTGGTGTGTTCCGTGTTCGATGATGCGCCCGGCATCCAGCACGATGATGTCGTCGGCGCCACTGATGGACGAGATCCTGTGGGACACGATGATGCTTGTCCTTCCTTGAAGCACAGCGGAGAGACCCTTCTGGATCGTTTCCTCCGTCGCCGTATCAACTGAAGAGAGAGCGTCATCGAGAATGATGGTCGACGGTGTTGCCACGATGGCCCTGGCAATGGCGATCCGTTGCTTCTGCCCTCCAGAGAGAGTGACGCCCCTCTCCCCCACGAGCGTCTCCATGCCCTCTGAGAACTCCTCGATTTCGCCGAGAATGCCTGCTGCCTCTGCTGCCCGCCGCACGCTGTCGTCGGTGGCATCCGGCGCTCCGAAACGGATGTTCTCGGCGATCGTGTCCGAGAAGAGGAACGTGTCCTGCGGAACATAGCCGAACGTTTTCCTCGCGGTCTTCAGGCTGAGTTCCTTGACGTCGTGACCGTCCAGGAGTACTTGCCCCTCCCCGGTCTCGAAGACCCTCACCAAGAGGTTGCAGATGGTGCTCTTCCCGGATCCGGTTCTCCCAAGCACCCCCAGAGTGCTCCCGGCTGGGACAACGAAACTTACATCCGTGAGCGCGGGCGGAGCATCGTCCTCGTAGCTGAACGTGACATTTCTGAACTCGATCTCACCACGAACCACATCCAGATCCACGGCCCCCTCGGAATCCGCGATCTCGGGAGCGGACTCGAGAATCCTGTTGATTCTTCCCATGGAGGCCGAGCCACGCTGGAGCACATTGACGACCCACCCCATCGCCATCATCGGCCAGGTCAGTATGCCGAGGTAGCTCATGAACGCCACGAGATCCCCGGTCGAGATCGTCCCGAGCATCACCTGACGCCCACCGATGAAAATGACGATTACGATGCTCATGCTCGACATCAGCATTACGAACGGGAAGAACGCGCCCCATATCCGGACGAGTTCGACGTTCCGACGAACATAGCGCTGCCCGAAATCAGACAGTCCCTCCTCCTGATGGTCCTCCTGCACGTAGGCCTTGACGACACGGATGCCCGAGATGCTCTCTCGCACCCCCTCCATCAGGTCGGAGAAGGTCTCCTGGACGCGTTCGAAGCGCTGGTGAAGGAGCTTGCCGGCCCTCAGGGTGAAGAAGGCGATGATGGGCATCGGAATGAGCGCCAGAAGCGTCAGCTTGACATTCAGGGCAAGCATGAACCCTATCGACGCGAAGCCGAGGATGATCGCGTCCGTCATGGCCACGAGTCCGAAGCCGCACGCCATGCGTACGGCGTTCAGGTCGTTCGTGGCGTGTGCCATGAGGTCACCCGTCTTCGTCCGAGCGAAGTAGCGGGACGACAGTCTCAGTAGATGCTTGAAGATCGCGTTTCTGATGTCTTCCTCTATGTGCCGCGATGTCCCTATGATGAGATAGCGCCACACAAAGCGGAAGGCGGCGATCACGGCCGCAAACACCGCTATCGTCAGTCCGTTCACCGCGAGCCCGCTGCCGGTTGCTGTGCCGGCCGTGAGATTATCCACGGCGTCTTTGATGATGCGTGGAATGAGGAGCTGGAGCCCGTCGACGAAGAGCAGGCTCAGGACACCGATGATGACGGCGCGGCGGTACCGGGCGAAATGCTTGAGAATACTCTTGAGATTGCCCAACGTTTGAGCCTCTCCACGGCTGAATACGGAAACGCGGACCGTGAGTCCGCAAGTTCCGTCAGCATAACACAGCGCAGGAGGGACCGCGAGGGCCGTTGACGGCGCCTTTGGGCACGATGAGGACCATCCGTTTGCGTCAAGATACGCGACGCCTTTCATCGATCCGGCTCTCAGTACCCAACAGATGTGAACTGGGAAGTTGGAGCATTCTGTGGTATAATGTTAGTGCGCGGTCTGCACTGGGCTCACAAGGAGGTAAACATGATACGTACTGTTATCGTTTCAGTAGTAATCGTGACGTTGGGTGCCGGCATAGCACTCGCGAATCCTATCATAGCGGAGAACATCTACATCGACTTCGATCCGCCATACTACAATCATCGGATTGACCCGGTGCCCTATACGATCTTTGATGCCTTCATCATGGTCGAGACCTTCTTCGACGGGCCGGGATTCATGGAGATCTCCTTCGGACTGGAGTTAACACCGGGGATGAGTTCCGCTACGGTCTTCGAGGTTCTCCTGCCAGACTATGTGTCAATCGGTCTGTATGAGACGGGCATCACATTGACTTCGACTGACTGCATAACACCTGCTATGCAGCCGATGCCCATCGCAGTGCTGCACTGTATGTACACGGGCACACCCGGTGATATCGAGATCACGTATCATCCGGAGTCCCCTGGCTTGATCGTGCTGTGTGACGACAGCCTGCAGGTTTTCTGTATCCTTTCCCACGGAGGTGTGGGTCAGGAGCCTCTCGGCGGAGACTGCGGAGGCAATCCGGTGGAGGATGTCTCCTGGGGCGCCATCAAGGGGTTGTACAGGTAGATCAGCTGCCACAGCGTGAAGCTCCAGAGCCCATGACGCACGAACGGTCGCCCTGTCCGGATGGATGGGGCGGCCGTTTCTGTTGCGTGGATGACGGCACAACAAAGAACAGGAGGGAGACGGGAGCCTCTCCGGGCGCCACGCATCCCTCCCTATTCACGATGGGGAATCACCTTCCGGCGACTCCTGGCCCCCCGCAGGGCCTCCAGATTGGTCAGCCGCAACCTTCCTGAACATCTCTCATGTACAGATACAGGAAACCACAGTATTGTGTCAATAGGAAAAGCCCTCAGGGCTGCCTGATCAGGGCGATCCTGTACTCCTCGTAGAAAATGTGTCTCAAGGCCCTCTTCCGACCCACGAGCAGGTTCGCCTCAACCTCCCCCGAGTGTCGTGCAACCAGCCGCATCCCAGACCCAAACGGCTCGAACGACTTGTCGAGCGTTATCTCCGTGACGGGAAAAAGGGGGTCCGCCACGACTCCTGCGACACGAACCGGCCCGTGATCCGTGACCGATATCCAGACGGTCCCGTCGAAGTGATGCATGTCTCGTGCTACGGCCGTGACGTCGACCCTGTAGCACATGTCCCCCTCCATCTCCTCGGTGCCACCGAGCGCCAGGGAGTATTCATCGCTTCCAAGCTCCGGACCGGTCAGGCTTTCGAGTGTGAACTCGCCCACTGGGTAGGAAAGCTCGGAGGCGAGTTCGTCTCGCCTCATGCCCTTCCCTACCACGTATGTGAGCACGGCTTGAGCTCGCTTGCTCGAGCCGTCCTTCTGCGGCTCAACCATGATCTGGTTCACGCTCAGACTCTCTATGAGCGATCGCGTGCTCACGATGCCCGCGTCGTAGGACTCAATGATCTCGTCGAGAGGAGGCGGTGCGTCCACCCCCGCCTCTGCGAAGGCGGCCGGAATCAGGAGCAGAAGACAGGTGACGACAAGGCCAGTGCTGATCAACTTCACTTCTCCCCACTCCTGCACACGGGAACACGACTCAGGAACACCAATCGAGATGCGTATGCCGGCACTCTAGCGAGTGATCGGGAGCGTGTCAAGCGACGCTCCCTCCTTGACGGCCCCGGCGTGCGGGACCATACTCACGCTGAAGTTCCAGGCTGCTTGCCACGTCTGACTGGGCGAACGTGTGCGAGAACCAAAACGAGGTGAGTACATGATGAGACCAGGTGGATCACGCTCCCGAACGTACAGGCCCGTGCCGTCTGGGTCATGCAGCCCAACGCACCGACCCGAATCGCGACGTCGAGCGAGCCTGTGCGTCTGGCTTACGGTGCTTCTTCTGGTTGCCATCCATCCCACGTGCAGAGCAGCGGGCCGGACCATCAACCTCGCAGAGGTCGGCGTCACCGTCCTTTCCGGCGAGACAGTCGGTGAGCAGTTCGGCTACTGCCTGACCACCGGCGATCTTGCCGGGTCTGGTCTTGAAATGATCATCGTCGGGGCGCCGGGTCGAGCCTCTGACGATGGATATCCTGGAGCCGGCGGTGTCTATGTATTCTCTCCGGCGGATATCGCCGCCAACGGAGGCGTCACGGCCAAGTCCGAACTTGCCACCATCGCGATCGCGGGCACTACCGCAGGCTCACGATTCGGGGCAACCGTCGCTGCGGGAGACTGGGATGGCGATGGCTCTGACGAGCTGGTGGTTGGGGCGCCTGACGACGGCCTTCCCGGCGCCATGCTCCAGGGGGCGCTCTATCTCTTCGACATCCCAGACAGTGCCCGCGGGCTCCGCCTCTCGCCGGCTGATGCGCGGCTGATCATAAGAGGGACTCAGGATGCGGGACGGCTCGGGAGTTCTCTTCTGGTAGCGGACCTCAATGGCGACGGCCGTGATGAACTCATCGTCTCAGCATTCAGATCCCCTGGACCACGCGGTCGGGACGCAGGAGAGATCCATGTGCTTGATGGCGCCCTGCTCATGCAGGCGACCGGCGAGATCCCTGTGGACCTGGTTGCGGGAATCCGGATAACCGGAGAGGATGCGGGAGACGGCATCCGGGGTATCGCCGTTGCCGACACCGACGGCGATGGAGACGGCGAACTTCTTATCGGCGCCTATCTGGCAGATGGACCAGGCCGGAACCGCTTCGATGTCGGGAAGGTCTATGTGGTCGAGGTCACCGAGATCTTTGCGTCGTTTGAACCTCCGGCTCCCGATTCGGTGGGCTCGGTGGAACCTGCCGACCATGGCGCGGTCGCTCCCGGCACAACCGAAATCACGCTTCCCGACCACGCAAGCGCGATCATAACCGGGGCCGCTGGGAGAGGTTTTCTTGGACGCACGATCGCCGCTGGAGACGTCGACCTTGATGGCAATGATGATGTACTCGTGTCAGCATATGGAGCCCGTGGTAAGGGAGACAAGGAGACCGCTGCCGGCGAGGTGTACCTGCTCTTCGGGGGTGACGACGGTCTCACTGGAGCGCTCGATCTTGCGGACTCGGGGACGGACGGTTCATCGGGCGATGTGCGACCGCGATTCGTCGCCCGATCCAGGTGGAGTCTCTTCGGCCTCCCCCTGCTCATGGCCGACATGAACGGGGACGGACCCCAGGATCTGATCGCGGCTGCGCAGTTCGCCGGCCACGGCTCCGACCGTGGACGGTGTGGAGAAGTCTACATCTACTTCGGCAGCCTCGAATCAGTGATGGCGGCCAAGGCAGGCAGCACCGAGCATGCCGACGTGACCATTGTCGGTGCTCACGCGCTCGACTCGATAGGCGGGGCGCTTCTGGCGGTCGACCTGACGGGATCCGGGCGCCTGGCACTCGTCATAGGGGCGCCGGATGCTACTGCTCAGAGAATCGTGGAAGAGGCAGGCGGTGACAGTATGAGGCCCGGCGACGCGGACGATGTGCTCGCCGAGAGAATCGAACGCGGTGGGAAGGTGTTTGTTGTTACGTCCGGGCTTCTCCTCGATCGCTGAAGCCCGTGCGGGCGTCCCTACGCGGCCTTGACTCTCTTGTCCGCATTGAAGACCTTCCAGTAGTGCTCCTCGGCCGTCCCGGCTTCATCCTCATCGAATCCCACGCGGATCATCACTCGCTCAACGAAGGCATCGGCGTCGCGCTCCTGGTTCCGCTTCTCCGCCCTCGCCAGATAGTAGTGACCCCATTCGTGCGCCACGAGGTACCAGACAGCCAGCACGACCGTCTCCGGGTCCGTACCGGTCATGTGATAGAGATTGTGGATGAAACCGAAGTCGTAGACGGGGATGACGGCCTTGTACTCGTCATCGGTCAGCGTGACCTGCCCACCGGTGGTGTCCCAGTGGCGCAGCCGGAGCGAGCGCGAGGAGTAGCTGTCCCTGATCTTGAGCGCCTTGTAGACGAGCGTTCCGACTTGGCTGTGAACGGTCGCCATGTATCGGAATCCCGACCGCACGCGCCGGACCCACTCCACTTCACTCTTGAGCTTCTTGCTCAACGTCGCTCCTCCTCGCCCACAACATAGCACAGATCGCCGCCGGGAGACGGGTTGGCCTACGCAGGCGACCACAGAGAGAAGGGGCAGCGCAAGAGCGCCGCCCCTCTCTTCATCAATCCACGAGAACACTAGAACACCCTACTTCAGCACGACCAGCTTGCCGAAGGCAGTGAGGCCGTCGACGTTCAGTCTGGCGAAGTAGACACCGGATGCAACCTTGCCCCCGGTGTTGTCCATGCCGTCCCAGTAGGCCAGCTTGTCGCCCGCAGCCATCTGTTCGTTCACGAGCGTCCTCACCTCACGGCCGTTGATATCGTAGATGGTCATCTCAACAGCTCCGCCGCCGTTCTGGATCGAGTAGGAGATCGAAGTTCCGGCGGTGAATGGGTTCGGACTCGCCGGCTTCAGAGCGAAGACATGAGCGTCGATGTCATCGACACCCGTGTCCACCTGCTCGGCGCTGAAGAGATACTCCATATCATCGTAGTTCGTGCTGCCATTGACAACGATCATCATGATGTAGTCGAGCGTATCCCAGCCGGCAACCGTAGTATCGCCGTTACCCCACGGGTTCAGGCTGATCTCACCGAGGTGGTGGGTTCCGCCGGAGCCGAAGATGTCATCCCGCACACATAGGTCAGTCCAGTAGTCGAGCATGGCGAGCGACGGACCATCGAAGGAGAGGTGCAGACCGGTCCAGCCGTTGCCGGGGTTACTGAACTTGATCAGGTTGTACGCCATCGCATCCGGACGCATGGCGGTGTACGGCCCGACGTCAGAGATCGGATACATGCTGAACGTCCTGGAGGTCGCGTTGAGCGGGAAGAACTGCCCCTCCTCATAGTGACCACCATCATATCGCGCGTTCGTGAAGAAGTTCCAGATGGCGAACTCGTGGAACTCCTCCGCGAGCGATGTCCCACGCGCCAGGAGCACGTTGTTCATGGCGACATACTCGCTCGACGTCTCCATCTCCCACCAGTTCTCGACGATGACGTCCTCGTGGACGTTCTCGCTGAGGTAGAAATTCCAGACGCATGTTCCGTACCAGCGCATGCCGCCTGAGGGGTTGTAGTCCAGCGACTGATACGGGCTGTTGTAGTAGTAGTTTATGTAGCCCGTGTAGTCGTTGACGCTGTCGTACACGAGTTCCTCAGCCCACACCGACGTGCACTCTTTGTACCAGGTCGGCTCGTTGACATCGTGCGCGGCCTGCAGACCGTGACAGAACTCATGCGCCACAGTGATCTGGATGCACTCCGTCTGTGTGTGCCCGAATCCGCTGAAATCATGGTTCATGACGACGAAGCTCGTGGCATCGTTGGCAGGGCCACCGGGGGCATAGTAGGTAGCCTGGCAGTACCCGAAGAGACCCGCGCCAAGATCCTGGACGTAGATGTCGTAGAGGTCGTTCCCGCCACCACCGTCAGGGTCACTGCCGTCAGGGGGAGGTGAACGGAAGCCCATGACGTCGACCTCCTCAGTCCATGAGGTCTCTGCGGCCGTCATGATGTCATCGCGGAAACTCGTGTCCGGCCAACCATAGATCTTGTGCGCTCCCGATGTGTCGTAGTGGATGCGGAAGTGCGTGGTCTCGACATACGTCATGCACGACGGCCTCGCTCTCAGCCCACGGATCTCACCAGCGACCTCCTCAGGAAGCGTGGAGAGAACGCTCTCCAGTTCCTCGATCGTCGGCAGCCCGCACTTCTCTATCACGCCGCCGACGTACTCGTCCGGAACGAGTTCAGGCGCGTAGACAGAGTAGGCCTTGAGAAGGTACATCTCGGCGCGATCGATCACTCCACGCTCGAAGGCGTCCGTGATCACATGGCCCGTCGTCGCCTGCTCCACATCGAGCTTGGCGGAGCTCGCGACGGCCAGGACGACCAGAATCGCCAGTGCCAGCACTGCAGTCAGCCTGCGCATAGTTCTCCCTCCGTTTGGGGGTACTCACCCGGTATCTACGCATGTATCTTGCCAAGTATCCATTGTAACACAGCATAACCCGCGAAGCAAGAGTTTGGGGACACGCACACTCTCCTTTGATGCAGCGACGGTGTATCGGTCTCCGCGGAAGGCGGGGGGCTCATATCGGTCTCCGTGGAAGGCGCGGGGGGGCCTCTCAACCAGCGGTGCGGGGGGCCATATCGGTCTCCACCGACGGCGCGAGGGCCCACAGAGCACCCTCCGCCGAAGATGTGGGGCCGATTCAGCGATCTCCGCCGATTCCGCCGCACGACCGGCCCTCGCTTGACGGTCGGCGATTCCGGGCTCATAATGAGGACTATGAGAGCTTCCGGAGGTGGGCCGGCAGTCGCCGGCTTCTGGCGCAACCGCGGAATTCCCCTCTTCTCGGTCATGGGAATCCGTGTGGTTGCCGATTACAGCTGGTTCCTGATAGTGGCCTTGATTGCGGGCAGCCTGAGTCTGGGCTGGTTCCCCAACGTCATCCCGGATCGGACCACCATCCAGTACGTCTCGCTCGGTCTCATCACAGCCTTCTTCTTCTTCGCTTCCGTCTTCGTGCACGAGCTGGCCCACAGTATCGTCTCTGTTCTGCACGGCATCCCGGTCAGGCGAATCACCCTCTTCCTGTTCGGAGGCATCGCCGAGATAAGCAGGGAGCCGTCGGATCCGGCAACGGAGCTGAAGATCGCGCTGGCAGGACCCGTCGTGAGCGCCGTTCTGGCGACGATCTTCTGGGGTGTCGTCATACTCTTCGGCATTGGTAGAGCGCGACCCGCCGCGCAGTTCTCATTCCTCTACCTCGCCGTCTCCAACACCTTCCTGCTGCTCTTCAATCTGCTGCCGGGACTCCCGCTTGATGGCGGACGTGTCCTGCGCGCCCTCGTCTGGCGCGCAACAGGAAACATGCGTCGTGCAACCTACGTGGCAAGCATCGCGGGCAAGGCGCTCGCTGTGATCATGATAGCCGTTGGACTCCTTCTCATCCTCGCGACTCGTCAGATCATCAGTGGGCTCTGGCTCATCATGATCGCAATGTTCCTCAGACAGGCCGCCGATGCGAGCTACCGTCAAGCGGTCACCAATCATGCCTCGCAGAACATCAGAGTATGCGACGTCATGACGCGAGACGTTGTCATCGTTCAGGCGGATGCGACGCTCGCCGACCTCTTCGAGCGCAACTTCCTTCACCATCACTTCATCTGCTACCCGGTGATGAGCGCAGGTGTACTCGTGGGATACATCGGCATCAAGGATGTAGCACGTGTCGCAAGGGATGCCTGGGGACACACGAGCGTGGATGAGACCATGACGCGACTCACGCCCGAGAACGTCCTCTCTCCAACCGACACGATCGCCTATGCAATCAGCGTGATGTCGGCAGGCGGTGGTGGAAGACTAGTGGTGGTTCAGGATGGAGAGCTCTCAGGGATCGTGACGCGAGGCGACATTATGAAGGGCTTGAGAACCCGGACCGGCCCTTCATCGAAATAGCGCCGGGGGAAACATGTCTCACAGCGGAGGTAGCGCCGCGGGGAGACGTGTTTCGGAGCGAACGTAGAGAGGGCGCACCCATGTTGGCTGCGCCCTCTCTCTGGATCTGATGTCTGCGGCGGCTTCTCACCACCTTGCCGCCCGCCTTCCTAGCTCCCCGAGATCTCCTTGCATGCCATTCCCATGAGGACGAAATCGGACAGCTCCTGTGCTTTCGCGCCCAGGTGATAGGAGCAGTCGGCAGCCACCCACTCGAGCACCACGTTCTGATATGCTCCGAATATCATGACCGCTGTGGCGACGGGATCGCACTCCCGGAATACCCCTGCCGAGACCCCGTCCTTCACAACACCCTCTATGATGTCCTTGTATACGCGGCTGCTCTTCTTCGCGACGGTCTTGATCATCTCCGAACTCTGCCTGAGCTGCGAGAGGAATATCGTCGCGCTCGAGGGGTTGCTCTCCATGAGCTCGAGCCCGATCGTGAGCAGGCGGCGTGTCTTGGCCTCCGGCCCGGCTACGGCGTCCACTCCATCCTTGAGACGGTGCATGTGAGAACCAAGAAACTCTTCGAAGACCGCCACGATCAGCATTTCCTTGCTGCTGAAATAGATGTAGATCGTCCCTGCGGCGACGCCGGCCGCATCCGCGATCTCGGATGTCGTCGTCCGATGATAGCCCTTCTCGCCGAACAATCTGGCGGCGGCATTGATGATTCGTTCTCTCTTGTTTCCAACACGCTTCCTCGCCATGACTCCACCTCCACTCGCAGTTGACACCGTCAAGGGCGCCCAAGTCAGAAGCCGACTGATTCCCGGTTCACTTTGTTCTGCCTACGTGAATATGCTTCAACAACAGCCTAAGCAAGAAGGCTCTCGAAGGCAAGGAGGTTCTGGAACAAAATGAACTACGGTCAGCGCCCGAGGCAAGGAGATGACTCGGACACTGACCGTATGAATAGGCGGGGCGGGTCAACCAGGGGTCGCAGCGCGGCGAACCAAAGGAGAGGAATCGCCGTCCAGGCTAGTGCTTCCCGCTAGTCAGACCCTTATCCCCGCCACCGCTTCTGGGTCTCCCCCTGAGTTCCGGCTTGATGATGTCGCCGAAGTCATGGACCAGGGGAACCCCAAGCACGTAGCTGACAACGCGCGGCATCACATGACCGCTCGTCCAGTTGTTGTAGAAGCTGTGTTCCAGGGGCTGGGTGGTGACGATGACCCATCCCCCCTTGTAGTCGTACTCCACCAACGTCGGATGTCCTGCGTCGTCGACCGTGTACACGGTCGCGCCGTCCGGCAGGTTGCTGATGCCCTCGTGACTCGCGTACTGTCCGTAGAGCTCGCCCGGAAGCCCCTCAACGATCGGAGCGCCCGGCAGGGCGACGTAGTTGTACCAGGTCTCATACTCGGCAAGCTCTATGGCGCCGGGCAGGATGATGCCGGCACTCGCGATGGACCCGCCGTTCCATCCAAGATCGCACGCCTCCCAGAAGATCGTGCCTCCGCCTGAAACAAACTGGAGGAAGCGCACCTGATTGTCAGCGTACTCATCATAGAACGACTGCGGCTGATCGTTCTGGATTATGATGAGATCCTCCCCTGGCGTAAGCGAGGCTGTTGCCATCTCCGAGGAGCCAAGGACTTCGTATTCGTTCGCGCCCGTGCCTTCTGTGAATTCCATTATCTCAAGCATCTGGTCGAGCACCGCCGGCACTTCAGGACCCCAGGGAATCGCGTCCCTGAAGATGATGATGTGAACTGCGTTGTCCTGACTCCCACCGACGTTGACCGTGTGGACAACGGTGTCGTTGAGGCTTAGGGGGTCCTTCACCTGCATCGCGACACTTTGCGCCCCTGCCTCCGCGAAGACGTGCTGCATCACCTTTTGTGTATCCCAATCGGTATCCCACTCACCGTCGTTGTCCCAGTCCCAGCGCACCTCGAGATCGACGGTCTCATCGTCAGGGTCGGTTGATGCCAGAGCGCTGAGTGAGAATGTAGATCCGGCCATCGCGAACGGTGGGCTCACCGTGAACACGGCCGTCGGCGGAGAGTGTGAGTCCACGTAGCTCATCACTCCGTCGAGTTGTGTGATCCGCTGCTGCTCCTGGGGGGTCTGCGTTACCATGCGCGAGATAAGGGGCACTCGCGTCTCGCCTGCGGCTATCACTTCTGTCGAGAACGTGATACCGGACATGAGCCGGCTCAAGGCCTCTATGTAGTCCGCACAGTCAGCGCTCGGGCCCTCCCAGAACCAGGACGCGACCGCGTCGCTGTCTTGAGAGATGTTATCCAGAAGCACGTTGATGAAGCCGTATGTATCGTGTGCCGCCGTGCTCGATCCGAGTCTGTTGTCCCATCCGGAGAGATCAAGGTCCGCCGAGTCATGCTCGACGACTACGCCTGATCCCACTGCGACCATCTCGGCGATCGCCCGGCACGTGTTCATCACGGTTGCGAGACCGTCTGCAGTCTGGGGTTCGAAGGATCTGAAACTCGCGCTTGTGAGGGTCACGTCGTATGTGCCGTCGCCCAGATCGGGAGAACTTCGCGTTACGCTCGTGACATCAACGAGAGGCGGCCAGCCGGCCGAGATTCTCACCTTCTCTCTCGCCGAGTCGACGAGAACTAGAAGCGAGTCGGCGCTCCCAACGGTCTTGAAGACCGACGTGTAGTAGATAGGATCCCGGTTCACCCATGTGACGCTGCCGCCTGCCATGTCCTCGAGCCACGGATCCGACAGTGGAAGAGGATTGACCGTCCCGTCGTCGAGCGCATCCACGACGACCACACATGCCGCCTGCACGATCTCCGGCACTAGTTCGCTTGTCAGCGACCCGCCCGACGCGTTCGCGAGAACGGTCTCTATTGAGGTGACAAGGCGATCCCAGTCGTTCTTCTCCATCACCGATCCGGCCAGCGACGCACGGTCGCCGGATGAGAACAGGACAGTGAACGGATTGAGCATCGCCAACGCTGTTGCGGTTGATGCGGCATCAACAGTGATCGCATCGTCGGTCGATCCTACATAGGCGAGCACAAGCGGGATTCCGCCTGGATCCACCACAATGAGAACCTGATGGGAATCGGTGTCGGGGATGAGGACGGTGAACGTCCCGTCCGACGCCAGGGTCGCGCCCTCGGCGAACGACAGGATCGTGAACTCCGCGAGGTCAACTCGAGACCCTTCCGGCAGCTCCACGGTTCCGTGGAGAGTCCGGGTTGGTATGACACCCCCATCTTGGGGATCGGAGGGACCGACCGTGCTTGAGCATGAAACAAGCAGAAGCGCGATCCCGAGAACGACAGCGGTCAGAGTTCTGGCATTCCTCATTACACACCCCCTCATCACATGCCTGGAGAAGCCCCAATGGGGGCCTACATGGGCATTTCGTTGCAAGGGGTGTTCCAGAAAGACCGGCTCCCCCATCAAGGGAGAGCCGGTCATGAAGTGCGTAAGTTGTTGTCTGTCGCTACCTAAGGACGATGACCTTGCCGCGGCGCACATCGTCTCCAGCCACCAGCTTCATGAAGTAGAGACCGTTGCCTACTCTGCGGCCATGTTCATCGCGACCGTCCCACATCACATCGACGGTGCCTGGGTCCATCTCATCGTCCACGAGCGTCCTCACGAGGCGACCGTCAACACTGTATATATCGAAGGTCACGTCCGCCCGAGTCGGGAGCTCAAACGACAGCGATGCCTCTCTGCCGAACGGGTTCGGCCTGGAGGGGTGGAGAACCAGCGTCGCAATCCCCGCGTCCTGAACCCCTGTCTCCTCGACGATGAACGATGCCGTCGCCATGAGCTGACTCCGCTCCGTGCCGTCATCGGCGTAGGTGCGCCAGTAGTATGTGCCGCTGCCGAGCGACGAGGACACGGTCCACGACGTCGTGCCTGAACCCTCGGTCACGCCGCTCGTTGAAGCGACAAGACTTGTGCAGAGCTCATCATCGTACACCTGGAATCCGTACGTCAGCACGTCGCTCGGATCAGGGTCGTACGAATTGACGACGGTGAGGTCGGGCGTTGGACTGCTCACGGTTCCGCCGTCCGGCGGATCGGAGAGCGCCGGAACCGTTGGTTTGACGTTCCCGGTCGGCGGGCCGCTGATCGTCACATCATCGACGTACCACCCGTCCTCCTCCACGTACGTGTCGGACGTGAAGCGGAACCTCAGCGAGAAGTCCGCAGTACCCACGAAATCGTTCAGAGACAACTCCACCTCTTCCCATCCGTAGTTGTTTCCGTGGTACTTCGGTCCGACCTGGTACCACGTTGCGCCGCCGTCGGACGAGGCCTCGACGTAGCAGTAGTCGTAGTCCGCCTCGGTATCGACCCGATGCCAGAACGACAGATCTGCCGCGGTAGCCGATGAGAAATCGATGGCTGTGGCGAGTTCAATCCACGTGTTCCGGTAGCTGCCGTAATTCCCGCTCGGGCTGTCGGTGTAGGAGGTCGAAGGTGAATGCGACTGCGTGCTTGTAAGCCCCCAGTAGCCATCGTTCTCGACCCAGTTGCCCGTGCCGCCTTCCATATCGTCGAAGAAGACGACCGTCGGCTCCCCGACCATCCAGGAGAGTGTCTCCTCCATATAGAGCCCGTCTCCCGTTATCTCAAGCGTGAGGACCAACCCATGTCCGTCGGGCGTGCCCGCATCGACCGAGAACGAGAACGGGTCGCCGGCGTTGTCGGCAGCAGAACCCGCCGAGATCGAGCCGAGTGTCGTGCTCGCATCGTGGAGCTGGACGTACGGGTCATCCGTCGCGATGGCCACGCTCACATTGGTGGCCCCGGCAATGACTCCCTGGTTCTCGATTGAAACAACGAGGTCGAGAGTCTCACCGGCATCCGGCTGCTGATCGCCGTTGCCGCCGGAGAACGTGGTTCCGTCCACCGCAAGGTAGCTCCCTGCGATCCGACAGATGTACTGCTGCGGCCAGAGGTTCTCGGCATTCAGGCTCGGGATCTCACTCTCGGCCGGCCAGAATCCAGTTCCTGAGACCTCGACGCAGAGAGACAAGACGTCTTCAATACCGTACGCCCAGTCGCACGTCGTCCCGGCGCAGTTATAGAGAATCTCGCCCGCCTGCCCCACCTGGTATCCGTTGTACTGCGCCATGCTGTTGGCAATCACGCGGAACAACGCGTCGTCCGGCGTGTGCGCATTCGTGTAGCCCCATGGCAGGAGAACCATGCCGGCGACCGAATGGAATGTGATGTTGGTGACAAACTCATGTGCTGTGACGAAATCTGTGTAGGCCTGTATGCAAGGCTCAGAGTGAGGAGCGGTGCCACGGTAGGTTTCGCTGCAAGGATCACCGGAGCTTCCGACTCCACCCCACTCGTAGTCGTAGTTGCGGTTTGGATCCACTCCGTAGCAGAACGAGCCGGCATTGTTGCGTCGGTTCTTCCGCCACATGCCTCCGCCGCCTGGATCCGTCAACTCGTTGTAGCAATAGCCGTCCGGGTTCACGACCGGGACGAACCAGATCTCCCGGTTGTCTACGAGGAACGTGGCCTCCGGATCGGTCCCGTAGTTAGAGGTCAGCCAGGTCATGTAGTGCAAGAGGACTTCAATCGACATGGGCTCGCGCGCGTGATGCAGACCGTCGAGGAGAATCTCAGGCTCGGTCTCATCCACACCCGGGTTGTCCGAGATCTTGATCGCCCAGATGTCGCGTCCCTCGATGCTCGTACCGATGCTTATCTTCTCACCAACGATCGATGGGTACGCGGCGATGAGACCGTCGATGAAATCGATGGTCTCGGAGAAGGTGTGAAAATCACCGAAGTTGGGACCGCGCACGCGGGTGGCATAGAACTCCGCCATGTCCTCGATCTCTACCTCCACGCCGAACCCGAGCGCACGGAGTTCCTCGATCTGGGCGTCGTTGGTAACTATCTCCACCATCAGCCCGGGCTTGGATTTCATGATGTCCATGCCCTCGAGGTTCACGAATCGATACCAGTCCGCCATGGATGCGAACTCAACTCTCGCCTGGATATACGGTCCGTCCGGACCTGACGCCGTAACTCCCACCGCAAGACCGAGCAGAAGGCCGGCCACCGTCAGAACCGCAAGAAAGGACTTCGAGACACGCGCCATGGTCATCGGCTCCCTTCGTGATGAAACTACCCTCGTGAAATCACCATGTATCACACATTTGACCCTAGCTTACTATAATAGCACAGAATGCTCAGAGAATCAATAATTGGTCGTTCAGGGGGGGTCTCTACCTTCGGGGACCAGTCGTATCGATCGAAAGCACGCCGCCCTCGGAGGCGTGGCCCAGGCGCGGCATCCACGATTCCAGCTTCGCTGCCGCTCCGGGAATCCTGAGCCCCAGGCTCAGTGGTCCGGGGCCTAGTGCACGCACGAGCCTGCTCAGCCGCCTCGTATGGTTGAGCACCGGCACAATCTCTTGAGCGGCACGTCTGCAATAGATCGTCGACGCGTCCGATCCACCACCCTCTGCTTCGCTTGTCGCCTCAGCCGCCAGGCGACCGCTCGCTATCGAATAGGAGATCCCCTCACCGGTGATCGGATCCGCCAGGCCGGCGGCATCACCCACAACGAGGATGCGCCCCATGGCGAGACCCGCCTTCTTGACCTCAGCCGGTGTGGGCCGCGCGAAGTGACCTTCCATCCTCCAGGAACTCAAACCACGCTTTTCGATGAAGCGATCGACGTCGCGGATGTAGCCCGGACCAAGCGGCGCCGTTCCACAGACGCCTATGTTCAGATGATCCCTCTTTGGGAAGACCCAGCCGTATCCTCCGCGGCACACATCACCATCGATGATCACCCTGTCGAGGAACGGCTCGAGAGCGAGAGGCGTTTCGGGGAATACGCGCGCGTATGCCGCGGCCGAAAGCCTGAGTGTCGGCATGCCGACCATACCGCGGATGGAGCCCCTGACACCATCGGCCGCCACAAGATGGGGAGCGCCGAGAGTGCGCGAACCAACCACAATCTCTACGCGGTCACCGAGGTCGGTGACGGAATCAACGGCAGCACCAAACTCCACACGCGCCCCTGCACGCATCGCGCGCTCGGCAAGGTACTCGTCGAGTTCCTTCCGCGAGGTCGTGGCGACTGTTGTGTCGCGCCCGGTCCAGGTCACGGTTACACGCGGACCGACCACGATCTCACTGGTTCGGACGTTGTGGTGAATGATGCTGTTGACGGATGGACCGAGAAGCCCCAGGGCCCTCGAGGAGAGCCCACCGGCACACGGCTTTGAGCGCGGGAACTCTGCCTTCTCGAACACTGCGATGCGGAGACCCAGCTCGGCCGCACGCTCGGCACAACTGCTTCCCGCGGGCCCTGCACCCACGACTATGAGATCGAAGCGCTCGTTCACGTTACTCCAGTATCAGCTCGCCGAAGCTCTTCGGGTTGTAGTCTATCGGAACCTGCCAATCGGCCTGGGACTGCGTCCGCTGCTGCTTGCGCCGGAAGTTCAGGCCCCATACTCCAGTCTCTCCAGAGCCCACGCCGAATGCGCTGAACGGCAGCCTCACCTCCGCGCGCCAGCCTTCATCCGTCGTCCGGCACGTGATCTCGTACTCTCCATCCCACGACGCATCGACCGTGTAGCGCATATTCTCGTCGAACGTTATCCTCTGGTCGAAGACCGTGCCAATTGAGTTCACGTAGACCTGGTAGACGACCATCTCGTCCGGATCCGGATGGAAGAAGAACCCGATGCAGTCGTCCATGTAGACGGGACCGTCCCGCTTCTCGACGGCGGCTTGAATGCCCTCGGCCTCCGGGTCGTTGCAGATGGCCATCACATAGAGATTGTCGGCATCGTGCCCAAAACCGAATGCCGTCTTCCCCTCGACCTCATAGCCCGCGTAGGCAGGGTAGAACCTCGATATGAAGGCCGTCGCCGGCCAGTCATCAGCTACTGCATCGATCCCCGGAGCCGGCGAGAGTTCGTGAGCGGAGGCGGATCTCACGACACGGAGCGGCACGGTGGCTTCAATCGTCCTGCCGTTTGTCAGAGGATAGGTCACGCTGAAATCCGGAACAGGGTAGAGCTCGCCCACGTTCCGCAGACGGACTGGAAACTCGCCTGTCTCACCGGGAGCGATCTCAACCTGGAACGACTCGGGGTCGGCCACCCACCCTATCGGGAGATTCCAGCCGGCCTCATCCTGGATCGCAACGACGCCCTCATTCGCGATCGTCACGGTCACGTCCACCCACTCGGCCGCGCCTTCAGCCAGCGGGATACTGCTCACGGAGATGAGACTCCCCTCGATCCTGGACATCTCACGCTCGTTAGCGATCGTGTTGACGTCCCAGGGATGGACGCTCCCCGCGTGTATGATGGCCAGGTCGTGGCCACCGTCGCCAACCGTGGCCCACGCGAACTGGAAGAACTCGCCACGCGCAACAGGCTCGCTATCCGCCCGGTACATATGACCGCCGGAACTGCCTATGCTCGAGTACGGGATTCCGTCGTATTCCCCTGCGAAGTAGTGGTGGTAGTGCCCGGTGAAGACGGCATCCACACCGTACTCGACAAACAGATCGTGCACGGCGTCCGGGTTGCCGTTGGCCGTCGAGGCTGCCCAGAACGGCTTATGGTAGAAGACGAAGATTCTGGCTGACTCGCGGTGGGTCTCGAGGTCCTCGGTGAGCCAGGTAAGCTGCTCGTCAGAGATATCAGACCACGACTCAAGCCTGCTGTTGTCGAGAATCACGAAATGGGTGCTCTCGTGATCGAACGAGTAGTATGTCGCGAATCCCGTCTTCAGGGTGTAGAGGGAATCGGACTCGTCGCTCCAGATATCATGGTTGCCTGCGAGGAGGAACCAGGGAGCCTCGAGTTCGCCCAGAAACGCCAGTACGGTGTCCCATTCGGCGCTCACGGCCTCCATATCGTCGGTATAGCCCTCTATCTGGTCACCCACGGTGACTACGATATCGGGTCTCAAGAGGTTGATCTCATCGATTATGGCCGGGTATACGCCCTCCGTATGCCCGCCCGTCCTGTCGCTCAGGATCACCATCCGGAATGTCGCATCATGCTCAGCCACCGGCGGCGCCTTCGCAGCGTTCGTCGCGGCGCACCCCACCAGAGCAACGGCAAGGGCCATCCCGGCCACCGTGCTGATTGCCCGTACCCGTAGAGCTGTCAATGTGCCCTCCCTTTGACTGGTCGCTCGCTCCTTGGCATTCGCTCCGATGCTAGTACCACACGTGCCTGTTGTCAATCCGCACTCGATGGCGGGCCGACGGCGTATCGATCCGGGATTCGCGGCGAACATGTGGCGGGCGGACGTCCGACCAACGCCAATCCGCCGCGTGTAGAATCCGTGCCAACTCGCGCGCGACACTCAACATCTTTCGCGAGGACGATTCGCGAAGAAGAAGAGTGTAACTTTGTATTTGACTCCGGAGGGCGTGTTGCTAATATCTTAGTCGTTCGTCTTCGAGCCACCCATCAACGACAGCGTGGAGGATTACAGGGTGCGCATCTGTCCCGAGTGTGAAACCGTTTACGAAGAACCAGGCATCGACGTCTGTCCAAACTGTGATGTTCCTCTGATGGACAAGGTCGAGGAACTCGATGCGGCGCCGACGGTGGACGACAGCAACCTCCCGTCGGACGGTCTCATCGTCATCGAGTCAACAGATGACGATGACAGGATCGGGCTTCTGCGAGAACTGCTCGAGGATGGCGGCATCCCCTGCTTCCTGAGTGATGAACTCTTCACAGAGGAACCGACCGCGCTTGAGAAGATGGTGATGATTCCGCGAGAGATGGAGAGCGACGCGCGGAAGCTCATCAGAAACTATTTCTCCTGACGTAGTCGGCGCGCGTGAGACTCAACTCAAGACAATACGGAACGAGGCGAACCGTGAAGGATCGCCTCGTTCTTTTGTTTCGATGATGGATGCACCCGGACGCGGGCGGGAGGCTCCGCCACACTGAGCATCGCCTGCCCCGAAGCTCTGCCACACTGAGCGCTATCTCTTGTGACCTATCATCCTCAAGAACTCCCTGCGCTTCTCCGCATCCTGAGGCCCCTCGACACCGAGCGGAGCAGAACCATCTATAACTCCCAGGATGCCTCTGCCGCTGCCGTTTTCGGCGGCGACTACGTCGACGGGATTCCCCGTGGCGCAGTAAACGGAGCACACCTCCTGACACGCCTTCACCGCAGAGAGGACACTGATGGGGAACGCCTCCTCCATGACTATCACGAACGTGTGCCCGGCTCCGACAGCCTCCATGATCGCGACCGCCGCATTCTCCAGCTTGTCGCTGTTGCCATCGTGACGGATGAGACACGGCCCGGACGCCTCGGCAAACGCGATCCCGAATTTCACAACCGGAGAAGAGGTCACCATGATCTCGTACAAATCCTCGACGGTCTTGATGAAGTGACTCTGCCCGAGGATGATGTTCGACCCCTCGGGGAACTCGATGGCAATGCTCCTGAGCTCCATGGGCTTCTCCTTGTCACGTGTGGGCGGTTCAGTCACACACATCGTTGTCATCATACCGCGATTCGGGGGGAGAGTGAAGGGCCCTGTACAAGTGAAGGGCCCTGCACGAGTGCAGGGCTTGCAGTTGACCTTGGGGGAAGATGCGTCTAGACTGTGACAACGTGTGGCTCACCCAGGAGAGACGAGTGCGGGTCCTATATCTGTCAGAAGTTCAGTGGCTCTCGCAGGTGTCGCGGAAGCACCAGATGATACGGCGCTTCCCACGGGACTGGGAGATCCTGTTCATCTCACCTATCAACTCCCGCAAAGACGAGAACAGCTTCAGAGAGAGAGAGACAAGAGTCCCGGCCCGCGCACGCTACGTCTCGATCCCGCTTCCCAAGCCGGATTCACTCATTCCGCCGATCCGTTCCTTCACAAGATTCCTGACAGCCCTCGGTCGTCGCTCGGTGCTTCGTGCGGTAGAGACGTTCAGGCCCGACGTCGTCGTCTGCTCCTATATCTGGGCGGCCCCGTTTGTCTCCGACATCCAGAAAGCGGGCGTCCCGGTCATCTACGACTGCAACGATCTCCACCCCCAGTTCTACCCGTGCTGCCGGGAAGAAGCGGAGGGCATGTTCCGCGCGATGACGTCGGTTGTGGACGAGGTCGTCGCTTCGTCGGAGCATCTGAGGAACGAGTGTGGGCGCGGCTGCCTCATCGGCAACGGTGTGGACCTTGCCACGTTCAAGGGGAAGCAGGAGACTCCAATCCCTGAGGTCATAGCCGAAAGCCAGCTCTCGGATTGCGAAGATCTGGTGATCTACGTGGGATCGATAGACGGCAGGCTCGACTTCGGGATCCTGCGGCGCGTTCTCGAGGCGGTCACGGCGCGCGACAGGCGCACGGGTCTTGTTCTCAGCGGTAGGATCTTCGACTCGGCGAGGGCCGAGAGGGAGGCTCTCGAACAGGCGTTCCCGGATTCCATACTCTTCACCGGGAGAATCGAGTATGAGAAGCTCCCGCTCTTCATGTCATCCGCTGTGGTGGGAATCACACCGTTCGTGATGACGCCGCTGACGGAGGCCATCAACCCCAACAAACTCTACATGTACGCGGCGATGGATCTCAACGTCGTCTCGACCCCCTTCTCTGAGGAGGTCCGACGGCACGACGGCAACATCTACATCGCCTCGAACCCCGGTGAGTTCGCTTCCGCGGTAGAAAAGGCGATCGGCGACGATGAACGCCGCCGATCGATTCGCGAGAAGATTGCGCTCCCGAACAGCTGGGATAAGCGGGTGGAGGAGTTTACCCGCGTCCTGTCCGGTCTCAAGCGCGCGGGCTAGCCTGCCTCGTCTTCCCGCGGTCCACCTTCAAACACCTTGCCCGGCTCGAGTTCCTCATCACCGAGTCCCTCTCCTCGCTCGGCGGCGGGGAACGGAACGATGTAGAAGTAGAGGCTCTCACTCGGACGGTTGTAGTCAAGCTCCAGTGTGTAGCTCTCCGACTGGTAGCCCGCTGCATAGACAGTGACTCTGAAGACCCTGTCCTCTGGACCCCCATTGCCGTGGTAGTAGAGATATCCGCCGAAGACCGGGGTGTAGCCCGCGCCGTTGACGGTCCATGTTCCTATGTAGTTCCAGCTCCACCAGTCGGCCTCCTCGAGATCGACCGACGCCCAAGTAATGGGCATGCCCGTGTAGTAGTCGAGCGCGTACACGTGAATCTGCGCCATCCTGGGCGGGTAGTGATCACAGTCCCAGGACCACGGGCAGACTATGCACCCGGATGTGACTGCCGCCAGAATCACGACGGCTACGAGCAGCCATATCTTCCGCACTGTTGGTCTCATCTTCAAGACCTCCTCTCGTCCAGCCTCTCTCCAACCCGACTCTTCATTCCCGGGCCAGCCGCGCGTGGCATGGGACGATCGAACACCATTCCGATTCACCGGCAGCCAGTTGCCCTGACCCTGAACCTGATCGACTTGATGCGGCTGGGTTTCCAGGGGCTGGCCTTGATCAACTTGACATCGGTAATCTCTATCTCAACACTGAGCGGTCCCTTGGTGGTAGTGAAGACGCGTCCCTCGCGGGGGACCTCACCGTGCCTGCCTTCGACATCCAGTCTGAAGAGCGTCTCTCCTCCCCAGCCGTCGTTCCAGCTCAGTCGCCCGATTATCTCCGTCGGATCCCCGCGCCTGCTCTCGGTGCAATCGATAGACATATATGCAGTCTCGCCGCGGCAACGCAGCTCCTCGAGATACGCATCAGACGGACGCTTCATACGGAAGTGGTCGTTCAGGAGCACGCCTCCCTGCCACTCGCCGCCCCACGAACCGTCATCCCACTGGTCATCGTATTGCGAACCACTATTCCACGACGTGTCGTTCCACGACCCATCGTTCCACGAACCACCGTTCCACGAACCCTCGTCCCACTCGTCGTCCCAATCGTCCTGCTCCCACAGATAGCCGCCCCAGTAGGCATCGTCCCAGTAGCCCGATGCCACCCTGAAGCTGACGGAATCGTACGCCCAGTAGCCCGGGTCGGAGTGCCAGTCGATGTGGACGGGCCACCAGTCACTCCACGAGTTCCAGGACCCACCGACAACAACGCGGCCGCTGGGCTTGCCAGCAACGACGCGACCACGAGGTGAGGAGGAACGACCACCCTCAATCACCACGCCGGCGCGCCCGCCCCAGCCACCGATCGAGCCGTGGAACACCCATGAATGGTAGGTTGGAAGCCAGGCGCCACGTGAACCTCTGGGCCAAGGGAGCTCGTGAGCGCAGGCTACGAGCGTCTCGATGCCCCCCGGCCCAGCGATATGGAGGGAGTTTCTCCGATCATCCGGCACTCTGTAGACACGTCCCGGATAGACCCTAGATGAGCTGGACCACCTGTTTGGATAGAGAACCTCCACCCTTCCATCAGTTGTGTAGTCGAGTATCGTCACGTAGCAGGGTCGGTTGACTCGGAAGTAGATCCATATTTCGTCCCCCGGTCGGTACGTCCCCCACTCACCACGATCCACCCACGTATCAATGCGAAGTCCACCGGGTTGGAAGTGGTAGTAGACCTCGTGCGTGTCGTGCCAGCCGCCCAAGTTGGGATTGTGACCAACGATGCGTCCCTGGCCGCCCTTTATCACGACGCCACCGTGCGGCACGGCTGGTCCCGGACCGCCCTCTATTACAACGCCGCCCCCTGGAGCCCCCGGCGGGTCCCACACGTGCTCAACGTTCGGATGTTTGGGAGGCGGAGGCTTATGCTCGGGCTCGACGGCACCGGTCCCCGGAACCACGGTAGGGTGCTTAGATCCAGCGGCACCCGTCCCTGGAACCACGGTGGGGTGCTGAGGTCCGGCGGCCGCAGTCCCCGGAACAACGGTGGTCTTCGGCGGATCCGCGGGGCCGGAAGGTCTTGCCTTGCCGACGGTCACGTCGGCATGAGCCATCGACGTAATGAGAACCGTGATGAGAAGTGCAGCTGCCAGAAGCCAGAGAATGGATCGGCAGGATGTCGGAAGTGCTATCACTCGTGTCATTGCAATCACCTCCTGGGGTCTTGAAGCGGTGTGTCACGATCCCATTGATCTCACCGCTGATCGTGCCCGTATCCCCCCTGCTCATGTTTTAGACGCGAGGAGAGAAGGGGTATTCACAAACAGACCCGGCCGAACCATCGCTGGTCCGGCCGGGTGCACATCTGGAACTGAAGAGCCTCCTGCTTTGATCCCCGCACACATGTCAGACATCGTCATGCCACGCGCGGGCCTACCCTCTTGCGGAAAGCGCTAGAATGAGTACCCCTCCATTGATCGGGGGACCACCCAGAAGCACCGTTCCACCGTTCTCGAGCCGAATCTTCGTCCTCAGGATGATCTCCTCCCTGGGCCGACCGTGTCCTGCTCCGGTCACCTCTGCCTGGAGATCCCTCATGAGTGTAACCATCATCTCGATTCGACCAATATCGTCCTTCTCAAACCGCTCGGGCCTTACCTCAAGCACGAAGTGCTCGGGGAGTTCCAGCCTGACAGGATCGCCGAACTCCGTCTCAGATCTGGCGTGGCTGAGGAACGAATAGCTGTTGTAGGCAAAGAGTGACTGAAGTTTCGGCGCAAACGCCTTGATCTTGGCGTCTATGATGGGACCGCCAGCTCTGGAGAGAGCTTCGGGGGAAACCGTTGCCGCGGCGATAGACGTCACCTCGATAGTCACGTCCTTCGCGAATGACGGCGAAGAGAGGGCCATCACGACGACCAGAGTTGTGAGAAAAGCCTTAGCAACGGTTCGCATGGTATCCCTCGTGAGATTCACGCGTAAAACAACGCTTCACACATCTCCGTCGACATGCGTGTGCGTCAGCAACCAACGAAACGGGCAACCACCAACTACATCGCGCCGGGACCGTTTCCTCTGATACTCCCGTCCACCTCTTCGGCGAACACCCAGATGATTGTCATCTCGGGGTCGTTCGATGTGAAGGCCATCGGTGTGTAGCCGACCGACGGCGTCTCGATCGACTCAACGATACAGGAGTTGCCACCACCGGAACCGGTGAACCCGCCTATGATCCCCAATGGACCAATGACAACAAACGCAAGCACGGCCATGGCGCAGACACCGGCCGCGGCAAGAGCCCGCCGGCGTGGGTCCGCGTGAACGGGCCTGGCTTCGCGAATCCGAACGGGCCGCGAGGCCTTCCTCTCCACCCTGTCGAGTTCCTGGGAGAGGATGCGGTCGAATCGCGCCCACTGCTCATCCGTGACCACAGGCGCCGTCGGCGCCTCTCTCAGGATTCTATCAAAGCCCCGGATTGAGTCAAGCTCCCTCGCGCAGTCTTCACAGGATGCCAGATGTCTCTCGACCTTGCGAGTCAGCCTCTCGGATAGCTCGTTGTCGGCGTAGGCCGTCAGATAGCGCCCTATGCGGCAGGTCATCTTCATCGTTTACTCGTTTCCAATATCCGTCTTCACATTAAGCCCCGCCTCCACGTACGGCTCGAGCATCGTTCTGAGCTTCTTTCGTGCGTAGTGCAGTCGCGACATGACCGTTCCTATCGAGCATCCCACGACGTCGGCTATCTCTTTGTACGGCATTCCCTCTATCTCGTAGAGGACGAAGACGGACTTGTGATACTCGGGGAGCGCGTCGACCGCTTTCTGAATCTGCTCTCCGAGTTCCGATGTCAGAGCCTTCTTCGCCGGCCCTCTGGGAGGTCTGATCCCAATCGGTTCGCTGTCCGCGTACTCGGCGACCTCTTCAGGAACCGCCTGCGATGAGACTGATCGCGACTGTTTCCTCGTGTAGTCAATGCAGGTGTTGATCGCGACGCGGTAGAGCCAGGTTGAGAATCTCGAACGTCCCTTGAAGCTCTTGATCCCCTTGAACGCCCTGATGAAAACATCCTGTGCGAGATCCAGGGCGAGATCCTGGTCCTTGGCAAACCTGAATGCGACGGCGTAGACGATATCCTTGTGCTTCGTTATGAGATAATCGAACGCCTCGCGATCGCCGGCCTGGCTCGCTCGGACCTTCTCAAGATCGAGTTCGAGTTCCCTCGGGTCGCGCTCAGGCATGATCCCTCGCAGCATCCTTAGACGGAGAGAGTCTTGGTGTATTCACAGCGGCTTCTAGTAGCGTATCTCTCCGTACTCACTGAGCTTACGGGTCACGATCTCCTGGATCTCAGTGAGGCGTTCCTTGGTCTTGGCCTCGAAACGCATCACGATGACCGGCTGCGTGTTGGACGCCCTGACCAGGCCCCAGCCGTCTCCGAAGAGGATCCGGACGCCGTCGACGTCTATGACGTCGTAGTTCGCCTTGAAGAACTCTACGGCTTTCCTGACCATCTCGAACTTGATCGCGTCGTCGACTGTTTCACCGCGTATCTCCGGAGTCGCGTAGTACTTCGGGATCGTGCTCACCATCTGGGAGAGTGTCTCGTCAGTCCGTGACAGCATCTGGAGTATTCTGCAGGATGCGTAGATGGCGTCATCGATCGGGTAGAAGTCGTCAGCCAGGACCATGTGCCCGCTCATCTCTCCCCCGATCGGCGCCCCGGTCTCCCGCATCTTCTGCTTGAGAAGCGAATGGCCCGTCTTCCACATGGTCGGCGTCCCACCGTGCGCGCTGATATCCTCGATCAGCGCCTGCGAGCACTTCACGTCGAAGATGATCTCTGCCGGCCCTTTCGCAAGAACCTCCCGAGCAAGAAGCGCAAGCATCTTGTCGGCGAAGACGACCTCCCCGTTCTCATCGACCACGCCCACGCGGTCGGCATCACCATCGTAGCCTATGCCGATATCGGCGCCGTGCTCCTTGACCGCAGCGATGAGATCGGTGATGTACTCCATCACAGTCGGGTCGGGGTGATGGCCCGGAAAGTCCCCGTCCGGCTCGCAGAAAAGCGAGATCACCTCGCACCCGAGTCCCGTCAGAAGGTCCTTGGCCACGAGACTCGCGCATCCGTTTCCGCAGTCCGCGACGATTCTAAGCGGGCGTTCGAGGTGGATGCGCTGACTCACCGCGTTCGTGTATGAGTCAAGGATCTCCGCGGTCGAACGGCCACCCTCCCCCGTCTCGAAATCGGCGTCCTCGATGAGCTTCCTGATCTTCTGGATCTCCTCACCAAAGACCGAGGCCTTACCCAGGTTCATCTTGAAACCGTTCATGTCGGGAGGATTGTGGCTGCCCGTGATCATCATGGATGCGTCAACCGGGAGTTCGTACAGCGTGAAGTAGAGGGCCGGCGTCGGGACTATGCCGACATCCACAACATCGATTCCCACCGAGTTGGCGCCCTCGGTGACAAGAGTCATGAAGGGTCTGGTCGAGTGCCGGACGTCCCCACCCAGAGAGATGGTCTTCCCGCCGTGCCTCCTCACGTACGTACCGAAACCACGACCGATGTCGCGCACGACGTCATCGGTAAGATCCGTCCCGACGACGCCGCGGATATCATACTCCCTGAAGATGTAGCTCTTCATATGGCTCCTCTTTCACTCTGCTGTATCGTTGTCTATCAGGTCTGAGTAACTCGGGTCTGAACTGAGACGGAGCGCTTTTCTGATATCTACCCACCAGCCCTCAGAATTGACGCTCGTGAGTTCCACGCCCATCTTGGCTTTGCCCACTATCTGCACGGTCACAGTGACCGGCCCCCCACCCTGTCTGTCAAGCCTCGCATCGAAGACACCGAGTTCGTTCACCGATTCGAGATTGATGACGAATCGCATCGGGTCCCGCTTGCCGGACTTGTCGAAAACGTAGAACGCTGAGCGTGTGAGTCTGACATCGGCTCTGAAGGGCCGGGTTCTCTTCCCGTTCACGAAGCGGACGTTGACTCCCGACTCCTCCCGAACGATGCCCTCGTGGAGCGCGCCCTCGTCCCACTGCCTCCGCGCCTCAGCGGCCTTGCGTTTCTTCCAGATGGCACTCAGAACCGCGAAGAGCGGCGCCGCGCCGTACGGAATGGCAGAGCCCAGCTTGCTGATCAGCCTTCGGTCCAGCTGTATCACGTCGTGCTTGAGGAAGATGAAGTAGCCGACGGCAATCGCGGCAAGGGCATACAACACCCATCGCTCGTCACGCTCTCCGCTCACTGTCGTCTCTCCTTGCTTCGATGTTCCGGTCACTCCGCACGCGCCAACTTTCGGTCCACTTACTGAAGCGTTCACCAGCTGAAGCACCCGCTAGCCAAAGGTCAGTCCCATCCGGCTCTTGACCTCAACCATCGTCTCGCTGGCTATCTTCTGCGCACGGTCCGAGCCGGCCACGAGTATGTCCCTGATTGTGTCGGGCTTCGCCAGAAGCTCGATTCGCTTCTCTCTGAGTGGCCCTACGGCCTCCTCGATGTGGGCGAGCACGATCTTCTTGCAGTCCACGCAGCCGATGCCCGCGCTCCTGCATCCCTTGGCGCAGTGCTCCATCTCCTCAGGAGTCGAGAAGATTTTGTGGTAGCTGTATATGTTGCAGACATCGGGGTCTCCCGGATCATCGCGTCGCTTCCGCGCCGGATCCGTCTTCGCACTCCCTATCTTCTTGCCCAGGTCCTTATAGGAATCATCCAGATAGATGCAGTTGTCGAGACTCTTGCTCATCTTGTTCTCGCCATCGAGACCCATCACCTTCGCCCCCGTGCCCAGTACCTCCGCCGGCTCCGGGAAAGTCTCTCCGAACGTCGCGTTGAACTTCCTTGCGATCTCTCTTGTGAACTCGAGGTGTGGAACCTGGTCCTCCCCCACGGGGACTATGTGTGACTTATAGAGAAGAATGTCGGCGGCCATGAGCACGGGGTAGTCGAAGAGCCCCATGCCGACCTCTCCCGGGGTCTGCCGCACCTTCTCCTTAAACGTCGGAATGCGCGACAGGCGCCCCATCGATGTCTGGCAGTTGAATATCCAAGCCAGTTCTGTGTGTTCGCTCACGCGCGACTGGAGCATGAGGATGCTCTTGTCAGGATCGACCCCGGCGGCAAGATAGCCGGCCGCCGCGTCCAGAATGCGGGTGGGCATGTCATTTGGATCGTACGGAGCCGTTATCGCATGATAGTCAACGATCCCGAAGATGGGCTCGTACTCATCCTGAAGACCCGTCCACTGCTTTATCGCACCTAGGTAGTTCCCTATGTGAAGCCGGCCGCTCGGTTGTATCCCACTGAAGAAGTGCTTCCTCATCCGTATCCCTTTCCTACTCTGACTCGACGTCCTCTGCCTGCTCGAGATCGAGAATGAGGCCCCTCGCCTCATCACTGATCGGATTGGCATCCAAGGCATCGCGGTATGATAGAAGAGCCGCCTCGCTGGCGCCGTTCGCGGCATGGAGCATCCCTGCCGCAATGTGGAAGCGCTCCATGGCCCCCCGTGATGCGGTGCCGCCTGCGACAAGCTCCGACGCGACATCCAGGCTCAGGGCCGCCTCTTCGACGCGACCAAGCTTGAGCAGCACGATCGCGCGGTCGCTGTGTCCGACGATATCAGTAGGCCTGAGCTCGGTATAGCTATCGAGGTGCAAGAGAGCCGCCGCGTCATCGCCGGCGGAGGTCTCGAGCCGCGCCACCCACAGGATATATGATGCGCTGTCGGGACTGAGTTCGATCGCGCTTCGAAGCGCAGCGAGACCGTCGGTGAACCTCCCTGAGCGCACAAGCGCTTCGCCATAGCGATACTCGTACTCGGACTTGCCGGGGTTCAACAGTACGGCCGCACCAAACCCGTCTACTGCGGCGCCCCAACGATTGGCCAGAGCGGCACGAGCGCCCTGCTCGAAATGAAGCCTCGCACGCTCGACCTGATCGACTCTGGGAATCACCTTTCGCGCGTCGATGACTACCTGAACGGGTTCAAGTTCGGCACTGAACTCGAACGACTGCGCGGCGCTCTCGATCGTCACCCACTCGTCGTACGTCCAGCCTCCGAGATCCACTGTCAGGGGAACCGGGGTCCTGAAGAACTCTCCCGTTTGCGTGATTGTTCCACGCACGAGATGGCCCCCGTGATCTGACACCGTCTCGTATTCAAGAACATACACGGGAAGCTCGGCTCGGTAGATCCACTCGTACAGGAACCAGTTCAGGTCCTTCCCTGAGATGTCGGAGAGAGCCCGGGCAAGATCGCGGAGACCTGTTGCCCCGCCGGCATGGTCCTGAGCGAGCGCTGTAAGCGTCCCGCAGTAGGCATCGTGACCCAGCATCTCATCGAGCATACCCATGACGGCTGATCCGCGTCCCCTCGCAATCCCCTTGTCGCAGTGCCCATCCGGGGCGATGCAGAGACTCAGAAGGGTCTGTTCTGAGGAGTCCGCCATCACACGAGCGAACTGACGGTGACGAAGCGCCCGCCTGAGCGCTGCCTCTTCCTCCCCACGAACATCCTCCAGCCACCGGATCTCCGCGTGAGCCGCAATCCCTTCAGAGACGAGCGCGCCGGCAGAGATCGAGTGTCCCCACCAGCATCGAGCCAGCTCAAGGATGTACTTGTCGGGAGATGGAGACCCTGCCATCCCGCCTTCACTTGCCGCTTCCTCAACGATTATGAGACCGGGACCGGAGACGGCAGGGACACCGAGCGCGCCGATGGGAACCGCGACCACACTCAGCCAATCGTAGGGATAGGGCCCGAGACAGGTCTCCAGGAAACGGATCGGCTCCTTCACGACCTGAGCCTTCGGGACATGAACCTGTGTGCGGTACTCCGCATCCTGAGAGCCCGTATCATAGAACTGGTGATAGCCGAGAAAGAGATCGCCCACAAGTCCCCACGAGCTGTCGAGTCCACCGACAACAAGGGCAGCGGAGGAGATGGGAATGCTGGTCTGCCAGACATCCCCACCGGCGCACGAGCCCGGAACAACCACCGGCGTAGACGCCATGCCCGAGAGCGTCCCCGTGAAGAGACATGACTGACCGATCGGGTATCTCACCGTCGCATGAAATAGCGCAACGTCACCGTCCCGCGGCGAGGGATACCAGGCATCCTCGCCGGTGAGGATCACAAGGCCGCCGCCGCCGTCGCCCGGATCGTGTGCCAGAGGCACCAGACCTTCATACGCGATTATGAGTTCGACATCGGCGGACTCATTTCCACGCGCTCTTCTCGAGGCGCCCGCCGGTTTGAGAAGCACTTCCATCCTGCGACCGGTGCGATCGAAACCCAGGGGATCACCACTCGCGGTCGTGAGAGAGAGAACTGTGAGCGCTTCGTTGAGCTCGAGTTTCATGGTGGGACCGTTCACACGCGCGACCAGGCGGCACTTGCCTGAGAGCCATCCCCGCCCGGGATCCACGCAGACATCGATCCTGTACCGCTCCACGTCCTGAGTGGCCAGGAGGCTCGCGGTCCGGGCTATCCTGCCGTCGTCGAGGGCGAAGAGCTGTTCCAGGGCAGCCGGGATATGATCGGACATGGGTCCTGGAGGCGCCGCGCCGGACGGCAGCACCTGAGACTGCTGCGACGACGCTGCACCGGACATGAGCACGGTGAAGGCGACCATCACGGGCAGGAAGCATCTGATCATGGAACCTCCGCAGCCTGAGCGGTATGAGACCGTACAACTTGGGCCATCTTAGCACCCTCGCCCCCGCTCGGCAAGGTCGCCTCAAGGCAAGCCGCCTTGACGAGCCCGGGCAACCCGTCTTGACGGAAGCGGGCTATGGCGTTATCATCAGCGTGCACGACAGGGAAAGGAGTAGGGTTAAATGACACCGGTATATAGCGACAAGGTGCTGGAGCACTTCAAGAATCCGAGGAATGTCGGCGAACTTGAGAATCCGGACGGGGTAGGTCTCGAAGGCAACCCCGTCTGTGGAGATCTCATGGAGATCCAGATCAAGGTCGAGGACAACCATATCACGGATATCAGATTCAAGACGTTCGGCTGCGGTTCCGCAATCGCCACGAGCAGCATGGTGACCGAGATGGCCAAGGGCATGTCTCTCGAGGATGCCCTCAAAATCACGCGGAACAGCGTTGCGACTGCTCTGGATGGTCTGCCACCTCAGAAGATGCACTGCTCCAACCTGGCAGCAGACGCATTGCACAAGGCCATCAAGGACTATCTGAAGAAGCAGGAGGCGGGCCCGGACGAAGACTCGAGCTCGTAGGACAGGGACGAGGATAGCGTCACAGCCGTTCCGGTGGTTCGTTCGGAGCGGCAATTGGTTCCGGTCTAGGGGGGCAGGTCAGCGCGGCGTATGGAGGGATTGGCCATGGAGGAGACTCCGCAAGTCCAGCCACAGATGAATACCACGCAGGTGATCAAACCGCATCGTGGCGGTGTGGTCCTGGCACTCGGCATCATCGGGATTGTACTGTGCTTCATCACCGGCATCATCGCCTGGGTGATGGGAAAGAACGATCTCGTGGAGATGGCGCAGGGACTGCGTGACCCTGAGGGTGAGGGTATGACCCGCGCCGGCATGATCTGCGGCATCATCGGAGTCGTCCTGTCAGCGATAGGGATTCTCTGGTGGCTCGTTGCGGTGTTCATCATTGGCACGGCCGGCTTGATGGAAGCCGGGATGTAGGGACCCGTTCGGGTGAGAGTTGAGCTGGTTCGGGGAACATCAGGATACCGCGCACCGGGCGCAGCAGTCGTTGCAGCGATCATACTGGTCGCGCTCGGACTGACTGTCGCCTGGCTGGAGACGTCACATCAAGGCCCCGTCGTCTGCCCGTTCAGGGCGGTGACGGGGCTTCCCTGTCCAACCTGTGGGCTTGTAAGAACTACAGCGGCGCTTCTTCATGGCCGAATCGGAGAAGCCGTTCTCACGAACCCGTTCGACGCATTCTTCCTCATCGTCGTCGTACCGGTTGGCATTGTGTTCTGGTCTCTGAATCTCGCCTTCGGATTGGCGGTAAGGGTATATTCAGGCAGAACCGAGCGCATGGTGTTCTGGTGGACCGTGGGAGCGGTGGTCGCAGCCAACTGGGTCTACGTGCTGGTCACACAGGTCTAGTGCAGGAACGCGCACCCGGCCCCACGCTAATCCCCATTCACTCCATAGATCTCATCGTAGGTCCGGTAGTAGCGATAGACTCGCCGCACGTAGTTCGATGTCTCCGAGAAGCCGATGTCCTCTACGAAGACATCGGAGTCTGATGTGCCGCCGTACTTCCACCAGCGCTTGACGTTGTCCGGTCCTCCGTTGTACGCGGCGAGCGCCCTCAACAGATCTCCGTCGAAATCGTCAAGCTGCAGTGACAGGTAGTAGACGCCGAAGTGGACGTTGGTCCCTGGATCGAGCAGATGCGACAGATGAAAACCGCGGTGCCCGACCCGGCGCGCAATCCAGCGTCCGGTCGGCGGCATGATCTGCGTGAGCCCCCGCGCTCCAACCCAGGAGACGGCGTCGAACTCGAACAGGCTCTCCTGACGCATCAGTGAGTAGACGATGTGCGGCTCGAGATCCCGCTCTCTGGATTCGGCCCCGACGATCTCCGAGAAATGCCTGGGGCAGATCTTCTTTCTCAGATAGATGGGGGCATCGCTTAGGTCCTCCGCCGGTGACATGGCAAGGATTCTCTCGGCGATGCGGATGGCCCGTTTGTTGAGGCTGCTGTTCTCGCAGTAGATCGCGAGGATGTCGAGGGCGACTGGATCGGTACGAATCTCCCTCTCAAGGAGGGCGAGTTCCCGTTCCGCCTCCGGCCGCATGTGGAGTGCCAGCATGTGGTCGGCCCGAATCATGTGGGGTAGATTCATGAGGCGCTGCCTGGTGGCCATCCGCTCGACCGGAGCCAGGGCCTGCCCATACCACTCCCCGACCCATCTCCCGAACTCGTCCGCCTCGCGTCCCCAGAGACGCACCTCGAAGCCTCTCGTGGTGTCCTCGGTCGGAGTCTCGTCTGTGGGGAAACGATGAGGAGCGTCGAGGACATCGAGGCGCTCGAGTGACCTTCGCCCATAGTAGGAGTCGCGATCAGCATCGGCCGCTTCGCGATAGATCTCCGTGGCCTCATCCGTATGCAGAAGGAGTTCGCGCACCTTGCCGATCCAATAGAGGGCGCGCGCCGTGGTTGTACCGTTGCCTCCCGCGTAAATGTCGGCGAATGCCGCTTCGGCCTCATCCATCAGGCCACGCTTGAACAGGCATAGTCCCGCTCTGAACCTCGCGTCGGATATGTGTTCGCTTCGGGGGTAGGATTCGGCGAGTCTCTGATACTCGGCGGCTGCCTCCTCCCACCTGCGCTCGTCCTCAAGAAGGCGGGCCTTCTCCCACTGGGCGTCGGCCGCCTCGGGCCTCTCGGGATGAAGTGCGATGTACTCATCGTACGTGGCGAGGCTCTCCTCGACGCGCCCTATCGCTCGGCGACAGTAAGCCAGTTTGAGCCACGCCAGATCGTAGTACTCACCGTCGCTATCAAATTCGACGGCGTCCTCGAACTTGTGGGCCGCCGTCCTGTAGCTTCGCTTTCGTTGGTAGCTCCGACCGAGGAAGTAGGTGGCCTCCGCCGCGAACTCCTGCTCGTCGTTGTTCCTGATGTAGTAGCTCAAGAACTCTGCCGCATCACGGTAGAGCTTTCTATTATAGAGAACCAGCCCCTGATGGTAACGATCGGTGAACGACCTCGATAGCCTGCGGCCTCTCTTCATGGCGTCGTGGGAGTGACGCGATCTCGGGTAATCGTTGACGGCCGTCCTGTAGCTCGCCTTCGCTGCCTCGTGGTCCCCCCTCTTCTCGAGCGTCAGACCCATCTGGTAGTGCGCGCTCGCACTCACATCGTAGCTGCTCGATTTCGTGAGCAGCACGCGGTACCACTGGAGAGCCATGTCCCAGTCGGACGATTTCCTGTACGTGTCGGCGAGTTCCTCAATGGCCCCCAGATCGAGAGACGTATCCTGATCGTCATCTATCACCTCCCGGAGCAGCTCCACCGCGCGCTCCTGATCGCCGCCTTCTCGCGCCGTCACGGCCATTCTGATCAGTACGACATCGCTGATGTCGCGGAGTTCCGGTAGTGAGGCCGCGTACGCATCGAGCGCCCTTTCCCAGTCCTCCTCCCGCTCGTAGGAACGTCCCGCCATGAATCGCGACCGGGCGGCGAGTCTCCGGAAGTACACACCGTCGCCTGCGTCGTGACCGGCTATGATGACGGCGACGTCACCGAAGATCTGCGATGCCGTGCGGTAGTCGCCGTCATCATAGTGGAGACCCGCGAGCGCATAGAGCGAGTCGGCTGACGCGCGCCATGACGCCGGAGCCTGTGATGGAAGGGCTATGCAGCAGACAAGAGCAACCGGAAGCCAGATTCTCCTGATGGTCATTCTCCTCATCTTTCGCCTTTGCCGGTGAGCATGTCTGAACCTGCAAGTTCCTGTCCTGAGACTGCGCTTGATGACCCAGAGACGCGTCATCTCCCGAGTTTCTTCACCGCCTGCCCCGCCGCGACGAGCACCGGGTCCCAGACGGGCGAGAAGGGCGGCGCGTAGCTCATGTCGATCGCCGCCAGGTCGGAGACGGTCATGCGCCCATAGATGGCGGTCGCGACCGTGTCGATCCGTTTCGCCGCACCCTCGGCGCCGATGATCTGGGCGCCCAGCAGACGTCCCGATTCTCTCTCAAAGATGATCTTGACGGTGATCGGTCCCCCACCCGGGTACGCGTGCGAGCGTGACCGCGCCCTGATCCTGGCCGAGTCGACCACAAACCCAGCCTTCTCAGCAGCCGCAGTCGAGAGGCCGGTCTGCGCGGCTTCGAGACCAAAGATCTTTGTGACGTTGGTTCCTGCGACACCCGCGAACTTCCTGCTCCCACCGACGGCGTTCTCACCGGCTATCCGACCCTGCTTGTTGGCCGTGGTCCCGAGTGGAATCCACGTCGGTCGCCCCGTCACCATGTGCGTAGCCTCGGAGCAATCGCCCGCTGCGAGAACCGAGGGTGCGCTTGTGATCTGACGTGCATCGACGCGGATGGCGCCGCTCTCACCAAGCTCAAGTCCGCCGCTTTCTGCCAGCGCCGTGTTCGGTCTGACCCCGGCTGACACGATAACCATCTCTGACGGGATACGCTGCCCGGAGGCGACCACGTATCCGACGCTGTTGCCGGCGCCACCCTCGAAGCCCTCGACCTTCGTCTCGGTGCGGACCGTGACTCCCTTGTCCGCAAGTTCACGGGCAACGATCTCACTCATATCGGGATCGTAGTTCGAAAGCAGTGTCGGAAGAAGCTCGAGCACCGTGACTGCAATGTCACGCTCAACCAGCGCCTCGGCCATCTCGAGCCCGATGTAGCCCCCGCCGAGAACGGTGGCGTTCTTGACGGCGTGATCCTCGATGAACTGTCTTATGGCGTCGCCGTCAGGGACGGTCCTCAGCACGAAGACACCCGGAAGCTCCATCCCGGAGAGCGGTGGGATCGTAGCCCGCGCTCCCGTACCGATTACGAGCGCGTCGAACTCGAGCGTCTCGGTGCCACCGGGGTGATCGTAGGTGACGGTCTTGGCTCTCGGATCGAGAGCAAGAGCGTTCGACTCGAGACGGACATCGATGTGTCGTTCGCGTCGGAAGAAGTCGGCATCGTAGGCGATGAGATCCTCTCGCTTCTCGACCACGCCGGAGATGTAGTAGGGAAGCGAGCAGGCGCCGTACGAGACTATCCGGCCGCGTTCCAGCACGACTATCTCAATGTCGGGTCTGAGCCTTCGAGCCCGGCTGGCAGCGCTCATGCCGGCGGCGTCACCTCCGACGACCAGCAGTCGTCCTCCCTCTCTCATGGCTGGGGGCACCTGTGTCATCCTCCTGTAGTGGTTGGGAATGTGTTCGGAAGAAGAACATCCGCCCATCAGCGGAAGATCCTCTCATCTATATATAGAGTGGCTCGTCGGCCCCCGCAGGCAGACCGCGAGTCTTGCACCCACAGGGACATGTACACATGACTAGCACACTGAGGGACGCCCCGCAAGCGGGGCGACGGGTAGGATGGGGCTTCTGGGATGCTCCCTGATCGCAGTCGTAGATTCGCTCAGGAGATCACTCTCGCAGATCTCTGCCTGCGCGACACGGCATGTGCGTGGTGGCCGCGGACCTACCGAATGACCGTGATCTTCCTTCCTCCTGAGACAACCCGACCGTCTACTTCAAGGGCCGCTAGGTAGATGCCCGAGGCGAGTGGAGACCCGTTCCGAACATCAGCCAACCGGAACTCCCACTGGTTGTCCCCCCGTCCGAACTGGTGCACCGGAGATGACCCGACCTCCCTTCCACCCACATCGTAGACGCGAATGCGCACCGATGACGATTCGGGAAGGAAGAACCCGACACGGAGACTACTATTGAGCGGCGTGGGGTTCGGATAGATCGACGTGAGCCCCTGGCTGTTGATGTCCGATTGCTGGGCAGGGTCACCTTCCAACCCGGTTGCGATCAACTCCTCGACCAGGACCTCATCGATGTAGACGGCCTCTGCGCAGTCCTGCGGAAGAAACTGAAGCTTGATTCGACGTGGGCCAATCCCGTATCCGGGATTGTCGAACTCTGTCTCATGCTCGCTCCACGCCGGAGACGAACTCAAGATCTCCGACAGGAGCTCCGCACTTGTCTCCGCGTCAATGACGGTCACTCTGAACGTCGTTGGATCCGGTGCGTAGTGATGGAAGCCCATGTGGTAGGTCTGCACATCCGTGTTGGCGTGGAAGATGTGTTGTGCGCCCTCTCCGTTGCACCACTGGTCGAAGACCTGCAAGTAGGCTTCCCCGGCTACGGTGGAGATGTCATCCCGGCGGACCGCATTCACCGATGTGGTTTCGCCGATTCTGTTAGTCCAGAAGTCCGGTGTCCCATTGGCGTCAACATCATCCTCAAACGAGTAGTTCATAACTTCGTAGTCACTCGATGGGAGCATCTGCTCAACTCGGATGTCGTCGACGTACGCCTGAAGATCTCCAAACTCACCGCTCACTGTGGTCTCGTAGCGCAACCGGAGGTCCTCAAGCACTGTGCCCTGCATTGGACTAAGATCAGCGTAGATGAATTGCCATCCCGACATCAGAGGAGAGCGCCACTTCGCATTCAGTGTCTGGCCATTCTGATCAACGATGTCCACATTGTCCTTGATTCTCCCCACCGGGGTGCTCCCGTCGATCACAAGCTTGTCATTCCCATCCGGCGAATTGACGATGTTGATCCAGTAGGACAGTACCATGTTCCGCTCCACCGGAAGGTCAAGGTCATCAAGTAGCATCCACTCGATGTAGTCGGCGCTACCAGAGGCATCGGTCATCTCAACTCGGAGCATTCTGTCCGAGTTGAGCGGGGATACGTCGCCCTCCACGTGCACGACGCGTGTGTTCTCCAAACTTATGCCACTCGACTTCTCGACAACATGATCCTGCGAGACCGCTGCATCCTCGATTTCCATCCCCTCTGAGAACGCGGTCGGTGGTGGTATGGGGTGCAACTTGATGTCAAGGGCTGGATCCCCCATAAGCACATACTGCCTCAACAGAAGCTCGTGGCCGCTCTCCTCCTCTAGACACAACCCCACCGTCCCAGAGAAGAGTCGCCCAAGATTGCGAATCCCATCATGCAGCATCATGTGAGCGAACACCCCGTTGATGTGCTTCGATTCCACGATGTCGCTCACGTGTGTTGGACCTACCAGCGCGATGGCACCGCGGTCATCTGCACTGAACAGCAGATCCTCGCAGATCGATAGTCCCGAAGTCGTAGATAGGCTTCGATAGAAATAGGCCGGCAAGCACGTAGCGGCGAAGATCACCGGTAAATGGTTGGTTGTGCCCAAGCTCTGCGTGAACGTCGGCTCGCCGCTTGGGAAGAACTCGGCCATGAGGACGAGGTTCTCGTGGCCGTATGTGTTGCCGAACGCGTTGATGAAACCGTAACCGTCGTTGACCGCGGACCGCGTGGCTGAAGTGGCTCCTTCGGGCCACTGACCGGCGACTTGGTAGTCCCGCGAGTACAGAGTCACAGGAGCCGGAGTCCACTCACTGAACTCCTCGTCAAACAGCTCGTCGTTGAGGGTTCTGTAGACCTCGTTGTTGGTGTTGATGTTGGCGTCACCAACGAGCATGAGGATTCTGCCGAGCCACGCCGGAACACCTGCGATTCCGTCGTAGTAAATGATCTTGTCCACGATGTTCGTCAGCTGTGCACTGTCGGCAACGGGGAGCCGCCCGATCCGCATGATCGGTTTCTTCTCCGACGGGTCCGGTGACTCAACGTACCAGCCATCATTGGCAAACCATCTATTGCCGTGCCATTCGGCGAAGTCGTTGTAGGTGAGCATCGCCGGCAGATGATTGCCGTTCGTGGCGTCGATCATGTCGGGAGGATCGGCGTCCACCATATTGGCGTCCCCGATCAGCAGCAGATAGGTCGGCGCGATCTTCCAGTGTTCGTAGGCATGGAGCACGAAGCTCCGTATCTTCTCTACATCGCTGGCCCCCGAGAACGCAGCTGTGACTTCGGATGTCAGCACAACGCAACTTCGAAGCGATTGGCTCCGGTGATCACAAAGACGCTGAGCACCTGCCTGAAACGAGTCATGAGACAGGATCACGTAGTCATACTGATGGTGTGTCGCAAGCGGGTCAAGCGCTGAACTCGGTGCTGCCATCAGAAGAACAAGGGCCAGCATCACCAGAACCAGGAATGGACGCGACGCCATGATTGCCTCCTGGACTGTTATCGAATCACAGCCAGCTTCTGTACAGTGAGTTCCTCTGGGGTCTCCAGACGGACGAAGTAGACGCCCTGTGCGACAGGCTCCCCTCGCGTGTTGCGGCCGTTCCAAGACCACAATGTGGTGCCCGGCTGGAGTGCACCATCATGAAGTGTCTGCACTCTCTGGCCTAGGGCATTGTAGACGGCAAGCGTCCCGGTACCTGCTTGGGGGAGATCGATCTGGAAGGAAAACCCGTCACTTGACGGATTGGGATACGACGAGATCTTCGCGGCGACAGGGAGGGCAGTCCCCAGATGGACCTGACCCATCCGGTACGTGTTGCCATACGCGTCATTCGCCGCCAAGCGATACCACACTGCAGTCCATCCCTCTGGGAGCGCATCAACGAACTCGTAGTCCTGTTGCCCCTCCACGGTGAAGATCGGATCGACGTTTGCCTGCGCGTACGGACCCGCTGGGACCGGAGCTCTGAGCACGTCGAAAGAGTCTATATCCCCGAGGAAAGACACACGCCAACGAATCGCGGTTCGCATCACACCGCCTTCGAACCACAGATCCCCGCCAATCTCACCGGCGAGCAGCGGAACTGCCGGCGGGTGCTCAGGATCTCCCTCGTCAGCATTGCCCATGGCATCCCACCATCGGATTCGCCAGACGTGCTCCAAGTCATCAGTGGCCACCCAGCTCAGCTTGTACTGTAGCGTATTCGGATTATTGTTGCCCGAGGGGGGCGTTGTATCGTAGTAGAACTCCGAGGCTGCCGGCGGATATGCTCCGCCTTTCGCAGCCATCGCTTCGAAGTCGAAGTCGTCCACGACGATATCGTCAATCATGAGTTCCATTCCCCCAATGCCGTTGTAGACATCCCCTACTGGGTCAGCTGCCCAGATCTGCCAGACTGATGGACTGCCAACGGGAGCCGTGTGCACAACCGGGTTCTGCGTGATCTCCGGCAGTGTGCTGTCTGCATTCCACAAAGCACTGCTCAGGGCGGATCTCCGAGGGCTTCTGAGGTCAGCATCCGTGATGCTGGCATCGGATGAGAGGAACAGCTCAAAATGCAGATGAGAGCCCGTGTCGATGGCACCCACGGTGGTGCTGACACCAATCCAGGATCCGACCGTGAGACCAGTGTTCGGCACTATGTGGATCATCTGGCACAGTGCGTAGTCGCCGCTCTGCCGATTCGACCCCAGCAGCGCGACGAAGTCGGCCCCGACAGCGATGACTCTGCATAGCGAGCCCGACTCGATCGGGGGGTAGGTCGGATCGCCCGCCGTGACTGCGATATCCACGCCGGTGTGTAGGTTGAAGGGTGATATCTGGTCAATCTGCATGAAGGCGTTGTAGACGAACTGCCCCGTCGAGCTTGGCAATGGGTCTCCGGAGAAGACCTGTTCCCGTGCCCCAGAGTGGCACGGCGCGAGGAGAAGGGCTGCCGCAACGCCAAGAAGCAGGAACTGTCGTGCATCCATGATCCTCCCCCTATTCTGAGTAGTCATAGACTCTGATCCGCTCCGTGGTTCGGTAGTTCACAGGCACAGGAAGGGGGTGCCGCTGAATCCCGACGAACAGGTATGTGCCCTCCCACTGGAGTCCGCCCATGTTCACTTGGTCAGCGGTGGCGATCGGCTCGTCAACCTCAAGCATCGAGTCGTCTAGCACTACGACCCGCTTCGTCACACGGCTCGGGTTCCCTTCTGCATTGAGAATCTGAAGAGCAAGGAGGGATCCATCATCACAGACAGCTGCAGTAACGATGAAATCGTCGGCTTGATAGTCGCCGAGTCGAATTGGATTGAAGGGATCGCTCACGTCGTAGTATGTCGCCGCTCCCAATCCCATCTGAATCACAACCATCCGGGTGCCATCCTCGGAGTAGTACCGTATGCCGTCCTCAACATCAACACTCGACGACTGGCTGGTTCCTATGTCCAGGGCAACGGTCTCTGCTGCCTCCTGCCGGCAGGTGCGGCGAAATATCAGTGTCTCTCCTGAGGGAGTCAGATAGAGCTGGCCGTAGCTGCTGCGGGTGGGACTGGACTCCATAATGGCTTCGCCCTCTGGGTTGAACGCCACGAGCACCTGCCGTGCCGAATCCACCGCGGGTGTCGCCTGTTCCCCGTACCTAGCTACTGCGGCGAACCTCCCGGATGTCGCCGAGACGGCTGCAGAGCCTGTCGGGCGCAAGTAGATCGGAAACGGGTACGGTCCAGGAGGTTCGTTGCTCCCCCCCTGGAAGAAGAGGGTCTGTTGCGGCGTATGTACCATGGCAAGACCATCCGGCGAGAGTAGCTCCCACCCGAGGATCTCCTGATTCGGAAGATCGAGAAGATTGACAAACTTCACCGGGACACTGGCCCCGCGCATGTCCTCGCCCGGCAGAGAAAGCACTGTGAACGGCGTGTCAGGGGAGTCCCTAGAGACCCGCGACTCAGCGAAGAATGCGAGGTATGATCTGCTGCCTCGCCCAAGTGTCCCATCGGCGTTTACGTACAGTGGAGCCAGCTCCAGCCGTATGTCCAGTGCCAGTCGCTCTCCGATTTGCTGCGATGAATCAACCACCCGCATGATGCGCAGATGGTCTTTTGGAAACAGCAGTGTGGAACCGAAGTGGTTCACCTCCAGGTGCGCCGTTTCCCCTTCTATGCCAACGGACCACACAAGCCTGTCCCTCGTACGGGTCCCTTGCGCGGAGCAGAAACCGCAGTTCACAGCAGTAGCTAGCACGAGCACGATGAACCAACGCGCGATTGATCTCATGGCCTGCACTCCTTCCGTCATCCCGGTCACACCGTGTCTGGGCGGCTGCCGCGACGAACTCGCCCGCGCAGCATCGACTCTGCGCTCGGAATACAGAGGGCTTATGTCCGCAGCACAGATCTGAACACCGTGTATGCAGACTGCGGCCAGCGAGTGAACGACCGACTCCCTCCGTTATCGTAGAATAGTACCGCAATGGGAGTCCCGAGGGCAACCGAGATTTACGTCATGTAGCGCGTGGCCACAGGATCTCTTGCCGACGGCATATCTAGGCCGGAGTCGATGTGGAAGTGAACCCGGACGGAAAGGCGAGTGCCCTCGGGCTGGGAACCGCGCCCTACAAAGAGACGGGGCCCGGAAGGGCCCCGCCTCGTGTGTTGTTCCTCGATGCCTCAGGCGCTCTTTTCTGAGCGTGACGCTGCGACCGCGACGACGCCTCAAGCTGCGTCTAGTCCTTGGGGTCTATGCACGCTCTGAGTGCACTCATGATCCCGCTGTGCACGTCCTGCGGCACTGCCTTGCATCGCGTCGTCCTGTAGTAGACGATGGTCTGCCGCAACGTTCTCACGACCGACTGGCAGCGCTCACAGTCACTCATGTGCACCTCGAACTTGGTGACAAGCGCGAGATCGAGTTCCCCATCGTGATAGTCAGACAGGAGTTCGAGGAACTGCAAACACTCTGTGCACTCTTTGTGATCATGCATACTCATTGGTCCCTGTGAGCTGAAGTCCAGGCTCCGGTTTCGCTATTCCTGCACCTCTTCGGGTACTTCCTCGGTCGCAGTCTCTGAGCGCCCACCCAGGTGATTCGCGAGGAACGCCTCGGCCTCGCCGTAGAACCTGAGGCGATTCTCGGGTCTCGCAAAACCGTGGCCCTCATCCTCGAACAGGATGTAGTTGACCTCGAGTCCCTTCTCCTCCATCGCGTGCACGATCTGCTCCGACTCGGCCTGCTTGACCCTTGGATCGTTGGCGCCCTGGGCGACGAGCATCGGGATCGTGATCTCATCGACCTTGAATAGCGGCGATCTCGAGATCAGGAAGTCGGCCTCGGTCTCCGGATTGCCAACGCGCTTGTACATGGACTGGATCATCGGGGCCCAGTACGGCGGGATCGTCTCGATAAATGTTATCAGGTTGCTCGGTCCCATCATGGGCACGGCGCAGCAGTAGAGATCCGGCGTGAAGGTGGCGCCGGCGAGTGCTGCGTAGCCTCCGTACGATGCTCCGTAGATGGCGACGCGCTCGGGATCAGCGATCCCCTGGTCGATCGCCCAGTTGACCGCGTCTGTGAGGTCGTCCTGCATCGTGCCGCCCCACTCCTTGTCGCCGGCGTTCAGGAACTCCTTGCCGTAGCCCGTTGATCCTCGGAAATTCACCTGAAGGCAGACGTAGCCACGGTTGGCCAGCCACTGCGCCTCCGGATTGTATCCCCACTGGTCACGCGCCCACGGCCCGCCGTGAACGTTCAGGACCATCGGAAGGCCGGTGCGCCCCGCGCCCGGCGGATACGTCGCGTAGCCGTAGATGGTAAGGCCGTCGCGCGACGTGAACGAGACAGGCTCCATCGGAGCAAGCGTGTACTTGTCGAGGTCGTTCCTATGATTGAAGAGGAACGTAGCTTCTTTGCTCTCGCGATCGAAGCTGTAGTACGAGACCGGCCCATTGTCCTTGATGAAGGCGACGAGCCACGTGTCGTCCGCATCGTCGCGGCTGTAGACACCCCAATCGCCGGTGTCGAGCTTGGCTATGGCCTCGAAGTCGGCGGCCACCGCATCATCCAGCGGCGTCCACTCGACCCTCTCTCTCAGGAAAGACACGGCCTCGATCTCGAACGTGTCGGGATTGATCATGACATCCTCGACATCGTACGCCGTATCCTCCGCTATCACCTCGTACTCCCCGGTCGCGATCTCGTACTTGATGAGTCGGCCGGCGTTCACGTTCCGTGAGTCGATGAGGTAGACGGAGTCGCCATCCTTGGTGAAGCCCAGGGGACCACTCGTGTAGTTGTCCTCCATGCCCCACTGGATCAGCGACTGCCAGGAGTCGTCCTCGGTCTCTCTTATCAGAAGTTCGCTTCCACCGTCCGGAGTCGCGGCAATGGCCCCGCGCACCTTGAGATCGAAGTCGGTCATCCAACCGACGATGTTGCCTGGATTGCGGGCAACTATCTCCATGTCGCCGGTCTCGAGGTCCAGGCGATACACGTCATGCAATCTCGGATCCTGCTTGTTCATCGAGATGAGCATCGTGTTCGGATGGTGCTTGCTGTGGTCGACGATCCGAACCTGGATACCGTCGAACGGCGTAAGATCGAGCGTCTCGCCCGAGCTGAGATCTGTGGTGTAGAGACGCCAGTTCTCGTCACCGTCCGAATCCTGAAGATACATGATGTGATTGCTGTCCTCGTCCCAGAAGTAGCGATAGATGCCTCGGTGCTCGTCGCTCGTAACAGCGTGATCATCGTCTTCGCCAACGGTCCTGACCCAGACGTTCAGCACATCGTTCACTGGAGCAATGTAGGCAAGCTTCTCGCCGTCGGGCGAGATACGGGCACGCATCTTCTCCGGGTTTCCGAAGAGCACGGAACGCGGGATGATCTCAGACTGCATCGTCCCACATGACGAGAAGAGAACTGCACCCGCCGCAATTACCAGGAGCAGCACCGCCACTATCGCTCTTCTGCTTGTTTTCTTGTGCATCTATCCTCCATAGTCCTTGTCCTGTGGCCCCGTCAGTAGTGTTTCCAATGGGCCCGCCTGTTTCGATTCAGAGTCAGAGATTTCGATTCGGGAATATCCTCCACCACTATATATATCGCATTCGGGTGTCAGGCCACGGCCCCCCCGGATGCGTAGTAATGAGCGAGCCTCTCGCGAAGAAACAGCCTGGCTCGATGAAGGCGGGACTTAACGGCAGGGATACTCAGCCCAAGGATGTCAGCCGTCTCCTCGGTCGATATCCCGTGCACGTCCCTGAGCACGAAGACGATACGATTGTTTGCGGGAAGGGCGTTGATGTGCCGGGTCAGAACGCCACCCAGCTCCTCGTTCATGACCGTCGAAGCCGGGTCGGTGGTCCAGTCCGCAACCTCACGGGGAATCTCAGCCTCGCCGAGCTCGAGCGGTTGGTCGAGCGACACCGTATCGAGCTTCCTCTTCCGGATTCGCATGAGGCATGCGTTCGTGGCGATGCGGTAGATCCAGGTCGAGAACCTGGCTTCCTCACGGAAAGAGGGGAGCGCCTTGTAGGCTTTGACGAAGACTTCCTGAAGACAGTCCTCGGCGTCCTCGGGGTTCCGGAGCATCTTGATGCAGAGGCCGTAGACGTTCGCCTCGTGCCGCTCTACGAGCAGACCGAAGGCGTCATTGTCGCCGCCCCTTGCTCTGCCAACGAGCTCCGTATCGGTAGGATTTGTGTGATCGACCATTCGACACCAGTCTGCGGAAGCGAGAGACTAGATCCTGCTGCGCTCCGGCATCCTGTCACTGAATTCCTCGCGGACTATCTGCTCCACGAGTCGCGGGACAGCCTCTTCTGCCATCTCCAGCAGCTCGGTGCTTCGTTCAGCACCCGTCCCCACCTCTATGGCATAGACGGATATCTCCTGAGGCATTGTCGCGCCACCCATGCCCGGAATCTCCACCGTAGCCAGGTACTCGGCCCCATTCTCCGACTCGCGAGCGTTCACGAGCTCAAGATCTTCGAGTCCGAGTCTCCTGAGTTCACCGACGTCCCAGTCATCGCCCTGGACGCAGTCCACGACCACGACCTTCCGGTAGCCGGCCACGACCCCGAGCAGATCTACGCCCGAGGCCGGAGTCTCAATAATGTCGATACTCGGATCCCTGAGTGCGGCATGAAGACCGCGGGCCACATCGAGCCCCATTCGTTCCTCAGCAAAGCCCGGGTCGCCAAGCCCCAATATGAGCGTCTTGATCATAAGTCCACCTACGCCAGAACATCGACCTTGTTCTTTGCCTTCTCCGGCCTGCGGTATTCCGGCAGGAGTATCGGTGCCACGCGGTTCCGCCCGACTCTCTTTGCGGTCAGTTCCTTGTGGAACTTCTTCAGATGGTCGAGCGTTAGCTTGCCGGGACGCTTGATGCTTGCTGCCCGCTCTGCTGCAGCGGCTCCCGCGCGCTTTCCGAACACGACGACATCGAGAAGCGAGTTACCCATGAGCCTGTTGCGGCCATGGATGCCGCCCGCCAGCTCGCCCGACGCATAGAGGTTCTTGATCGTAGTCTCTGTATCCACCTTGATCTTGAGTCCACCGTTCTGATAGTGCTGCGTCGGGTAGATCAGGATCGGTGTCTTGCTCATGTCGATCCCGAAGCGCTGGTACTGGCGGTACATCGCCGGAAGCCGCTTCTTGATCGTTCCCGGGCCATGAATATCCTCGATAATCGGCGTGTCGAGCCACACCACCGAGTAGCCGGACGGAGTCTCGACACCGTTCTTCCGCTCGCTGCACTCTCTGATGATCGCGGCTGCCTCGACATCGCGCGTCTCGAGTTCGTAGACAAACCTGTTGCCCTTCGCGTTCACGAGCTGACCACCCAGTCCCCTGACCTTCTCGGTGACGAGCTGACCCAGAAGCTGCTCTGGATATGCGGCGCCGGTCGGGTGGTACTGGATGGTGTCCATGAAGACGAGAGGCACACCGGCACGGTAGCCGAGCACGAGTCCGTCCGCCGTCGCGCCGTAGTGGTTGGTCGTCGGGAATCCGTCAACGTGAAGGCGCCCGGCGCCACCTGTCGCCAGAATGACCGTCTTCGCCCGCGCGATGAGATACTCGTGAGTCTCCATATTATAGAGGACCGCTCCGGTGACCTTCTTTCCATCTGTCAGAAGCTCATATGCAGGCGAGAACTCTACGCACGGGATCTCCCTGTTCTGAACCTCGTCCTTCAGGGTCTTCATTATCTCGCCGCCGGTGTAGTCGCGCGCCGCATGCATGCGCTTCCGCGATGTCCCACCACCGTGGATCGTGAGCATCGTCCCATCCGGGTCCTTGTCGAACATCACGCCGAGTTTCTCGAGCCACGCGAGAACGCCCGGCGCATCTCCGACGAGAGCCTCCACGAGGTCGGGGTCGTTGAAGTACCAGCCGCCCCCGATCACATCCAGATAGTGGGTGGCCGGAGAATCGTTCGGCTTGTCAGCACCCTGGATCCCGCCCTGCGCCATGACCGTGTTGGCGTCTCCGACCCTGAGCTTCGTGACGAGAAGCACGTCGGCGCCGGCGTCATGAGCCACGATCGCAGCAGCAGCGCCCGCACCACCACCCCCCACAACCAGCACATCCACGTCGTAATCGATGTTGGAGAGGTCAAACTTCTCCGGATCGATCATGCTGCGCGCCTCAAGGACATTGGCGAACTCCTTCGGCGTCAGCGTGCCCTTCGAGGGGCCGACCTTCAGCTTCCTGAAGATTCTCTTGATGTAGTCCGGGTGGTGGTTCTCGAGAAGCTCGACCTTGCCAACGGCGTCGAGGAGTGGCATCTGCTGCTTCTGCCGTTCCTTGCGCGTCTTCTCGACAAGCTTCATCGACTTCTGCATGTCTGGTGTGTAGTACACCGTTGTGCCCTCCTAGTCTGCCGGCTCGATGTCTCTGGCCTCGTAGAGTTCGGCAAGCTCGCGCCGCTTTATGGATTTCAGACCCGCAATCTCCTTGTCGTACTTGCCTCTCTTCATCTCCTTCATGCGCTTGTCCAGATCCTTCGCGCGAGGAGCGATCTTGCTCGAGTAGAGGCGACGACAGAGAAGAGCAACATTGTACTGCACTATTTCAGCCGGGCACCGCGACGCGCAGAGACCGCAGAGCAGGCAGTCGAACGAGAGATCCGCGGCCTTGGCAATGTCGCCTCTGAGGGCCGCCTGGATGTACTCCATGACCTCAATGTCCTGCGGGCACGCCCTCGTGCAGGTGTTGCAGGCCAGACAACGGAACACCTCGGGGTACAGCTTGAGCACCGTCTCGGAGTTGGGCTTGAGCCTATCCAGATTGTATGTCGCCTTGTTGCCCGGGAAGAACGGGATCTCCGCGAGGTACATCTCGTCCTGGACCATCTCCTGGCAGGCGAGTCCCACCTTGAGACGGTAGTCGTCCTTCGTGCGATAGACCGTGCCGCAGGCCCCGCAGAACGCCCCCCTGCATCCACACCCTCTGATGAAGCGGTAGCCGGCGTATTCCATCGCCTTCATGATGGTGAGATCGTGAGGGACCTCGTACGCCTTCCCCATCACGTAGATGGTTACCATCTCTGATGCCATCTTGGATCGTCTCCCTGTTGGTCAGACGGGAGTCGCGCCAACACACAAACGCTTCCCGTGCGCCGCCTGCGTTATCGCTTCGCCTTGGCCTTCTTCTTCGCGGTCGATACCTTCACGCCTTTGGCCTCGTCCGGAGCCTCGGCGCCACTCAACCTGTCGGTGAGATCGAGTTTCATCGGACCGAGATCTCTCACAGTCTCGACGAACTCGCTCATCACGTTGACAACCTTGTCACCCTCTGCGGCCGATATCCAATCGAGCCTCAGCCGGTCACTCTCGATACCGAGTGACTCAAGCACCGGCTTCAAGAGCGCAACGCGACGCATCGTGTTGTAGTTGCCATCCTGGTAGTGACAGTCTCCGGGGTGACATCCACCAACCAGCACGCCGTCGGCTCCCTCGCGGAAGGCCCAAAGAATGTGCTGCGGGTCGACCCGGCCGCTGCAGTTCACGCGCAGCACGACGCCGTTCGGCGGATACTGCTTGCGTGAGGTCCCTGCGAGGTCGGCGCCCGCATACGTGCACCACTTGCAGAAAAAGCAGACGATTCTGGGTTCGAACATATCAGTCCTCCAGGGCCGCCGAGACCATCATATAGAGTTGGTTGTCTGTGAGGTTCTTCTGCTGCACTGTCGCAGACGGACAAGCGGCGATACAAGCACCGCAGCCCTCGCAGATCGCCTCCTGCACACGCGCAACTCCCTTTTCATCATCGAACTCGACCGCGTCGTACGGACAGACCGAGATGCAGATCCTGCAGCCCGCGCATTCGTCCTCGTCTATCCAGGCAACGACCGGCTCTCTGTGGTACTCCTCCTCCGCGAACAGTGCGCAGACCTTGCTCGCCGCGGCCGATGCCTGAGCAACGACCTCCGGAATGTCCTTCGGTCCCTGCGCCGCACCGGCGAGATAGAAGCCGGGGGCCAGACTCTCGACCGGCCTGAGCTTCGGGTGCGCCTCGGAGTAGAATCCCCACTGGTTCATCTGAATCTTGAGCATCTTCGCAAGCTCGGTCGCGGTAGCGCTCGGGACCATCGCCAGACCGAGCACGACCATGTCAGCCGCGATCTCGACCTTCTGACCGGTGAGTGTGTCAACGCCCCACACCATCACCTTTCCGTCGTCCTCAAAGAGCTTGGAGACCTTTCCTCTTATATAGAGGACGTCGTCCTCCTCCGCGGCCCGCTGGTAGAACTCCTCGTAGTCCTTGCCGGGCGTTCGCACGTCCATGTAGAAGACGTATGCCTGGCCGTCATGCTCGTTGTGCTTGTAGAGCATCGCGTGCTTCGTGAGGTACATGCAGCAGACCTTCGAGCAGTAGGGCATGTGGCCCTCCGGGTCGCGCGATCCGACGCAGGTCAGGAAGACGACCTCCTTCGGGATCTCGCCATCCGACGGCCTCTTTACAACTCCCCCTGTCGGACCGGACGCGGAGAGGAGACGCTCGAACTGGAGACTTGTCACGACGTCCTTGATGTCGCCGCCTCCGTACTCACCGATATTCACGATCGGGTAGAGATCGAACCCGGTCGCGACGATGATGGCCCCCACTTCCTCATCCAGGAACTCGTCCTTCTGCTCGTAGTCTATCGCGTCAACCGGACAGACCTTCTTGCAGACACCGCACTTCCCGTTCTCGAAGTAGATGCAGTGGTCGCGGTCGAGAACCGGCTCGTTCGGAACTGCCTGCGCGAACGGTGTGTAGATGGCCTTTCTCTCGCTAAGCCCCTCGTCGAACTCGGAGACAGTCTTCGCAGGGCACTTCTCGATACAGAGACCGCAGCCGTTACAGACATCGCGGTTCACATACGCGGCCTTCTTCTTGATCTTGACCTTGAAGTTGCCGACGTAGCCTGAGACGTCTTCTATCTCACAGTAGGTGAGAAGCTTGATGCGCGGGTGCTGGGACACCTCCACCATCTTCGGCGTGAGGATGCACTGCGAGCAGTCAAGCGTCGGGAAGGTCTCCGACAGCTGCGCCATGTGTCCACCGACCGACGGCTCCTTCTCGACCAGAACAACGTCGTGCCCGGCGTTGGCGATATCGAGGGCGGCCTGGATGCCGGCGATGCCGGCGCCCACGACCATGGCCCGATGCGTCATCGGTACGGAGATCGGTTCGAGCGCCTCGTTCTGCTTCGCCTTCTCGATCATCGTCTTGATGATCTTGATGGCCTTCTCGGTGGCCATCTCCTTGTCGCCTCTGTGCACCCAACTGCAGTGCTCGCGGATGTTCGCCATCTCCATGCGGTACTGATTGAGATCGGCCGCCGCTCCCGCCCTGCGGAAGGTGGCCTCGTGCAGTGTGGGCGAACATGCGGAGACCACGACCCCGGTGAGACCGTGTTCCTTGATGGCGTCCCTTACCAGGCCCTGACCCGGATCGGAACACATATACAGGTAGTCCGTCGAGTACGCGACACCAGGGTACTTGGCCAGTTCCTCAGCGACGCGCTTGACGTCCACCACCCCGGCGATGTTCGTCCCACAGTGACAGACGAAGACGCCAATGCGATGCTCCATCACTCCTCCCCTAGACCAGTTTCTTCCCGGCCAGAACCGGACGTGGATCAACGTAGTTATCAGAGAAATCCAGGTGTTCCTCGTCGATACCGAGCGCAATCCCAAGGAGCTGCGTGAAGTAGATGACCGGGATCTTCTTGAATCCCTTCACCCGCTTCGCCATCTCCTTCTGCTTCCTGTCGAGATTGTACAGACACAGAGGACAGGTCGTGATGATCAGGTCGGCGTCCCGCTTGATGGCCGAGCTGAGAACGGTCTGCGAACACGCGATGGCCGTCTCCTCATCTCGCACTATCTGAAATCCACCGCAGCATTCGGCCTTCATTGGGAAATCGACGACGTCACAGCCGAGCGTCTCGAGAAAGTCCTCGAAGATCGTCGGCCGCTCGGGGTCGTCGAACTCCATCTCCTTCTTCGGGCGAAGCAGCATGCATCCGTAGTAGGGAGCCACCCTGAGACCCTTGAGGCTGGTCTTCAAGCTCTTCGCCACCTTGTCGAACCCGACCACGTCCCTCAACATCTCTATATAGTGGAGCACCTCAACCTGGCCGACATAGTCCTCTTCGAGGTAGCTCTCCATCTCAGCTCGTTCGTCGGTGTCCGCTCTCAGGAAGAGGTTCGCCTTCTCTCTCTTCTCCTCGTCCTCTCGCATGACCCTGTTCGAGCGCTTGAGCACGTTGTAGCAGAACGAGCAGAGCGTCACGACTTTGTCGCCCATCCTGGAGGCGTATGCCAGGTTTCTGACGCCGGCCAGAATGTCCATCACCGAGTCAGTCGCCAGAGGAAAGACCGCGCCGCAACACGTCCAGACCGGAAGCTCCTCGAGTTCCACGCCGAGGGTCTTGGCACATTCCCTCGATGCCCTGTCGAAGTCGAGAGCACGTTCGTGCAGAGTGCATCCCGGGTAGTAAGGTATCTTCATCCGTGCCTCCGACTTCCCTATCCGTTGAGCAACTTTCTGAGAGCGCTTACGACGCCCATCTGTGGAGCCTTCGATGCCATCACGCTCGACACATCGCCCGCGTCCACCGCGGGTATCGCCAGCCGCTTCCTGAGAACCGTGGCTCTGAGAACATCACAGATGCTTGAGAACTCCACGCCTTTTGGGCAGCGCGCCGAGCACTGCATGCACGAGGCGCATATCCAGATGGTCTTGGAACTCAGGACCTTCTCGATCTGACCCAGCTGCAGGAGTCGGATGACCTCGTTCGGGACGACATCCATCTCGTCCACGACGGGACAGCCGGCGGAACATCTCCCGCACTGATAGCAGGAGGTGATCGACTGTCCAGACAGATCTTCGACCCGTTGGATGCTTTCATTTCTGATGGAGTCTGTGCTCAGCCTAATCCTCATCCGCACCTCCGGGAGTTCAATCTGGTTGCAGGCTCTGGAAGAGAAGCCACGAGACCTGTTGATGGCCTCGCATTCGTGAAACCGCCACCGCGACAACGGCTCTCTGTATCGCGGTGACTCAATCCGGGAGTTTACTATGTGCGGGGGTGAGTGTCAACCCATTTGGCCGCTCTGGGGGCGCGTCCTCTCCGGGAGACGTGTCTCCTGAATCCGTGGCCTAGCGGGAAGTTAGGCGTTGAGTACCGAAGACGGGAGTGCTAGCTTGCGGCAGATGCCACCCTGAAGCTGGGCGGCCACATACGGACGGCCACATGGGAGACAAGACGGATGAGAACTGGAAGCTCAATCCTGCCCGCTTTGACGGCGGTGACCCTCGCCCTCCTCGTCACGTGGTGCGGAGCGACGGAGCCGGTAGCCACATTCTCGATCGTGGCCTTCGATGAGGCGACAGGCGAGCTTGGCATCGCCGTTCAATCGAAGTTCTTCGCGGTGGGATCGGTAGTGCCGTGGGCAAGAGCCGGTGTCGGAGCCATCGCGTCGCAGGCATTTGGAAACACGACGTTCGGACCTCGTGGACTGGACCTCATCGAGGAGGGTCTCTCGCTCGAGGAGGTCCTCGACCACCTGTTGACCGATGACGAGAAGCGGGAGCAGCGTCAGATCGGCATCGTCGATGCATACGGGAATTCGATCGCTTTCACGGGCGACGAGTGCATGGACTGGGCGGGCCACCGGTCCGGGCGCAACTACTCGGTCCAGGGCAACATCCTGGTGAGCGAGAAGACCGTCGATGCCATGGCAAGCGCGTTCGAGGAGACAGAGGGGCTTCTCGGGGAGCGTCTCATGCAGGCAATCGAGGCCGGGCAGGAGGCGGGAGGCGACTCGCGGGGGATGCAGTCGGCGGCGATTCTCATCGTCAGTGAGGGCGGCGGGTACGGAGGTTACAACGATCGCTACTGCGACCTGAGGGTCGACGATCATGGGAATCCGATCGCGGAGCTCAGGAGGATCTTCAACATCTGGAAGGAGGTTGCACTCATCACTGAGGGCTACCGTCTTCTCGATGAGGGGGATCATGACAAGGCCATCGCCGTAGGCAGAAGAGCCGTGGAGCAGTACCCGGAAAGCGCCGAGTGCCGCTACCACCTCGCATGCTATCTCTCTCGCGGGGGCATGTTTGGTGAAGCGATGCGCGAACTCGAGAAGGCTGTCGGGGGTGACGTAGAACTCGGTTCGCGGGCGAAGCTGGATCCGGATTTCGAACCGCTGAAGAGCGATCCCGGATTTCATCTGATCACGGATGCAGAGTAGTGACGACTGCAGATCGTATCGATCGTCCTCGGCCAAGCGAAGCGGCCACTCAGGCTCGGTAGGATGGTTCTCTGGATCGGCGTGGAATGACTCGACACTCACGGTCAGATCCAGGACATGCCATGCACAGTATCTGCACACCAAGTAAAGTGTTTGCTAACCGATGATGTGGTGATAGGATACCCTCGCGGGCGACCGTGTGCGGTTGGCGCGCGCGCAATACGCATTCCCGGGAAGCCGACGCGGCGGAACTGGTTACGTGCAGTTGATTTGCACGCTTCCGAGAGAAACACGCCAAGATGAAGAGACACTCAACATACTGGCTGGTCCTGTCTATGTGCGCCGCCGTGGCGCTCTCTCTGGCGCTCGCGCCCGGCGCCTTGAGCGCGCAGAATGCACCTGTAGAGAGCCCGGGAACACGCCCGGCACTCCTCGTGCGAGGCGATGACAGCTATCCCCCCTACGAGTTCCTCGATGAGCACGGTCATCCGAGCGGATTCAACATAGACCTCATGAGAGCCGTCGCTGAAGAGGCTGATCTCAACATAGAGATCGACCTCGGACCGTGGTCGGTGGTCAGAGGGGATCTCGAATCCCGGCGTGTCGACATCCTCACCGGCATGTTCAAGTCGGCTGAGAGAGGTGTCGGGGTCGACTTCTCAGATCCGTATGTCACAGTTCCGCACTCCGTGTTCGTCAGAAAGGGCTCGATCATCAGGTCGCTTGAGGACGCTCAAGGAATGTCCGTGATCGTCCAAGAAGGCGACATCATGCACGACTACATCGTAGAGACGGGGCTGACCGACAGAATCGTGCTGGCTCGGGACCAACATGAGGCGCTCGGTCTCCTTGCGGAGGGGGAACACGATTGCGCTCTCCTCGCAAAGAGTCCCGCCCTCTACCACATCTTTGCGGACGAACTCACCGACTTGATCGAGCCGGTCGGCGAGCCCATTCTCGAGAGGGAATTCTGCTTCGCAGTTGTTCGAGGGAACGCGCCTCTCCTTCTCAAACTGAACAAGGGTCTTGCCGGTGTTAGAGCATCGGGGAACTACGACGAGATCTACTCCGCCTGGTTCTCACCGTCCACGTCGCGGATCCTCTCGGCGAGGCTTCTCAAGATCGCAGTATGGGGCATCATCCCGCTCGTGCTCCTGCTCGGCGGGGCGCTCTACTGGTCTCGCGCACTTGATCAAGAAGTCACCAGGAAGACGCGTGAGCTCAAACGCGAACTCTCCGCGCGTACCCATGCGGAGGAGACCCTGAGTGAGCGGGAGGACCAGCTTCGGCATATCCTGGAGAACATGCCGACCATGGTCTTCGCCTTCGATGAGCTCTTCCGTATCACCGCATGGAACCGTGAGTGCGAACGGGTGACCGGCTACTCGGCTGAGGAGATGATGGAGTCGCCGGACCCGCTCAATCTTCTCTATCCCGATCCCGTCTACCGGGCGGCGATGCTTGAGAAGTGGAGGGAGCGCGGTCGCGACTACCGAGGGTGGGAGTGGGAGATCACCCACAAGGATGGCAGCAGCCGTCTCATCTCGTGGTCGAACATCTCTGGGACGATGCCGATCGGGGGATGGAGCAACTGGGGAACGGGTGTGGACGTCACCTGGAGGAGAAACGCACAGGACTCGCTCAAAGAGAGCGAGGAGCGCTACCGCCTCACCTCCGCGCTCACATCTGACTATGCGTACGCGCTGGCAGTTGAGGATGATCGAGTCACTCTCGAGTGGGTGACCGAGGCCATCACGCGTATCACAGGATTCACGGCGGCCGACATAAGGACGAGTGACGGCTGGGAGGCACTGGTCGACCCCGATGATCTTGGAATCAGACAGGGGCAGCTCCAGGCTCTTAAGAACGGCGAGCAGAAGACGGTCGAGTACCGAATAGTCACGAAGGACGGCGCGAGACGCTGGGTTAAGGACCACGCCAGACCAGTCATGGGAGATGATGGGACTACGCTGACCCACATCTACGGGGCAGTCAGGGACATCACCCATGAGAGATAGATTGAACTGTCAAGACACGAGAGCGAGCAGCGATACCGTTCGCTCTTTGCCCAGGCAAACGACGCTATCTTCCTGGTGCTCGGGGAGATGTTCATCGACTGCAATGCGAAGACGCTTGAGATGTTCGGGTGTACGCGTGACCAGATCATCGGGCAGCCGCCGTATCGCTTCTCGCCCGCTGATCAGCCCGATGGCCGCACCTCCAAGGACAAGGCGCGCGAGAAGATAGGTGCGGCACTGAAAGGCACGCCGCAGGTCTTTGAGTGGACGCACTGCCGATACGACGGCACGGACTTCGACGCGGAAGTCAGCCTGAACGCCATCGAACTTGATGGGAGAACGTACATCCAGGCGTTCGTTCGCGACATCAGTGAGCGGCACCAGATCGACAAACTGGTCCGCGTGCAGAGAGACCTGGGGATCGCTCTTCACACAGCCACGCGTCTGGATCAGGCGCTCAACCTCTGCCTCGACGCCGCACTTCGTGTTTCGGACATGGACTCGGGAGGCATATATCTGTTCGATGATGTCACGGGAGAGCTGAGAATCAGGGCTCACAGGGGCCTCTCCGATGAGTTCATGGCAGCAGCCAGTTGCTACGACCACGACCATCCAAGCACGAAGCTCGTGGTGTCCGGTGAGGCCATGTACGCCCCATATGACGAGGTGGAAGTCCAAAGGGATGAGAGGCGAATGAACGAGGGGCTTCGTGCGCTCGGGGTGCTCCCCATCATGCACGAGAGCCGTGTGATCGGGTGTCTGAATATCGCCTCGCACACGTGCGATGACATTCAACCCTTCGCAAGACGCGGACTCGAGGGGATAGCGTCTCAGATCGGAAGTGTCATTGCGGGAGCCACCGCGATCGATGCGCTCCGTATGTCGGAGGAGAAGTTCCGGAGCTTCTTCAATACGACGCGTGACGGCATCATCTTCGCGACGACCGACGGCTTCGCGGAGGACGCAAACCCCGCCTTCCTGGAGATGGTCGGCTACACTCTCGACGAACTCAAGGGGATGAACCTCCGGGAGATAACACCGGAGCGATGGCAAGGGAAGGACGACGAGGTGTTCCGAAGCCAGGCCATAGTCAGGGGATTCGCGGGAGAGTACGAGAAGGAGTACGTGAGGAAGGACGGTTCCACGATCCCGGTATCCGTCCGCGCCTGGCGCGTCGGCGAGGGTGGTGACGATCGCGACCTCAATTGGGGCATCGTGCGCAACATATCCGAGCAGAGGACGGCTGCGGATGTGCAGTCCGTGCTCTTCAATATATCTGAAGCAGTCGGCGGCACCGATACACTCGAGGAGCTTCTCACTATCATCCGCGAGCAGCTGGGAAGACTTATCGACACCGCCAACTTCTACGTTGCTCTCTACGATGACGAGACCGGGCTCTACACCTTCCCCTATCACGTTGATGTCTGTGATGAGACGCCCACGGAACCCATGAGGCTTGACAACAGCGTAACCGATTTCGTGAGGCGAACGGGGGAGCCGTACCTCATCAACGAGCAGACGCAGAGACGCCTCGAGAACGAACAGGCTATCACCGTCTACGGGAACGCATCCCCCATCAGGTTCGGCATGCGCAGAAGCTTGAGAGCCTGGGCGTGCTCGCCGGCGGCATCGCGCACGATTTCAACAACCTACTCACCGGCATTCTCGGAAACGCAGACCTCGCACTGATGGATCTTGGGATGTCGGGGGCGGCGCGGCTCAGCATCGAGGCGGTACATGAGGCGGCGGGACGCGCAGCCGAACTCAGCGGTCAGATGCTCGCGTACTCCGGCAGGGGGCGCTTCGTCACCGAACCGGTCGATCTCAACGTGTTGATCCGTGGGATGGAGTAACTTGTGACCGCCTCCACTTCCACGGACGCCACCATGAGTTACTCCCTTGCCTCTGATCTACCTCTCATCGAGGGTGACGCGACGCAGTTGCAGCAGGTGATCATGAATATCATCGTGAACGCCTCTGACGCCATCGGAGAAGAGAGCGGCAGTGTGATGGTGACGACCGGAGCAGCCTGGTTCGATGTCTCCTCACTGGCCGAAACATGGACGGAAGAACAGCTACCAGAGGGGCAGTACGTCTACATCGATGTGCACGACACGGGCTCCGGTATGGACAAGGAGACGCTCTCCAGGATCTTCGATCCGTTCTTCACAACGAAGTTCACCGGCAGGGGGCTCGGGCTTGCCGCGGTCCTCGGGACCGTGCGCGGCCATAAGGGGGGAATCTCTGTCGAGAGTGTGCCGAGCGTTGGCACGACCTTCCGTATCCTCTTCCCCGCAGGACCCGACGCGGCATCGACGGGCACGAGCAGAGAAGAGACGATCGCACCCGCACAGACAGAAGACACTGAAAGAGACGACGGACACGCGGACGGTACGGTCCTGCTTGTCGATGACGAAGCCACCGTCCGCCAAGTCACACAGCAGATGCTCGAACGCGCCGGGTTCTCGGTCCTCACCGCATCCGACGGACTCAAAGCGATCGATACGTACCGCAAGAACAGCGATGACATCGTCTGCGTGCTGCTCGATCTCACGATGCCGAACATGGGAGGCGAGGAGACCCTAAAGAGGCTTCTCCGAATCCGCCCGGATGTCCGCGTCATCATGTCGAGCGGCTACGGCGAACTTGAAATCGTCGAGCGGTTCGCGGATCAGGGGCTGGCCGGCTTCATTCAGAAGCCCTACCTCTCCGCGAAACTTATCACCAAGCTCCGCGAAGTACTTGGAACCGCATAGCTCCCGCGCGACCCCCACCAACTCCATGCATGACGTGGATTTGCTGACTGACCCTTGTGCCGCCTCACCTACGGCACGGGTTTGACACGCCACGCGGGTTTGCCTACAGCACGGGTTTGATGCCCCACACGTCGCGCGCGTATTCGCGGATGGTTCGGTCACTGGAGAAGCGACCGATTCTGGCCACATTGAGGATGGCCTTCTTGCGCCAGAGCGACTGATCAGCGTACTCGGCGCTCGCCCTGTCCTGCGCCTCGACATACGAGGGCAGATCCGCGAGATGGAAGTAGTGATCGCCATCTTCAAGCAGCGACTTGTAGATCCATTCGAAGAGCCCCGGCTCGTGCCGGCTGAACCTGTTCGAGCTGAAACAGTCCAGGACCCGCCGGATCTGCTCGTCGGTCGAGTAGATGTGGCGAGGATCGTAGCTGCCGGACGTCCTCATCTCCGAGATCTGATCGACCGTCAAGCCGAAGATGTAGATGTTCTCCTCCCCGACCTCCGCCAGTATCTCGACATTGGCGCCATCGAGCGTCCCCATCGTGAGAGCACCGTTCATGCTCAGCTTCATGTTCCCGGTTCCGGACGCCTCCGTCCCCGCGGTCGAGATCTGCTCGCTGATGTCCGCGGCCGGGATGATCCGTTCCGCCAGTGAGACGCGATAGTCGGGAATGAACGCGACCTTGATAAGACCGCGTACGCGCTCGTCGCGATTGATCGTGGCGCCGACGTTGTTGATGAGCTTGATGATCTGCTTCGCCGCCCAATAGCCGGGAGCAGCCTTGCCGGCGAAGACGTAGGTCCTGGGCACAGCGGGTTCATTGCCGTCTTCGACGATCCGCAGGTATTCGTGGACGATGCGGAGCACATTCAGGAGCTGCCGTTTGTACTCATGCATCCGCTTGACGTGCACGTCGAAGAGCGTATGCGGATCCACGGATATTCCGGAAGTCTCGGCGATGGTCTTGGCGAGCCGTGTCTTGTTGAGTTCCTTGACGTCGGCAAACGCCTCCTGAAAACCCGGGTCGGACGCGTGCGGCTCGAGCGCGCGAAGCGCGTCGAGATCCGTGATCCACTCACTACCTATAGTGCTCGTCAGAAGGTCAGCGAGAGGTGGATTCGCCTTCAGCAGCCACCGCCTCTGCGTGACACCGTTGGTCTTGTTGTGAAACCGCTCCGGCCACAGCTCGTAGAATTCCGGGACCAGCTCGCTCTTGATGAGTTCCGTATGAAGCTCGGCAACTCCGTTCACCGCGTGGCTACCTATGATGGAGAGGTTGGCCATGCGCACGTAGCCGCCGTTCTCGGGAGCTATGATCGAGACGCGTCGCAGGCGATCATCATCGCCGGGCCAGACGAGCGAGACCTGCTCGCGGAAGCGACTGTCGATCTCACGGATTATCTGGAGGTGGCGCGGCACTATTCGTTCCATCAATCCGACCGGCCAGCTCTCGAGGGCCTCCGGCATTAGCGTATGATTGGTGAATCCCAGTGTGTCCTTGGTGATCTGCCACGCCTTCTCCCAGACCATGCCTCTGTCGTCCATGAGGAAGCGCATGAGTTCGGCGACTGTCAGGGCGGGATGGGTGTCATTTAGGTGGATGGCGACGTGCGATAGGAATCCCTCGAAGTCGTCATTCTCCTTCTCGTACCGCCGCATGATGTCGCGCACGGCGCATGCAACCAGGAAGTACTCCTGGAGAAGCCGGAGTTCCCTACCCTTCTCGATCGAGTCCGATGGGTAGAGGACCTTGGAGACGGTCTCGGAAGCGATCTTCTGCTGGACGGCCCGAAGGTACTCACCCTGATTGAAGATCTGCATATCGAAGTCCTGCGATGAGCGCGCCGAGAACAGCCGCAGGTAGTTCACGGACTTGCCTCCGTACCCGACGACCGGCATGTCGTGCGGAATGCCCACGACGACCTTCCAGTCTTTCCACACCGGGCGCGGTCTGCCGTTCGCGTCATATCCCTCTTCCACGCGACCGTAGACGGGAATCATCAGGGACTCGTTGGCCTTCTCGATGAGCCATGGGTTGGAGCTTGCCATCCAGTCGTCCGGGCGCTCCTTCTGGTATCCGCGTTCGATGATCTGCTTGAAGAGACCATACTGGTAGTTGATTCCGTACCCGAAACCGGGCATCCCGAGGGTCGCAAGGGAATCAAGGAAGCAGGCCGCGAGCCTGCCCAGCCCTCCGTTTCCCAGGGCGGCGTCACGCTCGCATTCCCGCACTTCCTCGAGATCAACTCCGAGACCGAGAAGCGCCTCGGTGCAGACATCATGGATGCCGAGATTGTAGAGGTTGTTGCCGAGCGATCTCCCCATGAGGAACTCCATGGAAAGGTAGTACAGCCGCTTGGCGCCGGCGCGCTCGTAGCGATGCTCGGTCTCGAGCATGCCGTCGATCAGGAGGTCGCGGGCCGCCATGCTGACAGCCCTGAACATGTCATCGTTCGTCATCTCTCCCCACTCGAGGCCGAGTGAGTATCTGGCGTGCCGACGGATGGACGCCTGCAGAGACGAGACCAGTAGCTCATTCTGTGAAGCTGTATCCTCGCGCATCTATCCCTCACATCTCATGCGGACTCGATGGGTAGCCATGTCTTCCATTCATAGCCCTGAAATCGCCCACGTCAACCGAGAGAGAACGATGCATCTTGTGTGCCTGATAGTCAAGCCGTGCGTGGACGGCCTGAAGCTGGACTTCGCAGGGGAAGAGAGTGGGCATGATAATTCATGAGGATTTGTTCAGTATCGCTTCGGAGTTCTGGATGGCCGTGCACGGAGACCGGCCACTGCGCCTTTGACTCGCTGCACGCCGTCCGCTAGAGTCGGATTTGCTCGGCCTCTCTCCGGAGGGGCCGTCGCCCGGTCGAGGTGATGTCGCTATCATTTGGGAGACGAGGTCTTAAGGATGACAGACAGAACCGACAAGTCGCCGAGTGCTCCGGATGCATCTTCATGCTCCCACGTCGGACGCAGTGTTACGCGAGTCGATGCGGAGGACAAGGTACGGGGTGCTGCCCGCTACGTGGACGATCTGACCTTCCCGGATATGTTGCACGCGGCCCTCGTGTTTCCCGGAGTCGCCCACGCGCGCCTCAAGGGCGTTGATCCATCGCCCGCGCTCAAGATGCCGGGAGTCCACGCCGTCATTGTGGCGGGAGATATCCCCGGTGAGAACCAGGTCGGCTGCGTGGACAAGGACCAACCGCTCATACCCCAAGACAGGATCCGCTACACAGGCGATGCCGTGGCCGTGGTTGTGGCCGATACGGAGGGCCTGGCCCGCGAGGCGGCACTTGCAGTGCGTGTTGATGCAGAGGAACTGCCGGCGGTATTCGACGCCGAGGAGGCCATGCGAGCTGACGCACCGCTGGTTCACGATGGCGGCAACACCTTCCTCCACTTCAAGATCAGGAGAGGCGATGTCGCCAGGGGATTCGAAGAGGCAGACACCGTGATCGAGCGCGTGTTTCATACGCATCACCAGGAGCATTCCTACCTCGAGCCCCTGGGAGCAATCGCGGTGCCCGAAGAGGGTGGGTCCGTAACCGTCTACGGGACAATGCAGTGCCCGTACTACGTCCAGAAGGCGGTGGCCACGGTACTCGGCACTCCCCTTTCGCGAGTGCGTGTCCGTCAGACGGTCACGGGGGGTGGCTTCGGCGGCAAGGAGGATGTGCCGAGTGAGATCTGTGCCTGCGCGGCGCTCGCGGCCTGGAAGACAGGGCGGCCCGTGAAGCTCATCCACACGCGGGAGGAGGACTTCTACCGCTCGAGCAAACGCCACCCGATGTCTGTCTCATTCAAGCTGGGTGCCACGGCGGACGGACGCTTCACCGCGGCGGAGATCCGCGTCGTCGCGGACGCCGGTGCGTACTCCACCTTAAGCCCCGTCGTCATCTTCCGCGCAGCTGCGCACGCAACGGGGCCCTACGAGATACCGAACGTCAAGACCGACGCCTACGGCGTGTACACGAATCGCCAGACCACGGGCGCCTTCCGTGGCTTCGGGCAGCCCCAGACCATCTTCGCAGACGAGTCGGTCGTGGATGAGATGGCTGAGAGGCTCGGGATGGATCCGGTCGAGCTTCGTCTGAAGAACTGCCTGGACGTCGGGAAGCATACGGCGACGGGACAACTCCTCACGGAGAGCGTCGGTCTCCCCGAAACGCTCAAGAAGGCTCGCGACGTCTCGGGCTGGCGGAAGAAGAGAGAGGGCTACGCCACTGACAACGGTCGCATCAGACGGGGAATCGGAATCGGCTCCATCTACTACGGAGTGAGTCTCGGCGCGAAGGGTCTTCTCCTTGACGCCTCGGGTGCGCATCTGAACGTCTATCGTGACGGCTCCGTGAGAATCGCCGTCGGTGGGACAGAGATGGGTCAGGGGCTTCTCACTGTGCTCTGCCAGATTGCGGCAGACAGCCTCGGCGCTCCCATCGAGTCAATCCATGTCGACCATGTGGATACAAGTATCGTCCCCGACAGCGGACCGAGTGTCGCGTCGCGCACGACGCTCATGACAGGTAACGCCGTCATCGATGCGGCGACGAAGCTCAAAGCAGCGATGGGAGAGGTCGCGGCCGACATGCTCGGCACGTCATCCGACGGCATCGAGTTTCGTGACGGACTTGTGCGTGGCGGCGGTGGATCTGTGACGTTCGCCGACCTTGCCAACGAATGCTGGCTTAGGAACGTGAACACGGCCGCTGAGGGCTGGTACGCCGCTCCTGAGTCTACGTTCGACGAGAACGGTCAAGGCGATGCTTACGCCGTCTACTCCTATGCGACTCACGTGGCGGAGGTCGAGGTCGACACCGAGACCGGCGAGATTCATCTGGTCCGCGTCACCGCCGCACACGATGTCGGCCGGATCCTCAATCCGGTCACGCTCGAGGGACAGATCGAGGGCGGCGTGCTTCAGGGCGCGGGAATGGGACTGTACGAACAAATGAAGACAGAGGGCGGTGACATCACGACGCCTGACTTCTCCACATACATCATTCCGACCGCCATGGACGTACCGGAGATAGAATCGGTGTTCGTCGAGGCGCGCTATTCGAAGGGGCCGTTCGGCGCAAAGGGTATCGGTGAGACTCCGGCTATGCCCGGCGCAGTCGCGATCGCGAACGCCGTGACACACGCCACCGGCATCCGCTTCAATGAGCTGCCTGTCACAGCCGAAGCCGTACGGTTGGCGCTGTCAAAGAGGAGGAATCAATGAAGCTCAGGGGTCTGCTACTGACGATTCTGCTCGTGGTCCCATCTGTGCTCCTCACTACCTCGGTTGCCGCAGCGGATGGCTCAGCCGCACCCGAGAGCATATACTCCGCCGTGTCCGAGAGCGCGCACACCACGACTCCCAAGAGCATGAGCGAGGCCATGGACGACGCCCTCCGCGCCATTGCCATGACACGCTCCGACCTCGGCTTCCGGACGGACTATGCAGACAGTCCCGACTCGTTCCGCCTGGCAATCGCCGACCACCTGCTTGAGGCTCCGCTCAAGACGAACGGCTACGTGCACGAGCTGGCAGACGATGTCGCCAAGGCATATGATCTGACGCTGCTGGTGGCACTAGCTGCGCGCGAACTCGATCTCGGAGTCGGTATCGGCACCTGCGGCACGGAGCCTCCGGGCGGCATAACCGCAGTCGGAGAGCTCCTGAGTGGTATCAAGAAGGCGGAGCTAGAGCTTGAGAGAGCCTTCGAGCGACTGACCGCAGATGAGATCGAGTTCATCATGAGACACGCTCCCGTACTCCTCGAGGAGGAGGAGTTCGACCCGGACAAGCCGATAGAGATGCGTGAGAAGGAAGCGGAGGACAAGGAAATCCTCGGTGATGAGCTCTTGAGAATTGCGGGGAACATCGACTACTCCCGCATCGCCACCGCCGGGACGATTCTCGCCTCAGCCACGGACGCCGCCCTCGCCATCATCGAGGCGAGCAGGCCCGGGGACATGAGCTCCATTCTCCCACAGGATGAGAGCGGGAGCGACAGGCGCTCCGGCTTTCCCCTGGAGTGGGTGGCAACAGGGGATGTGCTCGAGATCATCGAGACTGAGGCCGGTCTCATTGTGATAGGCGGCCCCGGTGCAACTGCGTATCATCGGACGTGCGCGATCATCATCGATCTCGGCGGCGATGACACCTACGAGCAGCCGGCATCCGGCCGGTGGGAGCTTCACCCCTTCTCTATAGTAGTAGATGTCGCGGGCGACGACACATACTCCGGCGGCGACCATGCCCTGGGCGCTGGATTCGGAGGTGTGGGTGTGCTTGTGGACCTGGAGGGTGATGACAGCTATGCGTCCGGGAGCTTCTCGATCGGCTCGGGGCTCTTCGGTGTCGGCGTCCTTCTGGACAAAGGCGGGAACGACCACTACGTGGGCGACACCTGCGTGCAGGGCGCAGGCGCCTTTGGAATCGGCATCCAGCTGGATGAATCGGGAAACGACTCGTACCACGCCGCGCTCTTCTCCCAGGCGTTCGGTTTCGTGAAGGGCTTCGGACTCCTGTACGACTCTCTCGGCAACGACCTCTACTTCGCCGGTGGCAAGTACACCGACGAGATCCGCTACTTCAATCACTTCCTCAGCCTCTCTCAGGGGTTCGGATTCGGCTGGCGGCCTGATGCCTCCGGCGGCATCGGACTCCTCGTCGATTCAGCCGGCAATGACGTGTACGTTTCCGACATCTTCGGGCAGGGATCGAGCTACTGGTTCTCAGTCGGTGGGCTCGTCGACTTCGAAGGAAACGATCAGTACATCTCGTACCAGTACGCGCAGGGCGCGGCGACGCACATAACAGCGGCGGCCCTCGTCGACTGCGCAGGCGATGATAACTACGTGTCCAAGGGCGTCTCCCAGGGATGCGGACACGATCTCGCGGTCGGCATCCTCCACGACCTGTCCGGAGACGACAACTACATTTGCCACGATCTGTCACAGGCTGCAGGCAACGCCAACGGGATCGGGATCCTGCTCGATGACGGCGGCAACGATACCTACTCGGTGCGAAACTCCGACAACACGCATGGCTACGGCAACCTCAGGCGGGACTACGCAAGTGTGGGCATTCTGATCGACGGAGGAGGAACAGACTCGTACGGCGGCCGCGGAGACAACGACACCTGGTGGACGCACAGCGACCGCGGCGTCGGCATCGACACGGATATCTCCCTCCCTCCAACTGAGGCCGAACCGACTGCGGACGACGATTCCGTTCAGGATGCTGAGGTTGACACGCTTGCACTTGCCGCGCTCTCACCGGAGGAGCTCTTCGACCGCGCATCATCGTCGGCCCTTCAGTTCGCCGCGATGATCCAGCCGTCCCGCCGGCTCCTCGTCAGGAACCACGAGGAGTCCCTCCCCTATCTCGTTACGGAACTGGATACCGACGGGGCCAGGGAACGCCACGCACTTGAGGATGTCATCGTACGAATAGGAACGCCGGCCGTTGGCCCGCTTATCGAGGCGATCGCCGTCGAACTCGAGCGCACCGATACAACTCGCGGTGTGCGGCTCGCCGCCGGCATCCTCGGGCGCCTGGGAGACCCGGAAGCCCTTGATGCTCTCACACAGGCGTCCGGTCATGGTGAATGGAAGATCCGCTCCGCGGTCGCGAGCGCCATTGGGAGAATCGCGGTCCAGGATGGAGTCCCGGCTCTCGTCCTGTTGCTCGATGATGAGAATGAGATGGTGCGGAAGAGCGCCGCCGTTGGCTTAAGAAGGACGGCTGCGGACAACATCATTGATGACGAGACCATTGCCGCACTCATCCGCGCGCTCGGTGATACGTACTACGCGGTGAGACAGAGCGCCGGCGCCGCGCTGGCCGCAGTTGGGGAGCGGGCGTTGGAGAGACTCACGCATCTCGCTTCTTCTGGGGACTCTGTTTTAAGGCTCGTGGCGATAGAGACGCTGGGGGCGATTGGAGTGGAGTCGTCGCTCGAGACTATGCTCAGCCTTCTGGAGGATGATGACTGGGCGGTGCGAGTCTGCGCAACTGAGGCCATAAGGAGAATCGGCCCGGACGGGAAGGCGCGCAAGGAGATGGCGAGACTGCTTCGTAGCGAGAGTCACCCGCTCGTGAGGGCTCGCGCCAACGAAGCGATAGCACCGATGTAGACCGCGGCTACGACGCCGGGCGAAGCAACAGCATCGATCCAGACCGCGACTGCCACGCGGGCGAGGCAACAGCACCAATGTAGACCGCGGCCGCCACATCACGCATGGCTGCCGGACGGCGCCGCGCACGGCTATCCCCCACCCTGCTGCTTCTCAAGCTCCCGAACCTGCGCCATGTTCGCGATGATGTTCCGGTCCCCCGGCGCCAGGCGGAGTGCGATTTCCAGCTCCACAAGAGCTTCCCCGTACTGCCCGGTCCTCGCCAGCAGAATACCCAGGTTGTTCCTGGCTCCGGCGTACTCAGGGTCGATCAGAATGGCTCGATGGTAGGCGGCAATGGCAGGCCCGGGGCGGCCGGTATCTTCCAGCACGACCGCGAGATCGTTCCACGCCTCCTTGAAGTCGGGGTTCGCCTGGGTGGCGAGGCGCAGTTGTTCTTCTGCATCCTCCAGCTCACCGAGCCTTGCGAGAACAGACCCAAGATTATAGAGCGCCTCGTGCATCAACGGGTCGCGCTTGAGCGCTTCACGAAACCACCCTGCCGCTTCCACGAGATCACCGCGACGCATGAAGAGAGTCCCGATATTGTTCCGGGCCGACGCCAGTTCGGGGTCCAGTTCCGACGCGTGCTTGTAGGCGCCGAGCGCCTCATCTGTGCGCCCGAGCAGCCCCAGCGATATGCCCATGTTGTTGTGGGCCTTGGCATACCCCGGTGACAGCTCTACCGCCTTCTGATACTCGGCAACAGCGTGGTCGTACTTGCCTGCTGATGCGTATGCAAGACCGAGTGTGTTGTGCGTCTGCGCACGCTCTCCGACGTGTGTTCCGTAGAAATCGGTATTGACGAAGACGGCCGCCGCCGCCACTGCGAGAAGCCCCACCATCAGAGGTCTCCATCGTCGGTCTCGCGCGCGGTCCCACAGCCAGAGCACGCCGCTCGATGAGAAGATGATGATGACCGGGATGACGGGGAGCCTGAATCGCGCGCTGACGAAGAAGAGAAGCACACTGCCCATGTATGAGAGGAGAAAGAAAATTAGAAGCGATGCCCCTTTGCGGCGTCTCGCGACCCAGGCCCCTATGAAGGCAAGGGGTGCTATGACACCGAAGTGAAGCCACGAGAGAGAGCGGAAGACCGGTGACATCCGACCGAAGAAGTAGATGTCCTTGTTGTTCGCGAGTTCGAAGCTGTCCCAGAAGAGCACGAACTTCTTGAGATAGAGCCGTGCTGCAGCGCCCGGCTGGTCGCGCAGGAAGCTATGCCCGAGGCCGTACCAGTAGCCCGACACCTCGCTCGGCTTCAGAGGCGTCCCGCACTCCCTCTCAGCGATTCGCTCGCAGTCGCTGTACACCCACGCCTCCCCAAGGCCGGGGACGACCGCTGAGATCCCGTCCGCATGCTCGTTGTTCCCTATGTGGAAATTGATACCGCCCTGTGACGCGATGAGCACGAAGTCGTCGTCCAGGGCCTTGTTCCTCAATGTCACAGGAATCACGATGAGTGCGACACCAACCAGGAGCAGCACGGATCGAAGAGCGGCGGTCAGAAGAGGCGTTCTGCCTCGCACGAGCGACAGCCGTCCATGGGCGCCATCCCTCTTCCCCGCTCCCTCTCCTGGTCTCCGCGGAGACCGGAGATCCATCGCCCTCGCCCGTCGTGCCTCAAGCCAGATCCACAGACAGAGCAGCGGGATGAAGACGAGGATGTTCGGACGTGCGATCGCCGAGATCCCCATGACGATGCCCGCGGTCAGCCACCGCCCCCACGTCGGGATGCGGTCCGCCCTGAGAACCAGAAGCAGCATGAGCGCATCCAGAAGAACGATGAGCGAGACGATGAGAAGCTCGTTATCGAAGTAGATCAGAAACGGATAGCCGCAGGCGATCGCACCGGCCAGGAGACCAACGCGTTCACCGATAATGCGGCGGCCGATCAGGTATGTAAGAACCGGCACGAGTGATCCGTAGACCGCCTGAACATGACGCGCCAGAATCAGACTTCCATCGGAGATTTTGAGGAGTATGCCCAGGATGTACGGGTAGAGCGGGGCACGGAAGAAAGCGTGTGATCCCAGCCAATCCCCGGACGCGAGTGTGCGGGCCCACTCCACATGGTCGAGTTCATCGAGCATTGGTGAGAGAGCGAGCGGGCTTATCCGGAGATGGCTCACATAGAGAGCCCTAAGCAACCATGCGGCGCCGAAAAGCGCCAGAGCGGTGATGAGAATCCTCCTCGCGCTCGGCCGCGCACCCTCAGATCCGCTCCCCACAACGCTGGTCATGGTCGCCATCCGTTCTCTCTCCCTGACACGCCTGGGATCCGTAACTCTCCAAGGAGCACGATTGTAGCCGAGCTGGGCCTGCCGCGTCCATACTTCCTACGACTTCGGTCCAGCGCACGAGCGGGGACCTGGCGGGATACGTAGAACTGGCAATACCTTGTGTCGGTCACCATACCGCTCCCGTAAACCCGTACGTGTGGGCCCAAATTGTGCTTGTTTGGAGTTGCCCCGCTTTCACGGACAGTTCACATCTTGTGGTGATACCGCTTCGGC
>CAZFRO010000008.1:0-7553 GCA_964521425.1 uncultured bacterium
CGGACCCCCTTCGCTACCATAGTAGCATGGTGTCCGTACAACCGGGTCAACTCCACACAGGAATCGTCTAACCTGTTGCGGGACACGCAATCCCGCCATCCGGACACGGGGTTTTTGGTATTGACATGTGCCCCCCTGGCGGTATAATGACCTTGTGTTCTCCTCGTCTCAAGGTGACCCCTTGCGGGGGGCGTGAACATGCGGTCTCTGCACCTGGTACGATCTCTGCCTGTGATGAGAATGCGCTACAGGCGGAATCGCAGGTGTAGAGCTGATAGGACCAGCCCCCAAGATGAATGTGCGCCTTCACCAACAGACAGAGTACGGAGGGACAGATAATCATGATTCCGTTCCGGAGACTGGCAGCCGGCACCCTCGCAACCGTTCTGCTCGCACTACCGCTGGTAGCGATGCTCTTCATGACAGGTTGTCGCAAGGAGGAGAAGCTCCTGGTTGACAGGAACCTCGCCCCCGATACGCGTCTGACGAGCGCGCCGGCCCCCGGCGACCAGATGAACTACAGAGTGCTCATGCGCTGGGCCGGGAGCGATCCGGATGGGTTCGTGGCGGGCTACTACTTCGCATGGGACGACACCGTGCCCGGCGTGGGAGCAGACCCCAGCGCCTGGACGTTCACGGACAGTACACACCGCCTCTTCAAGGCGCAGATCGACACTGCGGGTGAGACAAGGCGGCATACGTTCTTCGTGCGCTCAGTCGACAACGAGGGAGCGTTGGACCCGAATCCGGCGCGAGTCCGTTTTGACGCCTGGACGATCCAGCCCGTCGTTGATTCACTGTACAGAGTCGACGGTCCAGAGGACCCCCAGGGCGACAACTACAACCCGGGCTACAAGGATACGGTCTTGATGACCACCCCTTGTACTTTCCTGTGGGAAGGCCACGACCCCGACGGTCTGGGAGCCGAGGTTGAGTTCAGCTACAGACTCGACTCCGCCCCCTTCTCCGAGTGGTCGGATGCCATAACCGCGACTGAAGAGGACATCTCGAGCGGGACGCACTTCTTCTACGTCAAGGCCAGGGACGAAACCGGCTCGGAGAACTTCCCCGAAAACGCGAAATTCGTTATGAACTATGATCCTGACTCTGAGATCATCGATCCTCCGGAGCCCAGCGGCACACTCACAGTGTCCGACCGCGATACGATCTGGTTCCGCTGGGATGCTCACGACCTCGAGGAGGATGAGGGGATCGAGGGAGGGGTCATCGAGATCTGGATCACGCTCGATATCGGATTCCAGAAGGGGTTCACATACGAGGGACCGCCTTACACTGGGGAGTGGTACTTCACATCGAATACTTACCCGTCGAATGAGCATTACATATCCAGTCACAACAACCCGACCGGCGGCAACAAGAAGCATGAGTTCGAGATCGTCGCGAAGGACGTCGAGAACCGGTTTGAGACGACCAGCAGTCTCCTGTCCGACCGCGAGTACTATGAGTTCTGGTACAACTTCCCGCCGGTGACCGAGATCACATTCCCCGCCGCAGGTGACACGGTCCCTCCGGACTTCACTGTGACGTGGGAAGGAACCGATATCGACGGCGAGGTCGTCAGCTACCAGTATATTCTTGACCCCACGACCGGCAGCTATCGGATAACCGAGGACAACTTCAAGGATTATGAGGATGTCACGCCTGGCGAGCACCTGTTCAAGGTCCGTGCATTGGACAACGCCGAATGCTGGGAGGAAGGCTACCGGGAAGTGACATTCTGGGTATCAGAAAGCAGGTAGTAGGCAGAACTGAGGGGCCCCTGTGTGTGACAGATACGAGGAGGAACAGGAAACGATGATTGGTTTCAAGAGAACTCTGGCTGTACTCCTGATTGTCGGGGTCTTGATTGTGATACTGCTGGCCGGATGCACGAAGTTCAACCCGGGCACGCCAGAGCCGAATCTCCGTCCTGAGACGACGCTCTCCTTCGCACCGGATGAAGGTGATGATGCGAACTACCGAGTGAGGATGAACTGGTTCGGGTGGGATGCCGACGGGACGATAGACTACTACTGGACGAAGTGGGATACACTGGACTGGGTAAGGGTCGTGAACACGGACAGTGTCTTCCTCGTCTCCGCGCACGCCGACACCGTAGATTCGCTGAAGGGGTATGAGTACCACAGCTTCAGCGTAAAGGCCGTCGACAACGATGGGGCCGAGGATCTGACACCGGAGAATGTGTCCTTCACTGCTTTCACTCTGGTTCCCGATACGGATATCGTGCGCGGGCCTTCCGGTGTCACAGGACCGATGGTCACATTCGAGTGGATAGGCACAGATCGTGACGGAGTCATCGCCTCCTATGCATACAAGCTCTTCCGTTGGGAGGTATCAACGCTTGAGTGGATTCAGGTCGCGCATCAGGACAGCCTGCCCGCGGATCATACGGTCGCGAACTTCGGCCCTCTGGCCCAGCTCCACAGGTTTGAGGTCTGGGCGACCGATGACGCCGGCGCAGCGGATCAGAGTCCCGCGGTCAGGGAGTTCGTATGCAACCCTGAGCTCGCTGGTCCGAAGCTGTTTGCCTACTCCAACGTATTCGGCCTGAGGGTGTTCCGGGGACCCGTGTGGAATCCGATCTACAACCTGCCGTCACAGATCTTCGCAGGAGAGAGAATCACCTTCAGATGGGCAGCCTCGGCTGAGTCATACGGTGGTCAGGTGATGGGATACCGCCACGCGTACGATGACACATCTACCTGGCCTGCATGGTCGATCTATGAGACGGAGTTCTCAGTCACTCCGACCCTCGGCAGACACTCGCTCTTCATCTCAGCCATCGACAATGCGAATGTCGTGACGCGGGGAAGGTTCTACTTCGATGTTGTCGAGGCCACTCTCGATGAGTTCATCCTGATTGTCGACGATTGGAATCACGAAGAGGGGGATTCCGACCGAGCGACTGATGAGGAGCGAGGCGAGTTCTGGGACGGTCTCCTCTCAGGCTACGACCACGAGCGCGTGGAGTGGGAGCCGAGCCAGCATGGGGATGAACCACCGGATGTAGAGACCCTGAGGAGCGCCTCCACAGTAATCTGGTATGCGGACACGTGGGATACAGGCGATCCCACGGTACTCGCTGACATCTTCAACCCATTCATGGAGGGGTATAACTCGCTGGCAGGCTACATGCGGGTTGGCGGGAATCTCTTCCTGTGCGGGTACAAACCCCTTGAGCAGATAACGCGCATGAACTACCCCATGACGATCGCGGACACAGACACAACCGAGGGGGCCCGCTTCGTCAGAGACGTCCTGCACATCGGCTCGGCAGACGCAAGCGGCTCCAATCAGAACAAGAACTCTCCATGGGCATACGGATACTGCTACTACGGCGACGTACCGACCGACGTCGGAGAGTCGTACGGCTTCGAGCCCATGTATATCGACAGTGTAGGACCGGCCGGTTATCCGGATCCTGGGAAGTGGTACGCGTACACCTGGACATGGCCGAATTTCACTCGTTGCGGTTTCCCCGATGTGGAGCAGGTGGAGACGTATCAGGGCACCGGTCTTGAGATCTTCACGGTGAACTCGTTCCTCAATATGAACTACGAGGGAGTGCCATCTACCGTCCTCTACCTCTCAGGCGACGATCGCGGCAACACGTGCTACGTTGGTCACCCGCTGTATTTCAACCAGACGGATCAGGTCGCTCCCAACTTCGACCGGATCATGGCACTCTTTGGAGAGCATAAGACGGCAGTAGCTAAGCAGGACTAGCAGCCAGCCCAGCAGCCGTGCGGTTGCTGCCAGGGCGGACACAGAACGACAAACGCCTGGAGCACTCATGTGCTTCAGGCGTTAGTTATTGTGGCATGATGCAGGCTCTCTCAGCCCGCAAGCTCGGCGGCTGCATCCGCTAGCTAGACAGGCACGCCTATCGCCATACTCCCTCGATTGCCGCTCTAACCCAGACCTCGCTGCCTCCCGCATGCCCTGTGAATGCACCAAGTGTGCTCTGTGAAACGAGACACTTGATCTCCGTGGCGCCTGAGAAATCAGCAAGATCTGTGTTGCTAAGAACTACCTGGGTCACGTCGCTCGGAAGAACAGTACTGTAGGCATACACGTCAAGAGGGTGCAAGCCCTGTCCCGCCAGCGCCACCAGAACAGAGTCCGCCTGGGTCGCAGGATTGCTCCACGTCAGGGTGTGGCTACCTCCGGGGTTTGAGAAGTCCCACGTCCCCCCCTCAAGCACGAGGTTGCTCGGAGGCTGGGGCACATCCACCGATGCCGTGACGCCGTACTGGCCATCGGACGCAGCGAACGTGACTGTCTCACCAGGGGCTATGTCTGTGATATCCGCCAGATACGAGCTCTGGTTGAAGACCAGCGCTTCACCATTGCATGTCACGCTCAGCCCCGATACGGCGTCGCCGCCCTCTCCACCAAGCTCTGCCCTGAGCGCGCACGTCACCCACGATATGTCCCTATCGCGAATGGGGGCTATGTATATGTAGTATGCGTCTAGCCAGGAGTCCTCGAGTTCGGCCACTGCGCTCGGACTGGTTGAGCTAGTGCACCCGGTCATGAGTGCGAGAGTAATGCCAGCGAGGGCAAGCACCACCAACTTCGCAGGATAGCTCATAGTACCTCCGATTCCCTGTCCACGTCAGGCGTGACCAGCCTAACTCCAAGTAGTAGCGCCCAAGGGCAGTGACTGCCCCTGGGCGCCTATCGATCTCTCGGAAACTCACTCGATTCCTAGAATATGAACGTCACTGAGAATCTGTCAATGTGATCCAGATTCCCCATGTCGGCGTATGCGTAGTCTACACGAATCGACGCCTCACTGGTCGGGAAGAGCAGGCCGGCGCCAAGTGTCAGACCTTCTTCATCGTAGTTGTAGCGGTAGCCGGCACGCCCGAACAGAAACAGCTTGCCCTTGTTGAACGTGTACTCGGTCCCCGCACTCATGCGATCGACCTCGTCGGCCGACCTCTTGTAGTCCGCCGCCACGGTGACGCGGTGAGTCACTACGTCAAACACCCTCATCGAAGCGCCGGCTCTGTATGTGGTCGGCATCGGGAAGTCATCCCCGAAGCCGGTGTCGGAGCCCGTTCTGGACCAGTGATTCGCAGGACCGAGATTCATCACAGAGACTCCCACGCGCAGATTCCGCAGGCGGGTCTCATAGAGAACGCCAAGATCCCCGGTCACACCCTCGCAGAACGCCTCGGCCATCCCCAGGTGGTACCAACGAACAGTCGCTCCAGCTGAGAGACCGTCGCCGAAATCCCAGCAGTAGCTGCCTCCGAATGCCATGTCCCCCGCATCGACCCGTTCCCCAGTACCGATGTCCAGCTCGCTATCGGGATCGTAGTATTCGGTCTTCTCGGCGTACGGGTTCATCTGCATCACGGCCCAGCTGAACGCGAATGTACCTGGCAGAACGCTGTGATGGAATCCGTAGCTCACGTGCTGGTACGAGATATCCCCGGGCCACGTTGATGTCTCAATGTGGATCTCACTGTCCTCCATGAACCTGAGTCCCGCAGGATTGTAGAAGACGGTGAGTGCATCGTCGGCGAGTCCCGTAAACGCGCCTCCCATCCCGATCTGCCTCGCGCCTGCATCCACCTCGAGGAAGCTGGCAAGATGCGTCCCGGCTCCACCGGCGAAGCCCGCCTGTGGAACGCAGATCAGCAGTGATAGCGCGCCTATCGCAAGCAGGTGTCGTCGCAAGTAGTATCTCCTTTCAACATCCCCCCGGTCGAAGACACTCAGAAGGGGGATACTTCACTTGGTGGAACAAGTGGGTCAAGAGTATCAGAAGGCGACCGTCATCCCCACGCGATGAACGGCTCCGAGATAGCCAAAGTCCACGTAGCTGTAGTCCACTCCAACCCAGCCGAGAGAGCCAACATAAACCCTGGCGCCACCTCCAGCTGAGAATGTCTCCTCATCGTAGTTTATTTTGTAGCCGACGCGCGCGAAGTACATCTCATTGAGGGCGTACTCCGCCCCCACATTGATCTTCTCCGATGTGTCGGATGGATGCCTGAACTCGGCCGCGACCGTCACCCTCTGTCCGGGCGTGTCGATAACCCTCATCGAGACGCCGAACTTGAACGTCGCCGGCATCGGAACATCATCCTCGATGTAGGTGGCTCCCGCCCCCATATTCTGAATGTTAAGACCGATCTTCAGAGATCGGAAGCCCGTATCGTAGAGAGTCCCGAAGTCCAGCAGGAGGCCTTCTACGTAGTAGTCACCGAGCCCCTCGACTCCGAGCACAGAGAGGTCTCCCAGGCTTGAGTGAACCCACTTCAGCGTGCCGCCGGCCGAGAACTTGTCTGTGAAGATTCTGGCGTACGTGAGACCTACGGCGAGATCACTGCACTGGAAATCAACACCAACACCCTCCGGAACATCCGCAGTCCTTACAGACATGGGGTCCATGGAGAGCGACGTCACACTGACGCCGAGCACCCCTGGGATGAAACCCGGGCGCATTGCGTAGCCGAAATACTGATGGGCTATGTCCGCCGGCCAGGTCGCGTACGTAAACAGAGCCGTCGGTTTGGTTATGAACCTCAGCCCCGCGGGGTTCCAGTAGAGCGACTCGATTCCCTCTGCCGCTCCCACCATCGCCTCACCCATCGCCGTCCCGCGAGCCCCCGCTCCGATCTCCAGGAACTGAAAGCCGACAGTGCCGACCTTCTCGAACATCTCTGTGGCTGACGCCGGCACCGCCAGAACACCCACAGCGAGCAGGGCCAGTAGAAGCTTCCGAGTCAAGAACTCCCTCCTTCCGCCGTGCGACAGGCGCGTCCGGGCTCGTGCCGCCGGCACCACATCAGCTACTTGATGATCGCGAACTTCCCGATCTTCTCTCCTACAGGTGAGTCGATGTGGTACAGATAAACACCGCTCACAACGATCTGGTCGTTTCGAGAGATCATATCCCAGCACGCATCTCCACCTGATTCCTCAGCAACCGGATGGAGTGTCTGAACAAGTTCTCCTCCAAGCGAGTAGATCCTGATGATCGCGTCGCGCGGCAGATTCTGGAAGCAGATCTTCTCTCCAGTCGGGTCCTTCGCGTCGGGCGCCAGGTTCCAACGCGCCATGTACTCGTGATCGACGTAGGGATTCGGCACGACACGCACGTCGTCCAGCGTGTTGTGCACCCTCGAATTAGGCATGACGAGAGTCTTGTTCTGCGTGTACTTGCCGTAATGATAGCCTTCATCCGTGCTGTCGTACGCGGTGACGGAATACCAGTAGGCGAAACCGTTCTTGACGAGCGTATCGACGAAGGCGTACTTCCCGATTCCCTCAAGCCCCGTGTCCCAATCCTCCAGTTCGCCACCACCGTCACCCTTGTCGATGTCGAGGACGAGCTGCCAGTCCTGATCACGTGGCTCGGTCGATTCTCTAGTCCACCCGACGGCCTTCCACACCTGATAGCCAAAGAAGTCCCTGATCCTGGTCAGCGGATCTTCAATGTCCTCCGGATAATCGTCCCACTCGAGACGAACGAACTGGTCCCCGGCCGTGATCTCCTGGGCCGGCGGAGGTGG
>CAZFRO010000008.1:7653-38676 GCA_964521425.1 uncultured bacterium
ACTCGAGACGAACGAACTGGTCCCCGGCCGTGATCTCCTGGGCCGGCGGAGGTGGCGGAGTATCGGCCACCCAGTGGATGCGCACGCTCTCCGGCTCACCGACGCAGTTCGGAACGGTCTGAGTGGTACCGTTGTAGATCTGCTGTGCCGTTGCAGCGTTCTCAAGCATTCCATCGAAGCCCTGCCCCAGCACGAAGGCGTACTGGAACTCAAGCGTGTCGCCGGGCACTATCTCCCTGAAAGGACCGGCCGAAAGGAGCAGGCGGTAGTCCTGCGGTGATTCGGCGTTGCGATCGATATTGACCAGATACTCGTCGTCCTCGTCAACATCGCCATCGTTGTCGTTGTCCACGCCATCCAGCAGAGGGAAGTCAGCAGCCCCTCTTAAGAGACGGTAGCGGTCTTGATCGTGATCCGGGTCCTCTGCACCGATCGACCAGATACTGAACGCGTGGACCTGAACCTTGGTGGGGCCACTCGGCAGGTTTCCAGGCTGCAGCGTGTCGGCATCGATCGTCGGGTGACCAAGGAACATGCAGCCGATGTAGCCACCTGCAACATTGCCGTCCGACCCGTACGGGTCGTCGAACATGTAGGTGAGCGAGATATCCAGGGTATCAAGCATCGACGGATCGTTCGGATTCTGGTTTATGATCGCCGTATCAATGTAGCCGCCGCGGTCATCCGACCAGTAGAGCAGGTCGTTCTCGTCGGGGCCGGCGTCCGCATCCACCATGAAACCGACATACGCCATGCGAATCGTGTCATCACCCACGTTCGTGACCTGGTAGTTGACTCCGACGAAATCGTCCGTCTTCTGACTTGTCCACTGGTAGCTCTCCTGGATCACTCTGAGACCCAGGCTCTTGTGAAGGTCGATCGACGCGCCTGCGTTGACGTCCTCTTCGTAGGTGTCCGCGTAGACCATCCGGAACATCTGCTGCGAGATAGCGGCGAAATCCTCATCGATGAGACCGTCGGCATCATTGTCGACGCCGTCGAGCGGGTCTTCATCGTACCACTCAAACGGATCATCCTCGTGGAAGACATGCTCCGTACAGTCGCCGTCATCGTCTGCAAGCCGCGTGCTGTTCGCGCCGCCCTCCCAGGCCTCGTAGATGATCGCCAGGAAGTCGTCAGGATCCGGGCGGAACTCCCGCTGAAAGACGGCCGCGGTAACAAGCGTATCGGGACGCCCGGTCAGGTCGTTCTGAACGATACCCCCGAACCACAGACCCGCTGCAAAGAGGTACTCGTTGTTACTGCCCGCCGGCCACTCGCAGGATGGGTTGTTCAGATCATCGCCGAATCTGCCGAAGTACCCCAGGTTACTGACGTGAAGCAACACCTGCCCGACGTTGTGATACCAGCCGTAGAAGACCTCGATTCGGCCATCGATCGTGTTCTCGTAGCGGACCCGATCGCTCGGGTCCATCCTCGCCTCCGCTTCGCCCGGAATACAGACGACCGCCATCGAGACGAAAGAGATGAGCACGAGCGCTGCTACCAGCCGTCGCGCCCCGGGGGGAATGATGCGTCCTCTTCTCTGACTAATCGTGCCAAGAATCATCAACAACCTCCGTACTGATTTTCCGGCGATATCGTTACGCATAAGTCAACAGAAGCTCAAGAGGATCTCTTTGTCGACGTGACACAAAGACGGCTACCAGTCGACGGCGATCCCGACCCTGATGACGCGCCCCTCGTGAAAGGTAGACGGATCGTGCAGGGGCTCCAGAACCTCACGCCCCTCGGGATCCGTCTCGATATAGGCGCCTCCCAGGCCCCCGGACTCCGTGTAGTACTCGGCCCCGTAGTTACCCAGACCATCAACGTTTCGCTTATCGAACACGTTCAACGCCTCAAAGAAGAGACGGAATTCGCGCTCGTAGAGCCTGTATTTTTTCGTTCCCCGCAGGTTGACCATCGTATGTGACGGGAGCCTGCCTGAGTTCACGGATTCGGGATCGATCTGTTTCTGACCGAGATAGACCGGGGTGTACGGCGTCCCGCTGCCGTAGCTGTAGTCTAATGTCACTTCCCAGTTACCCGGATCGCTGACGAAGAGGAAGCCCGTAAGTGTGTGACGCTTGTCCCAGTCGAGGGGAATCTCCTTCAAGGGCTGCCTTGGAAGTCCGAGCGCTTCTGCGTTGGCGCCCTGGTTCTCATCGGAACTGACGCCAGTGGCCTGAAGCCACGTGTACGACACATTGCCCGAGAAAAAGTTTGAGAATCTCTTAGTGAGCCGGAACTCGATGCCCTGAACGGACGAGTAGTCCTTGTTCACGTATGTGTAGATGTCGCCCTTGGCGACATCCCTCTCACCCGTATACACCTCAGTGGCGAGGAGTCCGAAGATGTCCTTGTAGAAGCCCGTGATGTCGATTGCGACATTCTGCGAGAACTGGTGCTCCGCTCCAAACTGGTACGAGGTCGTAACCTCCGGCTCCAGCCCAGAGTAGCCGACGACCCTGCCCCCCGGGGCCTCATCGATGCTCTCGCTCGAGGCGTAGTACGCCACAAGGCGAGGCATCTGATAGAAACGGCCGTAGTGGAAATGGAGGGCGTCCCGATCGGAGATGGGATGCGCGATTCCAAGTCTGGGACTCACAACCGCGGAGATCCTCTCCCGCCAGATCTCGTACTCACCGATACCCGATGATGCGCCGGGATCCGACCAATCGAGCCTCAGCCCCGCGCGGACGATCATGCCCTCGTATCGCATGCGATCCTGAACATAGAAGGCCCCATTCGCCGGGTAGCCTTCGTAGATGTCGTGGCGAAAACGCTCGTCCGTGTGGAGGGCGTCGTCCCAGCTGAAGAACTCGAAACCATCCGCGAGGGTATCGTTCGCACTCGGAATCAGCGCCTCCAGGCTGAGATCCTTGACGGAAAGCTCGCTGTATATCACCTCCATGCCGGTCCTGAACTGATGTGTCTCGTTCGGCTGATTCGTGATATCGCCCTTGACGGTCGTCGCACCCGTGGTCTGGTATGACCAATTCAGGTTGTCACCCCAAGTGCGGAAATAGCCGGTCTCCGGGTTGAGATCGTTGTCCGAATCGGGATCCGTCGTCCTGTTTCCACCGACATAGGCCTGCCACCAGTAGTCGTTCGGATCCTCGTGGAGCCAGAACTTCTCCTCCGATTCGAAGCGCGCCACCCTCACTGTGTAGAAGACGGTCGGGCTGACAGTGTCGCGCCAGACCAGTTTCTTCTGGGTGAACTGGCTCCCTATGGTCGGCGTGTGCTCGGCCGCATTGTAGGGTGCGTACGTGTCATCGAGCTGCACGTGAGACCAGTCGGAGTTTTCGACCGACCAGTAGCCCGAACGTGAATAGCTGTGGCTGTAGTAGTCGCGCTCGGTCTTCGACAACAGGTACTCGCCCGTGAGCTTCCCAGAGGTTGTCGCGAAGTACGAGATCTTCGCCTGCGTCGTGGCGAACATGCTCTGCCGGGGTCGGAACTCCATTCCCCAGAAAGGATCGCTTGCCTCCCGTACCTCGTCCGTCTTGAGGTACGTGTCGGTGAACCGCCCTTCACCGGAAACGTAGTAGCGCAGCTTCTCGGTGAACAACGGACCGCCGAAGCCGATGGCGAAGTTGTCGAAGTTGTCGAATGTCTTCTCCGGAGCCCCGTAATCGTCGGTCATGTACTTCATCTCGCCCGAGAACTTGCGGCCACCCTCGCGGGTCGCGAGGTTGATGACGCCGGACTGCACGTTCCCGTACTCGGCATCGAAACCTCCGGAGAGGAGATCAAACTCCGAAAGTGAGGAGAGGCTCATCTCGAGCCCGGCCCCTCCTGTCGCGCTGTTCGAGATGGCGATGCCGTCAACGTACATCTTGACCTCTGAGGACCGACCGCCTCTGACGTGTATCTGTCCATCATGCAGAACGACGCCAGGCTGTGTAGCGATAGCCTCCGCGACGGTGTTGATGGGGCGGATCTTCGTCTCTTCGGCGTCCATTCCGCGCACGGACCCCGTGGATTCGACGTCGATCAGAGGGCGCTCAGCCTCAACGAGAACCTCTGCCACCTGGAGTACCTCCTCCGCCAGGATGACGTCCACCTCGGTGGAGCGATCAGCGTCAACGACCACACCCTCGATTCTCTGAGTCTCGAAGCCCATGTATCCGACCTGAACGACATACGTCCCGACCGGTATGAGGTCGATGCTGTACTCGCCGTTCTGGTTTGTCATGCTGCCGTAGGGCGTACCCAAGAGCGACACATTCGCGTACGCTTTTGCCATCCCAGCGTCGTCCTTGACAGTGCCAACGATTTTGCCCGTGCTCTGAGCGAGCACCGGCGCAGCCGCAAACACGACACCCACAAGAATCAGGGCAGCGACACACGCTAGGGCACGCTCCCGGGACTTCGGTCTCGGAAGTCTCATAGTCTCATCATCTCCTCGGGGGGTTCCGGCAAGCAGATGCCCACCTCATCGTCCTTCATGGACGAGGGTCGGTCGCTCATCGTCTCTCTACACGGCATACTACAACCGGCTATCACGATTGTCAATAGCTTTTTCCCAGTGCTAACTCGTCACGCGGCATTCAGTTGCGAGCATCCGGGAGGCACGAAATCTCATCTTCGCTGAGTACGCCTTCGGTGAGCGTGAGACCCCACGCCTCAACGAACCCGGACATCATGGCGCTAGCGACTTCATCGAGGCTGACGGGACGGCCCAGAAGAGTCGTGAGATCGGTCGTCTTGGAACTCAACAATCGCCGCACGATTCCGCGCCGGCTTTCGCTTTCGACCAGTAGGAAATCGGCGAGTTTCTCGTGAGTGGCGTCTACCAGGATCGAGCCATGCTGCAGCATGCCTCCTCCCACACGGCGTTGAGCGCTCCCCACCAGCTTCCGGCCACCGACGACGATCTCGTAGCGCCCGGAACTTACGAAGCACGGCGGACTTGCTCCACCATCGCGGCCCCGCGTGAGGGGGGCAACCGACGCCAGTTCCGCCTCGACCCCGAGCACTCGAAGACCAGCCAGTAGGGCACTCGCGATCACGCTGTATGCTTCCATGATCGAAGTGCCGATCGGCGGTGTCCCCGATGGGGCAATGACCGAGTAGGTGAGTTCGCCCGCATGGAAGACGGCGCGGCCACCCGTGGGACGCCTGACAACTCCCGCGCCGGCGCGCAGACAGGCCTCGACATCAAGTTCCGCGTCGAGCGCCTGCGAGTACCCGACCGACACGGTCGGAGGATCCCATGAGTAGAAGCGAATAGTGGGGGGAGTCGTTCCCTTGTTGACGCCGAGAAGCAAGGCCTCATCGATGGCCATGTTCGTATCGCCGTCGTGCGCACCGTCATTGAGGAAACGCCAGGTCTGCATGGGTGCTCTCTCTTTGGAACAGCGTCTCCGGGGGGGGCTTCCCTGGGGAGTGAAGATCAGTCTATGAAGTGCAGCCAATCGCCAAGCATGAACTGCATTCGCCCGATGAGGAGTGAGATACGGCCCATCACCGTGTAGCCGAACGATGCGCCGAACGCCACCATCAGGAACCAGATGCCGACCTTCGCCACTCCGCCCAGGACTCCCTTGTGTTCCTTGGAGAAGAAGAAGTAGATGAGCGTCGCGAAAACCCCAACGACGGCGATCGCATTCAGCGTGATCGCGAGGGGACCTCCGGAGGTCAGGGGCATGTTCATCGTTGCGTGGATCTGAGCGACGAAATCACCCTGCGCGAAGCCCGTGATGTTCACTGCGGAGTACATCCCGACGATAAACCCGAGCGACCACCGTGACAGCCACGAGAGCTTCGGATAGAACCTGAGCAGCATGAAGATGGCAAGGATTCCAGGGAAGATGCGAATCCACTGAACCGGGTCCCCACTCTCCCCCGGGAAGAGAGGAGTGATCAGCTTGGGAACCAGCGTCTCGTGGTAGAGGAGCGCGAGCCAGTACGCGGCCCCGACGCCCACAAACAGGCTCTCGGCGAACTTGTAGAGCGGGTTATCCTTGTAGAGAAAGCTGTAGATGCAGATGGTCAGTATGGCCGCAACCCAGTAGCCCCAGACCACGGAGGGTGGCGTTCCGGGCGGACCGTTGAATAACATGTGCAGCCAGCTCATGGTTCCCTCGCTATACGTCCCGTGCCGCCCTCTTCTCCGAGCGTCGCGTGATGAAGTAGACGATGTTCCCGAGTATGATGAAGAACACGATCAGTGCGTGAACGACCGACTGCGCATCCATACCGGATGTCGCATCGCCCGGAGCACCGACGAGGATCTCGTACTCGGCCGCGCCCTTGAGGCCGCCGAGAAGACCGGTCAGCTGCCCGCTCTGGACGTAGGGATAGAAGTTCGGCGCCCCGACGGCCGTGGTCCCGGAAGCGAGATTCACACGGAATCTGCTCTGGACCTGCTGAACCCACTCACGGGTGCCCGGTGTTCCCGCGGACACCTCCATGACGAACGCGATCTCGTCGAAATTGTGAACCTCCTGCATGAGCGGGATCTCATCCACCGACGTCCCACCGTAGTCCGTCGGGAAGGTCTCCGGGATGCTCGCTCCCATCCCTAAGAGCGTCACTATGCCACCCGCCATGTAGCCGAGATTCACATAGTCCGTCCCGTACTCCTTGTCGAACTCCTCGGACAGCGGTCCGAGCGCCTGTTCCACCAGGGGCGGCGACGCCGGCCACAGACACGCAACAACGATCCTGAGATCCCTGCGGAACGCATGCCTGATGAATGTCTCGGCCATCGGCTGAAGCTCGGGCATAGTGTCCGGGCTGTAGTCGGCCGCAAGCATGACGATCGACCCCTCGGGCAGCGCCTCGATAGCGTCGTAGAGGTTCTGTACTGGCGGAGAGATATCCATCGGTAGTCTAAGCGGATGAAGCAGCGGCCACACGACCGCCGCCAGAACCAGCAGGAAGATGAACCGACGGTCTATGCTTCTTATGTCGAATCCTTTGGCCATCGGTTACTTGTCTCCACCGAGATAGGAACGCTCGATCCCCAGGATAACGCGAAGCCCCATGGCCATCACTCCGAGAGCCGCACCCATCAGGATCCCGCGAAAGGCGGCCATGTTCGGGTAGGCCATGATCGTCTCCGTCAGCCACGGCAGCGTCGCCTGCTCCGGGAGTCCCCTCGTCAGGAACTGGCCCAATGGAACGCGGCCGAGCATGACGATGATGGCGGAGATGAGCAGCATGCCGGCCTCGAGCGAACGCAGCCTGAAGGCACGATAGGCGGCGGAAGCTATGAAGAACGCCAGAAGCGAGAACATCGTACTCTGTAGCGGCACTTGTACGTTAAGGAATATCCAGTTGAAGGGCGATCCCTCCTGGATCGTCCCCCAGGGACCGCCGAAGGAGAGCATGATCGCCATCACCGACAGGGTGACGATGCTGTAGCCCCAGCCTTGCTGCTTACGGCTGATCTTCTTGTAGTGGACGCGGATGAGATTCCCGACACCGAGAAGAATCGATGCGGCTATCACGATCGTGCCCCACTGCTTCATCTCCGCGGCCGCCGAGCTGACAACATGGTGCGGCACGAAGAAATCGACAAGCATGAAGATGCCGATCAGGAACGTTATCGCAAGTGGTATCTCACGTCTCATGAATCTTAACTCCGATTACTGCACCTGGAACCAGGCTACGAACCACTCAAGACCGGCAACGCGTGCGACGATGCCCGCTGCCATGAGACCGATGCTCACGACCTTCATCCAGTCGGAGCCCTTGAGTCCCCCAAGGAGCTTCGGCTCTCTGGAGAGATAGGCGCTCGCAGCATAGAGTTCCTCGCCCATCAGCGTGAAATCGCACGCCGTGACGAAGAAGGGAAGCTGGGAGACCATCGCGGTGCCGGCCACCTGGATGGCGCCGGCCTCGAAACCGGTCTCAGCCAGAAGCAGCGACTCCGCCCAGAAGGCGCCCATGTAGAGGTTGGCCGCGGGCTTCTCCCGCAGCATGATGCCGTTGACTGCCCCTGCGAAGGCGAACTGCGCGTCTGACAGATACCGTATGTTGTCGGGATTGTAGGCGTCAGGATTGCCCACCTCAGCGTAGGCCTGCTTGACGACCTCCTCCGCCGCGGACATGACGACCGCCCGGGCGGTCGGAACGATAAGGGGTGTGTCGTATCGTGCAGTGATCTTGGCAACGTGTGAGAGGATGTTGAGACTGGCGATGGTCATGATGTTGTCAATCTCGCCAATGCCGGGAACGTACAGAACGGGGCGCCCCATCTCGGTGGCACGTCCGACGGCCTCCTCAATAGCATTGAGACCGGGGATGCGCCGCACGAAGAGCTTCGCTCCCTTCCCCGCCGCCGCCGTGAACCACGCGACCATCGAGAAGAACGCAACCATCAGCACTAGAACAATGAGACGCGACCACTGAAACATGTTCGCATACGCGGCCACCGGAGGGGCCCATACGCGTTCAGATGGATGCACGCCATCGTTGGCCAGAAGACTGTAGTAGTACTCGGTGCCGGGCTCGGCCGACTCATCGATGTAGCGACTGACGCCGCTCGGTATCTCCTCGATCATCTCCCCCACGTCGCCCTCTGTGAGCGATCGCGACAGGACGTAGACCGCCACGTCATTCGCTCCGGCGCCGTCATCCGGCGAGAGCTCCCATGCAATCACGATCTTGTCGCCGAAGTCCGAATTCTCGAGATAGTCACGCGCCGCGAGCGAGCACGGTGGACCAGGCGGAACCGTGTCCGGGAACACGGGCTCGGCCCCCTCGATCGGTGCGGTCTCCTGAGCCTCAACGGACCCAGCCACCATCACGATGAGCGCGAACAAGACGAGCAGTATGTGGAAGACACGCTCCATCCGTACCCAACCCCTATGTGGCTGCTAGATCAGATGCAGCCAGTCGTGCAACAGGAAGCTCACACGCCCGATCAGAAGAGACACTCGCGACATTACCGTGTATCCGAACGATGCGCCGAAACCGACCATCAGGAACACGATGCCGACTCTCGCCATTATGCCGAGGACTCCCTTGTGCTTCATCGAGAAGAAGAAATACGTGAGCGTTCCAAGCAGACCCACCACCAGAAAGACGTTCGTCATGGATGTCAGCGGAAGCGCGTTTGCACCGATCTGATCAATCACCCGCGCCTGCATGATGGGCGAAAGACCAAGACCGGCGTATCCACCGACGTAGATGCCGAGCGACCAACGCCCCACCCATCCGACCTTCGGGAAGAACCGCGTATAGAGCAAGAGACCTAGAATACCGGGTATCAGAGCCAACCACCACGCGCTACTCCCGAGCCCGATCATCTCATCGCCGATCCGAAGTTGAAAGACAGGCGCCACAACGTTCGGCTGGATGAAGTTGAAATAGTAGATGACAAGGTAGTAGCCGGCGGAGATGCCGACGACCAGATGCTCGGCGAACTTGTAGAACGGATTATCCTTGTACAGGAAGCTGTACACGGAGAGCGTGAGTATTGCTCCGATCGTTGTCCAGATTATTGTCGCCATTAATTCCTCCAGCTGCTGCTTACGGGTCACAATCCACGGCCGCCCATTGGCCGCGGCGCGGAAGAGCGAGGGATCAGCCTGCGGCCCTCTCCATCTGGCGCTTCTTCCGTCTGGCCCCGAAGTAGGCGATGTTGCCGAGAACGATCAGAATAATGATCAGGATGTGGATCACCGACTGCGAGTCCATTCCCCGCGCCCCTGCGTCGGGATGGTCGATGATCTCCTCATACTCCGCCGCCCCACGCATCCCTCCAAGCAGCCCCACGAGCTGCCCGGTATCGAGGAACGGGTAGAGGTCCGTGGCCATGACCGCGGTGACACCGGCGCCAACGCGCTGCCCGTACGGCTGGTGTGCGTACAGGACCCACGCCTCAGCCGCCGACCACCCCGCCAGAGTGATGAGAAGCGGAATATCATCGTAGCTCCTGATGCCATCCAGCACCGGGAGGTCGTTCAGCGGCGTTCCGTATGCGTCTTCAGGGAAGACGTTCCGGATGTTGACGCCCATGCCGAGAATGACGGCGGAGAGTCCCGGCCTGAATCCGAGAAAGCAGTAGTCCTCGCCGTAGACCTTCCCCATCTCCTCCGCCACCTGGTTCATCGCCCGTTCGGCAAGCCCGTAGCCTGCCGGATGCAGCGTCAGCACGATGACATCGACGTCGTTGCTGAACGCATGGCGCAGAAGCGCCAGGGCCATCGGCTCGAGTTCCGGCAGCGTCGCCGGCGCGTAGTCGATCGCCAGAAGAAGTGGCTGTCCGTTTGGCGGGATTTCGTCAAGCGCATCGTACAGGTTCTGCACAGGCTCCGTCACAGAGACGGGTAGTCCCAATGGCAGGAAGAACGGGATAATAACTGCGACTCCGATGGCAAGAAATATCCACCGGCGATCTATTGCCATGAATCTCTCAAAAACGCTCATCGCTACCTCCGGATGCTCAGACTGCGGCCCGCGATATCGGGAACCGCTAGTCTCCGCCTCCCATCCATGCCCGCTCAATCCCAAGAATAATCTTGAGTGATGTCGCCATCATCCCGAGACCAACACCTATCATGATCCCTCGCTTGGCTGCCAGATTGGGAACCTCGAGGATCCAACGTGTAGCCACCGGAATCGAACTGTGAATCATGTCACCGATAGGAACGCGGCCGAGCATTACTATGCAGGCCGCAACGAGAAGCAGAGTCGACTCGAGTGTCCTTGCCCTGAACGCCCTGAAGGCCGCCGATGCTACGTAGAAAGCCAGAAGCGAGAACATCGTCGCCTCGATGGGGACCTGGACGTTCTGGAACATCAGATTGAACGGAGAACCCGGAGCATGATGCGCGGATTGGAAGAACCCGAGCCCTATCATCAGGCAGAGCCCGAGCAGCGTCACCATGCTGAAGCCTCGATCGTCCGCCCTGTGTCTGATCTTGTGGTAATGGACCCGAACCAGGCTGACCGTCCCAAGGAGGAACGCAAAGGCCAGAAGGGTCTGCAACCATATGAGCAGCCGCTCGTACATACCCTGCACCGTCGGGTGCGGGATGAAGTACTGGACTGCCATGAAGAGCCCCGCGATGAAACAGAGGGCTAGTGGAAACTGACGACGCATCGTACCATCCTCTCAGAATCGTTCCGGCGGCTTGCGTGCCGCTCGAGAACGCCACCTAGCCTGCTGTCTCAAACACCGCGAGCATGAAGTTGCTCTCGATTGCCCCGGTAGCCGTCAGCGTCGCGGCTATCACACCAACAACAAGGAACACAACGGCGATCAGCTTGAACATGTCCTGTCCCTTGAGACCACCCAGAAGGATGGGCTCTCTGGACAGGTAGGCGCTGGCCGCGTAGAGTTCTTCTCCGATGAGCGTGTAGTCGCACGACGTGATGAAGAACGGCAACTGGGTCACGGCATCCGTTCCGGCTATCTGGACGGCGCCGATTGACGACCCCGTCTCCGCAAGAACGAGTGACTCCGCATAGAACATACCCATGTAGAGAATGGTCGCGGGGCGCTGGCGAACCATGATGCCATTGACGCCGGCGACGTACGCGAACTGGCTTCGAGTCAGATAGAAGACGTCATCCTCGTTGTAGGCGTCGGGCCTGCCGGCCTTGGCGTACGCCTCCTTGACGACCTCCTGCTCCACCGCCATCACGATCGGATCCGCGCAGGGAACGATGAGCTTCGTGTTGTACTCCGCCGTCTTCTTCGCGACCTCTCCCAGGATATTGATCGCCGCGATCGTCGCCACATCGGACACAGAGGAGAGACCGGAGATGAAGAGGATCGGCTTGCCCATCTCCGTCGCACGACCGACGGCGTTGTCCATCTCATCAAGCCCTGCCAGGCGTCGGATGAACAGGTCCTTCCCTGATCTGGCGGCGGAAACGAAATAGTTGATCGATGAGACAAAGATGATGACGGCAATAAGCGCATTCAATCGGGATTTGTTGAACCACTGGATGGATGCTTCCACGGGACCGAACGTCCCGGAGAAGAATGGGGACTCGTCCGCATCGAGGGCCGCCACGCGGTAGTATGCCGGCGCGCTGTTGTCTACACCGTTGTCGCGGTACTCGGTCACCCCGAAGGGGACCCGGGCCACGAATGCGAAACCCGTCTCGGGGTGAGCGGACCGAAAGACCTCGTACCCGGAGACTATGCCGTCCTCGTCATCGTCCGATGACAGCTCCCATGAAACACTGATAGAGCTACCGCCGTCATTCGGCGTGTCGACAGCCGAGAGACCAATAGGCGCCGCGACCGGCAGGAGGGTGTCCTGCTCGATTGCGTCTACCTCTTCCTGCGCAGAGACCGCTACAGGGCATAAGAAAAGGGCCGCCACTGCTACGGAGAGCGCAACGAACCCAGTCCAAGGGCCTATGCCACCAGACTGCCCTCTGTCACCGAGCATTAACCGCTCCTTTCGTGCTTCCCAAACGTCGAGGGCTCCCCGTGGAACCCTCGGCGCACTCTCGATTCAATTGCCGACAATGCTATCAGACGATTCGGCAGGTGTCAAGCTCCACGAACGCCTGCGTCCGGAAGTCCACTACCCTTCGATCATCTCCACGTTCGCACGCGGCAGCACGGTCTCGGATCCGTCGGCGAGCTTCACCTTGAGAACACGGACCATCGACTCCGACTCCATCTTCTGGAGATCGTTCGGGAGTCCTGTGACAGTGCCGAGGCTTCCGAAGTGAGGCTCCCGGATGATGCGGATGACGCTTCCGATCTCGAGTCCGCCGGAACTCGATGCGGCATCGCGTGCGGGCAGCTCTGCCTCCGGCATCGGGATGACGATCTCCGGCCGCATGACACCGGCTCGTATCTGAGTCGCGCCGTTGATGGATGCCTTCTTCCCTGCCCTCGACTTCAGGAGATTGAACGTACCTCCGGCCATGCCCATCGCACCGAATCCCTCGGTCAGGATCAGCGTTGTCGCGATGTCCTCTGAACCGGTGATGGCTACACCCAGATCCTTCCCCAGGAGTCTCTTGAGATCAGGATCATCGAAACCACCGACGACGACGCCGTTCACGCCTGTCTTGATCGCCTTCTGAAGCCCGTCCCAGTCGATGTGCGAACCGCCGATCACGACCTTGCCCTTCATGGACTCGTCGATGAGGGAGGCCTCGAGCTTCTGATCGGGCCCCTCGACGGCAACGTGTATCTCCCCCGCCCTCTCGCCACCGACGCCGAAGATACCCTGGATGAACGATCCCTTGACCTCTATCGCCACACCCTCGTCCTCGAAAACCTCGACTACCTCACCGTCCACATACGCATCCACCTCGATCGGCATGGGAGGCTCACGAAGAATGACCTGCCCCGTAATGGTCGAGATACTGTCGAGTGTACCGTCGCACGGAGAGTTGACCGTCGCCTTGAAGAGACCGAAGAATCCCTTCGTCGTCGCAATCGGTTTCCCCTTCTCGATGGGATCGCCTGCCTCTTTGACCATGACGGAGGGCAGGTCCTCCGGGGGAAGGCCGAGCTTGCTCGCGACATTGACTAGCTGCACATTGCCGGGAAGGTGTGTTCGCGCCACGATCGTGTCCGATGAGACGCGATCGCCCTTCGAGACGATCACATCTCCCTTGATGGGCAGACGGCGCTCCTTCCTGAGCACGGTCATCTCTGAAACTCGTAATCCTGGTGTATATGCGTGGGCCATAATCTGTTCTCCTCGTTTCTCTCGGCGCTCAAGCCGGTTCTACGCCGGGTAGGCGTCGAAAGCCCTCGCCCACTTCTCCAGCTTCTCAACGCGCTTGTGCTCGTCGGTCGGAAGTGCAAAAGGACGTCCTCTGGTATCCACCATGAGCCCAACCACACCGCCCGTGAGTGTGCACTCGAGCGGCTTGCCGGCGCCCTCGCCCAGATTGAACCCCTTCGCCGGGGTGAGCTTGGCGCCCACCGACTCGTCGATGCCGAGCGGGTAGACGACCATCTCACCGAACGGGATGTCGTCATTCACCGCTGTACCGTTCGGTAGCGTCATCTCTATCTTAAGACAGGGCTTGCCCTCCTGAGAGGTCCCCACAGGAGCCACAAGCGCCCCAAGGTAGATAAGGCAGTCCTTCTCAAACACCTCGGTCGCAGCCTTCTCATGGACGGCCGCCAGAACTCCGAGCTGCGGCATCATGAAGATGGAGTCGACCGCCAACTGCGTTATCCCCTCCGGCAGGAACGCGTCTACCATCATGAGAGCGGCCTGCTGTCTCCTTGGAGCGTGAGAGAGAACACCGCCCGAGCCGACCAGGATGTCGAGGTCCATCATGTTGACAAGCGTCTCACCCGACGCCGACTGACTGAACGCCTCGGATATGGTCCGCTCCTGCTGGACGCCCTTAAGTCCCACGGCAAACGACTTGTGCTGGATGAACGCCAGTCTGAGCGCCTCTCGCGCTATGGCCTGCTCAATCTTCAGGTCCTCAAGCGACTGCGGAACCGTTGTCGGCCGGATCATCTTGTTCTTGATCCTGTTCCGCACTGCCAGCTCCGGAAGCTTGAAAGGAACCCACCGCATGACGTTGTCGATCCCGGCCTCCGCCAGGACGTTCGAGACCGAGTAGCTCATGCCGAGATTCGCGGAGACGGTGCGGTTGAAGGTGTGCTGAAAGACCGAGAAGATGTCCGTCGTCGCTCCTCCGATATCCACACCCACGACCTCGATCCCCCGTCTCTCCGCGATGGTCTCCATGATCGAACCGACGGCTCCGGGAGTCGGCATGATGGGCGCATCCGTCCAGCCCATCAGCTTGTTGTACCCGGGCGCCTGCGCCATGACGTGCTCCATGAACAGCTCGTGGATCTCCTCCCTCGCCGGTCCCAGGTTCTCCTTCTCCAGGACGGGACGGAGATTGTCGACCATTGAGAGGGCAGCCTTCTCTTTCAGCAGATCATCTACTTCGCCGCGCGCATCCACGTTGCCGGCATAGATCACCGGGAGGTTGTACCCCATGCCAAGACGCGGCTTGGGATCGGCCGCGGAGATGACCTGTCCCAGCTCGACGACGTGCGTAACGGTGCCGCCGTCGATCCCGCCCGAGAGCAGTATCATGTCGGGCCTGAGATGTCTGATACGCTCGATCTGCTCGTGAGGGAGTCTACCGTCGTTCGAGGCCAGAACATCCATCACGATGGCTCCCGCGCCCAGTGCTGCTCTCTCCGCGCTCTCGGCCGTCATGCTCTTCACGACTCCGGCCACCATCATCTGGAGGCCGCCACCGGCGCTCGAGGTAGACAGGTAGAGGTCAACACCTTTGTCTCCCTCGCTCGGATGGATGAAGGTCTCCCCGTCGAGGATCGTGTGACCGGAAAGCTCCTCCACCTCCCGAACCGCGTTCAACACCCCTCTGGTCACGTCCTCGAATGGAGCCTCGACCGTCGTGGGCGCCTCTCCCCTGACGACGAGCCTGTACTCCCCGTCGACCAGCTTGATGAGGATCGCCTTGGTGGTCGTGCTCCCACAATCAGTGGCGACTATGGTCCTGATTTTCCCGTTTTCACTCATCGGCACCTTCCTCTGGTTCATCGGCTGCGCGCTTCGCCTTCTTGCGCAACCTCTTCTCTTTCCTGATTCTTCGCTGCTCCTCCGCCTCAAGCTCCTCTATGCGTCGAAGGAGACACTCCACGTTCTCTCTATCCTCCAAGAGAAGCATGATATCGTCGTAGCTCTTGAAGGTGAAGATGCTCTGAACGATGGGCTGAAAGAAGACCATCGCCTGGTTCCCCAGAAACGAAAGCGGCTTGGTGGATTCAAGGAACAGGATCGCCGGCGCCGAGAGACGTCGCTCGACGACCTTCTTCGCGAACCGGTCCAGTATCTCAGACCGCTCCTTGTCCTTCGTCTCCTCCTTCGCCCCCCTCATCGACCACATCACCCACGTCCTCCTCATAGTCCGGAATCATCCGTTCGACGATGGCCATGACCTCGTCGCTGTTGCCGTGAAACTGGAGCGACACACCACGAAAGCGTTCGAGCCTCGAGCGCAAGACGAAGGGAGAAAGAAGCACGCCCTCACGGTCTCTGTGGAAGCTCCTGAACTCGCTCCAGCCCTTCTCCTTTCTGCTCACAATCCCTCTGACGCGGACGTTCTCATCCGTGAGGGTGTAATGCGTCGGCAGATAGAAGCCGGCCACCTGGCTCCACATCAGGAGCACTGCCAGAACAGTGAAGTAGCCGGTCCTGAGCCAACTCTGAAGGGTCCACGCCATGAGAGCGATGACGAAGAGCCCGATCGCCGCCCTGATGGAGCTTCTGAGCATCGGCCACGCTGTCCAGGAGAGCTCGGTCACGGTCAACCCCGCCTCCAGCTCACGTCCAGATCCTTGGATGCCCTGACTTCGTCGAGTCTGCTGACAGGAGTTCGGCTCGGCGCGCTCTTCACGACCTCAGGATCGGACTCGCTCTCATGTGCGATCTCAATCATGACGTCGACGAAGTGATCGAGCGATCGCTTGCTCTCGGTCTCAGTCGGCTCGATCATGAGCGCCTCACTGACGATGAGCGGGAAGTAGACGGTCGGTGCATGCACACCGAAGTCCAGAAGCCGCTTCGCCACATCGAGCGCCTTGACGCCGTGTTCCTTCTGCCTGGACGCCGAGAGCACGAATTCGTGCTGGCAATAACCCTTGTATGGAAGCTCGTAGTACTCCTCAAGTCTGTGCTGAAGGTAGTTCGCGTTCACGAGGGCGTTCTCCGCCACTCTTCTCAGTCCGACCGGCCCAAGCGTAAGGATGTATGAGTACGCCTTGACCATCACGAGGAAGTTACCGTAGACGCCGTGGACCTTGCCGATCGACCTCGGGCGTTCATAGTCGAAGTAGTACTCGATGCCTTTGGACTTCGCTTCGTCCCTCGAGATCACGGGATACGGCAGATAGTCAGCCAGTTCGCTCGTCACACCTATCGGCCCGGATCCTGGACCGCCTCCGCCGTGCGGAGCCGAGAATGTCTTGTGCAGATTGAAGTGCATGAGGTCGAATCCGATATCCCCCGGCCGAACGATTCCCATGAGAGCGTTCAGATTCGCGCCGTCCAGGTAAACCAGGCCGCCAACACCGTGCACGATCTCGATGATCTCTTTGATACTGCTCTCGAACACACCGAGCGTGTTCGGATTCGTTATCATTATGGCTGCGGTCTCGCTGTCTACGATCCGCCTGAGTTCGTCCGTGTCCACGCGCCCGAAGGCATCCGACTTGACCTCGACGGCCTCGTAGCCGGCGAGCGTGAGGCTGGCGGGGTTCGTTCCGTGCGCGGAGTCGGGCACGATGACCTTGGACCGAGGGTTCCCCCTGTCTGTGTGGTATGCCCTGACGATGAGCATGCCGGCGAGTTCACCGGAGGCTCCTGCGGGCGGCTGCAGCGATACCTCGTCCATCCCGGAGATGGCCGCGAGATGCGTCGCCAGACCGTGCATGAGCGCCAGTGCGCCCTGCGAGTGTGCCTCGTCTACCTCGGGATGGAGGCGGGTGAAACCCGGTAGCCTGGCCATGTCCTCGTTCACCTTGGGATTGTACTTCATCGTGCAGGACCCGAGTGGATAGAAACCGCGGTCCACGTGGTGGTTCATCTCGGCCAACCGCGTGAAGTGCCTCACGACCTCCGGCTCTGTGAGCTCGGGAAACGCGGGCTCCACGCTCCGCACCTGGTTCTCACCGAACGCCTCCACGGGATCGATCTCAGGCACATCGAGCGGAGGGAAACGATAGCCCCTCCGACCGGGTGAGCTGAGTTCGAAGATGGTCGGCTCGACGACTGTCTCCTGTCTGTCAGTGGCACCGCTCATCAGACATCCCTCGACACGATGATGGCTCCAAGTCCGGACACCAGAGTATCGATGTCCTGACGCGAGTGTCGTTCAGTGACCGATACGAGAAGACAGTTCGGCATGTCGCTGTAGTAGCATCCGCACTTGATCCCGGGCCAGATACCGGCATCAGATAGAGCCGCCTTCGCCGTGGCGGCCTCGAACGGAAGCTCTATGACGAACTCCCTGAAGAACGATCCATCGAACTTGAGATTGATACCGTTCACCAGAGAGAGCTGCTCGGCCGCGTATCTGGACTTCGCAGCCACCTGGAGCGCCAGCTCCGTGAGCCCCGCGCGTCCCAGGAGCGACATTTGTACGGTCGCGGCCAGCGCCATCAGACCTTGATTCGTGCAGATGTTCGACGTCGCCTTGTCGCGACGAATGTGCTGTTCACGAGTCTGGAGGGTCATCACGTATCCGCGGCGGCCTTCGTCGTCGGTGGTCGCTCCTATGATCCGACCCGGCATGCGGCGGGCGTGTTTGCGGCCGGCCGCGATGAAGCCGAGGAGCGGTCCACCGAAGGCAACTGCCACGCCGAGCGATTGAGCCTCTCCGATCGCGATTGAAGCCCCGTATTCGGACGGCGGCTTGATGATGGCCAGGGAGATCGGATCGACGGATGCAATCAGAGGCGCCCCTGACTCGGCGACAACCTCACCTATCCTGTCGACCGGTTCAAGAAGCCCAAAGAAGTTCGGATGCTGGACCAAGACGGCGCCTGCGTCTTTGAGCTCCGTCTCAAGTACGGCCACGTCTGTGACACCCGAGACAAGAGGAATCTCAACAAGCTCCAGATCGGTCGCCATCAAGTATGTCTTGAGCACGCTTCTGAGGGCGGGATTCACGGCGCTCGACACGAGCACTCTCTTCTTGCGACTGATGGCCGTTGCCATCAGCACGGCCTCGGCACCGGCGGTCGCGCCATCGTACAGCGACGCGTTCGCGACGTCAAAACCGGTAAGCCTCGTTATGAGCGACTGGAACTCGTAGATGGCCTGGAGAGTGCCCTGACTCACCTCCGCCTGATACGGGGTGTACGCCGTGTAGAAGTGCGGCAACCCGGTAATACTGCCGACGGCGGCGCTCGTAGCGTGATCGTAGATACCGCCTCCAAGAAACGACAGAACGTCATCAGGCACGCGGTTCATGGCGGCAAGGTGCTGCATGTGACGCGTGAGTTCAAGCTCAGACAGCGGACCGGGGACATCGAGATCGCCTTCCATGCGCAGTTCACGCGGGACATCGGTGATCAGGTCGTCGAACGACTTGGCCCCGATCGCGCGCAACATCTCTCGCCGGTCTTCGTCTGTGTTGGGTATGTACGGCACGTCTATCCCTTCGTGTGCTCCTCGTACGCGTCGGCCGTCATGAGGCCGTCCAGCGAGGACACATCTTCAAGCTTGACCCTGACCATCCACCCGTCTCCGTAGGGATCAGAATTGATGAGATCAGGACTGTCCTCCAGGGCGGCATTTGCCTCGACCACGTCGCCCGCGACCGGCGCATAGACCTCGCTGACGCTCTTCACCGACTCGACGGTCGTGAGCACATCACCCGCGGAAATATGAGTTCCAGCGGCCGGGAGTTCGACGAAGACGATGTCCCCGAGTTCTCCCTGCGCGTAGTCGGTCAGACCGATAAGCGCTTCTGCGCCTTCCAGCTTCAGCCACTCGTGTGATTCTGTGAACCTGAGATCCTGCTTGCTCATCCGTCACCTCGTCAGAAGGGAGCGTTCGACCTACCTGCTCTGTACAGTCCCGTTCTTGTAGAAAGGAAGCGAGACCCGACGCACAGGGACCGTTCTGTTCCGCATCTCTATGCTGAGAGGGCAGTCCGTGCCTGTGGCAACGTAGCCCATTCCAATTCCGTTTTCGAGGCTCGGCGAGAACGTGCCACTCGTCACAACACCGACCTCGCGTCCATCCCCGAGAATCCTGTGCCCTTGCCTCGGCACCCCTCTCCCCTCGAGTTCAAACCCAATGAGGCGTTCCCGCGGTCCGTCGCTCTTCACTTTGAGAATCGCGTCTCTTCCTATGAAGTCGCCCTTCTTGAGTTTCGTTATCCACATGAGGCCGCTCTCAACCGGCGTGCGCCCCTCATCGATATCGTTTCCGTAGAGCGCGTAGCCCATCTCAAGCCTCAGGGTATCTCTGCATCCCAGCCCGACGGGTTCGATCTCAAACTCGGCGCCGGCCTCCATGAGCAAGCGCCAGACGGAATCCGCCGTGCCCGCATCCAGGTAGATTTCGAAACCGTCCTCGCCTGTATACCCTGTCCGGGAGATGAGAGCATCCTGCCCCGCCACGGAACAGGTCACCGACTGATAGTACGCGAGGGACGTGACGTTCTCGTCCGCGACCTTCCCTATGACCTTCTCGGCAAGCGGACCCTGCACCGCGATGAGCGCGGTCTCGTCTGATGCGTCCCTGAGCTCTGTGCTCGCGCCGATGTGTGATCGGATCCAGTCCAGATCCTTCTCTCTGTTCGCCGCGTTCACGACGAGCATGTACGAGTCGCCGAGGCGGTAGACGAGCAGATCGTCAATGAAGCAACCGTTCTCGTAGCACATCGCCGAGTACTGAACGCGCCCATCGACGAGCGCGGCCACCCGGTTCGTTGTGATTCTCTCGAGATCGGCCAGCGCTCCCTCTCCCGAGAGGTGGAACTCGCCCATGTGGGAGACGTCGAACATGCCGACGGTGCTTCTCACGCGTTTGTGCTCATCAATGATACCCGTGTATTCCATGGGCATCGCCCAACCCACGAAATCGACGAGCTTCCCACCGGCGGCCACGTGCTCATCGAAGAAGGCAGTTCTCTTCAAGCCGGATCCCTTCACCCCGCACATGAAGCCACAAGACTGCGCACGTGACACCACGCCACTCGGTACGCGGTCTCAAGCGCTCAGTAGGTACACACGTACGTATTCAACCGGGCGCCGTCAGCTTCCGAAACGCCCACACGATTCGCGAACATCGAAAGATGTTATGCCGCGAGCGGCCCCCTGGTCAAGCGTTTTTGGCGCGTCCAAGGGTCTACTTGAGCCTTGAGAGGGCTTTCTTGAGGACCCTGCCCGTGTACGACTGTTTGCAGCGTGCGACTTCCTCAGGAGTGCCGGTGACCACGACCTGGCCCCCCTCGTCGCCCCCCTTCGGCCCCAGGTCTATGATGTGATCGGCGGTCTTCACCACGTCCAGATTGTGCTCGATCACAAGGACCGTGTTCCCCCTGTCGACGAGCCTCCCGAGAACTCGCAGAAGCATCTTCACGTCGTGAAAATGGAGACCCGTAGTGGGTTCGTCGAGAATGTAGAGGGTTCGCCCCGTGCTCCGTCGCGAGAGTTCCGACGCGAGCTTGATACGCTGAGCCTCTCCCCCCGACAGCGTCGTTGCCGACTGTCCAAGGCAGACATAGCCCAATCCGACCTCGTGAAGGGTCTCGAGCTTCCTCCGTATCATCGGGATGCTTGAGAAGAACTCAAGGGCCTCCTCGACGGTCATCTCCAGAACATCGGCGATCGTCTTCCCCTTGTAGAGAATCTCCAGCGTCTCCCGATTGAATCTCCTGCCGGCGCACGCCTCACAGGTAACGAAGACATCCGGGAGGAAGTGCATCTCGATCTTGACCTGGCCTCCCCCCTGACACGCCTCGCACCGCCCACCCTTGACGTTGAAGCTGAACCGTCCAGGTTTGTATCCTCTGGCTCGTGCCTCAGGCACACGCGCAAAGAGCTGCCGGATGTGGACGAATGTACCCGTGTAGGTCGCGGGGTTTGATCTTGGTGTTCGCCCGATGGGCGCCTGACTGATGTTGACCACCTTGTCAATGTGCTCAACACCCTCAATGCGATCGAATTTCCCGGGGATCCTGCGCGCGCGGTTGAACCACTCCGCGAGGGCCCGGTGGAGGATATCGGAGACGAGCGTGCTCTTCCCTGACCCGGAGACACCGGTCACACACGTGAGCGTCCCAAGCGGGATCTCAACAGTGATATCCGCGAGGTTGTTCTCTCGCGCACCGACGATGGAGAGCTTCTCCCCTTCTGGAGTTCGTCGCTCTTCCGGAAGCTCTATTCGCTTCTTCCCTGAAAGGTACTGCCCGGTGAGCGATTTGGGATGATCCACGAGTTCGTCCGGCCTGCAGCTCGCCACAACATATCCACCGTCACGCCCTGCGCCCGGTCCCAGGTCCACAACCCAATCGGCCCTTCTGATGGTCTCCTCGTCGTGCTCGACGACTATGACCGTATTGCCGATGTCCCGGAGTGCGACGAGAGCCTCGAGAAGCTTGGCGTTGTCATGCTGGTGCAGTCCGATGGACGGCTCGTCCAGAATGTAGAGCACACCGACGAGCCGCGTCCCTATCTGGGTCGCAAGCCGGATGCGCTGCGCCTCGCCTCCTGAGAGCGTGCCCGACGATCGGTCGATCGTCAGGTAGACGAGCCCGACATTGGAGAGAAACGACAGGCGTTCCCCGATCTCCTTCAGGATCTCCACGGCGATCTTCCGCTGCCTTGCGGTAAGTGAAAGCTCGCGGAAGAAGACCAGCGCCTCCTTGATCGACATGGCGGTGATCTCGCTGATCGACAGGCCACCAACCGTGACCGCCAGAGACTCCGGACGTAATCGGGCGCCGTGGCAATCGGGACAATCGTCTATCGCCATGAAACCCTCTATCCACCGCCGGATGTTCTCCGACTTGGTTTCAAGGTAACGCCGCTCCAGATTCTGAAGCGCTCCCTCAAACCCACCGACGTACTCCCAGCGGCCTTTCTCGAACTCGATCTTGTACTCGATCTTCTCATCACCGGCCCCAGTCAGGATCACATCCTGGATGCGCGGTTCGAGGTCCTCAAACGGCGTCATGAGATCGAACCCGTAGAACTCCGATAGCGCGTCAAGCTTGTGACGCGTCCATCCGGTTGCGAGATCCGGCCACGTGACGACCGCACCCTCTCTCAGGGACTTGGACCTGTCGGGCACGACGAGATCGGGATCGACGCGCATCTTCGTTCCCAGCCCACCGCAGTTTGAGCAGGCGCCATAGGGGCTATTGAATGAGAACATCCTGGGGGCGATCTCGCCAAGTCCGACACCACAATGTGGACACGATGCGCTCTCGCTCAGAAGCAGTTCCTTCTTCCCCACCTTGATCTGTACGAGCCCGTCGGTGAGTTCGAGCGCGGTCTCGAGCGAGTCGACAAGACGCTGGCGGACGCCGTCCTTGAGTACAAGGCGATCAACCACAACATCGATCGAGTGCTTCCGCTTCCTGTTGAGCCTGCCGACTTCGCCGATCTCCGTGAGTTCACCATCGACTCGCACACGAAGGAATCCCCCTCGTTCGATCCGACGCAGAACATCACGATGCTCGCCCTTCTTGCCACGCACCACCGGCGAGACGATCTCGATTCGCGTGCCATCCGCGTTCGACAACACGGTGTCGGCCATCTGGTCCACTGTAAGTTGAGAGATCTCACGTCCGCAGAGGTGGCAATGCGGCGTGCCGACGCGCGCGAAGAGAAGCCTCATGTAGTCGTATATCTCGGTCGCGGTCCCCACGGTGGAGCGTGGGTTCCGGGAAGCCGTCCGCTGCTCTATGGAGATCGCCGGCGAGAGCCCCTCGATCGAATCGACGCGGGGCTTCTGCATCCGTGAGAGAAACTGCCTGGCGTAGGCAGAGAGCGATTCCACATACCGCCTCTGTCCTTCCGCATAGATGGTGTCGAAGGCCAGAGACGACTTGCCTGAGCCGGAGAGTCCAGTGATCACGACCAGCGACCCGCGCGGTATGTCGAGGTCGAATCCCTTGAGATTGTGCTCCCGCGCCCCACGGACAACGAGCGACTCAGGCTCTCGACGCACACGACTGCTCGGCCCCGATGTACGTCTTTTTCTGGTTGGACTGGATTTAGGCATAACAATCAGTTTATCATTACGGGTGCCGTCCAACAAGACTTGAACCCGGAGCAGATACCGCTATGAAGAACAAACTGGTCCTTCTCATGGTCGCCCTCGTCGTCGCTCTCGGCCTTCTGGTCCTTGCTCTCATGTGGGAGCCCCACCAGGATGCCACTCTTGAGCGAGACACGGGAATCAAAGTTGTCGTGATCGGGATAGATGGGCTCGACTGGTATCTCCTGAATCAGTTCATGCAGGAAGGACGCACTACGGCCCTGGGGCAGATGATCCCGAGGAGCCTTCTGGGTGAAATCACAGCACCCAGGCCCGTCCTCCCCGAGGTCGGTTGGACCGTTCTGGCGAGAGGTACATCTCTCACTACCGACGAGGCGGCTCTTGCCACTGCGACCGGTCGCCCCGTGCGGTTCGACGGCCCGGATGTCGCGCGACTCATCTCCTCCGCGGGGGGCACGGCCGTGACGATCGGCTGGCCGGCGACGTGGCCTGTCTCAAGTGCCGCGGCCGATGACGGAACCGGAGACTCAGAGACGAACCTGTGGGGAGATCACGGTATCGTCATCGCACCGTACGCCCCGGAGGCGACGTCACATGCTGCTTCGCTCTCGCCGACGTTGTTCGCAGAGGGGGAGTTTCATGTCTCGCAGGAGGGCTTCGGCCCGATGGTGGAAGCAGTAGTGAGGGCGCAGGAGTCGGCAGGGGCGGCAGTATTCAACAGCATCATTCTGCCGGATCTCGGTCCTGAGCTACCCAGGTGGAAAGACAACGTAACCGCGGCACGCTGGGCCTTCACGAGTGATCTCATCACGCTGGAGCTTGCAGCGCGGGTCCTGGCCGAGTTTGAACCGGACCTTGCGCTCATCAACTTCTCCGGACTGGATGCTGTGTCACACCGATTCGTTGCCCCCGCAATGCCATCCTTCTTCGACGACCTCACGGAGGAGGAGGGGGCCAGGTACGGGGGGGTTCTCCGAAACTACTACGCGTTCATCGACGGCGCCGTACGCCGCCTGCGGAGAATCGGCGACGACAGGACGGTCTACATAATCTGCTCGACCTACGGCATGCACCCGTCGGCATCAGGTGACGTGCTGTTGTCCGGGTCGCACGACCGCGGATCACCGGGGGTGTTCATCGTGCAGGGCGACAGAATCGCTCCTCTTCCAACGCCGGTCAAAGTGAACCTGGAGGATATCGCACCGACCGTGTTGGCGCTTCTCGGCCACTCCCTGCCCAGCAACCTCGATGGGAGGATCATAGCCGAGGCAACGCCCACGGGGCTCCTGCGGGCGTTCCCTCCTCAGTACACCTCGCCGGACGACCACGAGCCCGTGAGTGCGGGCGTGGTCTCATCCGAGACCATGGAGGCTCTCGCCCGCCAGCGGCTCGAGGAGCTGAAGTAGCTGTTATGTTGATGTGTGGGGTCCGACGGCCTGGATAAACCTACAGCTTGGCCTTGAGGCTCTTCGTGAGCGCGGGAAGCACCTCGAAGAGATCCCCGACAATACCGTAGGTGGCGACCTTGAATATCGGCGCGTCGGGATCCTTGTTGATCGCGACGATCACCTTTGATGACTGCATTCCCGCCAGATGCTGAACGGCTCCCGATATCCCACATGCAACGTAGAGCTTCGGCTGTACCGTCTTGCCTGTCTGCCCCACCTGGTGCGAGTACGGTATCCATTCTGAGTCGACGGCGGCGCGAGATGCGCCGACCGCTCCACCCATCACCTCGGCAAGCTCTTCGACGAGATGGAAGTTCTCGGGGCCACCGAGACCGCGACCGCCAGACACGATGATATCAGCGTCTGCGATGTTGATCGTCTGTGTCAGATCCTCCACGAACTTCACGTACTCGACATCCGATCGCATGAGCGCCGCGTCCACCTTCTCCCGCACGACTTCGCCTTGTCTCGACGGATCAGCATCGAGAGCCGACATGACCTTGTGGCGGACAGTCGCCATCTGAGGTCTGAAATCGGGGCAGATGATGGTCGCCATGATGTTCCCACCGAACGCCGGTCTGGTCTGAAGGAGAAGCCTCTCCTTGTCATCGATCGCCAGAGCGGTGCAATCGGCAGTAAGTCCTGTCTTCACTTGAACTGCCACTCGAGGAATCAGCGAGCGCCCCATTGAAGTCGCGCCGGTCAACACGATCTCCGGGTTGTGTTTCTCCAGGAGTTCAGCCACAACGTTTGAGTAGGGCTCGTCGAGGAAATACTCAAGTTCGGGCTCATCGACCACGTAGACGCGATCTGCGCCATGAGCAATCAGCTCGGGGGCGAGCTCAAGGACGCCCGATCCGAGAAGCACAGCCGAGAGTTCGACAGAGAGCTCATCTGCGAGCTCACGTCCCTTGCCGAGGAGCTCGAACGATACGCTGTGGAGAACACCCGCACGCTGTTCTGCCACTACCCACACGCCACGGTAGTCACTGAGCTCGATCGTCTCACGCTTGTCCAGCCTCAGGATGATCGCGTCGAACTTGCACGGCTCCACACATGCGCCGCAGAGCGTACAGTTGTCCTTGATGACTGCGATACCATCACGCATCTCGATGGCATCGTAGAGGCAGGCCTTTATGCAGAGCTCACAACCTACGCATTGTTCCTCGAGTACCTCGATACTGCTCACACTGTTCTCTCCTGAACTGGTTTCTCGCTCTAGATTTCTGCTTTCAAGATCGGAACAAGTTCCTTCACGAGCGATGCCACGGTCTCATCAACCTCGCCCTCAAACACGACACCGTCCGCCCTGAGTTCGGGGGCAAAGATCGTCATGACACGCGTGGGAGAACCGTCGAGACCGATCTCGCCGTCATCGACATCCAGATCCGAGACTCCCCAGACCGTGATCTCGGCCTTCTTGGCCTTCATCTTCCCCTTGAGAGAAGGAAGTCGCGGCTCGTTGATCTCCTTGACGACCGTGAAGAGCGCGGGAAGCGGAACATCGAGGACATCGGAACCGTCCTCCATCATGCGCTCTGCAGTACAGCGCGCGCCGTCGAGCGTGAGCTTCCTCACGTACGCCACCTGCGGGATGCCGAGTAGCTTCGCTACACCCGGGCCCACCTGCGCGGTGTCGCCATCTATCGCCTGCTTGCCGCAGAGCACGACGTCGAACGCGCCGCGTTTCCGGATACCGGCGGCAAGCGTGTAGGACGTCGCCCAGGTATCAGATCCCGCAAAAGCGCGGTCCGACAGAAGTATGGCATCGTCCACGCCCAGAGCGAGCGCCTCCCTGAGCGCTCCCTCGACCTGAGGAGGACCCATCGACATCACGGTCACAGTGCCGCTACCGGCGCTCTCTCTCAAGCGCAACCCCTCCTCGATCGCATACATGTCGAAGGGATTGATGATGCTGGGAACGCCCTCACGGATCAGGGTGTTTGTCTCCCTGTCTATCCGAACGTCGGTCGTGTCTGGAACCTGCTTGATCAGGACTAGAATATTCATAAATGAGGCTCTTCCCCTATCCTACTTGCCCTTCCTCTCCTTGGCGGCGCTTTCCTTGATCACGGCCGAGGCGATGATGGAGCGCTGAATCTGGTTCGTGCCTTCGTAGATCTGCGTTATCTTCGCATCTCTCATCATCTTCTCTACCGGATACTCCTTCATGTAACCGTACCCGCCGAGGATCTGCACTGCATCGACGGTCACTTTCATCGCCACATCTGAGGCGAACACCTTGGCCATCGCTGAGTTCTTGCCGACGTTCGCGGCGCCGGAGTCTACCATCCGTGCAGCTGCGTATACGATCGCCCTCGCGGCCTCGATCTGTGTCGCCATGTCGGCAAGCATGAACTGTATCGCCTGGAATGACGCGATCGGCTTCCCGAACTGCTCCCGCTGTCTTGCGTACTTGACCGCCTCATCGAAAGCACCCTGCGCGATTCCGACCGCCTGCGCAGCGACCCCCGGTCGGGACTTGTCGAATGTCCGCATGGCGACCACGAACCCCGTTCCCTCGCGACCCAGCAGATTCTCCTTCGGGACACGACAATCCTGGAAGATGAGCTCACGCGTGGTCGAAGCGCGGATGCCCATCTTGTTCTCCTTCTTTCCGAACGTGAATCCGGGTGTGTCCTTCTCTACGATCAGGGCAGACAGCCCACGGATCCCCGTACTCTTCTTCGTCCTGACTACGACCGAGTAGATGTCTGCCTCACCGCCGTTGGTTATCCACTGTTTGGTCCCGTTGATGACGTAGTCATCACCGTCCAGCTCGGCCTTCGTTTCGATCGCTCCGACGTCGCTTCCCGCATTGGCCTCGGTGAGACCAAACGCCGCCAGCTTCTCGCCGGATGCAAGAGGGGTCAAGTACTTCTTCTTCTGCTCATCAGAACCGAACAGGAGAATGGGATAGGCGCCGAGCGCGGAGGCAGCGAAGGCGAGTGAGATCCCCCCGCAGACCCTCGACAGCTCCTCAGTCGCGATGCACATCTCGAACGCGCCGCCGCCGAATCCGCCGTACTCCTCAGGAATGTAGATGCCGTAGATGTCCGACTCTGCCAGCACCTTGACGATCTCCCATGGAAACTCGCCACTCTCATCAAACTCCTCGCGTATTGGGAGGATCTTCTCCCTCGCGATCTGCTCACAGAGTTCCCTCAACATCTCTTGTTCTTCGGTCAGGAAATAGTCCATCAGGGCGTCTCCTTCTTTGGAGTCCTGCGTCGGCGTCGTCTGCGTGCCTCTGATCTCCGTGCGCTCATTAGGGGGTCCCGATCCCCTGATGAGGATGCGGTCCCACTCGACCGGGGCTTCCGGCTGTCGGGCTCTGCGGCTCGGGGCTTCCGGTTGTCAGGCTGGGAGACCCGCGGCCTCCGGTTGTCAGGCTCTGCGGCTCGGGGCTTCCGGCTGTCCGACTCGGAGACCCGGGGCTTCCGGTTGTCAGGCTGGGAGACCCGCGGCCTCCGGCTGTCAGGCTGGGAGACCCGCGGCCTCCGGTTGTCAGGCTCGGAGACCCGGGGCTTCCGGTTGCCGGGCTCTGCGACTCGGGGCTTCCGGTTGCCGGGCTCGGAGACTCGGGGCGTCCGGTTGCCGGCCTCTGCGACTCGGGACGTCCGGCCGCTCGTCGCCACCACCCCCTTGGCCGGGGGCCTCCCCCCGCTCGATCGTGGCCTTCTTCGCCTGCGCCGATCTCTCGACGCGCCTTGCCGGCCGGGGTCATCGCCGTCAGGGATCAGCTTCAGCTTTATGAGAGCGTTTCGGGCGGCCATCTGCTCGGCCACCTTCTTGTTCAAGCCCTCGCCGCGCCCGAGTGCGCGGCCACCCAACCTTAGTTCAACGTAGAAGGTCCGTTTGTGCTCCGGACCCGTGGAGGATACCACGCGGTAGCGAGGCCTCGAACCCATCGCTTTCTGAGCGTGCTCCTGGATCATGCTCTTGTAATTGCGGTACTCATCGACCTCAAGGAGCTCGTCCATGCCCGCAAGAATGTACTTCTCCACAAAACGCCGTGCCGCGTCCAACCCCGAATCAAGGTAGATGGCCGCGATGACCGCCTCGAACGCGTCTGCGAGAATGGAGGACCGCTCGGCTCCGCCAGAGAGCCGCTCGTTCTCCGAGAGGAGTATGTAGCGGCCGAACGCAAGTTCCTCGGCTCTTCGAGACAGCACGGTCTCACTCACGAGGAGGGACTTGATCTTGGTCAGGCGCCCTTCCTGCCTGTTCGCGTACGTGGCGTAGAGATGTTCGTTGACCACGAGTCCCAGGATCGCATCACCCAGAAACTCCATGCGTTCGTTTGACTGCGCCCTGCCCATCTCCATCTCATACACGTACGATCTGTGCATGAGTGCTTGGTTCAAGAGGGTCAGGTTGCTGATCCGTACCCCCAGCGAACGACAGAGAGCCAGGAGTTCCTGAACCCTCTGCTTCTCAATACCGCCTTTGTCGATCACCCGAAGGCGCCCGAACAGGCTCTGAATCCGTGTCATTTGTGTATCCCGGCTATTCCTCGAATCGCCGGATCGCGATCGAACAGTTGTGTCCGCCGAATCCGAACGAGTTCGTAAGTGCGTTCAGAATCTCCGCCTCTCTGGGCTGATTCGGAACGTAGTCGAGATCACAGTCTGGGTCAGGGGTCTCGTAGTTGATCGTGGGAAGTATGACCGAGTTCGCAAGTGAGAGAGCCGTGAAAATGGCCTCAACGCCCCCTGCAGCTCCAAGCAGATGCCCCGTCATCGACTTCGTTGACGAGATAGCGAGCGTCTTCGCATGATCTCCGAAGACAGACTTGATCGCCGTCGTCTCGAACTTGTCGTTCAGGGGGGTGGAGGTGCCATGGGCGTTCAGGTACTGCACATCTTCAGGGTTCATCCCGGCGTCATCGATCGCGATCGCCATGGCTCGTGCGCCACCCTCACCACCGGGTGCTGGCGCCGTCATGTGAAAGGCGTCGCCCGTCGCACCGTAGCCGGTGATCTCCGCATGGATCACGGCTCCGCGCCGCTTCGCGTGCTCGAGTTCCTCGAGCACAACAATGCCTGCGCCCTCGCCGAGAACGAATCCATCACGCCCCGCGTCGAACGGTCTCGACGCCAGCTCGGGCTCATCGTTTCTGGGAGAGATCGCACGCATGGACGCAAAACCCGCCATTGCCAGCGGACACACGGCCGCCTCGGCTCCTCCAGCTACCATAACGTCAGCAGCTCCGTAGCGAATGACGTGGGACGATACCCCGATAGCATGGGCGCCCGACGCACACGCAGAGACGGTGGCGAGGTTCGGTCCCTTGAGGTTGAGCATTATCGATACCATACCCGATGACATGTCTGCGATGAGCATCGGGATGAAGAACGGGCTGACCCTCCTCGGCCCCTTCTCCATGAGCATGGAATGCTGCGCCTCAAGAGTCTGTATACCACCCACACCCGAGCCGATGATCACGCCGGCTCGAGCCGAATCGAAACTTCCTTCATCCAGACCGCAATCTTTCCAGGCCATGAGAGACGCGGCCACGCCATACTGCGTGCTCGGGTCCATCTTCCTGGCTTCTCGCTTGTCAACAAACGACTCCGCATCGAACCCCTTGAGTTCTGCTGCGATTCTCACGGAGTAGCCGGAGGTATCAAAGCGCGTGATGGCCCCGGCTCCGCTCTTGCCCGCAAGGAGGGCTTCCCAGGTCGTTACCCTGTCCAGTCCCAGGGGTGTCAGTGCACCCATTCCTGTGACCACTACTCTCCTCGACATGCGCGTCTTTCCTCTCGTGTTCCACTCCGCGTGCGAGCCCCACTCTGCACGCAGTGCAAGCCTTCACTCTGCACGCAGTGCAAGCCTTCACTCTGCACGCAGTGCAAGCCTTCACTTTGCACGCAGTGCAA
>CAZFRO010000008.1:38900-114711 GCA_964521425.1 uncultured bacterium
CTTCACTTTGCACGCAGTGCAAACCTTCACTTTGCACGCAGTGCAAACCTTCACTTTGCACGCAGTGCAAACCTTCACTCTGTCACATGGACGTCTATCCCGCCACAGACAAGCACACGGGAACAGACATCCGAACCTGTAACCGTGAGCCACGGCCCCACACACAGGGCGGAATCGCGGCTCACAATCGCAGTCTCGCGCGCTAGCTTACCTTCTTCTCCAAATAGGCAACGATATCGCCAACGGTCTTGAGTCCCTCGGCCTCGTCGGTGTCATCAGCCGTGATACCAAACTCGTCCTCGAGCGAGAACAGGATGTCGGCCTGCTCGAGCGAGTCCGCACCCAGATCCTCGACTATCGCCGCCTCCATCGTTACCTGCTCGGCATCGATCTGGAGCTTCTCTGCAATGACCTGCTTGACCCTACCCAGGACATCTGCCATTCGTCCTACCTCCTGAACATACTAAAGCCACGGGGACGAAGCCTATGAGGCCATGCCCCCATCTACGTTTATCGTCTGTGCTGTGATGTAGTCTGCCTCATCAGAAGCAAGGAATGCAACCAGATTCGCGATGTCATCCGGCTTCCCGAATCTCTTGATGATGAGCATGGAATTCAGACCGTCCTTGACCTTCTCCGACAGCTTCTCAGTCATAGGAGTCTCGATGAAACCAGGCGCTATCGCGTTGGCTGTAATCCCACGTGAAGCGAGTTCGCGTGCCGTGGTCTTAGTCAATGCCACGATGCCCGCCTTGGATGCGCCGTAGCTCGCCTGGCCGATGTTTCCCATCTGCCCGATGACAGAGGAGATGTTGATGATCCTCCCCCAACGGCCGGCCATCATGATCCTGGCCACAGCGCGCGTGCAGTTGAATGTGCCTTTGAGATTGACTTTGAGAACCAGATCCCAGTCGTCAGGCGACATCCTGATGAGCAGATTGTCACGCGTGATCCCGGCGTTGTTGACCAGGATGCCTATGCCTCCAAGGTCCTCCGCCACCTGCTTCATCACCTCAACGGCCCCGTCCGCATCGCCGACATCGAGCACGTATGCCCCGGCAGTACCACCTGCGGCCTCGATCTCTTTGGCGACAGCGGATGCGCTCGTCCCGTCGATGTCGAGGATGGCGACACTCGCCCCCTCAGACGCAAGCCTCAGTGCGATGGCCCTACCGATGCCGGAGCCGCCACCTGTAACGACCGCCTGTCTTCCATCGAGTCGCATGGGTCCTCCTCGCTACCCTGGCCAATCGGTGACCAGTCACGGACCGGCCGGCTAGCCGTCCGTGAGCTTCCCTATCTCATCCAGGCGACCGGCGCCCGCGGTCGGCACTGAGACATCGATCTTCCGCATGAGTCCTCTCAGCACATTGCCGGGACCCACCTCTATCAGTCGCTCGGCCCCGAGATCGACGATCGTCCTCATGCTGTCGACCCATCTCACGGGACTCGTGATCTGCTTCACCAGGTTCTCTCGGATCACCTCAGGATCGTCAAGCGCTCCACCCGTCACATTCGCGATGAAGATTGCCTGGGGCGTCTCGATGGCGACGTTCTCAAGGAACGCCTCCATCCCGAGCCGGGCGTTCTCCAGGAGGGCGCTATGGAAGGCGCCGCTGACCTTGAGTTCGATGGCACGCCGGGCGCCTCGCTCGGTGGCAAGCTCCATGGCTCGCCGCACGGCCGTCGTCTCACCAGAGATAACGATCTGTGATGGGGAGTTGTAGTTCGCGACCTGCACAACACCCGTGGGCTGAGCCTCCGCGACCGCGGCCTCGAGGTCAACTGCACTGAGTCCGATGATGGCCGCCATGGTGCCGGGAGCCTCAAGCCCTGCCTCGAACATCAGTCTGCCTCGCTCGCGCACAGCGCGAACCGCGTCCTCGAGCTTGAGACTGCGGGCCGCCACAAGCGCCGTGTACTCTCCGAGGCTGTGCCCGGCCACTGCCCACGGCTCAATGTCGCGTTCGAGCACCAGCGTCAGTGCCGCCACGCCTGCCACAAGAAGCGCGGGCTGTGTGTTGATGGTCTTCTTGAGCTCTTCTTCAGGTCCCTCGAAGCTCAGGCTTGCGAGGTCGAGGTCTATTGCCTCGGAGGCGCGCTCGTAGACCTCACGTACCTTTGGGGAGCTCTCGAAGAGGTCCTTCCCCATACCGACGGCTTGTGATCCCTGCCCGGGAAACAGCAGTGCTGTGCGTTCCATTGCCCCTACCACCTCATCAGAGTTGAGCCCCAGGTGAAACCGGCGCCGAAGGCAACAAGACCCACGAGCATGCCTTCCTTGAGACTTCCGTCGTCGAGGGCCTCGCACATGGCGAGCGGAATCGATGCCGCCGATGTGTTCCCGTACTTCTCGATGTTGACGTAGACCTTCTCCATCGGCATCTCTGCCCGCTTGGCGACGCTCGTGATGATGCGGAGGTTGGCCTGGTGTGGGAAGAGTATGTCGAGGTCGTCGCCAGTCATGCCCTGCTGCTCGAGGACCTGTACGACCGAATCACCCATCTTCTTCACGGCGTTCACGTAGACCTTGCGGCCGTCCATGAAGATGGTGTGCAGGTTCTTGTCGACCGTCTCGTGAGACGCCGGCATCCTGGAACCACCGGCGGGCAGACACAGGAGGCTGCCAAGAGAGCCGTCGGAACCGATGACATGATCGATGATCCCCTTCGGCGCTTCGCACGGACGCAGTATCGCCGCCCCCGCGCCATCGCCGAACAGGACGCACGTGTTCCTGTCGGTCATGTTGGACACCTTGGAGAGCGTCTCCGCGCCGACCAGGAGAACGGTCTCCACCATGCCGGCCCTGATGAACTGCTCGGCGATGGCGAGACCGTAGATGAAGCCGGAGCATCCGGCCACAATGTCATACGCGAACGCGCCTGCGGCGCCGATGTTCGTCTGGACGAGGCATGCCGTCGAGGGAAAGAACATGTCCGGTGTGGCCGTGGCCACCACGATCATGTCGATCTCCTCGGGCGTAACACCTGCCTTCGCCATGGCTATCTTCGATGCCGCGGTCGCCAGATCGGATGTCACCACGTCGGCCTCGACGTGGTGCCGCTCCTTGATCCCGGTCATCTGGGTAATCCACTCGTCGGACGTGTCAACGATCTTAGCGAAATCCTCGTTCGTCATCACCCTGGGGGGCACGTACATGCCCATGCCGGCGATGTAGGCGTTCCGCGCGCTACCGGCCATTGCTCGATACCACCTCTCTCAGTCTGTTCACGATCACGCCACCAACATCGGCGTCGACGAATCTGGCGGCCACCTTGACAGCGTTCTTTATGGCCTTCTCCGACGACGCTCCGTGAGCGATGATGACAGCGCCGTTCACACCCAGAAGGGGCGCGCCACCGTACTCCGCGTAGTCGAACCTGCGTCTCAGTCCCTCGAACCCGCCGCTCGCATCGCTTCCCGCTTGCGACAGGAACTTCGGCAGTGCGTGAACGAGTCCCTCAGTAAGCTTCAATATGACATTGCCGACGAATCCGTCGCAGACAATGACATCGGCCGCACCGGTCAGGATGCTACGCCCCTCGATATTACCGATGAACGTGAGATCGCTCTCTGTCAGAAGCTTGTGAGCGGCTCGAGTAAGTTCGTTGCCTTTCGACGGCTCCTCACCGACGTTCACCAGCGCCACCTTTGGATCGTCGCGCCCCAGGACGTGGCGCACATAGGCCACACCCATGACCGCGAACTCCATAAGGTCGGACGGCCGGCAGTCGACACTTGCCCCGACGTCCAGCACGATCGCGGGATTCTTGAGCGTCGGATAGAGACTGGCGATTGCAGGACGGCGCACACCCTGGAGCATCCCCAGTCCAAGGAGGCTCGCCGCCACCATGGCCCCGGTGTTGCCGGCGCTCACGAGCCCGTCCACGTCGCCCTTCTTGTGAAGCGCCGTCGCGACCACAAGAGAAGACCCCCGCTTCCGCCTCACGGCCTCTGCAGGGGTATCGTGCATGGTGATCACGTCGGTGGCATCGACTATGGAGATCGGCAGCCCCGTCGTGTCACACTTGGTGATCTCGGCTTCAAGAAGAGCCCGCCGCCCAACGAGAACGACCTCCGTCTTTCCGTTGGCCTCCCTGGCGGCAGCTATCGCCCCCCGAACCTCAACACCCGGCGCATTGTCACCGCCCATCGCATCTACCACGATTCGGATGGGCCGCGAAACTGAACCGCCATCGCGCAAAGGGCTGCTTCCGGGGACTGTGGGCACCTTACTCCTTCTCCTTTTCCTCCGGGAGAATATCGCGACCCTTGTACACGCCGCAATGCGGGCACATCCGATGCGGGAGCTTGGGCTCCCCACAGGACGGACAGACAGAGAGCGATGGACTCGCTACCTTCTTGTGCGTCCTGCGCTTTCGTCCGACGGACTTGGAAGTTTTCCTCTTTGGAACAGCCATGTTGCCTCCGAAACACTCGTCGTTCGATCGATTTCAGGGAATCAAGTAACGTCGACAGGGACCCCTGCCGGAATCCCTGCCTGACACAGCAATTCAGGTTATCCTAGACAGGCAGAGGCGCCAAGTCAAGCCGAAACTCCCACACGCCTTACCACGTGGGCAGCCAGCCCCTTCTCCTCCGCCAATCGCGAAAAGCCCGATTCTAGAGCATCGGTCCAGCGTGGGTCAAAGAAGACGCCGTAGGTCTCCGCCTCGAAGCCGCCGAGCGTCACAGTCAGCTCCGCCGTGGTCTGCCCCGTCCACCTCCGGCCGGAAGCAAGCGGCTCATCCGTTGGGAAGTCGATCCACTTCGATGCCCGGGCGAGTTCCAGCCTTACGGCCGCTGCCACGGGCTCGCTCATCTCCATTCCCAACCGTCCACCAAGCTCACCCAGGAGCGCCAGAGTGTCGCCTCCCGTGCTCACGGCACGAGAGACCGACTGAATCCGTCGCTCGCTGTTGGTGCAGGTGCCGTCAGCCTCCGCAAGAGCGCCAAGCGGAAGCACGATATCGGCGAGTGCGCTGGTCGCAGTGGGTACCGAATCTGCCACGACAAGGAGATCGAGTCCTGAAAGGGCCTTCTGCACCCTCTCGGGATCGCTCGAACCACCCACTGGGTCCTCCCCGACTATCAGCACGGCCCGGATGGTGCCGGACTCCACGCCTTCGAAGAGCGCTGTTGTATCACTGTAGAGAGGAACCGGTGTCGGCACTCCATACAGTTTCTCAAGGTCCGATCGCGACTCATCACAGAGCGCCGACGACTGGCCGGGGAGCAACAGCGGATCGAGCCCGACGTCAGTGATGCCCTGTCCGTTTGCCTTCATCCTGAGGAAGAGAATGCCGGAACCATCACCGGTCGCCTTGCCGAAAATCGTGGCAAGCGCTATCGCGCCGGCCGCATCACGGTCGGCCGTGGTTTGAGCGAACGACGCCGCATTGGCGATCAGCACGCCCTTCTCCGCCGCGGCGAAAGCCTCAGCCGCCGCGCGGATCAGATCGGGCTCGATTCCGGCCGCGGATGCAGCCTTGGCGAGACCGCCGACGGGAAGCGACGCCAGAAGCTCGTCCAATCCCTTGAGTCCGTACGGAAGGGCATCTACATCCACGACGTCACCCGTGAGGAGGTGATCCACCATGCCGTTCAGAAGATCACCCAAGGCGTCAGGCCCGATTTGAATCCACGTATCGGCCAGTCGCGCCATGCGCGTCTGCTCCGGCGACACGACGAGGAGCCGGGCCCCTCTCCGCACTGCGGCTCTTACTGCTATACCCGCGACCGTCTGCTCCTCCGCGATGTCGGAGTCTATGAGCAGGATGACGTCTGCGCCTCTGACATCATCATAGGAGGCGGTTGATGCCGCATATCCAAGCGCGTGCCTCAGTGCGCCGAAGACCGTGCTTTCTGACGCCGTGCCGAATGAGCCCACGTTGGGGGTACCCAGACCGGCTCTGGCCAGCTTCTGCAGTTGATAGGCCTCCTCGTTCGTCAGACGAGGTGAGCCGAAGACCGCCGTGGATCCAGGCCCCGAAGTCCGGGACGCACCCATGAGGCCGTCTGCTGCCCGGTCAAGCGCCTCAGACAAACTTGCATCTTCGACATCGGTGCCCTTGCGCACGAGTGGTCGCGTGATACGCTCCCCCTCGTACAGCGCACGGAAGCCGAATCTCCCGCGAACACAGAGCTTCCCTTCATTGACGCCCGCCTCTGAAGGCGTGACCGAGACAGGATCCCCGGCAATCGTGTTGAGGCTCACGGCACATCCGGTTCCACAGAAACCACAGATCGAATTCGTGGTCTTGAGATCCCACGGCCCCGGCTTGATCGCAAGAGGCCTCTCGGAGATCCCTGCCGTAGGACACGTCGTGACGCACTGCCCACACGACTCGCACTCGGTCGAAGCCAGGGGCAAGTCCAGGCTCGGTTTCATCTGGACGCCGAATCCACGCCTCAGGAAACCGAGGGCCGATGCCCCCTCCACAACGTCGCACATGCGTATGCAGCGGCCGCACATGATGCACTTCTCGGGTTCGATGCGAATGAACGGGTGCCGCTCGTCGGGTAGATCGTCGACCATTTCACCTGGAAACAGGTGGGGTCTGACATCGTACTCGGCCGAATGTGTTCTCAGATCACAGGTGAACGCATCTATGCATCCACACTCGAGACAACGCTTGGTCTCCTCGAGCGCCTGTTCCTCCGTAAACCCAAGGTCCACTTCTTCGAAAGTGTGGATACGCGTCTCGACTGGAAGCTCAGGCATTTCCTGGCGTTCCTGGGCGGGCACGCTCTCGAGCTCACTCTCCGGGAAGTGATCCCATCGTTCCTTCTGAGCATTGAAGAAAGGAGGTAGATTGTCGATCTTGCCACCGCTCAGCATCCTGTCGATCGCAGCCGCTGCTCTGCCGCCATGTGCGATCGCCTCGATAGCGGTCGCCGCACCGTTCACAACATCGCCCCCGGCAAAGACGCCCTCAACCGATGTTGTGCACGTCTTCTCGTCTGCAACGATGGTGCCCCAGCGCGTCAGTTCGAGCCCGGCCTCCAGGGACTTGGGATCGCTCTCGATTGTCGATTGGATGCAGTCGAGATCCGGGACCTGCCCGATCGCGGCGATCACGTTGTCAACAGGGATGATCTCCTCAGAACCCTCTATCGGAACGGGACGCCTGCGCCCGCTCTCGTCGGGCTCGCCGAGTTCCATGCGGATGTACTCCAGCCGCTCACACTTCCCGTCTCCCTCTATCTTGGATGGCGCAGCAAGGAAGTGCATCTCGACGCCCTCGTGCTCGGCGGCATCGACCTCGACCTCCCACGCCGGCATCTCCTTGCGCGACCTGCGGTAGACGATGGTCACCCTCTCGGCGCCGAGACGAAGGCACGTCCGCGCCGCATCGACGGCCGTGTTCCCGCCACCGATGATGGCGACGCTCTTGCCTATCGTAACCTTCTCCCCGAGACCCATCTTCTTAAGGAAGTCAGTACCTGCCCAGACGCCTTCGAGGTCCTCTCCGTCGATACGCATCTTGCGGCTTCCCATCGCACCCAGTCCGAGGAAGACCGCGTCGAATCCCTTGTCGAAGAGGTCCTTCAGCACGAAGTCACATCCGAGAGCCTTGCCGTATTCTATGGTCACACCGAGCCCGGTAATGAGCCCGATCTCATCGTCCAGAGTGTCCTTCGGCAGCCTGTACTCCGGGATGCCGTAGCGGAGCATTCCTCCCGCGGCCGGAAGCGCCTCGAAGATCGTAACCGCGTGGCCCTTCTGGGCGAGGTAGTACGCGGCCGTGAGACTGCCCGGACCTGCTCCCACCATGGCGACCCTCTTCCCCGTCGGCGGCGCGACCGGGGGCGAGAACGGTCCCGGCTGCTCGATGTCCCAGTCGGCGGCGAACCGCTTCAGGAAATCAATGCAGACCGGTCCCTCCATGGCGTTCCTGCGGCACTCGTCCTCACACGGCCTGGTGCAGACGCGGCCGATCGACAGAGGGAATGGATTCACCTCTTTGACGAGCTTCGTCGCGTCGCGGTACTTCTTCTTCGCGATGAGAGCGATGTAGCCCTGGACGTCGACACTCGCGGGGCACGCCACCTGACACGGAGCGATGCAGTCACCCCGGTGATTGGACATGAGGAGTTCGAGCGCCATGCGCCGCACGGCGCGCACGTCCTCCGTGTTCGTCCATATCTTCATCCCCTCCGCCACCCGCGTTCCACACGACGGTATGTAGCGCTTCATGCCTTCCAGCTTCACCGCGCAGACCCAGCAGGATGTGAAAGGCTCGAGCTGTTCGTCGTGGCACAACGTCGGTATCTCAATCCCATTCTGCCTCGCGGCCTCAAGGATCGTGATGCCGTGCTCGACCTGCACTTCCTTCCCGTCAAGGGAGACAGTTACCAGTGCCACGTTGTTCCCTCTCTTATAGAGCCCTGGAGCTCGAAGTCCGTCAATCCGGGCTAGCGGCCCGGAATTAGTCAATCCGGGCTAGCGGCCCGGAATTAGTCAATCCGGGCTAGCGGCCCGGAATTAGTCAATCCGGGCTAGCGGACAGTGATCGCGTCAAACTTGCACACCTGCCTGCACGCGTCGCAGCCCGTGCAGAGGTCATTGTCTATCGTGTGCGCTTCCTTCTTCTCGCCGCTCACTGCACCCACCGGGCACGCCTTGGTGCACAGCGTACAGCCTATGCAGTTCTCTGCGACGACTTCGTAGGTCAGAAGCGCCTTGCAGGCGAGCGCCGGACAGCGCTTCTCCTGGATGTGCGCCTCGTACTCGTCCCTGAAGTACTTGATCGTCGTGAGGACCGGGTTCGGTGCGCTCTGGCCAAGTCCGCAGAGCGACGAACTCACTATTCTCTCACCTAGCTCCTCCAGGAGCTCGATGTCGCCCTCCTGTCCCTCTCCGGCACAGATGCGCTCGAGGATCTCGAGCATCCGCTTGGTGCCTATCCGGCAGAACGTGCACTTGCCGCAGCTCTCGTCCTGCGTGAAGTTCAGGAAGAACCGTGCGATGTCCACCATGCAAGTCGAGTCGTCCATGACGACCATGCCGCCCGAGCCCATTATGGCGCCCGTCTTCGTCACCGACTCATAATCGACCTGGATGTCGATGAACTCCTCCGGGATGCAGCCACCGGACGGTCCACCAAGCTGCACGGCCTTGAACGTCCGCCCCTGGGGCACACCGCCGCCGATGTCGAAGATGATATCTCTCAAGCGAATACCCATCGGAACTTCGACAAGTCCGCCGCGGACGATCTTCCCTGCGAGCGCGAAGACCTTCGTCCCCTTGCTGGTCTCCGTGCCGTAGTTCGCGTACGCCTCGGCGCCGTTTGAGATGATCCACGCGATGTTCGCATACGTCTCGACGTTGTTGATGTTGGTCGGCTTGCCCCAGAGCCCCTTGGCAGCGGGATACGGCGGCCGCAGTTTCGGCATGCCTCTCTGGCCCTCTATGGATGCGATGAGGGCCGTCTCCTCGCCACAGACGAAAGCTCCGGCGCCTTCCTTTATCTTCACTTTGAAACCGAACCCGCTTCCCAGAATATCGCTGCCAAGGAAACCTCGCTCGGTGGCATCGGCAATGGCAATCTCGAGACGCTTGATGGCAAGAGGGTACTCAGCGCGAACGTAGAAGTAGCCCTCGCTGGCTCCGATGGCATATGCTGCGATCACGAGCCCCTCGAGGACCGAATGCGGATCGCCCTCAAGAATGCTCCTGTCCATGAAGGCGCCGGGGTCTCCCTCGTCGGCGTTGACTATGACGTACTTCATGTCTCCCGGCTGCTGGCTGGCCAGACCCCACTTCACGCCTGTCGGGAAGCCGGCTCCGCCGCGCCCCCTCAGACCGGAGTCCTTGATCACCGAGATCACCTCATCGGGCGACATGGACTTGAGCACAGTCGCGAGGGCACTGTAACCGCCGGCATCCACGTAGTCGTTGATCGACTCGGGATCGATGCTCCCTGCGTTCCTCAGGACTATCCGCTCCTGTGGCGCCAGATACGCATCGTCCGGAAGCTCCCGACCGTCGGAGTGGACCAGCCACTCCTCGACCGGCTTGCCGCCGACCACGTGTTCCTCTATGATGCGCTCGACGTACTCAGTGGTGACACCGCCGTACGTCGTCTTTCCAAGTCCGGGAACAGCCACATCCACGAGCGGCTCTCTGTAGCACATCCCGACACAGCCTGTGCGCTTGAGCTCGACGTCGATTCCCGTACCCTCAAGCTTCTGCTGGAAGGTCTCATAGACATCCCGAGCCCCGGCGGCAATCCCGCAACTCGAGAGACCGACCGTTATCTCAGCAACCACGCCCGAAGTAGCCATCTTGTCCCTCTCCAGACACCCCTGTCACAGGGTGCTCCGTATTACGCTCGTTCTGATTTCGTGTTCGACCGTGCGTTGTCGACCGCCGGCCCAGGTCTACTTCCCGTATTCCCGGACGACCTTCCGCGCCTCGGCGGGCGTCAGGCGGCCGTATGTGTCGTCCGCGATCATGATCACGGGAGCGAGGCTGCAACAACCGATACACGACACGGAGTCGACGGTGAACATCCCGTCCTCGGTGGTGCCGCCGTCTTGAACGCCGAGTTCATCGCAGATGGCGTCGGTGATCGCTCCGGCCCCCTGGACGTGACAGGCCGTACCCACGCAGACCTTCACGATGTATTTCCCTACTGGATTGAATCTGAACTGCGAGTAGAAACTGGCCACGCCGTAGACGCGAGATGGGGGAACACCGAGTGAGTGCCCTATTCTTTCGATCACGCCTATGGGAAGGTACCCGATTCTCGCCTGGGTTTGCTGCAGCACGGGGATAACGCTCCCCGGCGCGTCCGCGTACTTCCCGGCTATCTCGTCGACGATCGCCAGGTACCCCTTCATCGTCTCCGCCTGAACGGTCGCCTTCTCCATCGTTCCTCCGAGTGATTCGGTGGCGATAAGGCCCATTCCGAGCGCCACCTACCCGGCGAGTGTGCGTGGACAGTCGCCGAAGTGGAAGGCTGATTCATGTTTCACGCGCAAGGGCGCGTCGGATGCGTGCACGGCGTTCTCCGTCATGCTCTTGCCGTACCTGCCTCTAATGCTGTCGGGCGTAGCCTTGGCCGGATCGGTCGCTCCTATGAACGCCCTGAGCGCTGTCACCGCGTCGGGCGATTCCAGCATGACACCGACCGTCATCCCCGATGTGATGAACTCAACCAAGGTCTCAAAGAACGGTTTCCCAACGTGCACGTCGTAGAACACGTGAGCTTCTTCGACCGTTAGCTTTCGTGATGCGAGGCCGACGATGCGGAAGCCTCCCCGCTCGAGTTCCGCGAGAATCTCCCCCGTGAGACCGTCACGGACCGCTCGCGGCTTAACCATAAGGAAGGTCCTGTCCATCAGCTTACCTCTCCAATCGCGCGCCTGGCGGCTTCCCGCCCGACATCAAGCGCCCTCTTGTTCACGTCCTCTGTCCCGCTCGGCACACGCGCCAGCACGGTCGCCTCAAGACTCTCCCACTTAACCGCGTTCGAGAGTTCGACGATCGCACCGAGTGCAATCACGTTGGCAAAGAGCGCCCTCCCACACTTCTCGATAGCGAGAAGCGTGAACGGTATCCCGATGGCAGAGTCACGGCCGGGATCGTCCACGAGATACGAGTCTACAATGAAGAGACCGTCATCCTTGAGAGACTTCCTGTACTCGTCCGCGGATACCTGAGTCATGGCGAGAAGCACGTCGACGCAGGTCGCCTTCGGATAGTCGATCTCCTCGGCCGAGATAACGACGTCCGTCTTGCTCTTGCCGCCTCTCGCCTCGGGACCGTAGCTCTGTGTCTGCACAGTGTTCTTGCCGTCGCAGACGGACGCTGCCTCAGCAAGGAGCTTGCCGGCCAGCATCAGCCCCTGCCCGCCCGAACCTGAGAGGCGGATCTCGAATCTGCCACTGTCTTTCGTCACTTGCGAATCCTCGCGTTGTTGTCGCCGCACTCTTGGCGCACTCAGGCGTGACTACCCGATCCTCGCCTTGAGCTTATCTCCGAGTTCCTCGTAACTCTCGATCGTCGCCCTGAGCTTCTGATTGACGGTCGAGGAATCTGCCGTCAGATCCCGAGCGAGCTTGTCATAGACATCGATGAACTCGGGCTGGTCCTTCTCGACGTGAATGCCGCGAACGAGCTTCCCAACGAGTTCATCGTCGGACATATCGTTCGCCTGCTTCACGGTGACCGCGCTTTCCTTCATCCACTTGAACATGTCGACCGAACCGGAGAACTTGTTGAGTCTTCCATAGCTCGTGTAGCAGTTGCTGATGACCTCAACAACGGAGAACCCGCGGTGCCGGATGGCACGCTCGATCAGCTTGTCGAGTTCGCGCACGTGGTAGACCGTCGTGCGCGCTACGAATGTCGCACCGGCCCCGGCTGCAAGCGAGACGACGTCGAACTCGTACTCAACGTTGCCGTAGGGAGCGGTCGTCCCTCGCTTGCCGTGAGGCGTGGTCGGCGAGTACTGCCCACCGGTCATCCCGTAGATGTGGTTGTTCACTATGATCGCCGTGATATCGATGTTGCGCCTGCAGGCGTGGATGAAGTGGTTGCCTCCGATCGCCACTGCGTCGCCGTCGCCCATTGCAGTGACGACCGTGAGTTCGGGATTGGCCAGCTTCACGCCCGTGGCGAACCCGAGCGCTCTGCCGTGGGTCGTATGCAGGCTGTTGGTGTCTATGTATGTGGGAAGCCGTCCGGTGCACCCGATTCCCGAGATCGTCGCCATCTTGTTCTTCTCGATCCCCATCTCGGAGATCACCCTCGTGAGACTGCTCATCACGACTCCGAGACCACACCCCCCACACCACACGGTCGGTAGCTTCTTGAGGGGCTTGAGATAGGTCCTCGCGCGCTCTATTGCCTGGCTCATGACGCTATCTCCTCCAGAACGAAGTCAGTGATCTGGTCGGGCTCGAACAGATGCCCATCGACCCGCCCAAGATGTCGGACCGGAGCAACACCGGCCACGGCACGTTCCACTTCTGTCACAAGCTGTCCCAGGTTCATCTCGGGGACGATGATCGTGCGAAGCTGAGGAGCGAGCTCCTTCAGGCGTTTTCCGGAGAACGGCCAGATGGTCTTCACACGCAGAAGCCCGGCCTTCACACCACGCTCCCTCAGATCCCTCACCGATGCCTTCGCGACACGCGCTGAGGAGCCGTACGCGAAGAGCAGCACCTCACAGTCATCGGTCATCGTTTCATCGTTCATGGCCAGATCGTCCGCCTTGAGTTCGATCTTGTCCACGATCCCACGGATCTTCTTGTCCACTTCCGCCGGTACCATCGTCGGGAAGCCGCGCTCGTCGTGAGTGAGCCCCGTCACGTGGAACCGATGTGGACCGCCGAAGTGAGCCATAGGAGGAACATCACTGCATCCACAGGAGAACGGTCGATAGTCTTCTTCATCGTCGGACGGAAGCGGCCGCGAAGACACCTTGTACGATCCCGGAGCCGGAATCGTGACGCTCTCTCGCATGTGACCGATCACCTCGTCCAGAAGAAGCACAACGGGTGTACGGAACTCCTCGGACAGGCTCACGCAGCAGGCCGTGAGCTCGATGCACTCGAGGACGGTCGCCGGCGCCAACGCGATGATTGCGTGGTCGCCGTGCGTTCCCCACCGCGTCTGCATGACATCGCCCTGCGCCGGCTGCGTCGGCAGCCCGGTCGAGGGACCGGCACGCTGGACGTTCACGATGACGCATGGGATCTCGGCGAGACATGCTAGCCCCAGGTTCTCCTGCATGAGCGAGAAACCCGGTCCGCTCGTGGCGGTCATCGATCTCGCGCCGGCAAGCGACGCTCCGATGATAGCTGCCATCGAGGCGATCTCATCCTCCATCTGAATGAAGCGCCCACCGATCAGTGGAAGATGTCTTGCCATGAACTCTGCAACTTCGGACGATGGAGTGATGGGATAACCGGCGAAGAAATTGACGCCGGCGGCGACTGCCCCCACGGAGCAGGCTTCGTTTCCCTGCAACACCCAGATCGGCCTCTCGTTGTTCCCTGACATGATTGATGAACCCCCGGACGCTGTGGTCCGTTAGCCGGCCTCGTTAGGAACCGTCCTTCTTCGCACGCTCTTTGTAGATCGTGATCGCCATATCCGGGCAGAGCATCTCGCACAGATTGCAGACGATGCACTCCTCGGGATGCTCCACAACAGGATGACCGGTCTTGTCCGCCCTGAAAACCTTCGTGGGACAGAACTCGATGCAGATGCCACAGGCCTTGCACCAGGGCTGATAGACAAACACATCCCGATCCGGGTGCTCTTCACGCGACGGGTAGTTCCATCGCCTGTTGTTCGCGGCCTCGGCCGCTTGCTTCGCCATGCTACCTCCCAAGCGCGGTCTTCAGAAGACCCGGTATCTCACTCGGACGGTCGGCCACGGGAACACCCGCCGCCGCCAGCGCATCCATCTTCTCCTGAGCCGTACCCTTGCCGCCTGCGATGATGGCCCCGGCGTGCCCCATCCTCTTTCCCGGGGGAGCCGTTCTGCCGGCGATGAAACTCACAACAGGCTTCGTCATCTTCGCCTTGATGAACTCCGCAGCCTGCTCCTCATCGGTTCCGCCGATCTCGCCGATCAACACCACGGCCTCTGTCTCGCGATCCTTCTCGAACGCTTCGAGCGCGTCTATGAAATTCGTTCCGATTATCGGGTCACCACCTATCCCGATAACGCTCGACTGGCCCATTCCGGCGCGCCCCAGACTGTCCACGACCTCATAGGTCAGCGTTCCACTCCTCGAGACGACACCTATCCCGCCCTGCGAGTGGATGGAGCCCGGCATGATACCGAGCTTCGACTTTCCGGGGCTGATGATGCCGGGGCAGTTCGGTCCGATCATTCGGACGCCAAGTTCCTTCGCCCGCTTGTAGATCTTCGCGACATCGAGAGTGGGCACACCCTCGGAGACAACGACAACGAGCTTAGCACCGGACTCGACCGCCTCCATCGCAGCTCCCGCCGCGAACTTCGCGGGGACGAAAATTATGGTGGCGTTCGCGTTCGTCGCATCGACGGCCTCGGGCACGGTGTTGAAGATGGGAATCCCATCCATCTCCTGTCCACCCTTGCCGGGTGTGACCCCCGCGACAACGTTGGTACCGTACTCGACCATAGCACGTGTGTGGAACGAGCCGTCGCGGCCGGTGATGCCCTGGACGCAGACTCGTGTGGCTTCATCCAGAAAGATACTCACGCCTGCCTCCTCGCCAGCTCGACCACCTTCTCAACTGCCTCATCCATCGTCTCGGCGGATTTCATATCGTGCTCTGCGAGGATTCGTCTTGCCTCCTCAGCATTCGTCCCTGTCAATCGGACAACGAGCGGAAGCCCCACCGGCCGCTCCTTGAGCGCAGCCACGAGACCCCGCGCGACGTCGTCGCAGCGGGTGATTCCTCCGAAGATGTTGATGAGAATCGATTTGACGTTCGGGTCGCTCGTGATGATGTCGATGGCGGTCTGCATCTTCTCCGGACTCGAGCTTCCTCCGATGTCGAGGAAGTTGGCCGGCTCACCGCCGTAGTACTTGATCACGTCCATTGTGGTCATGGCCAGACCGGCGCCGTTCACGATGCAACCGACGTCACCCTCGAGCTTGACGTACGAGAGACCCATCTCGCGCGCACGCCTTAGGTCGTCGGTCTCACCCGATGGATCACGCATGGCCTCAATGTCGGGATGGCGAAAGAGCGCATTGTCGTCGATGTTGATCTTCGCATCGATGGCCCAGACCTGTTCATCCGGAGTGACGACGAGCGGGTTGATTTCTGCGAGCGAGGCATCGCTTCCTATGAAGGCGTCGTACAGCTTCTCAACGACGACCGCAATGTCACGAACCACATGGGGTCTCGTGTCGAGCTTCGCCGCAAGCTCCTGCGCCTCCGCCGTGGATAACCCCTTGTCGGGATCGACCGGGTGCTTGTGGATTCTTTCAGGCGTCGTCGCTGCGACCTCCTCAATGTCCACACCGCCCGCGGCGCTCACCATATAGACGGGTCTCTTGGTGGCACGATCGACGACGATTCCGACGTAGTACTCGCTCTCTATGTCGACGGCGTCCGCCACCATGATTCTCTCGACCGTGAGCCCCTTGATGTCCATCCCGAGTATGGCCGTTGCATGCGTCTGGGCCTCATCGGGAGTCTTTGCCAACTTCACGCCACCGGCCTTGCCGCGGCCGCCGACATGCACCTGAGCCTTGACGACGACCATCCTTCCGATCTCCTCGGCGACGCGACGCGCGTCCGCGGGATCGTCCACAACCTCAAACCGAGGAATCGGGACCTCATACTCACTCAGAATTTCCCTGGCCTGGTACTCATGGATCTTCAAGTGATCCCTCCATGGATGCTCTAGGTTCCGGAGGTCCGCGATTGAACCCACTGCAGTGGGTCTCAGACGGCCCCGATGCTACAGGAATTTCTTAAGGACGTCCACGAGCGAGGGACTACCCTTGACGTCAAGATTGTACATGACGCGCACGCTCGGCTTCTCGATCTTAATGACCTTCCTGAGATCGATCGGCGTACCGACAACCACGTAGTCGCAATCGACAGCGTTCACCGTCGTCTCCAGATCAGCAACCTGCTCGCCGCTGTACCCGGCCGCAGGCAGAAGCGTTCCGATGCCAGGGTACTTCTCGTACATCTCGCTGATCTTGCCAACGGCCTTGTCGCGCGCGTCAACGAGGATCGCGCCGGCACGCTCTGCAGCCACTGTCCCCGCCCCGATCGTCATCCCGCCGTGGGTCAGCGTGGGACCGTCCTCGATGACCAGGACACGCTTGCCCTTGAGATCGACATCCTCCTCAAAGACCACCGGTGAATCGGCGTGGATGATCAGGGCTTCCGGGTTCACGGACTCGATGTTGCGCACAAGCTGGTCTATCTGTGCCTGCTCCGCCGAGTCTTCCTTGTTGATGATGACGACGTCCGCCATCCGGAGGTTCTGCTCTCCGGGATAGTATGTGAGTTCGTGCCCCACACGATGCGGGTCAGCCACCGTGATGTAGAGATCTGCTTCGTAGAAGGAGGCGTCGTTGTTGCCGCCGTCCCATAGGACGATGTCCGCCTCCTTCTCAACCTCTTCCAGGATGCGTCCGTAATCCACTCCCGCGAAGACGACGTTCCCCCGGTCGATATGAGGCTCGTACTCCTCCATCTCCTCGATCGTGCACTTGTGCTTGATCATGTCGTCGTAGCTGCCGAAGCGCTGCCAGATCTGCTTCGTCAGATCCCCGTAGGGCATCGGATGTCTGATGGCGACGACCTTCTTCCCGGCCTCCATCAGGATCTCCGCAACGCGTCGCGTCGTCTGGCTCTTTCCACATCCCGTCCTGGTCGCACAGATGGCGATCACGGGCTTCTTCGATTTGAGCATCGTCTCCGCAGCACCCAGGAGAACGAAATTGGCTCCGAGGGCGTTCACCAGGGACGCCTTGTGCATCACATACTCGTGCTCCACGTCGCTGTACGCGAAGACAACATCATCTACCCTGAGTTCCTTGATCAGGCGCGGCAGATCCTCCTCCGCGCGAATCGGAATGCCGTCGGGGTAGAGCCTGCCGGCGAGTTCCGGCGGATACGCCCGGCCGTCTATGTCGGGAATCTGAGTCGCAGTGAACGCCACGACCTCGAATTCCTCGCGGTCACGATAGACCAGATTGAAATTCTGAAAGTCTCTTCCCGCCGCACCCATGATAACGACACGTCGCCTCTCCATCAAACCTCTCCTTGACTCACTCATAGACTGCTTTCGCGTCACCACAAGGCCGCGACGCACCCGGCCAATCGCACGTGAATCCCCCATGCACCCGCGTTCGCTTGAACGCGGCCACGTGGGGGATCCAAGGTATCAAATGGACCGCCCGGATGTCGTTCCGTCGGCCCGCCTGCAGCCAAGAATGCGGCTACCAGACAAGGTCAATATGGTACTCCATTCAGGGGAAGTAGTCCAGCAGCAAATGGTGCATTCCCGCCTCTTCTAGCGCCCCTTCCCCGCCTCCAGAATCCTGTCAATGATGGAGCGCGTCGAACGGCCTTTCAGCACTTCGAGGGCAACAACCTTCCCTCCGTGCTCAGTCACGACTTGAGCGCCGACGATGGTCTCCACGGAGTAGTCGGCGCCCTTGACCAGCACATCCGGCACGATCGCCGCGATGAGCTCGTACGGAGTATCCTCGTCGAAGAGACAGACGTAGTCGACCGATGCGAGCGACGCAAGCACGTGGGCACGATCGTCCTGGGGGACTATCGGTCTCGTCTCTCCCTTGAGCGCACGGACGGATCTGTCGGTGTTCAAGCCGACAACAAGGACGTCACCGAGCGACTTTGCCCGCTCGAGGTAGTCCGTGTGGCCACGATGGAGTATGTCGAAGCAACCGTTCGTGAAGACGGCGACCGCTCCGGCCGCTCGGACGTCTCTGCGAATCCCGATGAGTTCTTCACGCGACACAACCTCGCCCACGTCTACTCCTCCTCGGCGTCTTCAAACGATCCTGCTATCTCCTCGGTCGTCACTGATGCCGTGCCGACCTCTCGTATCACGACGCCCGCTGCATGGTTTGCCACGGCAGCCGCCTCGACCATTGTCGCGCCTGCTGCAAGCGCCACGGCCAGCACGCCGATCACGGTGTCCCCGGCGCCCGTGACGTCGAACACCTCTCTCGCCACGGTCGGGAGATGAGCGTGCTCGCCGTCCTTCATGAAGAGCGACATGCCCTCCTCGCCTCTTGTGATGATCACACACTCGGCGTCGAGTCTCTTACGGAGTTCCCACCCCGCTCTCAAGAGGTCCTCGTCTCCTGCTATCCTGAACCCCACGGCCCCGGCCGCCTCTTTCAGATTCGGCGTGATGGCGGTGACGCCCCTGTAGCTCCCGAAGTGTGACTCCTTCGGGTCGACGCACACGAGCTTCCCCGCCCCGCGCGCCTGCTCCAGAACCGCTCCGAGCGTCTGTTCACTCACCACGCCCTTGCCGTAGTCGGAGATGACCAGCACATCCACGGAGTCGATCGCCTGGGCGGCGAGTTCAACGAGTCGTGATGCGACGTCCGCGCTGAGAGGACGGGTGTCCTCGCGATCGGCTCGGACGACCTGTTGGCTGTGCGCGATGATACGTGTCTTGGTTGTGGTGGGTCGCCCATCTACTTCGAGGACCTTTGATATGTCAACACCACGCTCCGTGAGAAGCGAGGTCAAGACTCCTGCGTGATCGTCGCGGCCGACGACACCCACGACTGTCGCCGATGCTCCGAGTGACGCCACGTTCTCCGCAACGTTGGCCGCTCCGCCGAACCGGACGGTCTCCCGCGTGACCTCCACCACCGGAACGGGCGCCTCCGGTGAGATCCGGCTGACGCCTCCCCAGACGTAACGGTCCAGCATCATGTCACCGAGAATCGCGACCCTGCATCTGCCGAAGCGGTCGAGAAGTTCGGCCAGCCTCTCTCGTGTCACGTGTCTCGAATCCATGACGTCCTCCTGAAGCTCTTGCCGTGTGACGAACGGCGTCCGGCAACCGCCACGACGCAGCAGACAGGATGCTAAGCCAGTCCAATCTACAAGTCAAGGCTGCCCTGCAAGAAGCGGCCGGCTCCTCACGGTGCCGGCCGCCTTCTCTTTTCACATGTCGGTATAGGCTAGCTCGAAAGCTTCACTCTCTCGATCGTGCGTCTCCGTCTCGGCTTCCTCTTGGGATGCTCCGGGACGATGAGATCAGGATACGCATTGTGCAGTGCCTGGATCGACGAGCCCAGGAAGCACCCGGTCAGCATGCCGCCGAGTCCGTACTCCCTGAAGAGATGATAGGTAACATCCTGGAAGACCGCTTCCGGCGGCACACCGAGCATGTCCTCAACGAGCCACCTGGTGGCGCGCCGTGCGTTCTCGAGTCCCTGCTCGCCCTGCCAGAAGTTCTTCGGTACGTTTCTGAACTCCCACGGGTGGAAACGGCCAGGGTATGCGTTCTCGATGGCACGGAAGAACGAACCGCGGAAGCAGACCGACAGCATGCCCCTCAGGTTGTACTTCCCGAAGGTCGTCGCCGAAATCCGCTGCGGAATCTCGGCCACTGCGCAGCCTTCCTTCTCCTCGATCATCCAGCGTGTAGCTTCGGCCGCGAGCTTGAAACGCTCAGGCCCCTGCCACATGCCCTTGACATTGAACTGCCATTTGTGGAATCGGCCCGGGTATGCATTGTCGATGGCCTTGTACGGCGACCAGTCGAAGCAGCTCCCCAGCATCCACGTCAAGCCGTTCTCGTAGAACAGCTTCTTATGAATGGCGCGCGGGATCTCGTCTACGCCGATACCGAGCTTCTCCTCCAGCAGGTAGCGTGTGATGACGCCCGCTCTTGCGCGGCCAACAGGTCCTTCAAAAAAGTTGTTCGGGAAACGCCGTCTCTGCTTGAGAGAGACGTCCTCATAAACCTGGATCACCTCGGCGCGGTCCAACTCTGGCACCGCCACTCCGGAGTCCAGCCTTTTCAGTTCCGCAACCATAGTTCCTCCGCTCTACAGTTCGGACAACTGTCAAAGCTGTCGAATTCGTCCGCTGGATGCTTGTTGCCCATTAACACAAGACTTACCACGTGTCATTTATCCATGCCCACAATATCACCTCACGCAAAACCTGTCAAGAGGAATGTTCGCCAAAGCGTAAGCCTGCAAGGTTTCCCCGCCGCAGAGGATGGCCTCGCGGCTTGCACGCGCCGCGCGAAGAGGTGCCGTGCACGGTGGGAACCTCTCCAGAGCGGATGCTCCGTGCTGTAGGAATGGCAAAGACCGCGACTCGGAGTGACTCGAAGCAGGAGGGGGCACGACGCTCGAACGACTTGAAACATGGACGTCGACACTCAAGTCCAATCACCCGAGTGGGGGTTCACGAACGTGACAAGCGTGCACACATGGCACGGGTATTGCTAACGTGCGGCCCAGAAAGCGCTTGACATGTCCCGACTTCGCTCCTATCTTGGCCGCAAATCCAAGCTGAGTGGGCATGTATATGAATTGTGCGGGGAGGCAGGAGCAATTGGCGGAGCAGAAGAAGATAAACATCGAGCTCAGAGACGAAGAGGCTGAGGGGGTCTACGCGAACTTCGCGGTGATAACCCACTCCCCCGCCGAGTTCGTCGTTGACTTCATCAGAGTCCTGCCCGGCACCAAGAAGAGCCGCGTCCACGCACGAATCGTGATGGCGCCCCAGAATATCAAGGCCTTCGCTCAGGCCCTGACCGGCAACATCACCAAGTACGAGGAGAAGAACGGGGAGATCAAGTCCATCTCTAAGGGACAACAGGATAAGCAGATAGGATTCCAGTAGGGGGCACTGTCTTAGGACGGCTATTTGAAGAGGTCATAACGGGAGACTTGTGGTGTCTGATCTCGGTCGGTCCAGGGAACCGGCCGTAGGTAGGCAAGAACAGGGCTTTCTACGGTGCACTGGGGGCTATCCAGGGCTCCCGCGAATCCGGAGGGAGGTGCAAGGATAGAGAGAACGAAGCTGGGATGACCAGTGAAGTTCCTTTGTTGGAGTGTTCATCAGTGTTCGCGAATTCTAGGGGGTTCAGTATGCGACGCAGTATTCTCTCAGTAGCGATGATTGTGTTTGTCGTGGGTCTGGCCACCACGGCCGGCGCCTTTGACTTCCTCTACTACAACGACACGCCGATGACACACGATGCCGGCACGTTCGGCATCGGTACGGGCGTTGTCTACTTCGCGTGGAACGGCATCTACGACGTCGACGGCGAGAAGGTAGACTTTGAAGGTGACATGGCTATGACCGAGATGTACATCCCGGTCGACGTCTACTACAGCGTCATGGACCAGCTCGAGATCGGTGTCAAGCCTGGCTTCATGATGAACAAGCTGACCACCTTCGATGGTACCGAGTACGAGTTCACAGGTATCACGGACACGTGGATCGACGCTAAGTACATGGTCATGATGGATCCGATGGTCACGGCTCGCGTTGGTGTCAAGCTTGCAACAGGCGACGACGAGGGTGACGAGGACAACGGTCCGACCGGATCGGGCCAGATGGACATCGACGCTGCAGTGCTCTTCGGCATGCCTGCAGGCCCCGGGATGTTCGGCGGCCAGGTTGGCTACCGGATGGGCATGGAGCATGAGAACGGCTGGGCACCTGGTGGGAAGATCCTGTTCCTCGTGAACTACTTCCACCCGCTCAGTGACGTGATGCAGCTCAAGATCGCGGCCGACGGCTACTTCGGCAGTGACTCCACGGTCGACGGCGATGCCGTTGAGGACACAGGCAGCAACCTCGTCGAGATCAACCCCGGCATCATCTACTCGATGGACAACGGCGTGGACGTCGGCTTCGACGCCTTCTACGTCCTCATGGGCGCCAATGAAGGTGCCAAGTGGGGCGCAGGTCTCTGTGTCGGTTGGGGCACCAAGTAGCAGTAGATCTCAAGAGGTATACCAGATCGCAAGAACGGGGGGACCAGGTCGGTCCCCCCGTTTCTATTGGTGGTCGTACGATGGCCTGCTGGTCACTCAAGAACCCGCAGACTCGTCCGGAGGCCGCGTCTTCCACCGCTTGTGCATCCAGAAGTACTGCTCAGGGTCGCTCCGTACGAGTCTCTCGAACTCGCGCGTGTAGGCCTGAGTATACAGGCGCGCCGCCTCGTCCGAGTCGGTCCCGTCCGGGGGAGGCTCGATCTCAGGACAGACGACGATCTCGTGATTGCCACGCCCACGGCCTACGACCATGCCTGGCAGAAGGGCCGCTCCAGTCGCCGCCGCGAATCTCCCCGAACCGTACGGGGTTGAGGCCTGTCTCCCGAAAAACTCCACAAATGTGCCGCGCGAGCCTGCGTCCTGGTCCGAGAGCATCGCGACGACCCTGTTCGAGCGAAGCGCCCGGAACACACCCTTGAGACTCCCGGTCAGGGGCACGATCTCCCCACCGAATCTCGCCCTCATTCTGTTCATGAGACCGTCTACAAGCATGTTGTGCTGCTCACCGACGAGAAACGTCATGGGATAGCCCATCGTCGGCAGGGTGGCAAGATACTCCCAGTTGCCCAGGTGGCCGGCGACGAGGATCGCGCCCTTCCCCTTCTCAAGCGCCCGGTCGAGGTGCTCGGCGCCCGCGAGCGATACCGTCCTCTCGATCCGGCGAGGGGTCAGGCGAGGAAAGCGCGCGTACTCGAACGTCATTCTTCCGAAGGTCCTGTACGATTCCCTGGCGATCCGCTTGAGTTCACCCTCGCAGAGTTCGTCCCCGAGCGCACGCCTGAGATGGTCCATTGTCACGGCTCGCCTGATACCCACAACGGAGAAGGCGAGGGTGCCGAGGAGCGCCCCGGTCTCGCGCGCGAGGCCTGCGGGGCTTGCGCAGACGAGCGCCTGAAGCGCACGCGCCGCGCCGTACTCCACTCGATGACTCAGCGTGGTCTTCCCTCTTCGAGACACGAAGATCCCTCCCTAGGCGAACTTCCCGGCCAGCCACGAGAGCTTCACACGAACAGCCTCGTGCGGACAGACCTCATGGCAACAGAGACACTCCACACACGCCTTGCGGTCGACCACGGGTCCCGTCTCCGTCATCCGTATCGCATCGACGGGGCAACTGCGAACACAGAGAGCGCACTCCTCAGCCCGGCAGCCCCATTCCTTCGACATCTCCGGATAGACCCAGATCCACGGCTTGAGCGCACGCACAAGGAAGCCGGGGATGTAGTTCAGAACGCCGGCCGACGGGAGCGCAAACCCTGTCGTGTCGAATGACTCAGGATCGACTCCCAGGATGTCTATCCTGCGCCTGTCGGTGATGCCGAGTCCCTGCTCGGCCGCCTGTCTGATCATGTGGACTTGACCGTCCTTGATCCCCATCATCCCGGCCAGGATCGTGTCGATGGCGACTGCGTCGGTCCCCGCAAGAACGGCGCCCACAGGGCGAGCTTTTCCGCCGGAGGGTCCATCACCTTCCATTGCCACCACGGCATCGACCACATTGAGAGCCGGTCTGACTAGAGAGAACACATCGACGAGATGGCGACTGAAGCGCTCGGGTCTTGGTGCGGTGTTGTGCATGCGCCCCTTCCCGAACCCGGGGATCGACCCGAACATGTTCTTGATGCACCCGGTGTAGAGAGTGAGCACGTGAGTCTTCATCTTCGGGACATTGATGATCACATCCGCATCCAGAACGGGCCGTGTGATCATGTACGAACTCAGTGCGCCTTCGACCGGTCTGGCGCCCTCCTTCTCGAAGTTCACGAGTTCGACGCCCGTACGCTCGGAGAGATCGAGGAACCCCGAATTCTGCCACACGCGTTCGACACCCCTGATGGCTCCACCGGGGCTGTCCCCGATGCGCGGCTCGGCGCCTTCCTCGCGCGCAAGTTCGATGACGGCCTGGACAATCGCAGGATGCGTCGTGATGGCCCTCTCCGGGGCCTTCGCTGACAGCATGTTGGGCTTGAGAAGAAGGGACTGCCCCTTCGCCACGAATGCCGACATGCCTCCGAGGAGGTCGACGACCTGTCTCACGGCCGCCCGCACCTCATCGAGGTCGTAGCTGTCGCACCGCGCAATCGCCACGGTTGCTCTGTCAGTCGCTCTCTCCACCACTACCTGCCCGATCGGGTTCTTGTGTAGAGGCCTCCGGGCCACGCCTTCGCGAGACCTCTCAGTTCAAGCTCCATCAGTGTCGCCAGCACCTCACCGAGCGGCGCACCCAGTTTCTCCGCCAGGGCATCCGGCGGCGCGGGAGTGAGCGACAGGAGATCAAGTAACAACGCAATGCCGGTTCTCTCGCTCTCCTCCCCAACAGACAGGGGCCTGCCGGCAGGGAGCACGTCCTCAGCACACGCGACACCCTGAACAGGGGACTCAGGATGCGTGAACACCGTTGCCCTGACTGGGAATTCGCCCCACGAGCCTTCAAGCTCAACTAGACAATCCTCTATCGATTCGACGAGCTTCGCCCCCGCCTTGATGAGTGAATGAGGACCTCGGGTCGTGGCCTCGCCGACCGGTCCCGGCACCGCAAACACCTCGCGGCCCTGCTCGAGGGCCCGCGCGGCCGTGATCAGGGCGCCGCTTCGCTCACCTGCCTCAACGACGATGACACCGATCGAGAGCCCTGCGATGATCCGGTTCCGCTGCGGAAAGGACCCCGGCCTGGGATCCTGTCCGTACGGGAACTCAGTGACTACGATCCCCCGCTTCGCGATCTCCTCGCAGAGCCCGGCGTTCTCGGGTGGGTATATGCGATCGAGCCCCGAACCGAGAACGGCGATCGTAATCCCACCGGCATCGAGCGCACCCTCGTGCGCCGCCGTGTCTATCCCCCGGGCGAGGCCGCTCACAACGGCAATCCCCCGCGAGACGAGTTCTCGCGCCAGCCGTCCGGCGTGTGCCAACCCACGTGGCGTGGCCCGCCGTGTTCCGACTATCGCGACCGCCGGCACTCGAGCCTCAAGCACAAGCCCGCGCATGAAGAGGCCAACGGGCGGCGCGTGTATCTGAGCGAGAAGCTCCGGGTAGCCGCAGGTTCCCGCCACCACGAACCGTGCCCCACGAGCATCTACCATATCGAGCTGCGCGCTCGATCGGGTACGGCCCGCGCTCTCCGTGATCGCTCGCGAAACGCGGTCGGAAGACCGCGCTGCCGCCGCCACAACAGATGTGAAAGAACCAAGACGCGTTCTGAGCCGCGCCGCCGTTACAGCACCAACACCATCCGCCAGAAGAACTGCCAGAGCAGCTTCCCGTTCATCCACCCGACCACCCCCGTCCCCACGAGCCTACTCCGTCAGCGCATCAACCTCATCGATGAGGGCACGGATCATGCCCTTGAGTTTCTTGAGCCCAACGCCTGTCGCTGAGGATATCTCGACGATATTCTCTCCCCCGAACGTTACATCCCCGGCTCCCACTCCGGATCCGAGATCCAGCTTCGTCAGTGCAATAATGCGCGGCTTCTCGGCCACGCCGAAACCGTAGCTCTCAAGCTCATGGAGCAGTGTGCGATAGGAGGCCTCGGGGTCCTCATCCGTTGAATCCACGAGAAGAACCAGAACCCGCGTGCGCTCGATGTGACGCAGGAACTTGTCGCCAAGCCCCTTCCCCAGATGGGCGCCCTCGATGAGACCGGGAAGATCGGCCACAACGAAGCTCCGATCGAAATCGAAATCCACGAGTCCAAGAACGGGACTCAGTGTCGTGAACGGGAAGCTCCCGATCTTTGGACGAGCCGCCGAGATCGTCGACAGAAGGGTGGACTTGCCCGCGTTGGGGAGTCCCACGAGCCCGGCATCCGCGATCAGCTTGAGTTCCAGCTCTATCGTCAGCTCCTGGCCGGGCCGCCCTTCCTCGCGCCGCTTCGGAGCCCGATCGGTCGCGGTGGCGAACCGAGCGTTTCCCCTTCCCCCGCGGCCTCCGACCGCGACGACGAATCTCTTCCCATGCTCATCAAGATCGACGAGGATCTTACCGGTACCGAGATCCTTGATCACCGTTCCCACGGGAACCTTGAGAAGGATGTGCTCCGCACTTCTCCCCGTCTTGCGCGAACCTAGACCGTGATGCCCTCGCTCGGCCTTGTAGAGCCGCTTGTATCTGAAGTCAAGAAGCGTCGAGCGGCTGCTGGACGCCTCGAAGATGACGCTGCCGCCCCTGCCCCCATCGCCCCCGTTGGGTCCGCCGAAAGGAACGAACTTCTCACGACGGAAACTCATGCATCCGTCCCCGCCGTCTCCGGCCTTCACTGTGATCTTTGCCACATCGAGAAGCATGCGTGAACTCCTATGGCCCGATCGCGGGCTCTGCGGGATCGTTCCACCACGGGTTGGACCTGTCGGACAGTATCTTGTCCGGGTTCAGAAGACCAGAGGGATCGAGCGCACGTTTGACGGCAGTTGTGATGCGAAGGGCCGCTTCGTCCAGCTCCTCCGCCAGATGCTCCGCCTTGGTTATTCCGATGCCGTGCTCACCGCTCAGGGTCCCGTCCGATTCAAGCGCAACATGAAAGAGCATTGATACGGCCCGCCGTGCTCGAGCCACCTGCAGCGGATCGGCGCGGTCGAGCATTATGTTCACGTGAAGATTGCCGTCGCCTGCGTGACCGAACGCCAGTATCGGCAGATCGACCTCGCCCGAGATGCGACGCATCTCAGCAATGAACGCAGGAATGCGGCTTCTCGGGACGGCAATATCCTCGTTGATCTTGCCCGTGGCGAGTCTCGCCAGGGACGCGGAGATGGAACGTCTGATCTCCCATATCTCTTCCCGCTCATCCTCATCGGATGCAGCTCTCAATCGCGTCGCCCCGGAGCGCTCCAGGAGTGGCTTGAGTCTTCCCCACATTCCGGTGAGATCGCCCTCGGCACCCTCGACCTCAATGAGAAGTGCTCCCTCCGGTCGTGTGTCCGGCGCTCGGCCGCGCACGTATTCAGTGGCGCAGGCGAGAGTGTCCCTGTCGATGATCTCTAACACGCTCACCGGAATGCCAACGGCAGTTATCACCGCCACGGCCGCCGCTGCATCCTCCAGCGAGTCGAACTCCGCCCAGTACGTCCGTGTGACTTCCGGGGCATCGGTCAGCCTGAGTGCAACGCTCGTCACCACCGCCAACGTCCCCTCCGAACCCACGACAAGCGGACCGGGATCCCACGCGGCGCCGGAATCCGATGCAAGGTAGCCGGTGCGGGTAACGCCCCCTTCCATCGTGACCAGTTCCAGCCCCACAACGTAGTCTCCGGTGGTCCCGTAGAGCACGGTCCGCGGCCCCGCAGCGCCCTCAGCAACGTTGCCGCCGATCGTTGACACCTTGAGGCTTGCTGGATCGGGAGGGTACATCAACCCCACACACTCCACGGCATTGCGCAGGTCCTCGTTGACCACGCCGGGATCGACCACTGCAACGCGCGCCGCTACGTCCACGTTGATGACACGCGTCATCTTCTCGAACGAGAGTGCGATTCCACCACAGATCGGAATGCTGCCGCCCGTGTAGCCGGTGCCCGCCCCTCTTGGGACGATCGGGACGCCGGCTCGGGACGCTATCTTCATTATGGCCACGACATGATCGCGCGACTCAGGCCACACGACGATATCGGGAAGCCCACGGATGTCCGTTGCGTCGAAGGAGTAGCAGATCCTGTCCTCGCGTGCTGCCGAGCAGGACCCTTGAACCGCGGACTCAATCTCCCTCTGAACAGCCTTCGTCAGGCGACTGCCTTCCATGCCCGTGACCTTGATAGAAGGGGTTTCGCGAAAAGCGCGTGCCGGCCGTGCCTCGCACGGAGAGACCGGCGACGGCTCTCAACGACCGTCAGACAATGCTCTGTGCGGCCGTGATGGCAGCCAGATCAACGATGTCCTGCACGCTCGCACCGCGCGAGAGATCGTTCACAGGCTTGCTGAGTCCCTGCAGTATCGGTCCCACGGCCATCGCACCGCCGAGCCGCTGCACCAGCTTGTAGCTGATGTTGGCAGCGTCGAGATCGGGAAATACTAGGACATTGGCGCGCCCGGCAATCCTGCTCTCCGGTGCTTTCTTGGCCCCGATTGCGGGCAGAAGCGCCGCGTCAGCCTGAAGCTCACCGTCGATCAGTAGATCCGGAGCCCGCTCGCGAACGAGCCTGGTCGCATCTATGACCTTGTTCACATCACGATGGTTGGCGCTTCCCTTGGTCGAGAACGACAGCATGGCCACGACCGGCTCGTCACCGACAAGCGCACGCCTTGTCGCCGCGGTGGCGATGGCGATGTCGGCGAGCTGCTCGGGTGTCGGCTGAGCAACCACCGCGCAATCCGAGAAGAAGAGGACGTGCTCCGGAACCGGCACATCGTCCGGGACGATCATGAGAAACGTGCTCGAGACAATGGACGCACTCTCAGTCAGGCCGATGCAGTGGAAGCTCGCCCTGAGCACGTCCGCCGTTGCCGTCGCCGCGCCTGCAACACAGCCATCTGCAAGACCGTTTCGCACCATGAGTGCTGAGAAGAAGATGGGATCTCGGACAGCCTCCCACGCCTCCTCCTCCGTGATGCCCTTGTGAGCTCTGAGTTCGTGGTACTGCCGTGCGAAGTCACCGAGCCTCTCCGAACGCTCTGGTGAGATGGTCTCGATCTCGGAGATGTCGTCGCCGTGCGCGCGCGCAGCAGCCTCCAGGCTCTCACGCTTCCCAAGGATGATGGGTGTCGCGAACCCCTCACGCTTGATCTGAGCTGCGGCCTTGACTATGCGATCGTCGTTCCCCTCGGGAAGGACGATCCGTGCATTGCACCCTCGTGTACGCTCTCTGATTGACTCGAGTATCCCCATTACCTCTACTCTCTCCCGTGACCATGCTCTTCAGGAATCGCAGCGCTTCTCCATGAGTCTCTTGAGGACTGCGTCCGGCACGAGTCCGGAGATGTCACCTCCCAGAAGAGCGACCTCCTTGACGATTGTGGAGTCCAGATACGTGAAGCGCTCCTTCGGTGTGAGGAACACGGTCTCGATCTCTGGTGCGAGACGTCTGTTCATAAGAGCCATCTGGAACTCGTACTCGAAATCGGAGACGGCCCTTAAGCCCCGGATCACGGCGCACGCTTCGCAGCGCACGGCCTCCTCAACAAGAAGCCCCTTGAGCCGTATCACCTCGACACGTTCGAGACCGGCCGTCGCCTCCTGGATCATCTCGATGCGCTCGGACAGCGTGAACATCGGATTCTTGTCCCGAGCCCTGCCCACCGCCACCACGACCCGGTCGAACAGGCCCAGCGCCCGTTCAAGAAGATCAAGATGGCCGTTCGTGATCGGGTCGAACGTCCCCGCGTAGAGTGCAGTCCTCAAATGTCCACCTCCGGTGTCATCTCAGTGGCACACACCTCGAAGAACTCGACCTCAATGGTCCCGTAGCGTTCTTTTCTCACTCCGGCTAGCCTGCCGATACGCGCCGGAAGCTCAGTACCGACCCGGTGCTCCACGACGACGAGTGAATCCGGGGAGAGACCGTCCCAGCTGCCGAGCATCTCGAGTATTGTCTCAGCCAGCCCACTGTCGTACGGCGGATCGGCGAATACGATGTCGAACCGCGTGGCACTTGATCTGCGTTTCAGAAACGCGCCGACCGCCTGTCTCAGAACCGTGGACTCCGGCTTGAGGCCCAGCCGCTCGATGTTCAGAGCAAGCACACTCGCCACGTCGGGATCCCGCTCGACGAACGTGGCCGATCGGGCTCCGCGCGACAGGCTCTCAATACCGAGACTGCCCGTGCCCGCGAAGAGGTCCAGAACCCGCGCGCCCTCCATTCTCGGGCCGATGATCGAGAACAACGATTCCCTGACACGATCGTACGTCGGTCTGATGTCACTTCTCTTGGGAACCTCGATCCGGCGCCCTCTGAGTTCGCCGGCGATCACTCGCAATCCGTCCTCCAGACGCTTCACCACTCATCTTCGAGCCGGCCTCATCGATCGACCTACTCCTCGACCTGCTCCTCCATCCCGTAGCGCTGGAGCTTCCGGTAGAGAGTGGATGGATTGATGCCGAGGATCTCAGCTGCCTGCTTCTTCTTCCACCCCACGCCATTGAGCGTCTGGAGCAGGTAGCGGCGCTCCAGCTCATCGAGCGTGATCCCGGACACGCCGAGGTCACCCGTGGACGTGGTCGAGAGAGAACGCTTCCTCAGACGCTCGGGAAAAATCGATATATTGAGGCTCTCACCCGTGATCTCCGGCCCGTCAGCCAGAATGACCGCGCGCTCGATAATGTTCTCGAGTTCCCTCACATTGCCGGGCCATTCGTAGCTCGTCAGAATCGCCATCGCGTCATCGGAGACTGTCTTCTCCCCTCCGGTGAGCTTCTCGATGAAGTGATTCACCAGGAGAGGAATATCATCTGATCGGTCGCGGAGAGAAGGAATGGCTATCGGGATCACATTGAGCCTGTAATAGAGATCGGGTCTGAACTGTTTCTTCTCGACGAACTCCTCGAGATCGGCATTGGTGGCCGCGATGATTCTGACATCGACCTTCGTTGGCTTCGTACCACCGACCGGAACCACCTCACGCTCCTGGAGAACCCTCAGAAGCTTCACCTGGATCGCGAGCGACATCTCGCTCACCTCGTCGAGGAAGAACGTACCGCCCTCAGCCACAAGGAAGAGGCCGCGCTTGTCCCTTACCGCTCCGGTGAAGGAACCCTTCACGTGTCCGAAGAGCTCGCTTTCGAGAAGCGTCTCGGGCAGAGCCGCGCAGTTGATCGAGACGAAGCGTTGATCGGAGCGCGAACTCGCCGCGTGGATGGCACGAGCAACCAGTTCCTTGCCGGTACCGCTCTCCCCCCTCAGAAGCACGGTGCTCGCCGTCTTCGCCACGCGATCGATGAGATTGAAAACACCCGCTATCCCTTCGCTCTCACCGATCATGCTCCGCTCGCTGTCGACGTGCAGCGCCCGCTCGAGATCGACGTTCTCCTCCCTGAGCCTCTGCACTTCAAGGGCGTTGCGCACGACCTGCTTCAGCTCCTCGTTCGAGACGGGCTTCAGAAGGTAGTAGAAGGCACCGAGGTTCAGGGCCTCGATCGCGGACTCCTGTGAGGCATGCCCAGTCACGATGATTATGGGTACGGTAGGATCCGATTCGCGGAATGCGCCCAGCAGATCGATTCCCGTCATTCCCGGAAGCTGAATGTCCGTGATGACTGCATCGAAGCTCTCCTTCGAACTCAGCCTCACCGCCTTCTTCCCATCCGCAGCCGCCTGCACTTCGTAGCCCTCGCGCTCCAGCATCATCGCAAGATATTCTCGGATGCTGTCCTCGTCGTCTACGACCAGGATTCTCCCGTGCGCCATCGCAGTGTCCCTCCAAGTACGCCTCGTTAGTCGCCCACTCCGGGCAAGAATACTATGAACCTGCTGCCTTGACCCTGTTCGCTCTCGACCGTGATCCGTCCGCCCTGCAGCTCGACGAGTTTGTCGACGATCGCGAGTCCAAGTCCGGTTCCGCCGGTCTTGGAGGTCACAAACGGCGCGAATACCTGATCCACACGCTCCGTTTCGATGCCACATCCTGTATCTCGAACGACCATTGCCACTTCACCATCACCCGCCTTCAATTCCGTTTCGGAGACAGGCATGAGAGAGACACTGACACGACCGTCTCCCTCGATCGCCTCGAAGGCGTTGATGACGAGGTTCAGGAGGATCTGCCGTATCTGCTCTGGGTTTCCCCGTACGCTCGCACCGCGACAGTCGACGTCAAGCGTGATGTCCGATCTGTAACTCGAGTGGTTCCTCGCGAGAAGAGACACTTCACGTGTGAGTTCGCCCAGGTCCACGCGGCCGACAACACCCTCTTCCACACGGCCGTAGCTCAACACACCCTGCACGAGATTGCCCAGCCTCTCAGACTCCTTCAGCACGAGTTCGACCAATCTCGCATCATCGCCCCCCGGGTCTATTCCATCCCGGATCATCTCAACTGAGCCCCGGATCGCATTCAGTGGATTCTGGATCTCATGCGCGAGCCCGGCCGCGAACTCGCCCAACGCCGCGAGGCGATCAGCGTGACGCATCCTCCGTTCCATCTCTCGCACATCCGTGAGATCCTGGAAGATCGCGATCGCACCCCTTGCCTCTCCCTCGTCATCACGAAGGACAGAGGTGGAGAGCCCGATTGGAATCCTCGATCCATCGGGGCGCGTGATCGAGAGCTCCGCGCGCGTCTCTGAACGTCCCTCCCCGAGCGCGGCTGCAATGCGCTCGGTGAAGGGGGAAACGGCCGACAGCACTTCCTGGAAGTCGCGACCCCGTGTCTCTGCCCCGGAGATACCGAGGATGTCGCGTCCTGCCCGATTCAGATGGATGAGAGTGCCCGCACTGTCTACGAGAACAAGCCCGCTCCGGATGCTTTCCACGATGTTCGCTGCATGAATCTGCGCTCTGGCCAGCTCGGATCGGGTCTCCTCAAGCCTCTGCTCGCTCTCACGCGTGCGGGTCCCCAGGAACCCGACGAGAAGTGCGACCAGGACCAGTGACAGCGAGAGAATCACGGCCTCATCAAGGAGCTGGAATCCAAGCCGACCCAGGGAATCCGACCAGTTGATCAGAGACAGCCCGGTGAATGCCGCGAGAGCGGAGGCGGCTATGACGACGCCGGCACGCGTACCGAGCGCCGACGCGGCTGAGATCACGGGCAGGAAATAGAGCAGCTTGAAGGGATTTCCGACGCCTCCCGAGAAGTGGACCAGAAGGGTTATGAGCGCGATGTCTGAGGCCAGCTGAACCGGCAGGATCACGCGACGCCACCTGCCCCACGTGTGCCAGAAGAGAAAGACACCGCTCAGGAGAAGCACGGCAACGCCAATCACCACGATAGGCGCCAGGTCGAATTCACCTCGACCGATGGACGCGACACCTATCACAACGGCGGCCACAACGAGTCGCCCTACAATGCCACTTCTCACACTCGACAACTGCCTCATCGTTGACTACTTCCCCTCCGCCTCGGGCGGGAGCAAGACAGTATCAACAACTACCATCGGTCTCATGCGTTCGAGAGTTCGCGGGCCGATCCCCTTCACTTCAAGAAGATCCGTCGGATCAGAGAAGTACCCGAGAGCCTTCCTCAGTTCAATGATCGCCTTCGCACGAACCGGCCCTATGCCGGGAAGGAGCTTGAGCTCCGTCTCGTCGGCGGTGTTCAGATTCAGAGGCCAGACGGGAGCGCTGCTCCCGGCGACCTCCTCAAGAGCCGTGGCCGTCTCAAGTCGAAGCCCCTTGACGCGCGACGGATCGACTCGTCCGACCGCGAGCACTATGGCGCCAACGAGAACAGTCAGAACCAGAAACACTACGACTGCGCGCTCATCGCGCGTGAAGACACCCTTCACCCCATCACCTCCACCCAATCTACTGAATGTAACGAATTGCAAAACGCAATGCAAACTAATCCTCACGCCGGCCCACGAGGACAGACCACTTGGACCGGGGGAATCGCCGCTTGAGGGGGTATCGCTCTGGTGCTCGCAGGTAGCGAAGGGGGGGGCCAAGAATCGATCGAGTCGATCAGTTCCGGAGACTTTTGGAGAGCCCGATCGCCTAGTTCCAGAAGTCCCAGGAGAATCCGACGGTGAGGAGCCGACCGGCCGGATCGCGCCCGGGCCACCGCTGGCGGTCCGCCTCAAGTGGATCATCCATGCGGACGTAGATGTGCGCGGGTCCCACATCTGCGGTCAGACTCGCTCTCGTACGAAGCGCATACTCGTCCGCCACATCCGGAGCCTCGTAGATGGCACCGATCGCCAGTCGTGCGCGGAGCGTCTCCTTGAAGAGGAGCCGTACCAACCACACCTCCGCGTCGATCAGGACCGAGGGCGCCGGAACCAGACTCTGCGGGGCGCCGTCCTCCGTCAGATCCACACGCATCCTCGCGCCGCCCATCAGGCTGTCATCCACGACCGCCCACAGTGAGAGCGCCCCCACGATCTCACTACTGCGGTTGACGGGAGACAGGACACCGCCATCGCCTTCGAGAAGCACGATCCCCGAATCTACTCTGGAGAGTCCGCCCGCAAGACCTCCGGACACAATCCGGCCACTGGTTGACCAACCGCAGCTCAGGGTAGCCGCCGTCTCCGGATCGAGTGCGGGGTTTCCCTCGACCGACATGCTTCCTCCGCTCGAGTCCGGAATCGGCGTCTCGATAAGGGCAAGCTCGACTACCGTGGGCTGCCGTCCACCGAGGTTCGCTGCAAGCCAGAAGCCACTCGCACGAGGACCACGCGTGAGAAGAAGGAGAGCCTGTGGAATGATCGCTTCACGCTCGTAACTCGCCCCCAGCGATGCATAGAGCGTCCAGGCCGAGCCGTACTTGAGCCTCCGGTCGACGCCGGCAGCTACCGACGGGGCCCGCTCGGATTCCCGAAGCAGCGTGCCACGGGCATCGTGGCTCGCTCCATGAATCCGCACGGCATCGAACGGACCGGCTGCGAAGGAGAGTGCCACACCGTCGGTCGTGCCGTCGATACCGCCACCTCCGGCGCCCGCCCGATCCGAATCGAGCCAGCTCTCTGTGTGGAAGAGCTGGACGCGAGTCGTTCCGTCTGTCGCCACGAGATCGACGTCGCTCCTGATGAGGCGGTTGGCTACCGATGAGATGTCCGACGAATCGAACGGAAGATGTCGCTCTACATCTACTCTCATTCCCCGAGCGTCGACTCTCCACGCTCCGGTGAGAGGGATCGTTATTCTGCCACCCATTGTCCCGCTGTCGTACGACCCGCCCGGTACCGGAGCTCGTCCCTCACTCGTCTCCATGAAGCCCTGAAGACCCACGTCCCCGTCCAGGAGTTGTCGCCCGAACTCGAACGACCACGCACGCGCGCCCAGATCTCCGCTCATCATCCCGGCCCTGGCGAACGGCGTCGCTGCGGGTTTCCGTCCCGGATGTACGCTCACGGCGAGACCCGCTCTACCACCGGCTCCCAGACCCGCCGGCCCGATCGACGCTGCGTGCACGCGGTCCGCCGTTGTGAACTGCCAGATCGAGACATCAGGGCCGCTCGGGACCAGGATCGTACCGGAGGCGGTCCCACATGCCTCCAGCAGATCGAGTCCGCCTAGAATTCGATCGCGAGAGTCGCGGCCTCCCAGGATCACGGTGGTCATTGACGGAGGAAGGGCGCCACAGGCGATCGATGAACGGTGTCCCTGCCAGCCCGATGACTCAACGCGCGCACCGGGGACTCCTGCGAGCAGAGCCGCAGTGTTCTCTGTTCCTGTGGGAGCCGGATTCTGGATGGCAACAATGGAGAGCGGATGCCCGATGCGCTCGATCAAGAGTGTATCGGGCGCCTCATGTTCGTTCCGCGCCGGCACGACCCGGGTGCTGTCCGGGGCGAAGAGACCAGGCTCAGCAATGTCAGCCGGTTCCTGTGCGGCGGCGAGAACAGCGCCGACGAGAGCGGCGCAGGTCACGACAATCAGGACAATAACAGGGTCGCGAACCGCCTTCATGGTCTCCTCGTGGGAAGAAGCTCCGATCAGATCGACGTGTGCTCCGCGCTCCGCCTGGTCATGGCAATGGCTCGAGGAACAACTACGGGTACGAGCATGGCGAAGACGATCGTGTTCGACACGATGTGTACTGTCGCGCCGAAGGCGTTTCCGACAAGCGCTGCCACAAACCCCGTGCCGACATCCAGGCTAGCCACGGCCAGACCCGCAATGACGCCAACCTGATAGACACCCGTCAACACGAACCCGGTCACGGCCGCGAGAGCCACCTGGCGGAGCTTCCCCCCCGTCCGCCACGCCCCACCTAGTGTTCCACCGACGAAGCCAACGAATGCCATCGCGAGAACCTGCGCGATGAACATGGGAGGGATGCCGAGGCCCGAACCGATGGGATTCGCGCCGGAGTAGATCCCCATCGCGATCATCCCGAGGCAGGCCCCGCGCCAGCGTCCCAGCACGGCTCCAGACACGAACACTGTGAAGGAGACGAGTTCGATGTTCGGAACGTGCGCAAGCAGCATACCGAGCGCGACGGCCAGAGCTGTCAGGATCGCCATCAATGCGAGATCTTGAGCGCTCCCTCCGGCCCTCTTCCGATCGACCATCCTGCCTCCACGCAACTTGAGCCTTGATAACGAGCCGACACGTTCACGCTCGCCGGCTCCGGTCAATCGATCGCCGTTCTCTCGCGGTCAAGCCGGTCGGGCGTTACATCATCGAGCTGAGTCTCGTCCGAGCCTATCTCACCGATTGGCTCGATGTACTGAGATATCTCGGCCTGGTCCGCCGGATTCAGACGTGCCCAGTTGCGCTGAATCTCGCTGATCAGCGGTGTCCCGCACTTGCCCGGAACGTCGCTCATGTATTCGGCCGGCAGGCTCAGCGGATCGAACATCGCGTACACCTTATAGAGGAGGCTTGTCGAGTAGTCGATCCTGCCCTCGGCGAATGCGAACGAGATGAGAGAGTACGTGTCGAACTCGGCCTGTTCACCGGTCGGACCACTCGCTGTCGTCGGGACACCCGGCGGACTCTCAGCCACCGTCGACGGTGCGCATCCTGTCAGGACTGCACAGATGATGAGCGCCGATAGAACAGTCAATCGCATGGGACCTCCACCCCTTGAGCGGCGTATTACGATACCTTCTCGAGCACCGTAGCCATCGCCTGCTCGGCAAGACGGTCCGCTCTTTCCACCATCTCATTCATGGCCGCCCGCGCTTCTTCCACGAACAGAGCGTGCCGCTCTGCCCGAATCCCTCCAAGATTGATGAGGACATTCAAGCGTGCCGCATGAACACCGGCTCGGCCATTGAGCGCCGCCACTCCCGCGTCGGAAACGGCGTTCACGTTCCCCTTCTCGGCAACGGAGACAGACAGCTCAACAACCTCGACACATTTGCCCATCACGACGAGGGGGACGCTGGCAGCGTCCACGAGGCTGTCCTGAAGCGCCGTCTTCCTTGCCGCCTTCTCGTCGTCGGTCTCCTTCGGAAGCTTCATCGCGGTCATCACCTTGTCGAAGGCCGCCGCGTCTTCATCGATCAATTGGTTGAGCTCAAGGCGAAGCCGCTCCGTCTCCACGAGGACACGCTTGAGATCCTCTTCAACGTCCACGTACTTCTTCTTGCCAATCGTGAGATTGCAGACCATGGAACAGAGTGAGGCTCCGAGGGCGCCTGAGAGCGCAGCGACGCTGCCGCCACCTGGTGTCGGCGAATCTGAAGCAAGCTCTGCAAGGAACTCGTTTACTGCAGTCATCGGACCTCCAATGTCTACTTCTCGGAAAGACGGTTCTCCAAAATCAGGTCGCGATCGAAACTCTCGAGCCTCAGGAAGAAATCAGCGCAGTCAACGAGCGCATCGAGCGGTACCAGCCCGACTATCTCACTTCCTATGACCGGAACGCCATACCGCTCCGCCTCGCTCTTCACAAGCTCAAAGACCCGGAACAACGGCGTTCCCTTGTAGTGCACCATGTTCATCGATACCTGGACGATGCCGCGGTCTTTGATCTCGAATCCCATCGCCTTCACATACCTGAGGCCTCCGCCAGCGTGTCGTATGGACTTCGCTATCCGCTTGGCGATAGAGATATCGTCGGTTCCCAGGTTGATGTTGAACGCCACAAGGAACTGCCGCGCCCCGATCGCTATCGCGCCGGCCGTCGGGTGTATCTTGTTTGGACCGAAGTCCGGCTCCTTCGCAGGGTTCGTCCCGATCTCGTCTCTCAGACCCTCGAACTGGCCCCTTCTGACCTTCGCGAGATTCTGCCGCGTCGGACGAGTCGCCGCCTCCTCGTAGAGGAACACGGGGATGTCGAGTTCGCTACCCACTCTCTCGCCCAGCTTCTTGGCAAGCTCGACGCACTCATCCATCGTGACCTCACTGACCGGCACGAACGGGCAGACGTCTGTCGCTCCCATGCGCGGATGTTCTCCATCGTGCTTCGTCAGGTCGATCAGATCGCGCGCCTTCTCTATTCCCTTGAACACGCCTTCCAGGACCACGTCGGGCTCGCCGATGATCGTGACGACCGCCCTGTTGTGATCCGCGTCCATCTCCTTGTCCAGAAGCCTCACTCCATCGATCGCCGTCATCGCTCCCACGATCTGATCCAGGACCTCGGGACGTCGCCCCTCGCTGAAGTTGGGTACACACTCAACAAGCCTCATCGGTTACCTCCATCTCGAGGACACGCCGCCATGGGAGACCAGTAGCCTCCTCCTAGACATTGTGCCCGCGTGTTGACACGACCGTGCCGCGTTTGACGACTGTCGCCGCCAGATTCACACCGTAATGATAGGGAATCGCCCTGTAGTCGTCCACGTCCCAGACCACCAGATCGCAGAGTTTGCCGACGGCCAGCGACCCCACACTCCTCTCCATACCCACGGCGCATGCCGCGTTGATGGTGGCCGCCACCAGAACCTCTTCCGGAGTCATGCGCATGACCATCGAAGCCAGCGAGATTATGATCTGCATTGACTCCGTCATGGAACTCCCCGGGTTGCAGTCGGTGGCAAGCGCAATCGCGCCGCCCGCTTCGATGATGAACCTCGCACGAGCGAAGTCCCTCTTCCCAAGCGAGAGTGTCGTGCCCGGAAGGAGCACGGCCACCACCCCACTGTCTACAATCGCCCTGAGTCCTTCGTCCGATGCACAGACGAGGTGGTCCGCCGAAACCGCGGAGAGCTCAGCCGCCAGCTCTGCCCCGCCGAAGGCGCTGAGCTCATCGGCGTGGATCTTCGAGGCCATTCCATGCTCCTGTGCCGCGGCGAGAATCGTCCGCGACTGCTCGACAGAAAAGACGCCGCGCTCGCAGAATACGTCGCAGAAGCGCGCCAGCTTAGCGCGGGCCACAGCAGGTATCATCCGCCGGGTGAGCTCCGAAACGTATCCGTCGCGATTCTCTCGGTACTCGTCCGGGAACTCGTGAGCCCCGAGAAACGTCGGGACTACGTCTAGCGCGTGAAGCTCGGAGAGCCTGGCGATTACCTTGAGCATCTTGAGTTCAGCCTTGAGAGAGAGACCGTAGCCGCTCTTCACCTCGACCGTTGTCGTGCCGAACTCCATCATCCTGTCGAGCGTCTTAGCGCCTCGAGAGAAGAGCTCCTCCTCGGATGCCTGTCGCACGTCCCGCACGCTCGAGCGGATACCGCCTCCGGCCTCCGCTATGTCCTCGTAGCTCCGGCCCTCGACACGCATCGCGAACTCATTCTCCCGCGTCCGTGCGAAAACGGCATGCGTGTGTGGGTCAACAAGCCCCGGGGTCACCACACCCCCACCCGCATCGAGCTTGACGGTCTCGGGACCGGTCGAGACGGCCTTCAGGACCTCGCTCTCGGACCCCACGGCCACAATGCGACCGCCCAAGGCCGCAACAGCGCCCGATTCCTGGACCCCCAGTTCACTCATCGCCCCACCCGTCCGCGGAGCGTCGGATCCTCGCACGGTGACGAGCTGACCGATGTTCGTGACGAGAAGGCTTGCCTCCAGCATGAGAACTCCCTCGCTATGCGTTCTCGCGCATCGGGATCTTGATCCCATTGTCCTGTGCGAACTTGATCGCCTCATCGTATCCGGCGTCCGCGTGTCTGATGACACCCATTCCAGGATCTGTCGTAAGGACTCTCTCGAGCCGCCGGGCCGCCTCGGGCGTACCGTCGGCGACTATGACCATCCCGGCGTGAAGCGACTTGCCTATGCCGACACCGCCACCGTGATGGAACGATATCCACGTTGCCCCGCCGACCGCATTGACAAGCGCGTTGAGAATCGGCCAGTCCGCGATCGCGTCGCTCCCGTCCTTCATGGCCTCGGTCTCACGATAGGGCGAGGCCACGGAACCACTGTCCAGATGATCACGTCCGATCACGATCGGCGCGCTTATCTCACCGGACGCGACCATGTCATTGATGATCCGCCCGAAGCGTGCTCTCTCCCCGTATCCGAGCCAACAGATGCGGGACGGGAGACCCTGGAACGTGACTCTCTCGCGCGCGAGCTTGATCCAGCGCACGAGAGCCTCATCCTCGGCGAACTCCTTCACAATCACATCATCGGTCTTGTAGATATCCTCAGGGTCACCGGAGAGCGCCACCCAACGGAATGGACCCTTCCCCGTGCAGAAGAGCGGACGGATGTAGGCGGGCACGAAGCCGGGGAAGTCGAACGCGTTCTCAACGCCCGCTGACATGGCCTGTCCCCTCAGGTTATTCCCGTAGTCGAACGCCACAGCACCTTGTTCCTGCATCGTGAGAATCGCTCTCACGTGCACGGCCATCGACTCCATCGAGAGTTCGACATACCGCTCTGGCTCGCTCTCCCTTAGGCCCAGCGCCTTATCAAGCGTCATTCCACCGGGAACGTAGCCGTTCAGGGAATCGTGAGCCGACGTCTGGTCGGTGACAACATCGGGTGTCACACCACGCCGCACGAGTTCGGGGAGCACGTCCGCACAGTTGCCCACCAAGCCGATCGAGAGCGGCTCACGCGCGGCGACCGCGGCGTCGACGAGCCTCAGAGCCTCGTCGAGATCGTCCGTCATGCGATCGCAGTAGTCGCTGTTGATGCGCTTCTCTATCCGCTTGGCGTCGACCTCGATGTCCAGGCAGACTCCGCCGTTCATGGTCACCGCAAGAGGCTGAGCCCCTCCCATTCCTCCCATACCGCCGGTGAGAACGAACCGTCCGGCGAGATCGCTATCGAAGTGCTGCCTCGCGAGTTCGGCCAGCGTCTCGTATGTGCCCTGGAGAATCCCCTGGGTACCGATGTAGATCCAGCTCCCGGCCGTCATCTGCCCGTACATGATGAGCCCCTGGCGCTCCAACTCACGAAACTTCTCCCACGTCGCCCAATCACCGACCAGGTTCGAGTTCGCGATGAGCACTCTGGGAGCGTCCTCGTGCGTCTTGAAGACCCCGACCGGTCTACCCGACTGGACAAGCAGGGTCTCGTCGGATTCGAGCCCACGCAGGCTCCGCACGATAGCATCGTACGCGTCCCAGCTTCTGACCGCCTTCCCGCTACCCCCGTAGACGACGAGTTCGTCCGGATTCTCAGCCACCTCAGGATCGAGGTTGTTCATGAGCATCCGCATCGCGGCCTCCTGCATCCACCCTTTGCAGGAGAGCGTGGACCCACGCGGCGCCCTTATACCTGGTCTCGCATTCCCACTCATGACCGATTCCCTTCAGCTGGTTCAATGCAGGCGTGCAGTCCCTCGAGTTCAAACAGAAGCTCCGACTCGCTGTTCGCGACTACGACGCGCGTGGGAAGCTGATCCAGGAGCCGTGGACCGTAGGACTTGCTGTCAAGTCTGCTATCGAGAAACACGACCGCCCCGGTGTCGGTCGTCGAGCGGACCAGGCGTCCGAAACCCTGCCTGAGACCTATCGCCGTCCGGGGTACCATGTACTTGTCGAATGAACGTTCGCCGTTCTGTTCGTATCGCTCGCAATGTACCTGCACGACCGGATCGGACGGAACCGGGAAGGGGAGTTTGACGATGACCAGGAGTTCCAGCGAACGGCCGGGCACATCGACTCCCTCCCAGAAACTGCTCGTGGCAAGGAGAACGGAGTCTGTAACCCGCGCAAACTCGTTCAGGAGCGCGGAGGGCGCCCCACCGTGGCCCTGGGCCAGGATCAACTTGCCGGACCCTGCCATCCTTTCCCGCACTCCCTCAAAGACGGCATTGAGCGCCGCCCTCGATGTGAAAAGGACTAGAGTGCCGCCAATGGCCGGCCTGGACAGCTTGGCGACGAGATCACTGACAACATGATTGAAGCCGGGAGACGACGGCGGCTTCAGGTAGCCTGCCACCACGGCCAGCGCCTGCGCATCGTAGTCGTACGGGCTCCCGACATCGAGTGTCAACACCTTCCAGTCGGGAAGCTGGTCCAGTCCAAGCCTCTCGAACAGGAAATCGAACGACCCATCTACCGTGAGGGTCGCCGATGTCATGATCAGCGATTCCACCTTCGAGTACAGGAAGTCGCCCATCTTCTCGGCGACACTCACCGGCGCACACCGGAGTTCGCACTCAAGGTGATCCCTGAACGACCGGACCTCAAGCCAGAACACGCTCTCGAGATCCTCTGCTCCGGCAACATAGCTGAGATCGTCGGCCAATCCACCGACGCGGGCGGCCTCGAACTCCAGGCTCTGAAAGATGGAGTCGGACCGCTCCAGACCGGAGTCGGCGATGAGATCTCCCAGTTGAGCGATCGAGGTGCTAACGCGGGCAAGCGCCGACGTCGCCAGGGCGAGTTCCTCCGGGACGACATCGGCGACCGAACTCTCGGGCCGGTATCGCAGCTTGCCGTACTCGACTGCCCTCCCCGCGTTGAGTCTGACATGCTCTGTCGACAGGATCTTGAAGAAGAGCTCCACGGATCGCCGAGCTTCCTCCACCTCATCTCTCAGACGCTCTGCCGCCGTTCTCACTGCCCCGAGCATTCCACCATCGTCCTGTCCCGAGAGCTCCGTCAAGGTGTCGACCACGATGCCGGTGTCCACTCCGTCGCTCCGGTAGACTCCATCGAGTACGGTCCGTACTCTCCAGACGTTCACTCGTCGCCCGAGGTGCTCGGTGGCGACACGCTCGAGATTGTGGGCCTCGTCGCAGATGAGATACGAGTACTCACCCAGAACTCTGTTGTCGGTCTCGATGTCACTGAAGAGAAGTGAGTGGTTGATGATGACGATGTGCGCAGCCTGCGACGCTCGCCGCGCCTGCATGAGATAGCACTCTTCGTTCTTCGCACACTTCTGGCCCATGCACGGCCCGCCGTCGGCGGAGACCTTGCTCCAAAGATAGCCATAGCGTCTGACGGGAACCGCCTCGCTGACGTCGCCCGAGCGCGTCTCGGCCTCCCAGAGAACGAGCGGCAGAAGAACCGAGCGCTCCTGCGGTGAGAGGCTACGCTCGGAGAGCTCTGTCCACCTCCGCCGGCAGAGGTAGTTCCCCCGCCCCTTGAGAAGCGAGACGCTGAATCTGAGATCAAGCGCGTCCTCAAGAAAGGGAACGTCCTTATTGAAGAGCTGCTCCTGGAGGTTCTTCGTGTTCGTCGAGATGATGACACGCTCGCCGCTCATCACGGCGAAGTGCGCCGCCGGAACCAGATAGGCCAGCGACTTCCCGACTCCCGTCCCCGCCTCGACAATGAGATCGACGCCGCTGTTGAATGAGTCGCCGACCGCCCGCATCATCTCCAGCTGTTCGCTGCGCTCCTCGAATCCGGGGAGCTTCGATGCTATAGGACCGTTCTCGTCGAATGCCGCCTCGACGATGTCCAGATCTACCGTCAGCCGTTCCTCTCGCTCTGCCCTCGTGAACTCCATTCCACGAGCGATGTCGTAGCGGAGGAGCTCACCTTCCCGCTCTCCATGGTCCGGGACTGCGAACGGATCGAGTCGTCCCTCGGATCGAACCTTGGCGGCGTCTATCAGGAGCCTCGTCTGGGGATCAGCGAAAGCCGACATCCGGCTCAGGATGGCAGAACCCACCTGATCGAGGACATTGAGAAGAGCTACAAGAAGAAGAGCGGTGGCCGCGGCGTCGTCGGGGGCGCGGTGCGCCCTTGCGAGCTCAGTTCCGAAGAACGCCGCGAGCGTGGTGAGACGGTGATTGTTGAGTCTTGGAACAAGGGCGCGTCCGATGGTGAGCGTGTCGAACACCCCCGCACCTCCAACAAGAAACTCGGGCCTGTTGTCGGCAGCCTTCGCGAGAAAACCGAGGTCGAAGGGCGCGTTGTGCGCAACGAGGGGAGCGTCTCCCACGAACTTGATGAGATCGGGAAGCACATCATCGATACAAGGGGCGTCAACCACATCCTCATCCGTGATGCCCGTGAGGTACACGATTTCCGAGGGAATGGGGATGCCTGGGTTGACAAGAGCCTCGAATCGTCCGTCGATCTTCCCGTCCGTGATACGGATCGCACCGATCTCAATGATGCGATCCTGGTGCATATCAAGTCCGGTCGTCTCCAGATCTATCCCAACAAAAGTCCGGGGATATCCCTTCGGATCACTTCCCATCCTCACTCACCCTCCTTGTCCCGAACGTCGGTCATCTTCTTGACGGCGCAGAACTCCCCGCACATGGAGCACAGCCTCTCATCGGAGGGAAGCGCCATGTCGCGTGAGGCCTTCGCCTTGTCCTTGTCCAGACAGAGATCCATCATTGTATCCCAGTCCAGCGCCTTGCGGGCAGCGGAGAACCTGTCGTCCCAGTCGCGCGCGCCGCGCACGCCCTTGGCTATGTCGGCCGCATGAGCCGCGAGACGGAACGTGTAGACGCCCTCCCGGACGTCGTTCACATCCGGAAGCCTGAGATGCTCGGCCGGGGTCACGTAGCAGAGAAAATCCGCGCCCGCCATCGCGATGACGGCGCCCCCGATCGCTGCCCCGATGTGGTCGTAGCCGGGTGCAATGTCGGTGACCAGCGGCCCGAGGACGTAGAATGGAGCCTCATTGCAGAGCGACTTCTCGAGTTCGACGGACGATGCCACCAGGTTGAGCGGCACGTGGCCCGGACCCTCTACAATAGTCTGAACGCCCCTCTCCCGCGCTCTCTCCACGAGTTCGGAGATGACAGTGAGCTCGGCTATCTGCGCTGCGTCGTTAGCATCGGCGAGCGCGCCCGGTCTCAGGCCGTCGCCGAGACTGATCGTGGCATCGTACTTGGCCGTGATATCAAGGAGTTCGTCGTAGCGTTCGTAGAGCGGGTTCTCCTTGCCGTTCGCGGACATCCATTCCATCAGGAACGACCCACCGCGACTGACCACGTCCGCCAGTCTGCGCGACCGACGGCAGTGCTCGGCAACCTCTCTCGTAACGCCGCAGTGAACGGTGACGAAGTCGACACCATCCTTCAGGTGATCCTCGACTGCCCCGAGTATCTCATCACCGGTCATGTTGACCATGCCCGTCCCGGAGCGCCTCGCGCGGACGGCCGCCTGGTAGATCGGAACCGTCCCTACGGGCACCGGTGAGCGGTCCACGACCGCCCTGCGGATCGCGTCGAGGTCGCCGCCGGTGGAAAGATCCATCACTGCGTCCGTACCGGCCTCCACGGCCGCGTCCACCTTTGCGAGTTCCTCGTTGATGTCCGATGCGTCCGTCGACGTCCCCAGGTTGGCGTTCACCTTCGTCCTGAGCCCCTTCCCCACACCAACGGGACGATGGGAGTTCGTGTTGTTCTTGAGTATGGCCACTCTGCCTGCCGCGACGTTGGCCATGAGTTCCTCGATCGGAACTCCCTCTTCACGTGCGACCGCTTCGAGCTCTGGTGTTGCTCGGCCCTTTCGGGCCTCATTCATCATCAGCATGATCCGCCCCTCCCCCTCGTGTTTTGTCTCCGCAGCTGTCGGTTCAACCGCCATCAGTTCATCGGGACACGATGCCCCCACGAACCACGCTACGCTCAGCCGGCCAGGAGCCGCCTGAATTCTTCCTCACCTATGATTGTGACGCCAAGTTCCCGGGCCTTCATCTCCTTCTGGCCGGGTTCGTCTCCGACCACAACGTAGTCCGTCCGGGAGCTGACGCTCGATGACACACGTCCACCGGCTGCCTCCACGGCATCGGTGGCCTCGGTCCTCGTCATTCCGGGTAGCGTTCCAGTCAGAACGAACCGCTTGCCCAGAAGCCTCCCACCTCCGGAAGCCCGCGAAAGGGCTTCCATTCTCACGCCTGCCGCCGTGAGCTTCTCTATGACTTCCCTGTTTCGATCAGCCCCGAGGAACGACTCCACGCTGGCCGCAATAACGGGTCCCACCTCGTCGGTCGCGGCCAAATCATCTGCCCCGGCCGCCGCCATCGCTGCCGTGCTCGGGAAGCTCGATGCAAGTGCGCTTGCCACGCGAGATCCGACGTGACGGATGCCGAGCGCGTAGAGGACTCTGTCGAACGGCCGTCCCTTGCTCCTCTCGAGCGCACTCAGAAGATTGTCCGCCGATTTCTCCCCCATCCGCTCGAGTGCGACCAAGCAATCACGCGTGAGAGAGTAGAGGTCGCCGTAGTCCGACACCAGTCCTTCGTCAACGAGCTGATCGACAAGCGCCTCCCCCAACCCCTCTATGTCCATGGCGCCCCTGGAGGCGAAGTGCTCGAGTCGCCGCTTGAGCTGCGCGGGGCACGAGACGCTGTCGCATCTGAGATCGACCTCGTCATCGGGCCGTGAGGCCGGTTCGCCACATGCGGGGCAGAGTTCGGGCATGCGGAAGCGCTTGGGGCGTCCCACGCGCTTGGCCTTAACGACCTTGACTATCTTGGGAATGACCTCGCCACCCTTCTCGACGATGACTGTGTCTCCGATCCTGACGTCGAGCCTGTCTATCTCATCCTGGTTGTGGAGAGTGGCCCTCGACACGGTCGAGCCTGAGACGAATACCGGTTCGAGAAGAGCCACTGGCGTCAGTCTGCCCGTACGTCCAACCTGCACGACGATACCCTCTACTATCGTGGTCGCGGACTCAGCGGGGAACTTGTACGCTATCCCCCAGCGCGGGCTCTTGCCAGTCGCCCCGAGTCGAAGCTGCCTCTCGAGTGAGTCGACCTTGACCACCATGCCGTCTATGTCGTAATCGAGTTCGTGCCGCCGCTTCTGCCGGCTCAGGCACACGCCGATGGCGTCCTCTATAGAACTACAGTGAGTGATGTGTGGTCCGGCCTTAAGCCCCATCCCGACCATCGCAAGAACTGCATCGGTCTGCGTCGCAAGCCCGAGTTCGGGGGCATTGACCATCTGATAGAAGATGGCATCGAGCGGCCGTCCTTCCACCTCACCAGGGTCGAGCAACTTGAGGGAGCCGGCCGCAGCGTTTCGCGGGTTCACGAACGCCGGTGCCCCGCTCTCTTCGCGTCTCTCGTTCAGCGCGGCAAAGCCTGAGCGCGACATGAAGACCTCTCCCCTCACCTCAAGCCTCTCCGGAAGCTCGTCACCGGCCAGTTTGAGTGGCACCGATCTGATGGTCCGGATATTGGCCGTGACATCGTCGCCTCGCCCACCGTCCCCTCTCGTTGCGCCTCGCACAAGGAGACCGTTCTCGTATATGAGAGAAACGCTCACTCCGTCGAGCTTGAGTTCGACCGTGTACTCGACGCTGTCCACGGTGAGCTGTTTCTTCACCCGGGCGTCGAAAACCCTCAGTTCATCAGCCGAGTACGTGTTGTCGAGAGATAGCATCGGCACGGCATGGCGCACCGTGGTGAAGCCCTTGAGGGGCGCACCGGGGACCCTCGCGGTGGGGGAATCCGGCGTCGCGAGCTCGGGGTACTGCTTCTCCAGGGTCGCGAGCTCAGCCAGAAGCCGATCGTACTCGGAGTCGGCTATCTCCGGGTCGCTCTCAACATAGTACTGTCGGTCGTGGTGTCGGATGAGTCGCCGGAGCTCATCGGCCCGCGCCTCGGGACTTTTCTTCGTTCCCATCGCGGCCGCCTGCTCCTTCCCGGAACGGGTAAACGCGGCTGATGAAGGCGCGGCCGATCAGTCTGTGGCCGCGTAGGCGCGGCCGATCAGTCTGTGGCCGCGTAGGCGCGGCCGATCAGTCTGTGGCCGCGTGAGTGGGGACTAGAATTCGCGGATCAGACCTACGTGCAGTTTGCCGTCAAGGAGGCTATCACCCTCACCCAGCCCGTAGTCGATTGCGATTATACCCAAGCCTGTTTCGCCTCGCAACCCGATTCCGTACCCCAGCTTAGTACCCTTTGCGAAGCCAGGACTCTGCCTGTAGAAGTAACCGGCATCGACGAAGACTATCGCCCTCGACATTCGTCCGAGCAGAAAACGGTACTCGACGGTCCCGAGCGCCACCCGAGACCCGCGGAACTGCTCCTCTCTGTAACCACGCAGACTGTTCGCGCCACCGAGTGTGATCTGCTCGTGGGTCGGTATCTCATCCCGGGTCGAGGCCATCCCCGTGAGCTCGACGCGCAGGAGAATCGCCTGTGCCTCCCGGGTCGGAATCACCAGATCGCAGTCGATCGCGAGTGTTCCCGTCCTGTAGCGCCCTCCAGTATCCCGCACCTCTTGGTCGCGATACTCGAGCCCTCCCTGAACCCTGGCGCCCCGACTTGGATTCAATGCGTCGTCCAGGAGATCGTACTCAGCCTCTACGGCTGTCCTGTACCCTTCTGTCGTCGACTCCCCCGCTCCTCCGGGAATATACCGTTCGCTACCCACCGACCAGGTGATGGTCGTGCGCGGTCCGAAACGCGCCGACACGAAGAGGTCCGCCTCCATCGTCGTGTAGAGCGTATCCCGTATCGCCTGCTCACCCCGGACCCCGGCATTGATCGGCGCGCCGAAGAGCCACGGCTCCTCGTATCTGAAGGTGATGCGCTCATGTCTGGACTGCAACCGCTCCCATGACGCAGCGGCTTTTCGACCCGTGCCGGCTATGTTCCCGAGACGCATGTCAACCAACCCGGTGAACTCCCCCCCACCGTCCGCGTCGGGGGCGTATCCAAGGAGACCGGATATGCTGTTCACGGGCCGCTCAGACACAACAATGCCCACGGATGCGCTACCGGTCGCAGGATCAACCACGACGACCGGCTCCGTAACCTCCGAGAATATGCGAAGCCGCTCGAGCCGGCGACTGACGGCATCCAGAATCCGCGCATCGTAGGGCGCCCCCTGGATGATCCCAGTCTCCCGGACAATCACGTCGTCACGCGTGAGGTCGTTCCCGGAGAGATACACCTGCTCGAAACGAGTGGCCAGGTTCTCATCGATGGAGAGTTCCAGGGTCGGGGCCTCCACCGTGGTGGGTTCCTGGGTGGGGGCCTCCAGGATGGAGGCCTCCATCCAGGAGAGCTCTCTCTCCTGGGCAACCAGGATCCCGGGGGCAACGGTCGCAAAGGGATGGCCGCGCGCGGCGTACCAGTCCAGAATGGAGTGGATATCATCCTCAAGAGCCGTGAGGCCTAGCACATCTCCAGGACCGGACTCTACCTGCCGCATGAGGCCTGCCCTATCCGCCTCGTCGGCGCCGGTGAGACGAACGCCGGCCAGTCTGGCATCGGGACCTTCGTCTATCTCAACACGGACCAGAAGGCCATCTGGGCTATCAACCCAGGTCATCTCCACTCGACCGAACGGACGGCCGCGCGTCACGAGCAGGGCAAGAAGCGAGTCGGCCCCTTCGCGGGCGTGCGCGACACTGAACGCATCGCCGGATCTGAGATCGAGCGCTCTTCTCACTTCACGACGACTCACGCTCTCGTGACCTTCGATCTCGACGCGCGCGATGAGTGTGTCGGCCGGAGCCTCGATGCGCGCGATAAGTGTATCGGCCGAGGCCGTAGCACCGGTCGATTGTGCAGCCCCCACGTGCGTCCCCAGTCCGAGAAGCACGCAGAGAAACGCCGCTCGAATCACGCGCAAGCGCGGCGGACGGTGTCTCCGGATCACAGGAGCTTGGTTTCTTATTGTGCTAGAAGAATGCATTGAGCCTCATGTCGACCGTGTGTCTGTCATCGGCATCCGGACGTTTCTCTCCCGAGTAGGTCACGCTTCCGGTCAGGAACCTGTTGAACCTGTAGTCACCGGAGAGCCTCCATTCGGCCGAGGCGCCGGCCTGTCTTCCGTCCGCCATGTAGTTCGGCAGAGTTCCACCCGTGGCCTCCACTTGAGAGCGGGTCAGGCTCGCGCTCACGGCGCCCCTCCCTTCGAGGCGATAGATCAGCGTGGGCGTGATCTGCCAGGCTTCGACCTGGACGCCTGAGACCGCGTCACCCTCAAGCCCGTAGAGGGCGGTCAGCTTGATCTCTCTTCCGCCCCCAAGTCGGTTCCTGACCTCGGCGAGGATGGAGTGTTCGTCCAGATCGTAGTCATCGAGGCTGCCACCGGCCTCCCTCTCCGTCACGGCTGTGTCACCCTGAACACGATACGTGGTCCCTCCCGATGGAGAGATCTTGAGTTCGAGGGCCCCGCGTCGCTCCTTGAGTTCCTCAGGGGAGTTCGTGTAAACACGATCCAGCCGGTCCCGCGTCTTGACAGCCATGCGCACCGATAGGATTCCGCCCGTCGTATACCTCACGGTGTGGCGTCCCGCCATCTCCCCGGTAACCGTGTCCTCTCCCCTGAGCACCGACGGATCCAGAGCGTAGAGCCGCATCTTGTCGCTCGTCGTCGTGGCCTCCCTGAGTTTCAGACTGCTCTCGAGCGACAGGCCGGACAGAAGACGCCTCCATGCGCTGGGGTCCGGCATCCACCGGTCGTCGCGGCGGCTCCCACCGAAGCGAAGCGACCACCTCGTACCGACAGACAGCTCAGTCACGGGCAGGAAGTTGCCGGTGGAAACGATGTGCGTCACCTCAACACCGTCCTCGTCGGTCACAAACCGTTCCTTCTCCTCCACCTCGGTTGCCGTGACCGAGTACTTGAGCTCTCCCTTGAGGGCGCCGCTCATCGATCGATGACCGAGCGTGATGGCGGCGAGGTCGTATCTGGTTCCGGGCTCATCGAACCCCTCCGCGACATCAGTTCGTCTCCTCACGAGGGAGCCAACGACTGTGAGCGGCTCCCAACGCCTGAACTCGGCACTCATCTCCTCTGTTCTGGTTGAGGACGACTCTGCCCATGTCTTTCCATCAGACGTTCGTTCAGTGGCCCGGTAGCTCACCGCGACTCTGAATCTGCTCTCTCCGGTTCCCGAACTCTCAATAGACGCTCCGTGCTCGTCGTAGCGTTCTCCGTCCGAGCTCTCAATACGGGAATCATGCCTGTAGCTCAAGCCCGGCCGCACAGGTCCGAATGCGTAGTCTGCGCCTGCGCGGTAGAACTCTCGTCTTCTCTGAAGCGAGGAGTCGGCAGAGACCTTGTGTGTCAGGTCAACGAAGCGGCCACTGGCCCATACGCTGCCGTGTTCGAGGGGGTTTGCCGACATGGAGAACGCGGCTCGATTCGACTCGAGCACGGAAGCGCGATTGAGGACACCCTGGGATAGCTCGATCGAGCCCCCGCCCGGCAGAGAGAGGGCCAGGCTCCCTTCACCCAGAAGCTCCTCCTCCGGGAGATCAAGACCCTTGAGTTCCCACGCCTCCTCATACCGCACATCTCTGTAGCGGCCTACTCCCTCGAAGTTGCCTCCAACGCGCCTGCCCACGAAGCCAACGGAGGCCTCGAGCCCACCGAGGAAGCCGATCCGGACACCCGGTGTCAGGGCGCGCAGCACGGCCGCATTCCCCAGATTGTCGTCGTCATCGAGATCGGAGAACGTGTTCTGATCGAAGCTCGAGACGGCGGCCTCAGCGGAGATGAGTCCGCCCTGTCCGTACTCCCACCGGCCGTCGAGCGCCGCGATGGACTTGTCCTGGGGCATGGCAAGCGCCCTGCCCAGACGGTATTCGCCTGCACCCTCACCCACGTAGTGGTAGAAACCACCGAGGTAGTCGAGACTGTACTCGCCGCCATTCTCCCGTTCGAAACTCAGATCATAGACCCCTGAATCGGCCCCGGCGTATTCGAAATGGCCCTCCTGGGTCAGGATGTAGTCTCCATTGCCCATCCCGAGCGAGTCGATGCCGTCATCGTGAGCCAGTTCGATATCGTCTCCCGCCGCTTCGAGGAGCGCTCTCTGACCTGTTGTAAGAATGCTGGACGCCGCACCTCCACGATCATCCGACTCGCGGAAGAACCCGGCCCCGATGACGAGGCGCCCGTCACCACCTACGAACGTCGTTCTCCCTCCGTAGATGTCCCTGTTGTAGTCGCTCGTGGTGTACTCGTAGTCGGCGACCACCTCGCTGTCACTCGTAATGTGCTTGCGCTCGGTGAACTCGATCTCGCCCGCCGTGTACTCGATCGTGTAGTCGTTGTCCTTCCCCCGCCTGAGCCTCTCCCCGTCGAGCCAGATGCGTTCGCTTCCCGCAACCACGGTTATGCCGGTCGCGCCGTCTCGATCGGTGAGAAGATAGGGACCCTGCTTCCCCCCGATTCCTCGGAAGGTCATGCTCACGTACTCGCCGTCGGCGCGCGCCCCGGCCAGCACGATCGTCGCTCGCCCTGCGTCCCCACCGACCTTGACACCAGACAGATCCCTCCTCACGCGCAGGAGGCTTCCCCCGTCTATCTCAAGGATGTAGTCACCCATTGTGGCCGCCACGTGCTCGCCCTCGATCTCAACCAGCACCTTGTCGAGCGAGCGAAGCTCCTCGGTGTCCCCCTCCGGAACGAGTGGCGTGTTCTGATCCGAGAGGTAGGCGGTAACGCTCACATCGCGTGTGATCCTGCCTGAGATGTTCAGTCGCAGCGACTGCTCCAGTCTGAGATCGCGATCGGACCCCACCGTTATGCCGAAGCTCTTGGCGCCGCCGACTCTGAGGGAGGCAGGCTTCTCCCGGCCGGCCGGGCTGCCCGGGGCAGCCGCAACGACCCTCGCCCCGAGCCCGCCGCTGTCGGCTTGAGCCCCACCGGTTGCATGGACACCACCCGAATCGGGCTCTCCTCCTCTTCGCAGGAACAGGTCCGGGAGTCCCGCCTCCGGATCCAGGACCGATCGCCTGTAGACGGCATGAGCGGGAATGGGATAGTAGCGGTACGTGAGAGTGATTCGAGCGCTCTCGGAGACGGCAGCAGAAAGCACAAGCCGGCCGATCGAGTGATCGATTACGTAGTCGAGGCCGCGCACCAGAGCGCGGCCATCGATGGACAGGGAATCGCTGCCGGAGTAGACAAGCGCATCCGGAAGGGTGATGCCGGAAGCGCCCTCGGCTCCCGAGAACTCGAGCTTCCGTTCGCCGCTCACGACTGATAGTCGGCCGGCTGATGCGTCCTGGACGAACATCACGGAGAGGAGAAGACTCAGAGCGATCACTGCCGGCGTGAGGGTGCGGATCCTATTCATAGATCACTCACAGGCGCCGTAGACGAGTTCGACAACGATCAAACGCCCCTCGGCCCGGTCGAGCACGAGCAGGCGGCCGCTACTGTCAAATGCCAGCCCGACCGGTTCGATGGCCCGGCTGAAGGGGTCTCCCTCAAGCGCCATGCCCGATGTCAGACGACCTCTTGCTCCAAACGCGACAATGCTGTGTCCCTCGGCATCCAGGGCAATGAGATTGCCGAAGGAATCAAACGCAACAGCACACGGGTGGAAACGCTCCCCCGGCAATGTGGCCTCGTGGAGCTCCGAGCCGAATTCATCGAAGACGTGGACGACGCCGGCCCCGGGATCGGATACGGCAATCTGCCTTGATGGTCCCATGACGACACCACACGGCGACACGAGCACACCCGCTCCCTCGCCGAAGCCACCCAGGGGCTCGAGGGCCTCCGCAAACTGCGAGTAGATGACGACGGCCTGCTTGTCCTCATCGACTATGAGAAGCTCGCCTCCGCTTCCTATCGCGATGCCGATCGGGGCGCTCGTATCATCCTCGTCCACGATCCGGCCCAGGTAGTTGCCGCGCTCATCGAAGCGTTCGACGCGCCTGTTCCCCTCATCAAGAACGTAGATGTAGAAGCCGGCGTAGACAGCCAGATCCGTTGGGGTATCGAACTGCCCCTCGTCCCAACCGTACCCGCCGAACTCCATGACAACGTCGCCCGTCTCCGAGACGACGAGAACACGGTTGTTACCCGAGTCCGCGATCACCATGTTCCCACGGTGGTCGATGGCAAGCGACTGTGGGGAGTCAAGACCCCACTGCCCACTCCCCGGCACCTCACCGACAAGCTCAAAGCCGATTATGAGGCGGGAATCGCCGACTGTCGCGAAGACACCAGCGTCGGAGGAGTACACGCTGCCGACAGCAGCAAGGAGGCAGCCGAGCACGAGCAAACATGTTCTGGGACAGTGCATGAGCCCTCCACTCCGGGTGATTCATGGGGAGGGACAGAAGGGAAAGCGGGCAACAGGAGGACGCTAGAACAATATCTCGAGTGTCACCTGGCTGCCCGGAGATCCACGCTCGTCGATAATGGGTGCGATGTATAGCCTGGCATGCGGCTCATCCTTGAGGCCCTGATTGTACCTGCGCGCCATCCAGGCGCTGTCGATGCCGCTCATCGCACGGTTCAGAACCGCAAGCCCGAGCATGTGGAACGCGTTCTTGCGTGACAGCGATGCGCTGTGGCGAAGATCCAGGTACTCGGAGAACCGCGCCCTGCTCTCCCACGACCAACCCGTGTCCCCGAAGTAGCCGTGCTGCTGGAAGTACGCATCCTGCGCGTCCAGGTCATCAGGATAGAGACTCCGCGCCTCGCTCCTGATCGCTTCATTGAAGCTGTCCTCACCCTCGCTCCGGATGTAGTCGGCGATATCCTGGTAGTACTCGTTCGTCGCGCCTCGCGACACACCGGCGAAGACGAGGGCGAACTCCTTGTAGTCGTCCTCGCGCATACCTCTCTGGATCCCGAAGGAGGCATACCCGACCCAGATGGCGCCCTCGGCAGCCATGAAGGCCCTTCCTCGACCATCGTTCCCCGTGTACATCTCACCCCACCCGGGCAGAACCATGGACATGAGAAGAGCGACCATCGGGTTCTTCTCATCTTGAACCGGCGCTGACGCGGGGAGTCTCCTGCCGTCTCCGCTCAGGCCCAATTCGGCCGGACTCCGGGTCCCATCCAGGGAGAGCCCGTTCATCTCGAGCCCAAAGCGCGAGCCTTGCAAGAGCGTGAGATCCTCGAGTCCCGAGCGCGCGCCTTGCACGAGTTCCAGGTCAGCTACGGCTCTGGCCGAACCCGCCACCCATATGAGCAGCGTGATGGCCAGGAGAACTGTAACGGTGCGATTCATGCGCCACCCCATCAGTAGGTTGCCACGAAGGCCACGCTGAGACCGGCCGCATCATCGGGCACTCCGAATTCGAGACCGATGTCGGCAGCAGCAGTGTGGCTCAGAGTCTCATGTCCTCTGGCAAGAATGAACGAGTCTACGGCGCTCACGATGTGATTCAGGAGCGCGGCCATCATGAAATACCGCGCCTGTCTGAGCGAGGTGTTGCTGTCCTTCCGCATCCCCCAATACTCGTTGCGGAGTTCCAGCGCCTCCGAGGTCGGCTCGTTCGGGACGCCGTCGCCGCCCCACCACGGCCAGTAGACGTCGTACTTGCCTATGTCCTCGTAGAATTCCTGCGATCCGAAATCAGCAAGCGGCCGGCATCCGTTGGCGTAGTCGTGTGGAGATTCGGAGCAATTCTCGTTGTAGAACTCCATGTAGCTTCCCAGATCCCAGTTGACATCTGCGAACGACTCGTAGTCGCCCCGCTCGTCAATGCCCTGCTTGTCCAGCACGTAGAACCCGCTCCACATCGCGACCTCGGCGAGGAGAAAGAGATAACCTCGCTTCTCACCCTGGACGAGTTCGCCGCTACCGGGGACCGCGAGCGAGATGAGGAACATCATCGAGGGATCGTGCCCGGACTCGACTGGGGCGTCGCTGGCTCCGCCGACCGACAGCAACTCGGCCCTGGCATCGAGCGACGAGATCAGCATGAGATCCGAACGCATGTTCGTCCCCTGTGAAACAGAGGCGCCCGGCACGGAGGAGCCCGGCACATCAGCAGCACCAGAGGCTCCAGGCACAAGCGCAAGAGTCACGGCGCACATGATAGCGAGTCTGATCGATTGCCTGGGCTCTAGTCTCACGGTTTCCCTCTATCTGACAACTGCAACCTTCATAATCCTCTGCTCGGTCCGCTCTCTCTCCCGGAGTTCCCCGAACGGCGTAGGCAGACCCACGCGCGCTTCGACACGCACCAGATAGAGCCCACCGGCGATGGATGATATGTCCCATACGAATTCGTTCACCGTCGGAACGCCATCGATCTCCACGCTCTCGATGACCTGCCCAGTCACATCCAGCATCTCGATACTGAGCTCGGCCGCCTCCTCGAGGAAGACACGAACGGTAAGATCCGCACCGTGCGCTGGATTCGGGTAGCAGTACGTGCGCTCGAGAGCCATGAGTGTCTCTGTCTCATCGTACGCACCGAGAAGGAGTGAATCAGCATAGCAGCCCGTGCCTGCGGCGTTCCCGGCCTCGGTCGACCATACGATTCCCTCGTTCACGCAGTCGGACGGCATCTGATAGAAGAGGATCCGTCCACCGACACCCGCGACCATGACATCCAGTTTCTCGTCGCCGTCCGCATCCCCGATCCACGGTGTACCGAGCGAGACATCCGATGAAAGAGGCCAGCCTTCGAGCATCTCCCCTGTCACACCGTCCCACGCGAACAGACTGCCACCCGGTCCTCCGACGACCACATCCGTGGTCCCATCGGAGTCGATATCACCAACAAGTGGTGAGGATGGCGTGGCGCGCAGGCTGTCTCCTGCGGAGAACCCCAGGGGCCAGTTCTCGACGGCCGTCCCGTTCATCCTGATACCAATCACGCTACGTCTGCCGGCCGGGACAAGCGTCTCAAGGTAGCCGTCGCCATCGATGTCTCCGAGAGAAATCCGCCCGATGATCTCGGCGCCGATATCTACAGGCCAGCCGGGAAGCTCATTGCCGTCCGAGTCCCATGCGCAAACGACGCCGTCTGATCCTGCCGCCATCACCTCCGGGCGACCGTCCGCGGCGCGGTCTATGTCGCCTATCACAATGCCTGCGGTCTCCTGAAGCCATGAGTCCACGATGACTGGCCAACCGGGAAGCGTTGTTCCGTCCGATCTGATAGCGGCGATCCAACCTCTGTTGGTGGTCGACATCACGAGATCGTCCGCACCGTCGCCATCAAGATCACCGGCGGCAAGCGTCACATCGTCCAGGACCAGATGGCCGAACGAGTAGGGGGAATAGCCGACGTGCTGACCGAGGGCATCGACGATGGTCACCTGCCCCCCCCGAGACACGGTTGCGATCTCAGGTCTGCCGCCGCCCTCGAGCTGTGCGACGAGAGGAGCTCCACTGGCCTGTCCGCCTATATCAAGAGGGAAGCTAACTGACACGAGGTCGGCGATCCCGTCGCCGCTATCGTCCCGTCCGTGCCAGGCGTAGAGAAGACCATCGTCTGACGCGACGATCACGTCGGCCGCGCCGTCGCCGTCAAGATCCGCGAGAGCGGGCGCATGTGAGATGCCCCCGGGGGCCATGGCGATGAAGCCGAACGGTCCCGCGCAGTCAGGCATCACCGGTGATCCGTCGGCGTGCCACGCATAGACCAGGCCGGTCGTCGTGGCCACCACGACCTCCATATCACCATCGCCGTCGAGGTCCGCGACGCGCGGCGTCAACTCACCGACGGGATCCTCTACCTCTATCGGCCACCCGTCCTTCCATCGATCGAAATGTACCGATGCCGTCATGATGGAGTCAGAGTCCGAGATCCCGGAGATCGAGATGTAGCTCTTGGCTCCCAGATTATCATCTGTCGAGGGGAACGTGTCCCAGGAGAACGTGTCGTTGTTCTCGGCGAAGAACGGATCGTACTTGCTGCCCGCCCAGTAGAAGCTGGATATGTTGCCGAGGTCCATGATCCCGTCGGCCTCCTCAACGGCGACTCCAAGGCGATGACGATCGGCATTGACCCAGTTGTACGGAAGGAGTCCCGGCGTCACGCGCGTGTCGTCCACGTGGTAGATGAGAAGCCCGGGGCCCGGGAGAAGGAAATCGTACTCATGATTGACGGGGCATATGGGATCCTGACAGCCGGGATCGACCGGGCCCAGCACGACACCCCGTTCCTGCTCAATGGCAACGAGGTTGTCCTTGCCGATGTCATCCATGCGGTTCTCAAGAAGGAAGTACTCGGTGCTCGTGATCGGGATCTTGAAGAGCCTGGCGCCGCCGCTTCTGAGAACGGACGCTTTGATGGCGATCTCCTCAGTCTCCTCGGTGATGACCACGGGATCCGTCCACCCGAGGTACTGGAGTGACCAACCGCAGGGCGGAACCGGAATGAGGCCGTATGCCCATCCCCAAGGCGTGTTCATGCCTATCCGTCCCCCGGAATCCATGAGTCCCCAGTATCCGATCGCGGGGAAGAAATTCGACGTGTTGTAGAGATCGGGCAACCCGATGATGTGACCCACCTCGTGGGCGAGCGTCCCGTTCAGAACGATGGTGAGCCCATCCTGACTCGAGGTCTCGGGCATGATCGCCGCACCCCAGATCTCGTGCGCTCCATCGTTAACGAGGATCGGCTCGCCGAGCGCGATGTGCGCCGAGGGAAGATCGAACGGCGAGTTCTGATACACATCGCTCTGCCAGTCGGCGCCGGCGTGAAAGACGACGTACCCGTCGTACTCGGAGAAGTCTATGTTGTCCGTCGTGTCGGCGGCTGCGAAGGCGTCGCGTATGAAGGACTCCACCTGGCTTACATACCAGACCTGGTTCTCCAGGTAGTCGTGGTAGTAACCCATGTCGTGCGGCAGAACGTAGACCTCACCGGACTCGGCCGGAGCAACAGTGAACTCCAGATCGAGCGCTCCGTGCGAGACGGATTCGTAGTAGCTCTCAAGCGCCGTCATGTGAAGCTCAAAATACTCCAGGTCATGCGGCGGACCATCGAAGGTCGCACCGTCCCACTCGGAGAGATCGAATGTACCGTTTCCTGTGCTCAGCGGATCGGTGTCAGGCTGAAACTGCACGCGCAGCGCCAGAAGGCGCACGAGCGTCCGGTCACCGCGCGCCTGCCCTCTCGCCCGCGCCAGTTCTATCGCGCTTACACGGGCCGGCTGGCTCGGGAAATACTTGGACGTGACCGCCTGGAGTTCCTCAAGATCGACCTCGCTGCTCTTGCTGCAGATAAGCGTTGACGCAGCACCCGCAGAAGACGCAGTCGCAAGCAGTATCACAACCAGAATGGCCGCGCTCAATCTCATCTCGTCCTCCGCCCCTCTCATTCGTCAATCGGTGGCTCAGATACTCGCGCCGGCACAATCGGGCACCATGCCAGGTGCCTGGCTTGCCGGCGCAGTGTGTTGATGCTCTCCTAGAATGTCGCAGTCAGCGAGAACCTGAATGGACGCTTGAGCCCTTCTGCCTGCGGAACATTCGCGAGATCGAACGCGAAGTTACGGTACTTGAGCCCCATCCCGAACGCGAAGTCCTTCACCTCGCCGTCCTCATCGTACACGTAGCCGATGCGCAGGCCCAGAAGATCGAAATAGCGATACTCCGCACCAAGATTGAGGATAACGCCCGTGGACTGATCCACGATGTCCTCGATGATGACAAGCGACTTATTGTAGTCGGCACACACCATGATCGTGTTCATCTCATCCGAGATGACCATGTAGGAGACGCCGGCCTTGAGATTCCGCGGCAGAGGATCGGACTGCTCCTCGTCGATGTATGCGATTCTCGGTCCGATGTGCTGCAAGACCCCACCGAACCTGAGCTTGCCGTCCCACATACGATAGAGCACACCCAGATCGGCCGCGAACGTCGTCCCCGCCCCCTTCTGCTGATCCTGCGTGTACTGGGCGGGAGCGAGATTGACGTAGACGAACTTGAGATTGAGACCAAGCGCCAGATTGTCCGTCAGGAGAGTGCCGTAGGCCACGGACGGTATGATTTCGTAGGAACTGAACGTACCTATGGGGTCCGGACTGTCCGGATCAGTGGCTATCTGCTCTCCGTACGTCAGATAAATCAGAGACGCCCCGACCGTGCCCAGCCCCTCAACCCGCTGCGCGTACGCCGCATACTCATAGTAGACATCGTCCCAGTCGGGAACCAGCTGCGTATGCATGAGCGTCACATTGTATTCGTTCTCGATGAACGCAAGTCCAGCAGGGTTCCACGAGACTGCGCTTGCATCCTCCGCGACAGCCACGTAGCAGTCACCCATTCCGGCCGGCCTGGCGCCAGGCTGGATGTAGAGTGACTGAGCCCCACCGATCGACACCTGCGCGTGTGCCGGCAGAGCGATCGTGAGCGCCAGCAGCCCCAACAGTATTTTGGTTCTCAGCATGTCCCGGTCTCTCCCCTCGGTTGTCTACGAGAACTATCTCATAATGACTGCTCTGCCGACCGCCTCGGCCTTATCGCCTCGGTAGCTCTTGGACACAGCAGAAACCCTGTACAGATAGACTCCATTAGCCAGCTCATCCCCCACGTGATCTCTGCCATCCCAGAAGACCTGATTGGCTCCCGCGGTAGCATCAATGTCATCCAGCGTTACGATCCTCCTGCCACCCACCGTGAAGATGTCGATCCTGACATCCGCGGCCACCGATAGCTGGAAGAGTATGTGGGTGCCTTCCCTCCCGATGTCCGGGAACGGATTCGGGTGGTTGGCTACATTCCGTATCTCAAAATCAGTGGTCGTGATGACCTCGAACCAGAGATCCTCACTCCGTCTGTTGCCGACGTTGTCGCTCGCGGAGAGCGAGAGCGAATGCCCACCGAGCGACATTGACGGAAGATCGTACTCGAACGACCCGCTGCGGAAATCTCCAAGGTCGCAGATGAACTCATCTGTCAGATCGGTCGAATCGCCGCTGTCGATCTGGAGGATGATGCCACGTCCACCACCCTCTGTCGCCAGGTTGATCCCGCTGTCGTCGGAGAGCGAGATCTTCAGCGTCGCGCTCGGCAGAACCGACACTCCACCACCCTCGAATTCAAGAGCAATATCCGGTCCGGTGTGGTCCGTGACCTCCACCGAATCCACGAGCCCCACGCCCTCCAGCGAGAAGGCCCCATCGGTGTCACTGCCATAGCCGTATGCGCGAATCCTCGCGTACGGACCCTCGCGCGACGCGGTCGAGACGACGAACTCCGTCGCCATCACACCGTCCGAAACCACGACCGGCCCTCGGAAGATCGTCTCTCCCGGAAGCGAATAGTCGACGTGATATCCGCCCGGTATCTGAGTGTACCCCGTCGTGTCTGCGCTCTCCGAAACTCGCACAAGCGCAACCCCGTCAAGGCTCTCGATGGCGCCGCTTCCGTCACCGTCGACCTGAATCGTCGCTCCGCGCCTCATCGGGAGGTCATCGGAGGCAAGAACACCGCCTCCCGCGGGCGCGGCCAGGGTCAGACCCGGGTCGCCGAGAACAACGAACTTCGAGTTGTTCCACCACGTGGACAGCGAGCCCCACATTGAGAATGCAATCTGGAACGCGCTCCCCACGTCCATCACGGCCCCAGGGCTTGTCAGCTGATATCCAAACATGGCCCCGAAGAAGTCGCGGTTGAAATTGGCGTTCTGACTCGCCCCCGAATCTCTCGTGCTTCCGATTGAGATGATGGAACCACCCCTTGCGGATTTCGCGAGAGCCTCACCCAGGGAATCGACGGTCTCGTTATCGAACTTATTCAACCTGCACGAAGCGGCAAAGAAGAGAGGCAGGACATCGATGTTGCTCAGGAGCGAGACGTCGTCATACAGGAAGACCGACTCATGGGCGATGACGATCTCGCTGCCGTGCCCCGTGTAGTTCAGGAGCAGGGCGCCCTCATTCCACGCATCGATAACGGCGGCCCGGGCGGCGGGCTTCACCGAGCCTACTTTGTCGTATTCCATGAGATAGATCTTCTGCCGGTCCAGAGGGAAAGGCAGGATGTCAGTAGCCAGCTGCTCCGTCTGCTCGGTGTGCATCCACTCGGTCGTATTCGTAGATGAGTATTCGTCATCGGCCACGAGGATCGCTGTGTTCTTCCAGAGACCCAGTTGCTCGTCCAGCTCGTATCGCTCGATCTTGTCCACCATTGTCGCCGCTTCCGCGGGCGTGTCGACAGACAGCCGCCCGAGAGCGATGTTCATATCACACCGATTGGAGTCCTCAAAGCAGGCGTACCAGACGTCGGTCGGCCAGTACAGCGGCTCGAATGACACAGCGCTTCGGCGCGTATATCTCACGGGAATGTGCGTCGGAATGCTTGATGAGGCGTATCCGCGAGGGTCGGGCGTCCCGCCACCGATCAGGATCGCATGAGTGGGCGGCACAGCCTCATTCTCCCAAGTGTACTTCAGGTAGTCTCTGATGGCGGTCGGATCGACAAGGCCCCACGAGAATTCGTCGTAGACGTCGGAGACCTTCACCAATCTGACATCGAAGCTCCCTCCAGCAGCACTCTCCCTGAGGCTCTTGAGCCGCGCTGCCTCATCGTAGAAGTCGTCGTGAGCAACCATGATGTAGTCGTGTCCACCCGGCGTTCTCAGGTCCGCGGGCTCATCCAACTCCAGTGACGGCGTCAAGTACGCCGATGATGAGATCGCCGCATACGATGCTGTGTCTGCAGCTTCGTCCTGGAACACAACGGCGCCGTCCATGCGGCCACTGTCCGATAGGCCGCGCTTCACGCGGCCACTGTCCGATAGGCCGCGCGCACTCTCTTGAATCCCTCGTGAAACGCCCGGTATCGTTCGGACGGTGAACTTGTCGATGATCTTGTAGACGGCGGCATCCGTGTCCTGGAATCCCGTGACGGTGTACTCCACAATCCCCGTTCTGTCGGAGCTGCCGAAGAAGGCGCGATCATTGGTCGCGACCAGGTCCCTCCAGTATGTGATATCGAACCAGTCGATAAGGATCGACTCGTCGGTCGCGTCAGGAATGTCGCGCGGAAGGTAGATCTCAAGCGTGTTGTAACCCTCATTGATGGAGACGTCGCGAACCTCGAATCTCATGTCCCAGTAGCCCTCCCAGAGGGCATCGTGTGCCACTACTCCGTTCAGGGAGAAGATGGCATGGTGATCCGGATTGGGATAGAAAGAGCTGTTCCCGTAGACGCTCGCCGCGAGACCGCCGAGCGAGTCGGTCCTGACGTGACTCAGCTCCTTGTGGAAGTAGCGACGACTCTCACTCGCTGTCATCTCGTGCCAGAACCAGTTATCGGACTTGCCCTGACGCATGACGATGTTGTTCTCAAAGTGCGCGCGCACTCTGTGAGCATCAGCGTGATTCGGCGTTGGCGAATTCTGCAGGTCGTCCTCTTCCATGCGCAACGGGTCGGCACTGAATCCCGACGACGTGCCGTGGTTCTCCCATGTCAGCCAAGAGACGCCCTCGTTCGCGAAGTGGTTCTCATGGTAGGGCTCGACTGGATCCTCAGCATCGAATTCAGTCGACCACCCGTCGACGCCCAGCGCGTAGAAGATCACGCGATCACCGGGATCGAACAGGCCATCTCCCTCACCCGACACTTGAATCGTGCACTCGTTCATCCAGTCGGGACGTGGTTCGAACACGGAGGGTGGCATCGAGAGCCCCCCCCCGCTGAACACGCGAATGGTCGCAGGATCGATCGAACCGGCTTGAACACCGAGAGAGACGAGCGCCTCGTAGGGAACACTATAGAATCCCCCCTCCGAGATCGACATCTTCACCCAGTTGGACGACGTGTTGAAGGAATCCTCATCGCGACGACCAGGAGCTTCCGGACGACCGCCGACACGGCGCCAGGCCCTGCCGCTTTCGTAGTTCAGGAGGGCCGAGCGGAACATAGTCTCCCGTCGCGGCGCGTCTTCACGTGGGCGGCCATCTTCACTCGCAGTACCTCTCTTAAGCCCACCGAATGTCAGCCTCGCCTCGATCCTCCCCTGTGAGACAAGGGTGTTCAGGGCCGGGTCGAACTGGACAGGGTGGAACTCGACTACGACAACGCGCTGGGTCGCAAACCACCGGGGTCCTTCGATACTCGCGGCGGAGGGGGGCCAGAGACCGGACGTCTCATAGACGCTACCCTCCTGCCACTCGTACCCGCTGAGTTCACCCGCCGGCACCTGCACAAGAGACGCAGCTGGAGCAACACGGACACCTTCAGTCAACTCGATTCCGTCCGTCGTCAGCTGGAGTTCGATCGCCTCGCAGTCGGGGACGGCAACCATGACCCGGATACATGGAAGGTCGGGACTGCCGGGACTCGCCATCAACCGCGAGTGAGGCAGCAGAACCGAGATGTAGTCGCCATCATCTGTGGTGAGAGTTGTGAGAATCGGCTTCCCGGGCTCGCACACGAGGGTGATACCGACCTCGTTCGACTCCACGAGCGTTACCGGGGCCGTCACCGCCGCCAGGGGGCCTGTCAGGGATACGATCAGGATCGCCGACAACACGACTGCCGGGAGAGAACTTCGATACGTCACGCTGAGTCCTCCTCGCCAGCGGCACCGGTGAATGCAGAACTCACAGCGCTCCGATTGATAACACCGACGACGCGGTTCTCCTCGTCTACGACGGGCAGGAGAACGTGCTTGTTGTTGAGCATTATCGCGGCGACCTTCATCATGGATGTCTCGGGACCGACCGTATGTGGGCCGGCATGCATGACATCCTCAGCGAGGAAGAGCGTCGGCTCGATCTCCGACATCGTCTGCGCTTCGATCGTTCCGAGATCATCGAGAAAAGCGAGATCATCGAACATGGAAAGATAGTGCGGAAGGAATATGTTTATGAGCTCTTCGTGCGTGACCACGCCGAGCAGGCGGCCGTCCCCATCTACGACCGGGACGCCGGTGATTCGGTGGCATCTCAGAAGATCCGCGATTTCAGCGATGTTCGCCGACCGTCCGACAGTGACTACGTTCTTCGTCATGTAGTCGCGCGCCTTCATGTTCCCCCATTCCGGCTGGGCGATTCCTCGCGCCCTCTGTCAGGCGCCTATTTCACCGAGTCGAAGAGCCTGAGCACAGATTCCACCGAGTCGGCCGAGAGAAGCCGCTCCCTGTTTCCCTCGTCCTTCATCAGAAACGACATGTGTGCCATCAGATTGAGGTACAGGCGCGACGGTTCCTGCTCCTTTGGCGCCCCAATGAGGAAGACGAGCCGGACGGGATTCCCGTCCAGGGCCCCGAACTCAACGTCTTCTGTCGTGCGCCCGAACGCGAACACGACATCGCGCACTGCCTTGCTCTTCGCATGAGGGAACGCTACTCCATGACCCACCCCTGTTGACACAAGTTCCTCTCTGGCCAACACGTCCTGCAGGAAGGCGTCGGCGTCCGTGACCTTCTTGGACCGCGAAAGCAGCTCCGTCATGCGTCCGATCACTTCCTCTTTGGTGCCGGACGCAACGTCCAGGTTCACGAGCTTGCGGTCGGTGAAGGCTGATAGTTTCATCGGGAGAAAACTCCTAGGCTTCCTTGTACTTCCCCATGTTCATAAACTTCTCGAGCCTGCGATCCACAAGTTCGGTCGGGCTCAGCTTCTCAAGCTCGCTCAGGTGCCGCTGAATCGCCTCACCGACGTTGCGAGCCGCCATCTCTGGATCTCTGTGCGCCCCACCCACCGGTTCGCGGATGATCTCGTCTATCACGCCGAGCGATTCGAGGTCGGGCGCCGTTATCTTCATCGCCTCCGCGGCCTGCTGCGCCTTGGCGGCATCTCTATAGAGGATAGACGCGCAACCCTCTGGTGAAATCACTGAGTAGATCGCGTACTCCATCATGAGAACGCGATCGGCAACGGCGATGCCCAACGCCCCACCACTGCCACCCTCGCCGATCACTACTGCCACAAACGGCACTGGAAGACGCGCCATCTCGCGCAGGTTCAGAGCGATCGCCTCGGCCTGTCCGCGCTCCTCGGCGCCGATGCCGGGATACGCACCCGGTGTATCTACGAAGGTGATGACCGGACGGTTGTACTTCTCGGCAAGCTTCATGAGCCTGAGAGCTTTGCGATAGCCTTCAGGATGGGCCATGCCGAAGTTGCGTCTGATATTCTCCTTCGTGTCCCTGCCCTTCTGGTGACCGATCACAACCACCTTGCGGTCGCCCCAGAAGCCCAGTCCACCGACAATGGCCGCATCATCGCTGAAGCGCCTGTCACCGTGGAGTTCGACGAAATCTATGCCCAGCATCTTCAAATAGTCCAGCGTGTACGGACGACGCGGGTGACGCGCCAGCTGTGCCATCTGCCACCGCGTGAGTTTCCCATAGATCTGCTTACGCAGCTCACCCGCCTTCGCCTCCAGCCGTGCCAGCTCGCCGGCGACATCGATGTTCTGGCTGTCCGCGAAGCTCCTGAGCTCATCTATGCGCCGTTCCAGCTCCAGAAGGGGCCGCTCGAACTCAAGCCAGCCTATCATCTAGAACCTCCCCTCAAAACGAGTCGTAGAAGACAAACCCAAGCGATCTACTGTTCATATCAGGCGATCCGCTGGGACCTACGACGTTCCGGAAGTAAATGTCGACCTCGAGCTGCTCCATGAATATCCAGCGAAGCCCGAAGTTCAAGAACCCGGTAGTGCTTTCTGAATCATCCTCTCGCCTGTCCACGCCCCACTGGTACTCGGCCAGTACCGAGAACTCCTGCGAGAGACGTGCGGACGCACCCACGACCAGGTCGGGTTTGGCCCTCGCCTCATCGAGAGTCCGGGAGAGCCCCGCGTGGACCTGCCAGAACTCGGAGAATGGAAGCGTCTTGGCGGCGCTTACGAACAGACCGGACGAGGCCTTCTCGTACTCCCCGCTCTCCAGCTGCATGCCGTATCCCCTGGAATCGTAGCCGATCGCTATCGCGGGGATGACGTCCGTCTCCTCGGCCAGTCGAACCTTGAAGTCGAACTCTATGCGGTCATCCCACTCGGGAGTCCCGCTCCCCACGACATTCGTGGCCCCGTAGGAGACGCCCACCAGGATATAGTCCGAGATTCCGACACGGATACCGGTGATGACACGCCCAGCCGGCACGATGCGCATCCTGAGGGAGTAACCTCCCCTCGGAAGCCCATATGCACTCTGGAAGTCGACCAGCTTGATCGGGTGCTCTATCTGAGCGAGAGCCACGGACGGAAGCACCGCGATCAGGACCAAGAGAGCCGCAAGTGCCCTGCCTCTATGCATCTACGGGTCCTTTCAGCTCACCGGGATACACCGTGATTTGGGAGAAAATATAGCAACGCACGAAATCGCTGTCAATCAGAAACGGGGCTCCGGTACGCCGGCTCGCCGCGCAGCCCCCACCAGCTCGACCGACGATTGCCCAACGAGCGGCTCAAGACCGTCGAGAAGAGCGGGTGACGGCTCCACCCTCACCGTTCCCACCCCCACCGTCAGTTCCCGTCGGTCGGCAGTCTCAAGAACGATTTCGACCGGGCAACGACCAGGGTGCTTGAGGAGAACGTCTCTCACATCATGGAGAAGCGACTCCTCGAGACCCACGGTGGTGAGGTGAATGGCGATACGTTCAACAAAGCGTCCCATGGCGCTCGACAGGGGGACCAGGTCATTGACGATGATCTTCGGCTCCTGTTCCTCACGCGTTGAGACCTTCCCATCGATGATCACGGCCGCTTCATTCCTTATCTCCGCCTGCCGCTTCGCGTATGTGCCGGAGAAGACGATCGCCTCAACTGAGCCCGTGAAATCCTCGATCGTCACAAAGGCCATCCGCTGTCCCTTCCGGTCGTTCGTCGTCTTCACGCCTGTGATGATTCCACCCAGACGGACCTCTTCACCGTCGTCGATCTCTGGTAGGTTTTCGATCGATGCGGTGGCGAAGGCATCCAGCTCTCGACCGAATCGAGCGAGGGGATGCCCCGTGACGTAGAACCCGAGCACGTCCTTCTCCCGCGAAAGCGAGAAACTGTCGTTCCATGGCTCGACCTCAGGGAGCTTCCGCGGCTGGACCTGTGGCTCATCATCGCCGCCGCCCCCGAAGAGCAGCGTCTGACCGGAGTCCCGGTCCCGCTGGAGGCGCTGACCAAGCTCGAGCGCTGCGGGAATGGCCGCCATCTGCTGCGCCCGATGCCCGTGGAGTCCGTCCATCGCCCCGGCTGCAATGAGACTCTCGAGGACTCTCCGGTTCACCAACCTCAGGTCAACGCGATCGGCAAGGGCGAAGATGTCACGGAACTCACCGTGCTTCTGTCTCGCATCGATGAGCGACCGAATCGCCGGACGCCCCACGTTCTTGACGGCGCCGAGTCCGAACTGGATGTCGTTCCTCGCGGTTGCCAGGAAAGTGGCGTGCCCCTGGTTGATGTCGGGAGGAAGCACCTGTATCCCCATGCGCTTGCACTCATTCAGGAGGAGCACGATCCGATCCGTGTTGCCCATCTCGCTCGTCATCGCGGCCGCCATGTACTCAGCGGGATAGTGCGCCTTCAGGTAGGCAGTCCTCACCGCGAGGATGGCGTAGGAGGCGCTGTGGGCCTTGTTGAAGCCGTAGTCCGCGAACTTCGCCATCTGATCGAAGACGGCAACGGCCGTTTTCTCCTTGATCCCGCCCGACTTGGCGCCTTGAATGAACTCCTCGCGCTGCTGGTCCATGACGCCGGCGACCTTCTTGCGCATCGCGTTCAGAAGAACGTCCGCCTGGCTCATGGAGAACCCGGCCAGCGCGCTCGACACCTGCATCACCTGCTCCTGATAGGCGATTACGCCGTACGTTTCACTGAGCACAGTCTCAAGATTTGGGTGAAGGTACTTGACCTTCTGCTTGCCGTGCTTCCTCTTGACGTAGTCGTCGACCATGCCGGAGCCCAATGGACCCGGGCGGAAGAGAGCATTGATCGCGATCATGTCCTCGAGCCGCTCGGGCTTCATCTTCCTGAGAAGATCCCGCATCCCGGACGACTCAACCTGGAAGACGCCGACCGTGTGCGCGGCCGCGAGGAGTTCGAAGGTGGCGGTGTCATCAAGCGGGATATCCTGAGGAGCCAGGGTGACACCATGATTCTCCCGCATCATCTCGATCGTGTCTTCGATAACGGTCAGTGTTCTGAGGCCGAGGAAATCGAACTTGAGAAGACCTATTTTGGACAGCGACTTCATCGCGTACTGTGTAGTTATCTCATCGCGGTTCGTCTTGTACAGGGGCGCCCAGTCCGAGATCCGACCCGGCGCGATAATGACGCCCGCGGCATGCACCGAGGCGTGCCTGGAGAGACCCTCGAGCGTCTTGGCGTATTCCATGAGCTTCACATGTCTGTCGTCGGAGATCGCGAGCGCCTTGAGCTCGGGCACACGTTCGAGAGCAGCGGCTAGCGTGATATTGAGTTCACGTGGGACCAGCTTCGCCAGACGGTCAACCTCAGAGTACGTGAACTTGAGAACGCGACCCACATCTCGTATGACGGCCCTGGCCTGCATCGTTCCGAATGTGATCACCTGGGCCACGGAGTCTCTGCCGTACTTGGACGTTACATAATCAATGATCTCTCCGCGCCGCACGTAGCAGAAGTCGATATCGAAGTCCGGCATGCTCTTCCTGGCCGGGTTGAGAAAGCGTTCGAAGACCAGGCCGAACTCGAGCGGGTCTAGTTCGGTGATACCGAGCGCGTAGCTCACTATGCTCGCCGCCGCCGACCCTCGCCCCGGTCCGACGGCAATGCCGCGCTCCTTGGCCTCACGTATGAAATCGTGGACGATCAAGAAGTAGCCCGAGAAACCCATCCCCGCTATCATCTCGAGCTCCGTCTTGACGCGATCCTCGACCTCGGGCGTGACGATCTCGTATCTCTCCGCTATGCCATCACGGGTCAGATGAGCCAGATAGGCCGCCACGTCCTTGTATCCCTCAGGAATCGGGAAGCGAGGCATGTGGACCTTGTCGAACTCCATGGAGAGATTGCACTTCTCTGCGATCGCCACGGTGTTGCTGTAGGCCTCGGGGATATCCGCGAAGAGCTCCTTCATCTCGTCCGGCGACTTGAAGTAGAACTGGTCGTTCGCCATGCGCATCCGGTTCGGATCATCGATCTCCTTCCCCGTCTGGATGCAGAGAAGGACATCGTGCGCGGCCGCGTCCTCACGGCGGAGATAGTGGCAGTCGTTCGCCGCTACGAGAGGGACATCCAGTTCCTGTGACAGCTGTATGAACCCCTGGATGACTCGCTCTTCCTCCTCAAGGCCGTGCCGCTGGACCTCAAGGTAGAAGTTGCCCTTCCCCATGATCTCCTGAAGATCGATCACGGCGGCCCTGGCTCCATCCATGTCCCCGGCGAGGATCCTCTGCGCGGGTTCAGACGCCAGACAGGCGGTCGTAGCGATGATGCCCTCGTGGTATTCCCTGAGGAGTTCCTTGTCGATCCGCGGCTTGTAGTAGAAACCGTCCACGTAGCCGGCGCTCGAGAGACGCATCAGGTTCTGGTAGCCCTCTCTGTTCTTGGCGAGCAGGAGCAGATGGTTGTATTTCCTGCGCACCGAGTCGCTCGGTCTCTCACTGTGCGAGACGGGGTCGAGATAGGCTTCCATTCCGATGATCGGTTTGATGCCCCGCTCCATCGCCGCCGAGTAGAACAGGATGGCCCCGAACATGCCTCCGTGGTCCGTGATGGCCAGCGCGGGCATGCGGAGCTCGTGCGCCCGCTCGACGAGGGCTTTGATCTTGATGGCGCCGTCCAGAAGGCTGTATTCGGTGTGGTTGTGCAGGTGTACAAAATCCGCGTGTCGCATTTCACCTCACATCCGGCTTGGCGTTCGGAACCCTCTCTCGTGTCTCGAGGTTGGCAATAATCCAATCGGCCAGCTGGGCCAGATTGGCACGCTTGACACGCGCGTACTCGTGCCTAAGCTCGAGAATCGTCTCATTCAGTATGCGCCCCCATTCGGAAGCATCCAGCGAATGCTCCACGAACGTCCGACACACAGGGCCTCCAGCCCAGTGGTCAGGCAACCCGTCATGGGTGCGGCCTGTCTCGCAGTCCTGGAAGTAGACCCGATCCAGACGGGCCACTCCTATCATGTACTCCGAATAGAGGTCGAGCCCCTTCTCCCTGAACTCGAGCCTGTCCATAGAGGTGAGTTCGATGCCGCTCGTTTGGGTCGCTCCAGTGAAGGCTCGTGTGAAGATCGTCCGTGCCCTCGCGGTAATCTGCGAGAACGCATCGGCACCGGCCAGCTCAACGCCTTCCAGAGGCCCCGGCGCCATCGAACACCCGCCGACATAGATGTTCCGTCCACCGGAAGCAGGATGCACTACCTGGACCCACTCGGGTAGAGTAGATGTAGCGCCCGTTTCGGATGCCACGCTCCCTGTGGCGGGCTTCACTCCAGAGTGGCCGGAGCATCCCGCCAGTGTAACAGCCAAAACGATCGCGAAGGGGACTCCGGCAATGCGGATCATCAGGATTCCTCCACTGGGTTGTGTGATTCTCTGCACCTTTGCTCGTCCGCTCCCAGGACCGGGGTGGGAGCCAGGGCGCGTTCCTCAAGTGGCAGTATACTCCACTCGCGGACAAAGAAGAACCCCCTCTGCCTTTCGGCGAAGGGGGTTCGTACGTTCCGGCGGCGTCCTACTCTCCCACAAGGTCGCCCGAGCAGTACCATCGGCGCTGGAGGGCTTAACTACTGTGTTCGAAATGGTAACAGGTGTGACCCCTCCGCCATTGCCACCGAAACAATCCGCGCCGCCATGACGATTGACGACGAAAGAAGGCACCCGGCATGAGGTTAGGTCTGACCTACCCCGGTTAGTCTATCGCGATCGCATCGCCGACTAGTACGCCAGGTGCGCATTTAACGACAACTCATAGGATCGGACGCTTCAGATCAGAAACATCTGTGTGTATAGTAATAATGGTCAAGCCTCACGGCTGATTAGTACCGGTCGGCTGAATGCATTGCTGCACTTACACCTCCGGCCTATCAACGTTGTCATCTACAACGAGCCTTCAGGTGGGTTAAACCCACGGGATACCTAGTCTTGGAGGAGGCTTCGCGCTTAGATGCTTTCAGCGCTTATCCCTGCCGAACATAGCTACCCAGCGATGCCGTTGGCACGACAACTGGTACACTAGCGGTTCGTTCACCCCGGTCCTCTCGTACTAGGGGCAACTCTCCTCAAGTATCCTACGCCCGCGACGGATAGGGACCGAACTGACTCACGTCGTTCTAAACCCAGCTCACGTAGCAGCTTTAATTGGCGAACAGCCAAACCCTGGGACCTTGTACAGCCCCAGGATGCGCTGAGCCGACATCGAGGTGCCAAGCCACCCCGTCGATGTGAACTCTCGGGGGTGATAAGCCTGTTATCCCCGGGGTACCTTTTATCCGTTAAGTGCCGCCCTTTCCACACAGCAGCGGCAGATCACTAAGCCCTGCTTTCGCATCTGCTCGGCTTGTAGGCCTCGCAGTTAAGCTCCCTTATGCCTTTACACTCGAAACGCGGTTGCCGTCCGCGCTGAGGGAACCTTTGGGCGCCTCCGTTACTTTTTTGGAGGCGACCGCCCCAGTCAAACTACCCACCAGACACTGTCCTCGCACCGGATCACGGTGCCGAGTTAGGATCCCAACAAGACAAGGGTGGTATTTCAAGATTGGCTCCACGAAAGCTGACGCTCCCGCTTCAACGCCTCCCACCTATCCTACACGAATCTGGCCAAGAACCAATATCAAGTTGCAGTAAAGGTCCACGGGGTCTTTCCGTCCGGTCGCGGGTAAGCGGCATCTTCACCGCTACTACAGTTTCGCCGGGCCTGTGGTCGAGACAGCGCCCAAGTCGTTACACCATTCGTGCAGGTCGGAACTTACCCGACAAGGAATTTCGCTACCTTAGGACCGTTATAGTTACGGCCGCCGTTTACCGGGGCTTCGGTTCAGAGCTTCGCATCCCGAAGGATGCTAACCCCTCCCCTTAACCTTCCGGCACCGGGCAGGTGTCAGTCTCTATACGTTGCCTTGCGGCTTAGCAGAGACCTGTGTTTTTAGTAAACAGTCGCCCAGGCCGATTCTCTGCGGCCCCTCGCAGCTTACCTCGTAAAGAGTTCACCGCAAAGGGCACCCCTTATCCCGAAGTTACGGGGTCATTTTGCCGAGTTCCTTGACCACAGTTCTCCCGAGCACCTTGGGATTCTCTCCCCGCCTACCTGTGTCGGTTTACGGTACGGGCACCTGCATGACTCGCATAGAGGCTTTTCTTGGCAGCATGATTAGGATCAGTTTATGTCCCAAAGGGACTCCCCATCGCGTCTCGGAGTAATGACCGCGCGGATTTGCCTACGCAGTCCCCCTACACGCTTAGACCGGGACTTCCAACACCCGGCTGACCTTTCACTCCTGCGTCACCCCATAGCGTCTTTGTCGCCACACTGGTGGTACGGGAATATTAGCCCGTTTTCCATCGCCTACGCCTTTCGGCCTCGGCTTAGGTCCCGACTAACCCTGAGTGGATTAACCTTCCTCAGGAAACCTTAGGCTTTCGGTGAACAGGTTTCTCGCCTGTTTTATCGCTACTTGTACCGGCATGATCACTTCCGATTCGTCGACCAGATCTCACGATCCAGCTTCATCCTAATACGGAACGCTCCCCTACCAGACGCCTCCGAAGAGGCGAATCCAAAGCTTCGGTGAGTGACTTGAGTCCCGACAATTTTCGGCGCGGGGCCGCTTGACTGGTGAGCAGTTACGCACTCTTTAAATGATGGCTGCTTCTAAGCCAACATCCCAGCTGTCTGGGCAATCCGACATCCTTATCTCACTTAGCCACTACTTAGGGACCTTAGCTGTTGGTCTGGGTTGTTTCCCTCTCGGCAACGGATCTTATCACCCGCCGCCTGACTCCCGGAGAACGAGATAACGGCATTCGGAGTTTGAATGGGATCGGTAGGTCGGTGAACCCCCTAGCCCAATCAGTGCTCTACCTCCGTTACTCTATAGTCCGAGGCTAGCCCTAAAGCTATTTCGGGGAGAACCAGCTATCTCCAAGTTTGATTGGCCTTTCACCCCTACGCACAGCTCATCCAAAGAGTTTTCAACCTCAACTGGTTCGGCCCTTCACGCACTGTTACATGCGCTTCAGCCTGGCCATGCGTAGATCACTTGGCTTCGGGTCTGCAGAGTGCAACTTAATTTCGCCCGGTTAAGACTCGCTTTCGCTCCGGCTCCGCGTCATAGACGCTTAACCTAGCTACACTCTAGCAACTCGCCGGTTCATTATGCAAAAGGCACGCGGTCAGACCGACACGGGCCGAAGCCCATGGAAGTCCTCCCACAGCTTGTAAGCACACGGTTTCAGGTTCTATTTCACTCTCCGTCAGGAGTTCTTTTCACCTTTCCCTCACGGTACTTGTCCGCTATCGGTCGCTGGCGAATATTTAGCCTTGGGAGGTGGTCCTCCCGGATTCCCACGGGATTTCTCGTGTCCCGCGGTACTTGGGAACCCTATCCAGGGAGCCATCATCCTTTCGCCTACCGGACTATCACCGTCTCTGGTCGGCCTTCCCAGGCCGTTCGACTAGGAATCTGGTTTGTAACTCCCCGAGCGGTCCGTATCCCGCTCCGATCGAGCCCCACAACCCCTCCTGCACAACGCACACGGGCTTTAACATGCAGTAGGTTTAGGCTGTTTCCCGTTCGCTCGCCGCTACTAGGGAAATCGCTTTTGCTTTCTATTCCTGGGGGTACTTAGATGTTTCAGTTCTCCCCGTTCGCTTCCACCGGCCTATTTTATTCAGCCGGCGATCGTGCGGCATAACCCACACGGAGTTGACTCATTCGGAAATCCCCGGGTCAAAGGATGTTTGCTCCTCACCGAGGCTTATCGCAGCTTGCCACGTCCTTCATCGCTTGCCAGCGCCAAGGCATCCACCGTATGCCCTTAGTAACTTGACCAATACTAATGGCAAAGATGCTTCTTACTTTTGCGTCCGAATCCTATTGAGTTGTCAAATAGCTTGTCCGTGGAACTGAATGACCCTCCTAGGCCTACCAACAATGTCGAGACTCCTGGTGGAGATAACCGGGCTCGAACCGGTGACCTCCTGCGTGCAAGGCAGGCGCTCTCCCAGCTGAGCTATATCCCCGGTGTCTCGATGTGTTTGGTGGGCCTAAGAGGAGTTGAACCTCTGACCTCACGCTTATCAGGCGTGCGCTCTAACCACAGCTGAGCTATAGGCCCGGAGGACTTTCAGTCCGCGGATTCTATAAAGGAATAGCGTGCCTCGTCGAGATTGACGCGTCTGACCTAAGGTCACTGTCTTTCGACAGCGCCCTAGCTCCTTAGAAAGGAGGTGATCCAGCCACACCTTCCGGTACGGCTACCTTGTTACGACTTAGCCCCAATCACTGGTCTTACCTTCGGCGCCTGCCTCCCCGAGGGGTTAGCTCAGCGACTTCGGGTACTACCAACTTTCGTGGCTTGACGGGCGGTGTGTACAAGCCCCGGGAACGTATTCACCGTGGCATGCTGATCCACGATTACTAGCGATTCCGACTTCATGGAGTCGAGTTGCAGACTCCAATCCGAACTGAGACCGACTTTATGGGATTGGCTCCACCTCGCGGTATTGCGACCCTTTGTATCGGCCATTGTAGCACGTGTGTAGCCCGGGATGTAAGGACCATGAGGACTTGACGTCATCCCCACCTTCCTCCGGCATATCGCCGGCAGTCTCTCCAGAGTGCCCAGCTTTACCTGATGGCAACAGGAGACGAGGGTTGCGCTCGTTGCGGGACTTAACCCAACATCTCACGACACGAGCTGACGACAGCCATGCAGCACCTGT